>DJRP01000012.1:1200-5400 GCA_002437815.1 Collinsella sp. UBA6357 | reverse complement strand
ACAACCTCAACACCAAGCGTGCACGCGTGGATGAGGAGGGTGAGATCGAGTGGATCAGCGGTTCCTTCGGTAGCCATGTGGGTTATCTCTACCCCATGAGCGTGCTCAACGGCCGCCGCGCCCGCTCGAGCTTCACGGGCATCACCTTTGCCGGTGCGGGCCAGAACCTCGACACCGGTTGCAAGGTTGTGCTCAACGCGCCCGAGACTACGGCGACCGTCGAGACCAAGGGCATCAGCAAGTCCGGCGGCATCCAGACGTTCCGCAGCTCCATCGTGGCAACGCCCAAAGCCGAAGGGTCTAAAGCAACGGTCAGCTGTCAGTCGCTCATGCTCGACGACCAGAGCCGGTCGGACACCATTCCCGCAATGGACATTCGTGCCAAGAATGTCGACGTGGGCCACGAGGCCACGATCGGACGCATCGGCGACGACAAGGTCTTCTATCTCATGAGCCGCGGCATCTCGGAAGAAGAGGCGCGGACCATGATCGTCAACGGCTTTGCGAACCCGGTCTCAAAGGAGCTGCCGCTGGAGTACGCCGTCGAGATGAACAACCTGATCAAGCTCGAGATGGAAGGGGCGATCGGATAATGGAGCTCAAGAACATCAACGCGATGCCGGCCGCTACCTGGGGTTGGCTGCGCATGAACGAAACCAAGCTCGAGCTGTCGGACGACATCGCCGTGGCTGACGCCGACGTCGTCGAAGTCGAGGATACCTCAGGTGTCGCAAACGCCGCCCACGATATCTTCGATACCGCCATCGCCGCCGCAGGTGAGCGCTACCCCGGGCGCCGCGCTTCTGCGCCGGGGGATACCGCCGACCGCGCCCGCATCACACCCGAGACCGAGCTCGATGTCCCCGCCACCTCCGTCTACCAGGCAGGTGCCATTAAGCTTGAAGAGGAGCTCTCCCCCGCCGAGGCCTTCGAGACCGGCATGGGACAGGCCGCCCAGTCCTATCTGACCGATCATGCCGCGCGCAAGGTCAACATCGAGGTGCCCACGTACCAGAAGGCCACGGTCACCGTGCGCGTCAACGGACAAGAGGGAAAGGCAGCTATCGCCGCCATCGACGTTGTCGCCAAGGAGCAGGCGAGACTTGATCTGGTGGTCGCGCTCGATTCGCCCGTCGATGGATCCGGACTCGTCGGATCGATCCTGCGCGTCTTCGCCGCCGAGCACGCCACCGTCAACGTGACCTGCGTGCAGACGCTCGATGACAGCTGGATCGCCCTCGATGACACGGGCCTCTTTCTGGACGAAGGCGCCCGCATCAACGTGCAGCACACGGTGCTCGGTGCCGGAGCCAGCCTGAGCGGTCTTGCCGGCGACCTGTTGGGCGACACCGCCAAGGTCACGATCGATACCGATTACCTGGGCGCACGCGAGCAGGTGCGTGACTTTAACTACGAGCTGCGCCATCGAGGCCGCAAGACCGAGTGCGAGATCGATGCCAACGGCGTGTTGACCGGTACCTCCAAAAAGGTCTATCGCGGAACCATCGATCTGGTTCACGGCTGCAAGGGCTCGACAGGCACCGAGCGCGAGACCGTGCTGCTCGCCAACAAGGGTGTCGACAACAAAACGGTGCCCGTCATCCTCTGCGACGAAGACGACGTTGCCGGCAACCACGGCGCCACGATCGGGCACGTTCGCGACGAGCAGCTGTTCTACCTGGCCTGCCGCGGTCTTGACCAGCAATCCGCCGAAGACTTGTTCGTCCGCGCCAAGCTCGAGGACGCCGCCCTTTCCGCTCCCGACGAGCGCACGCGCGCCGGCATCGTCCGTCTGGGAAACAACCTGATCGAGAACTTCGAGGAGGAGCTCGCATGATCGATACCGAGAACGTCAAATGCGAAACCTGCACCGCCCCCGAGCCCATGGTCGTTGACGCGAGCGACGACGCGTCACGCGGCTGGCCCCGAGTGGATATCGAGACCAATCCGTACAAGCCCTTGTTCCCGCTGTTCCAGCAGCATCCCGAGATCGCTTTTCTCGATAGCGCCGCCACGGCGCAGCGCCCCGCTTGCGTGCTCGAAGCCGAGCGCGACTTCTATACCAAGATGAACGCCAACCCGCTGCGCGGGCTCTACTCACTGTCCGTCGAGGCGACCGAGGCCATCGCCCAGGTTCGCCAGCAAATCGCCGAGCTTATCGGCGCCAACGAGGCCAATGAGATCGTCTTCACGCGCAACACCAGCGAATCGCTCAATCTGGTCGCCAAAAGCTTTGCACCCACGGTGCTCCAGCCGGGTGACGAGGTGGTTATCACCATCATGGAGCACCACTCCAACCTCATTCCCTGGCAGCAGGTATGCCGCCAGACCGGTGCCAAGCTCGTCTACCTCTACCCCACCAAAACCGGACAGCTCACCAGCGAAGAGGTCCTCTCCAAGGTGGGTCCCAAGACCAAGATCCTCGCTGTGGGTCAGGTCTCCAATGTGCTCGGCATCGAAAACCCGGTCAAAAACCTGGGAAAGCTCGTTCACAAGTTCGGGGGCTATCTGGTGGTCGATGGCGCGCAGTCGCTACCGCACATGCCGGTCGACGTAAATGACCTGGGTGCCGACTTCTTTGCGTTCAGCGCCCATAAGGCCATGGGCCCCATGGGCATCGGCGTGCTCTGGGGCAAAAAGGAACTCCTCGAGGCCATGCCCCCTATGCTCACCGGAGGCGAGATGATCGATTCGGTAACCGAGCAGGACGCCGTCTGGGCACCGGTTCCCGAAAAGTTCGAGGCGGGCACGCAGGACGCAGCCGGTATCTATGCCACGGGCGTGGCACTCGATTACCTGGCGAACAAGGTGGGATATCAGAACATCCAGGCGCGTGAGCAGGCGCTCGTCCACTATATGATGGAGCAGCTGGTCCAGCTTGACTTTGTTCAGATCATCGGCTCGATCTATTGGGACAACCACCACGGCGTGGTGAGCTTCAACGTTCGCGGCATTCATCCGCACGATGTGGCAAGCATCATGGACATGGACGGTGTGTGCATCCGCGCCGGCCACCATTGCGCACAGCCGCTGCTCACGTGGCTCGGTGTCGAGAATCTCGCCTGCTGCCGTGCCAGCGTGGCATTCTATAATGACAAAGCCGATATCGATAAGTTCATCTTCGGGCTTCTACACGTCTGGAACACCTTTAACGGGTAAAGCGAAATCAATCGCCGTATAGTCTTGTTACGTTAGTTTTGAACATCATAGGAGCACGCTCAATGGGCAACCTCTACACCTCGACCACTTTTATGGAGCACAACTCGCATCCCGACTACAAATATGAGATGGACGCTCCCACCGATACGCACGACGGCATCAACCCCAGCTGCGGAGACGAGCTCACCCTGCAGCTACGTGTTGAAGACGGCAAGATCGAGGAGGCTTCGTTCACAGGACACGGGTGCGCCATCAGCCAAGCGAGCGCCGATATCATGGCCGAACTCATCACGGGCGAGACGGTCGAGGAGGCCAAGCGTCTCGCTGGTCTCTTTCTCTCGATGATCCGTGGCGAGAAGCTCTCGGATGAGGACATAGAGGACCTCGACGAGGCGGCGCAGCTCCAGGATATCTCGCACATGCCCGCACGCGTCAAATGCGCCGAACTCGCCTGGCGCACCCTCGACGGCATGCTCAATTAGCTCTTTGTAAGGCCGCAAACCACTCAGTTGGTTTGCGGCTTTAATTTGCTTCAACTATTGGAGCGCTTCAAGCGAAAAATACGCGACCGTTCGCCGAATATCTCGTGCAATTCGCGGTATTATAGGGGCTGCATGTCATGTCCCCATCTTGGGTCGCCCAAGGCTATCGCCAGCCGAGACCCATGACGGGACGCCAACACGATAGAGAGGAGAGGCATGCAGTACTCACAGGAAGTGGAGAACATGTGCCCCGTTGCCAAGGGTGCATACCACGGCCCCGCGCCCATCCCCGAGGAGGGCAAGTGGGTTCAGGCCAAGGAGATTTCCGACATCTCCGGTCTTACGCACGGTGTGGGTTGGTGCGCACCTCAGCAGGGCGCCTGCAAGCTCACGCTGAACGTCAAGGACGGTATCATCGAGGAGGCCCTCGTCGAGACCATCGGCTGCTCGGGTATGACCCACTCCGCCGCCATGGCTTCCGAGATCCTTCCCGGTAAGACCATCCTCGAGGCTCTGAACACCGACCTCGTCTGCGATGCCATCAACGTCGCCATGCGCG
>DJRP01000012.1:0-1157 GCA_002437815.1 Collinsella sp. UBA6357 | reverse complement strand
GCCGCAGCCAGACCGCTTTCTCCGAGGGCGGCCTGCCCGTCGGCGCTTCCCTCGACGACCTCGGCAAGGGCCTTCGTTCCCAGGTCGGCACCATGTTCGGCACCAAGGCCAAGGGTGCTCGCTACCTCGAGCTTGCCCAGGGCTACGTCACCCGCATGGCCCTCAACGACAAGAACGAGATCATCGCGTTCGAGTTCCTGAACCTCGGCAAGTTCACCGACGCCGTCAAGGCCGGTAAGACCCCTGAGGAGGCCATCGCCGGCGCCATGGGTCACTATGGCCAGTGGGACAACGCCGCCAAGTACATCGATCCGCGTACCGACGAGGAGACTCACTCCGTCGCCAGCGTGTTCCCGGTTCACGAGTAGAAAGGGAGGGAAACTAGAATGACTGTTACGTTCGAAGGTTACGAGCGCCGCGAGGACAAGATCAACAAGTGCCTCGCCGACAACGGTATCGCCTCCCTCGAGGAAGCTCTGAAGATCTGCACCGACAAGGGCTTCAACCCGCGTGAGATCGTCCACAACACCCAGTCCATCGCCTTCCAGAACGCCGAGTGGGCCTACACCCTGGGTTGTGCACTGGCCGTGAAGCGCGGCGCCAAGTCCGCTTCCGAGGCTGCGGCCATCATCGGCGAGGGCATCCAGGCCTTCACCGTTCCGGGCTCCGTTGCCGAGGACCGCAAGGTCGGTCTGGGCCACGGCAACCTGGGCGCCATGCTCCTCTCCGACGAGACCGAGTGCTTCGCCTTCCTGGCCGGCCATGAGTCTTTCGCCGCTGCCGAGGGTGCTATCGGCCTGGCCCTGAACGCCAACAAGGCTCGCAAGAACCCGCTGCGCGTCATCCTGAACGGTCTGGGCAAGGACGCCGCCCAGATCATCGCCCGCATCAACGGCTTCACCTACGTGAAGACCCAGTTCGACTACTTCACGGGCGAGCTCAAGGTCGTTGAGAAGATCGCTTACTCCGATGGTCCTCGTGCCGCCGTCAACTGCTACGGCTGCGACGACGTCCGCGAGGGCGTTGCCGTCATGTGGAACGAGAACGTCGATATCTCGATCACCGGCAACTCCACCAACCCGACGCGCTTCCAGCACCCCGTTGCGGGCACCTACAAGAAGGAGCGTCTCGAGGCCGGCAAGAAGTACTTCTCCGTC
>DJRP01000031.1:10203-12134 GCA_002437815.1 Collinsella sp. UBA6357 | reverse complement strand
TCGTCCACGATGGACTTGGGCGCGGGCTCGTAAGAGTCGAACTGCATCGTGTAGGATGCACGGCCCTGGGTCTGGGAGCGAAGGTCGGTAGCGTAACCGAACATCTCGCCCAGCGGCACCTTGGCGCGGATGAGCTTGGTGTTCTTACGATCCTCCATGCCCTCGATCTTGCCGCGGCGACCGGAGAGGTTACCCATAACGTCGCCCATGTACTGCTCGGGAGTCTCGACCTCAACAGCCATGATCGGCTCGAGCAGCTGCGGGTCGGACTTCTTGAGAGCGTCCTTGATAGCCATGGAACCGGCGATCTTGAAGGCGGCCTCGGAGGAGTCGACCTCATGGTAAGAACCGTCGAACAGGGTGACCTTGACGTCGAGGACCGGGAAGCCAGCGATGACACCGGTGTTCAGGGCCTCCTGGATGCCCTTATCGATGGACGGGATGTACTCCTTGGGCACGACGCCGCCGACGATAGCGTTGACGAACTCGTAACCGAAGCCCTCCTCCATCTTCTCGAGCTTGATGACGGCGTGACCGTACTGACCGCGACCACCGGACTGACGGACGAACTTTCCCTCAGCCTTCTCGACGTCGTGACCAGCGGTCTCACGGTAGGCGACCTGGGGCTTACCGACGTTAGCGTCAACCTTGAACTCGCGGAGCAGACGGTCGACGATGATCTCGAGGTGCAGCTCGCCCATGCCGGCGATGATGGTCTGGCCGGTCTCGTGGTTGGTGGACACCTGGAAGGTCGGGTCCTCCTCGGCGAGCTTGGTCAGAGCCAGGGACATCTTGTCCTGCTCGGCCTTGGTCTTGGGCTCGATGGCGACGTCGATAACGGGCTTAGCGAACTCGATCTTCTCGAGAACGATCTCTTTGCCCTCCTCGCACAGGGTGTCACCGGTGGTGGTGTTCTTGAAGCCCACGCAAGCGACGATGTCGCCGGCGGCAGCGCCGTCACGGTCGATACGCTCGTTGGCGTTCATCTCGAGGATGCGGCCCAGACGCTCGCGCTGGCCGTTGGAGGCGTTGACCACGTAGGAGCCAGCCTCGGCCTGACCGGAGTAAACGCGGACATAGGTGAGCTTACCGACGAACGGGTCGGTCATGATCTTGAACGCAAGACCGCTGAACGGCTCGTTGAAATCGGCATGACGCTCGATCTCCTCGCCGCTGTCGGGGTCGGTACCCACGACGGCGGGAACATCGAGCGGGCTGGGCAGGTAGTCGACGACAGCGTCGAGCAGCTCCTGGACGCCCTTGTTCTTGTAGGCAGAACCCACGAAGACGAGGTTGAGCTCGTTGGAGAGAACGCCCTTGCGCAGAGCGGCCTTGAGCTCTTCGACGGTGAAGTCCTCCTCCATGAGGATCTTCTCCATGAGATCGTCGTCGAAGCTGGCAGCGGCGTCGAGGAGCTCCTCACGCTTGGTGGCAGCGATGTCGGCGAACTCAGCCGGGATCTCGTCCATCGGCTCGGGATAGGTCATGCCCTTGTCGTCGGCCTTGAAGTCCCATGCGGTCATGGTAACGAGGTCGATGACGCCCCAGAAGTTATCCTCGGCACCCATCGGGACCTGAGCGGCCACGGCGTTGGCGTCGAGACGATCCTTCATGGTCTCGATAGCGTTGAAGAAGTCGGCACCCACGCGGTCATACTTGTTGATGAAGGCGATGCGGGGGACGTTGAAGGTGTGAGCCTGACGCCACACGGTCTCGGACTGCGGCTGAACGCCGGCAACGGCGTCGAAGACAGCCACAGCGCCGTCGAGGACGCGAAGCGAACGCTCGACCTCAGCGGTGAAGTCGACGTGGCCCGGGGTGTCGATGATCTGGATGCGGTAGTCCTTACCGTCCTTCTTCCAGAAGCAAGTGGTGGCGGCGGACGTAATGGTTACGCCGCGCTCCTGCTCCTGAACCATCCAGTCCATGGT
>DJRP01000031.1:0-10119 GCA_002437815.1 Collinsella sp. UBA6357 | reverse complement strand
GTCTTACCGGCATCGATGTGGGCCATGATGCCGATGTTACGGGTCTCGGAAAGCTTGTACTTGGGCTTAGCCATGTTAGTTCCTTACCTTAACTTACCAACGATAGTGAGAGAACGCGCGGTTGGCCTCGGCCATCTTGAAGACGTCCTCACGCTTCTTGACGGAAGCGCCCAGGCCGTTGGAAGCGTCGAGGATCTCGTTAGCGAGACGCTCGGCCATGGTCTTCTCCTTGCGAGCACGCGAGAAGTTGACGATCCAGCGGATGCCCAGAGCGGTGGAACGACGGGAGTTGACCTCCATCGGGACCTGATAGGTGGCGCCACCGACACGCTTGGGCTTGACCTCGAGCGTGGGCTTGACGTTGTCCATGGCCTTCTTGAAAGTGGCAAGGGCGTCGCCACCCTCGGACTTCTCGGCAACAATGTCGAAAGCGGTGTAGACGATGCGCTCAGCGGTGGCCTTCTTGCCATCCAGGAGGACCTTGTTGATGAGCTGGGTCACCAGGCGGTTGTTGTAAACGGCGTCAGGCTGAACCTCACGACGATTAGCTGCTGCACGACGCGGCATGTGAAATCTCCTTAAGTGTCAACCGGTGCGAAGCGTTAAGACGCGGCACGCGGTGAAAGTATCGAAACGTTATCTGGCTTATTTAGCCTTGGGGCGCTTAGCACCGTACTTGGAACGGGCCTGCATGCGGTTCTGGACCGGAGCAGCGTCGTAGGCGCCACGGATGACGTGATAACGGACACCAGGGAGGTCACGGACACGACCGCCGCGGACGAGCACGATGGAGTGCTCCTGCAGGTTGTGGCCCTCACCCGGGATATAAGCGGTGACTTCGATGCCGTTGACAAGGCGGACACGGGCAACCTTACGAAGAGCCGAGTTCGGCTTCTTGGGGCTCGTGGTGAAGACGCGGGTGCACACGCCGCGCTTCTGGGAGTTGTGCTGAAGAGCAGCGTTCTTGGACTTCTTGGGCACGGAACGACGGCCCTGGCGAACCAGCTGGTTGATAGTAGGCAAAGCGTACTCCTTCTCGAATGATTCCAGCTTCATACAAAGTGCAACGGCTTGAATCGAGGGGTCAGCATCCCCCTACGAAACACGCAGTTCGATAGAATACGAGCCGTACGCTGCGCCGTCAACACACCACGCCGCCGGGCGTATCCTAAAATCGCCACATTTCCGCAAACCCTCCATAAAAGGAATCCGCCCCTGTGCACAGGGGCGGATTCCCGAGCCGGGCGGCCTGCGGTTTCAGTTTGTCGCTCTACAGTCCTGGCCCCCACCGTGGTCAAGCGCGCGCTAGGGTTTCAGCGTAGCCACCGTATTGTTGAGTCCGAGCACGTTTTGGTATTCAAGATCGGCGATCAGAGACCGCAGGAGCCTGATGCCGATGCAGCCAAGGCCATCGTCTGCCTTAAGGTCGTAGTCGAGCGGGTTGAAGGCTCGCCCGTTATCGCGAATGCGAAGCACCAGGGTGCCGTCAGCGCGCAAGACTACCTTGATATCCACCTCGGCCTCCCCCTTGTCCACGCCGTGCTCGGCCACGTTTTGGGCCATCTCCTCGCAGGCCAGGGCCACCAGATAGCTTCTCTTGGCATCGATGCCCACCTCGCGGCACCAGGTGCCCACGCGATCCGACAGCTCAGATGCCATCGAGGCATCTCCACGCCCCAAGAACGAAGCGGAAACCTCGGTAGCATCCTTAAGATCGGGCGGAAACACCAGCATGCGCTCCGTCAGGTTACCGCCGCGCTCACCTGCGCGGACGCGCTTGCGTGCAGTCCAGACGAGCACGAGTGCCAAAACAAGGAGCTCGCCCGCAGGGAACGCAAGCCAGATGCCGTCGACCCGCAAGACGCCCACCGTGACAGCGGCAATCGCCGCCTGGCCTCCCACCGATTGTCCAAAAGCGATCACGTTGGAGGCCGCAACGTTGCCGCAGCTGCGATAGAAATTGCCAAGCACCTGGAGCACCAGGTCGATCGGCACCGATAGGCAGAAGAAGCGCACGGCGACAACGCCGTATCCAAAGGCATCCGTCCCCGCCAGACCAAAGATGGCCACAACCCGCTCGGCCGCCACGAACACGATGCCGCACACAACGATGCATAGCACGAGTCCCAGACGGAGCGCCACGCGCGCCGTGGCGGTCAGCGACGCCTGGTCGCGCTCGCCATAGAAAATGGAGAACAGCAGCACCGCCGTCTCCCCCACGCCCACGGTGATGGCAGAGAGGAAGGTGCTCACGCTCGAGAGCATCGAGAGGGCTGTGACGGCCGAGGCCCCGGCCACGAGCATGAGCACGCGGTTGAAGAGAAACGTGCGCGCCGTGGCCGAGAAGCGCATAACCGAATCGGGCATTCCGGTGTTGATGACCTCGACGAGTGCGCGCTTATGCCCGCACGGGTTCACGAGCTTGAGCGTGCACTTGGGGCTCAGCATATGCGAGCAGCAGATAGCAAGCGCCGCCACGTAGGCAAACGCCGTGGCGCATCCCATGCCGAAGGTCCCCACATCGAGCACCAGGATGGCAACGAGGTTGCCCGCCACATCGAGCACGCTCATCGCCAAGATGGCCACAAGCCCAAGCGTTGCCGCCCCGTCAATGCGGGTAAGCCCCATCATCACCGAGGTGCCCACGATGGCAAAGCTGCCCAACGAAAGCCCGCGAATAAAGGCTGCGGTGTCCGTATGCAGCACGCCCGCGCGCGCACCGAAGACGTCCGCGATGGCGTCGGCGCCCACCACGCCCACCACCGAGAGCACGATGCCTATCACAAGCGAGGCGATGACCGTCACGCTAAAGTACACGTGCGCCGCATCTTCGTCGCGCATGCCGCATGCACGGGCAACGAGCGTCATGCTGCCTGCCGAAAATACGCCCGCCAAACCCGAAATCAAGATGAGCAGCGAAGATGCCATACCGATGGCGGCGACCGCGTCAGGCCCGATAAAGTTGCCCGCCAGCGCCGTATCGATCATCATGCCGAGCGTCGCTGAGAGCGTGATAAGGATGGTGATAGCCACGTAGGAGCGAAACACGCGCTTGATGAGAGCGTCGTTGGCGCCCTCGACCACACGCGGCAGCTCCTCTCCCCTATGCGCGAACATCGTGATCGACGAGCGCGTAGAAGAAGCGGCGCTTCTGCTCGGTATCGATAATATGGACGGGCTTGATCTGATTGGGCGCCTTGCCGCGCATCACCAGCATGTCAACCCACAGCTGGTTGGTCTCGTCGTTGAGAACGAGAGCGCTCGCCGGGGCAAAGTCGCCGTCCTCAGTCATATAGTCCACGTCGTAGTTGCCCGCGCGGAGCTCCTCATCGGTCACGCGCGAAAGCTCGTCAATATCGATTGCGTCATGGTCGGCGTGATAGAACTCGTACAGGAACTCATAGCGGGGCGGATGCACGTCAACATCCGGATATACGCTAAAGTCCACCAGGTCAAGACCCATGCGCGCCGACACACGATCGGCCACGCCGCGCAGCACCGCCTCGGTAGTCTTCTCACCCTTCATGTTGACGGTCTGATCCAGGCGATAGAGGAACTCCATCGTGGGACACGTTCCACGATGTCCCGTCACATGGATGGCATCGCGCATCTTGTAGCGGTAGAAACCGCTGCGGCTCGTGATGATGACCTCGTAGTCCTTACCTTCCTCCAGGTCCTCAAGTCCCAGGGTATGGTCGTAATCGGGGTTCTCCAGCGGCACGAACTCAAAATAGACCGAGCGGGGCAAAAAGACGCTCGAGGGGTTATCGAGCTCAAAGGGCACCGAGAACGCGCCTTCCGAGGCCGAGTAGCCGGTATAGAGCAGATGCACCTTATCGCCCAAGAAGCGCCGCAGGCGCTCCGTGTAGGGCGTAAAGCCGCCGCCCGCCACCGAGCGGATGAGTACAAGCCGGGGCCACATGAGGCTCGCCACCGGCGCCTCGAAACCGCCTTCAAAGATCTGGCGCAGCTCCGCCGCACGCTGCGGCATGGGCTCGAGCTCACGCTCAAGCTGGGCACGCACGTCATCGGGCAGCTGAATCGAGGAATCGATGGTTCCCGTCTCGATATCGTGCACGAGCATCTGCCACCTATCCTCGACATAGCGCATGAGGTCGAGGAGGTTGGTGATAAACACGCAGCTGATCTCAGTGATCGACTTCTCGGCCACGGCATAACGCGTGTGCAGATAGCGCGTGTCGGTCCCCGCCTTGGCAAACACAGCGGCATCGGGACTCGTGGTCGTGGCGGAAAGGTACTGGCGGTTGTCGCTCGTGGCCTTGCATGAAAGCGAGCCGAACGTGATGCCGCTTTTGAGGGTATTGACATGGCCCTCCATAGTACAAAAGGCGCGGCCCCGCGTGAGAGCGCCGACGCCTCCAAGCTCCCTGGCAGCCATGCTGATCGTAAAGGCGCCGGAGTAGCCCATGAGAATCTCGGCCATGCGTTTGGTATACGGGATGCCCTTGGGGTTACCCATGGTGCCCGAGGTCTCGTTGAAGTGCACGATTTCCTCGGTTGTCACCACGCCACGCGTGCCGTGCTCCATGACTTCGTAGATATAGCCTGCGTAGTCATCGTAGGTGGTGTACGGGAGCTTCTTAAAGTCCTCGACACTCTTGATATCCGCAAAACCGTGCTCGCGGCCATAGGGGGTATCCTTGTTGGAATCGAGCATCTCAAAGAGCAGCTCTTCTTGAACCTCACGGGTATGCTCCACGTCGGCCGCGAGCTGTGCGCCCAGCTGCTCGCCCGCCTCCATCTGCATCTTCATCATCATATCGCGGACCAAGGATGCGTCCACGACATCTGCCGCACCATGCCGGGGTGCCGGATCATTATGTTCCGGCACCCCCGTTGTCAGGGAATCGATGACCCTATCGCGTGCCATATCAGTTCTCCTTAAGGTTCGATATCCATGATGTCGACAAAACCCGTTGCCTCAAATACGTCCATCACGTACTCGTTGGGGTGCAATACCTTGAGGACGCCCGAAATCTTGTTCATCCCCTTCTGCGCCGCAAGGAGCACACGCAGACCCGCAGAGGATACGTACTGGACCTCGGCAAGGTCAATCACGAGCCTCGTTACCCCCTCAAGGTTATCTTTGAGGGCCGCATCGAGCTCGGGCGCTGTATTGGTATCCAAGCGACCGCTGAGCACGATCTGCAGATTGGCCCCATCCTTACTCACGCTGATATCCATCTTTGTTCCTTTCTGGTCACCACTTCTTAGAGCCGGTGTTCCTACACATATGCCTTGACGATGCGAAGCACGTTTCTTGCACCCGCACGGCGATAGGCAATGTCGTCAACGCTTTTCCTTACGAGCAATATACCAAGCCCGCCGATGCGGGCGGTGTCGGCATCCTTGACCTTTTGGCCTTCAAAGGTAAGCGGATCATAGGCAATTCCCTCATCGATAAGGGTGAGTGTGAGCGTGTGCGCCTCATCGTCTGCCTGTGCTTCGACCACCACGGGGCGGCGCTCGATGCCACCGGGAAAGCCGTAATGGCATATATTGACGAAGAGCTCTTCCATCACGAGCATCAGGCTTGAAAGCATCTTGGGCGTCATGCCGGGGCGAGCACAGAGCGACCCGAGCCATCCAAACAGCTGTTCAAGTTTTTCCTCTTCGGGAGCGAGCTCGATGCGGCTCGTACAGGCCGGACGGCCAAAGCCCAGGATCGTGATATCGTCCGCTTGGGGAGCATCACCGGCAAACGCGTCCACATCAGCGGCAAGGTCCTCGATAACGGCTTCCATCGATGCTGTGCCTTTCGCGATAAGCGCATGAACGCACTTCTCGAGGCGCCCCTCGCCATAGAGCTCATCGTGCACGTCTGCCGCCTCTGTAACGCCGTCGGTGTAGATGAGCATCCGATCGCCTGGCGCAAGGTCCAGCTCACCCTGTCGGTAGCGGACCATATCCATAGCGCCCAAAACAAGACCCGGACGCGGCCGGAAGTATCGGGGGCCACCGTCGCCTATCAGGAGCGGAGGGTTGTGTCCGGCGTTGGCAAAAACCACGTGCCCCGTCTCGCAGTCGAGCACGCAGGCGAAGGCCGTCACAAATAGGTTTTCGTCGTTGCGCTCACACAGAAGCTTGTTGACCGCCGTGAACGCAACACCCATATCCTCGCAGGTTTGGATCTGCTCGCGTAGCAGCCCCTGGGAACGCATCATAAAGAGGGCCGCGGGCACGCCCTTGCCCGACACATCGCCCACCACAAAGGCGATGCGTCCCTCCCCCGCCTCAAAGACATCGTAAAAGTCGCCGCCCACCATGCGTGCCGGGCGCATCAACCCTGCAATATCCACACCGGAGCGCTCGACCAGCTCCGCAAAATCGTGTGGCACGGCCGCAAGCTGGATACGCCGCGCAACATCGAGCTCGGCCGCCACGCGTTCGCGCTCAGCCGTGACTTCGGCAAGACGACCCACGTAGCTCACCAGATCGGCGCGCATCTTGTCGGTGGCATCAAAGAGCTCGCGCACCTCGTACCGCGGCCGGATCCCTTGCTCGTCGATCTTAGTCTCAAACCCTTTATCACCGGTGCCCGCGGCCAACACGGCCTCGGCCGCAAACGAGCCGCTCGCCGCCGTCAGGCGCTCGATGGGACGTGTGAAACGGCTCTCGAGAACGCCCACGACGGCCATTGCGGGAATGAGCACGGCTAGGGTTAGGAGCGCAACGTTGATGTATATACGGTCGATAATGACGGCGTAGTCTGCATCCGTCGCTTGCAAGTCCCTATAAAAGCTCACGACGACCTCGGCACCGATCGCAAGCGCGGCAAAGACAATCACGCCGGTAAGAAACCGCTGTGTCAGGTTCATATGATCGCGGCGCGCAGGAGGATCGCCCACAAATCCAGGCGCTTGAGGCTTAAGGCGCGAAAGCTCTAAAAACATCAAAAGCGGCATACCCAAATAGACGAGGAAGAGTACGTTGTTAAGAAAACGCACCAGATGGATATTGAGATGCTCCATCGAGTCGAGCTCAAAGGGCATGAGCAGCACCGTCACGGCAAAAGCGGCGACGGCGGCGCTTATCAGATAGAGAACGGCCTTATTTGCCGAGCTCAGGCTCGGAAAGGGATCGTCGCTTTTGCGCAAGGCGACGTACCACATAAAGTACGGCACGGCGTTGTAGACAATCTGGATACCCGTATAAAGAGCAAGCTTCAAAGGGTCGGACTCGCTCGCCATATCCGAGATGAGGTTTCCCGCGGCACAGCCCAAGATCCCCGGCCAGCCAAAAAAGAGACCGAGCACGGGACCGACACCCGATGCGGGCCGAAGTTGCGTCTCTCCGTTAAAGACGGGGATATTTAAGAACACCGTGAGCACTATATAGTAGACAAGCGCACAGGCCGCAAACGTGATAAAAGGACGCGCCAGCGGATAACGCTGCTTGGTGTATCGAATCGCAGGGGGCATGTGGTCTCCCATGAGCAAGGCAAAAAGAGTTCCTCTTATCTTATGCCCCAAGCGTACCAAGAGCGCAACGGTAGGACAAATTTGCCCGATAACGGATTCTCAGGCCGAACAGTCGAAGGTTTAGCGTTATCCGGCCCACAGGCAAGACTCGGTTTCAATGAAAATGCCCGCCTCCCTGTTGGGAAGCGGGCATTTGAAAGAACGGTTAACGTACCGGGAGCTTACTCCTCGTCGTTGTCCTTGGCCTCTTCGTCGTCATCTTTGTCGACCAGCTGGTTGAGAAGCTCGTCGAGCGAGGACATGTCCTCGTTGATGACGCCGTTGGCGTTGTCCTTCTTGTCGTCCATCGGGGCGCCGAGAAGCTCTTCGCCCTCGTCGACATGATGGGTCGGGGCGGAAGTGCCCAGAAGAATGTCGTCGGGACCGTCAGGCGAGAAGACCATCTGCAGCAACTGCGAAAGGTCCTCTTCGTCGGCCACATCGTCGTTGTTGTCGAGGATGTAGAGCAGGTCGTGGGCCTCCAGGCCGTCGCGGAGCTCCTCGATGGCCTTGGCGCCGATGCCGTCGATGCGCAGCAGGTCCTCCTCGGACTTGCCGACCAGGTCTCCGACGGTCTCGATGCCGACCTCGCTGAACTTGTTGGTCCAGCGCTGCGACACACCAAGGTCGTCGAACAGGTACAGGCGCGCCTTGTCGGCAGAGATGGTGCGGCCGTTGCGGGTGAACGAACCGTCGCCGCCGCCGAACTCATCAAAGCCAGCCCAATCGAGCTGCTGCGGAAGCTGCTCGTCAAGATCCTTGAGCTGATCGGGCGCCCAGTCCGGCAGGGACTTGGCGTTGGGCGAGGTGGGTCCGTCGATGCCGACGTAGCCCTCGGGAGTGCGATAGGTCAGCTGCGCGTTGGCGTAGGGTTTGAGGCCCGTACCGGCAGGGATCTTCTTGCCCACGATGACGTTGGACTTGAGGTCGAGCAGGTGGTCGACTTTGCCCTCGATGGCAGCCTCGGTAAGGACACCGGCGGTGCGGATGAACGAGGCGCTCGACAGCCAGGAGTCGATGTTGGACGCGACCTTGAGCGTACCCAGGATGACCGGCTCGGCGACGGGAGCCTGACCGCCCAGACGGGCGACGCGATCGACCTCGTCGGCAAACTCGTAGCGATCGACATACTGTCCAAGCAGGTACTTGGAGTCGCCTGGGTTGGTGATCTGAACGCGACGCAGCATCTGGCGCGCGAGCACCTCGATGTGCTTGTCGTTCAGGTCGACGCCCTGGCTGGTATAGACGTCCTTGACGCTCTCGACAAAGGTGTGCATCGTCGACTCGATGTCGGTCAGCTTGCGCAGGTTGCGGAAGTTGACAAAGCCCTTGGTGATCTGGTCGCCGGCGCGGACCTCGCAGCCGTCCTCGATCTCGGGCATGAAGCGCACCGAAGCGGGAACGCGGCGCTCATCGAGCACGCGGGTGTGATCGTCGGAGTCGGTGAGCGTCAGCACGTACTCGGACTTCTCCGGCTTGATGGAGAGGTGACCGGAGTACGGAGCAAGCTCGGCCTCGCGGCCCAGAATCTTCTCGTTGACGTTGCCGACGATATCGAACATACGCGAAACGGTAGGAAGACCCTGCGTAATGTCGTCGACGCCCGCGACGCCGCCGGAGTGAATGGTACGCATCGTAAGCTGCGTACCGGGCTCACCGATGGACTGAGCGGCGATGATGCCGACAGCCGTACCGATGGCGACCGGACGACGCGTGGAGAGATCCCAGCCATAACACTTCTGGCACACGCCGTACTTGGAACGGCAGGTGAGCAGCGCGCGCAGCTTGACCTTCTTCATACCGGCATCGATCATCTTCTGGATATCGGCGACGGACTCGATGTAGGCATCCTTCTCGAAGAGCACGGTGCCGTCAGCGGCGACAACGTCCTCGATGAAGCAACGGCCCACCAGGTCGGCATTGATGTCGGTGGTACCCGGGATGATGAGGTTGTAGGTGACGCCCTCGTGCGTACCGCAGTCCTCCTCGCGAACGATGACGTCCTGGGCCACGTCGACCAGACGACGGGTCAGGTAGCCGGAGTCGGAGGTGTGCGACGCGGTATCGACCAGGCCCTTACGAGCACCATAGGTCGAGATGAAGTACTCGAGCGGAAGCAGGCCCTCGCGGAAGTTAGCCTTAATGGGAAGGTCGATCGTCTCGCCGGACATGTCGGCCATCAGACCACGCATGCCGCCGAGCTGACGCAGCTGGGTCTTGGAACCACGGGCGCCGGAGTCGGCCATCATGTAAAGCGGGTTCTCTTCGTCGAACATATCGAGCATGAGCGCTGCGACCTTGTCGGTGCACGCCGTCCACTCATTAACGACTTCGATATGGCGCTCCGTCTCGTTGATGAAGCCTTCCTCGAAGTACTCGTTGATCTGGTCGACGTTGGCCTGGGCCTTGTCGAGGATCTCCTGCTTCTCGTGCGGGATCAGGGCGTCCCAGACCGAGATGGTCAGGCCGGCGCGGGTCGCGTAGTGGAAACCGGAGTACTTGATGGCGTCGAGGATCGGGGCGACCTGAGCCTCGGGGTAGCGATCGCAGCAGTCTGCGACCAGCTTCGCCACATCGCCCTTGACCATCTTGTAGTTCATGAACTCATAGTCGTCGGGCAGGCACTGGCGGTTGAAGA
>DJRP01000030.1:165638-191275 GCA_002437815.1 Collinsella sp. UBA6357 | reverse complement strand
CGGGTCCTATCGCGCTTCGGGGCTTACACCAACTTTGACGACACCATCAGGCCCGTGACCTAGCGCCGGGCTCCGAGGGCTTGAGACAGAAGCTGCTCCGCAGATACGAAGAAGGCCTCGATGCGATCATCGCATCGAGGCCTTCTTGCTGTCTATGATCGGTGTTTGGAAAGCTGCGTGCTACATACCCTCCGCCTCAAAGCGCCGGGCGAGTGCTTCCTGATGGTTGGCGTGCTGCAGGGCGACGTCTTTGGCCACAATCCCTTTTCTGACGGCGTTGAACAGGCCTTGGTCCATGGTTTGCATGCCCTGTGCACCGCCCGCGGCGATGACGGAGTCGATCTGATGGGATTTTTCCTCGCGAATCAGGTTGCGGATCGCGGTGTTCATGATCATGATCTCGAACACCGGCGTCGTTCCGCCATCAACGGTGGGCACCAGGCGTTGAGCGACCGTCGCTTGCAGCACCATGGACAGCTGGATGCGAACCTGGCGCTGTTGGTTGGGCGGAAAGGCGTCCAGGATGCGCTCGACGGTGTCGGCGGCGCTCGTGGTGTGCAGCGTCGAGAGCACCAGCTGGGCCATCTCGGCGGCCGAGACCGCCGTGCTGATGGTGTCGGGATCGCGCATCTCGCCCAGCAGGATCACATTGGGGCTCTCGCGCATGGCGGAACGCAACGCTTCGGCGTATGTTGCCACGTCTGTGGGGATCTCACGCTGCGTGATGATGCAGGTGCCATGGCGATGCACGTACTCGATGGGGTCTTCCATCGTGATGATGTGTCCCTGTCGCGTATGGTTCATACGATCGAGAATGCAGGCGAGGGTGGTTGATTTTCCGCTACCCGCGGGGCCGGTGACCAGCACCATGCCTCGTTTGAGGTCGCCGAGGCGCAGTACCTGCTCGGGGATGTGCATCTCCTCGGCACTGGGTAGACCGAAGGGAATCACGCGGATCACGGCGCCATAGGAACCGCGCTGGCGGAAGATGTTCGCGCGGAAGCGTCCGATACCGGGGATGGCAAAGCTGAAATCGTCATCGTGGTTGTTGTTGCTGCGGAAGACCTCGATGTCACGATGGGCCGTCTCGTAGATGGCGCGTACGTATTCCTCGACATCGCTGGGCATGAGCGGGGCGCTGTCGGTGCGCACATGGATGCCGCTCTTTTGATAGGACAAGGGGAGCCCGGCGATGATGAACACGTCGGACGCCTTGGCATCGATCATCTGTTGAAGCAATTCTTTGAGCTGCATGAGCTTCTCCCTATCGATATCAATCAGAATCGGAACCGGTCCACAGGGTGTCGGATTCGGCCTGATCACTTTGGGTCGTAGTGACTTTCCACTGATCGACGGTATACGTCAGATCGTCGTTGAACGTTATGCACGCATCGAGCCTGCGGCCGTCGGTCGCGGCGATCGAGAAGGTAACGCAAGACCCGTCGGTCTTGGCATCGATATCCAGATCATCGGCTTCGGAAGTGTCGAGAGCCGCCTGCTTGATGGTGTCGAGCCGTGCAGCGATGCTGGAGACGGCCGATGCGGCGTCCGTTCCGTTGGCGTGGGCGACGTCGTCGAGCTCGGCAATCAGGGCTTGCCCGCAGGACTCGATCCGATACGAGCTCGTTGCCGCGTCTGCCTGACGGCGGGACATGGCCCGCGAGGCGTTTGCCGTGGTCACGCAGAGCATAGCGAGCACGGCGAGCAGCAATACCGAGATGAGCGTGAGCAGACTTATGGGGCCGATGCGCACGCCCTCATTGGGTTTTGAAGCCATCATTTCACCTCGCTGACATAACGGGACGTATCGAGCGCATATATTTTTCCCTGCGCATCGGACACGGTGATATGCGCGGCCCAGAGCGTCCCGACGCCTTGCTTGTCCTGCGTGATCTTGCAGGACACCTTGTAGTTGTCGTGGCCGCTGATGGCTACGCCGTTGCCGACTTTGCTGCTGGCGGCTACGGCTGCGGGGTCGGCGGAGAATTCCTCGGCTGCGTCCTCGGCAATATCAACCGCCTGACACAGTCGTGCGGATTGATCGGCGGCAGCGGTGGCGCGAGAGAACAATTGGGTGAAGACCGCGATCGATGTCGCAAGAACAATCAGCAACACGAGCGTTTCAACCATGAACGCTGTGGTCGAGCGCATGCGGCGCGAATCGTCTTTGGTCATGGGAGTTGCCATTACGCCTTCCCTCCCTGCAGATAACGAAGGGCGATCTCGCAGCTGCCTTGGTCGGTGGTGATGGAGAGCAGCCCGTTGTCGTAGCTAAAGTCAAAGCGCGATGATTCGGTTACCTCGCTCGCCTTAGCGGGAGTGTACGCCGTTCCCGAAAGGCTGTATTCCTGCACAATCTTGCCCTTGTAGAGATAAAGGCGCGTTTCGTATACACCGGAATCGAGGTTTTCTACGATGACCAGCGATTTTCCCTCGGGACCTTGCCCGGTGGCCACGGCCCCCTTGGCGTCGTTGGCGCGCACGATGTTGGCGATAAGCTCAACACCTTCGCGCCGCGCCACATTGGCCGCCTGCGTATCGGATACGTGGCGATATACGGTGATGCCGGCGATCAGCGCAAGCAGAAGCGTCAAGAAGAAGACGCAGAGCAGCAATATGGGGAACATCTTGCGATGCTTGCGGCCTGTATCGTTGTCGGCGGAGATCTCAGATAGTTTCGAGAGTGCCTCGAAGCGCTCGGTTTCGAGTTTTTCGTCGGTATAGCTCATCGCGGCGTCACCACCACACTCGGCATGATGTTGCCGGCGAAGTACTCATAGCTGACGATGTAATCGTCGTGGTTGATGGTTAGACCGTAGTCCTCTTCCAAATGCTTGAGCGACTTGGGGTAACTTCCCTCGATGGCGCAGCACTGTTTGGCGGAGTTGAGGATGGAATCGTGCAGTGCCTGGGCGCCTTGCTCGCGCTGGGCGTGGCGCATAAGAAGAAGGCCACCGCCGAGGGCGAGGACGAGGACCACGACTGCTATCGCGGTGATAATCCGTCGACGCTTACGGGCCTGCAGGTCTTTATCGGTTGTTTCGTGAAACATGGAACGATGTCTTTTCTGCTGTTAGGCGATGGAGCCCATGATGCCGATGAGCGGCAACATGACGGCGATGAGCGTGGCGCCGACGGCGATGGTCAGAAATGCCGCGAGAGCCGGCTCGACGCTGTCGACCACAGAGTCGAGCTGCGTGATGGCATCGTTGAAGAACGTATCGGATAGACGGCCGAGCACTTCGTCTGCAGAGCCGGAATGAATGCCGACCGTGAGCATGCGGCCGTAGATGGGTTCGAACACATCGTTCTCGGCGATTGCCTGCGCAAGGCTGCGCGGGTTGTCTAAGTCGAGCATGCTCTGATGTGCGCGCTCGAGTTTGGCAGCGAGTTCGTCGTTGTCGACGGTTGCTGCTGCGCGTTCCATGGCGATGCCGTCTTGAACGCCGGAGGCCACAAAGGCCGAAAGGGCGCTCGTAAAGCGGGATGTGGCAAGCTGGTACATGGCGCGTTTGGTCGGCGGGAACTTCTCGAACATTTTGATGACACGGATGCGGCCGGTCTCAGTGTGCGTGAGCGCGGTGACGACCAGCGCGACGATGGCGGCGACAAGCACGACGGCCAGTGCGATCCAGCCGATGATGGCCGAAGCACCGATTATGGAGAAGGACCCCGATGTCAGCGACCCCGACATGTTGTCGTAAGCATCGGTAAACGTGGGGAGGATAAAGACCACCGTGAACCCCAGAATGCAGCTCATGATGCACAGCAACGCGGCGGGATAGCCCACGGCGTTGCGAAGCTTATTGAAGATGCGCCCCTCGCTATCGTAATAGCGGCCCAGGCTGCGCAGCACGCGTTCGATGCGGCCGGAGGCTTCGCCGATGCGCACCATCTCAATCGTGTACGACGGAAACGCTCCGGTGCTTTCCATGGCGTCTGCCAGCCCCGCGCCACCGATGAGCTTGCCATACACGCCGTCGCATACTGCCTTGAAGTGCGATTGCTCTCGTTTTTCCGCAAGCATGTGGACGGCTTCCTCGGTCTGGATGCCCGCTGAAAGCATGGTGGCGATGCTGTCGCAAAAGGCGCTGATTGCGCTGCTTTCCAATAACTTGTCTGCCATCTAATCTCCCGCCCTTGTAGGAGCTAATTTGCAGTGGTCAGTATACATATCGGTCAGTATATTCCTTTCCATCTCCAACATTTTTGGTGTCCCCGCTCGCGGCAAATGTCAGATCCACGCGCGACCACGTGTTCTTATCCACGGTGAACTGGGCACTTTTCCATGTTCCATCGATATAAACCATGATCCATGCATGATAGATCTGGTCGGGGGAAACATATCCTGTGACTATTTTTGTAGGAATGCCGATACTGCGTAGCATTGCGGCACCTAGGCTGGCGTAATCGAAGCAGACGCCCTTTTTGCTCTTGAGGGTCGCGTCTGGATCGGGCACGTAGCCTGTTGCCTGCTTGAGCTCGGATGCTTTTTCGTTGTCGTATCCGATGTTATCCACAATCCACTGGCAGATGCTTTCGACGGCATCGCCTTGGTTTTTGGCCTTGCCGGCGAGCTTGCGCGCCTTTTTGACGCAGGCGCTGGAATCTGTGTAGCTGCAGTACACGTTTGGTACGGTAAACGGTGCAAACTCGCTGCTCAACGTGACGTTGGCGGACGTGCTGAACAGTTCGATATAGTTGTCGCCCGAGGTATTCTGCATGATGCGGAACAGATATGATCCGTCGCCGAAGGTGAGCGGGCAAATAATGGGCGTGCCGTCTTGGGGCAGGTCGTAGCTGTAGGTTTCCTGATCGTGGGAGACGAGAAACTTGACCCGTTGCTGGTTGGTGGCGCAGGCACCGACGTAGCCGTCGTTTACGCATGACGAGTCGATCGATGCACCGTTGGATGTTTGGGCGGCATCGGTGTGAAACGCGGAGGCGGCAATGTGATCGGGTGCCGAAAAGTCGGTCCCGGAGGTTTCGTCTGTTGAGGCCGCACAAGCAGAAAGCAAAAACGCGACAAGCATCAGCGCCGCCGCACAGACGACGCGAATCCATGGCAGCGTTTTATGTTTCAAGGAAATACTCATTGGAATATGAGTATAGGGTGACGTGTGGTGCTAAGCGGAGCGCGCGGGCGCGATACTCGGTAAACGCAACAGATGAAAACGATTTTATGAAATGCTGCTCTACCAACCATATTTTATCCCGCAATCCTTCACATCGATATAGTATATATACCTTGAATCATGCTCTTGATTTATGCCGTTCCAGCTTGGACGTCATGTTGAAAAAAGACTATTGGCACTATCCGTGTGGGAGCGCGGGGACTTGCTGAGGTGAGGATATATGCGCAAGAACGATCGGGTCGAGCAGGGATTGACCGCCACCGGCGCCGTGCACCGGGCAAAGGTATTCGGCATCAAATCCATGACGGTGGTCATGACGGCGACCATGCTGCTTTCTGGTGTACCGACCGCGGCGATTGCCGAGGAGCTGCAGGAAGCGGGCATCATCGCTACGCAGGATTCGACGGATCAAGGTTCGTCGAGCGAGCAGCAGACAACCGATCAGTCGGATACGCAGGACCAATCGCAGACGACGTCTGACCAAGGCGACCAATCTGGCTCGCAGGATAATGCTGCCGAAACGCAGAACAGCTCCCAGACTGCGCAGGCAACCCAGCAGGCAGCGACTGCCGATATCGCCCTCACGCTCAACAACGCTTCCATCACCTATAAGGGTCAGGTCATTGCGCAGCCGTCCCAAAAGGTGACGGCGTCCACGAGCGACAACTTCCAGTTTAACGTGCAGCCGGACAACGGCTACAAGCTGAATCGTGTCCAGCTCACCGTCAACGGGTCCGATCGCGAGCTCAAGGCTGACGCTAACGGTGCGTACACCGTGGACGCCGCTGATGTGGCGCAGGGCTCGATGGTCACGCTCGAGACCGAACAGGAGAAGAACGGTGAGACTGCAGAGCAGGCCACGCCGATCGAGGATTCCGGGGCCGTTGCGGTGCAGAGCGCGGATGTGAGCGCTCCACAAGCGACTGTGGAAATGGGCGACACGTTCGAGCTGAGTGCTTCCAAGGGCGATAGCTGGTGGGAGTGGTATGCCGATGGGCCGTTTACGGTTTCTGACAACCATAAGAAGACGATTACGGTTAAAGCGAACGAGCCAGACTGGACATTCGACGGCGATTACAAGGACTACACCTTTACCTACCGCTACGGTGTGGGTCAGTGGGGTAGTGACTCGGGCACCGAAACAGTACGCCTTTATAAGAGATCCTTTAATGTTTCTGCTGCTCCGTCTTTTGACGCGGATGGCGATCACTACTGGGTGCCAGTTCTGACGGATGCCAAGACCGGGGATGTCATCAATACCGATGTAATGAGTAACACCATCGTGATTGAATACTGGAAAGACGGTGTTAAGTTTGCAAACCAGTTTGATCGCGACGCCCCTGATAAAAGGTCCCAGTTCTATGGATCTGGTAAATACGAAGTAAGGATCGTCGTCAAATCGAACGGTATCTACCGTGCTGGCACCACGATCGTCGATATGAATAAGAAATCTGATGGAAAGACGATCGCTGCCGACGAACCTTCCGACCATATCTATGACGGTAAGGAGCATAAGTGGACGCCTGCTGTAACTGATGCGGATGGCAAGACCGTTCCCGAGAGCGGCTACACAGTTATATATAAGCGCGACGGCAAAGAGACGACTGACTTTACGAGCACTGGCACCATTACGGTGACCATTACCGGCAAGGGTAAGTACTCTGGTACCATCGAGCGCTCCTATTGCATCTATGGCATCGAAGGCAAAGACAAGATCAAGGTCGGGGATAAGACGACCTATACCGGTTCCGGCTTTACGAGCGATGTGACGTGGAGCTCGTCCGATTCCGGCATTCTGACGATCGATCCCAATACTGGTGAGGCGACAGGTGTCTATCCGGGCACCGTCACGATCTATGCTGTCGATAAAGATGGTCACTCCTGCAGCAAGGAAGTGACGGTTATAGAGGACAGCTCAAAGGGTGCATGGGTGTATCTCTACACCAAGGTTGTCTACAACGGAAAAAGCCTGTCCGATGGCGGCGCTGAAGCTGAGGCTAAAAAGAAGGAACTTGGACTGACGGTTAACAAAGACGGTTGGTTCACGCTCGGCAAACTGTGGGTCTCCGACATCGAAGCGGCCTCTGGTTCAAATGGTGGGCGCAGCAATGGCTCTGATGGCAGCAGCAAGATAGCTGGCTTCAGGAGCAAGGCCATCGAGCTGCTCCCCCGCACCATCCGCTACAAGACGGCGAATGGAGGAATCAACCTTAGCGACGTTGACTGGGGCTACATGACCAATGTTGGTTCTGGTGCGGCCGATTATGTGAGTGCCGGTCATACCTGGCATCTCGACGGCAACATCGATATCAAATCGATGTCAAAGGTGACCGTCCACTATGTGGAGCTCGGAAACAAGAGCCATAAACTTGCTGATTCTGTCGAGGTCGCGGCTCAGACCGGCAGTACGTTTGTGCCTGGAAATGAAGTAATTTCCATCAATGGTTATAACTTCGCCCAGGCAGACCCGGCTATCACGGTCGATGAAACCGGTAAGCAGGAGGTCTATCTCTACTACTCAAAGGGAAACTATCCGTATACCGTTAAATATGTGGATAAGGAAACCGGCAATGATCTTGCTGATTCCAGTACGGTCCGCGGCGAGTACGGCGCTAAGGTGACAGTTGATGCCCTGAAGTTTCAGGGATACAGTGTCGATAAAGCTGAGAAATCCCTTACTATCGGTTCGGGCGACAACACCATCATCTTCTACTACACCAAGAAGAGCGTTAAATACACTATTGAATATGTGTGGGACGGCCATGAGATTGCCGAGCGCTCTACGGGTTTGTTGAAATTCGGCGAATCGGTGACTGCCGACGCAAAGACGATCGAGGGTTACACGATCGTCCCGGACCAGACACCGACCAAGACGGCGCTTGATAATGATTTCACCATTATGGTGAGGTACTACAAGAACGTTACCCTGACGGCTAAGTCCAATACGGATAGCTATAAATATAATGGCGAAACCCAAGAGCTGACAGGCTATACATCGAGCGCAAAAGATGCCAAGTTCGAAGGCATCGAGGCCAAGGGTACTGGCAAAGATGCGGGAAACTACGATGTCGTCTTCGCGGACGGAGCCATCGGTAGGGTCTCAGAGGACGAGAAGTACATCGTTTCTGCGACTAAGAACGGAACGCTGAAAATCAATAAGCGTAACGTTACGTTGACCTCTGCAACCGATAGTAAGAAATACGATGGCAAGGCGCTTTCCAATAGCAACATTACTGTTTCCAATGACGGTTTCGTTAGTGGCGAAGGCGCTTCCTATTCTGTGACTGGTTCCCAGACACTTCCTGGTGGTAGCGATAATGAATTCTCATACACGCTCAATGAGAACACCAAGGCTGACAACTATGTGATTGAGACCAAAACCGGTAAATTGACGGTCACCGCGCTTGATAAAGACGACGAAAAGATGGAGATTACCGTCAAGTCGAGAAGCGTCGAAACGGAGTATGACGCTCACGACCATGAAGCGTCTGGCCTCGAGAACGATACGTTCACCATCGATGGCGTAACGTACCATGTTTCCGGTCTTACGGCGACGTCGGGTTTACGACGCAATGCCGGCACATATGAAAACGAGATCTCAGGTACGCCTCTGGTGACCGATGAATCTGGTAATGACGTTACCCAGCAGTTCAAAATCAAAAAAGACCAGGGCAAGCTAACCATTAAAAAGAAGGTTGCCTACATCACCTCCGCTTCTGCTACCAAGGCGTACGATGGCAAACCGCTTGAAAAGCATGAAGTCATAAGAGTGGAGGGCTTCTTCGGGACCGACGCGCCGACGTTGAAGTTCACCGGTTCTCAGACCGAGGTCGGTCATTCTAAAAACGCCTTTACGTATACCGAGACTGATAACGTCAAAAAGAACTATGACGTTAAGGTGGAGTACGGTACGCTTGAGGTCACCAAGAATGCTTCTAAGGTTGTCGTCAATATCGAGATGAATTCTGACTCGGTGACGTACGACGGCAAGGAACATAGCGTTAGCGGTTATGCGGTCAAGAGCATTTCTGGTGCCGAAGGGTACACAGCTGATGACATCCAGTTCAATGGTGCTGCTGTAAGCAGAACCGATGCTGGCACCTACGCAAACATGGGTGAAGGCAAGTTCTCTAACAAGAATGACGCTTATAGTGATGTCGAGTTCCATGTTGTCGATGGTGTTCTAACGATTTCCAAGCGTAGGGTGACGCTCAAATCTGCTTCCGATAGCAAAGAATACGATGGTACTTCGTTGACGAAGGATGAAGTTACCATTGATGAATCTAAGGGTGACGGCGGTTTTGCCGGTACGCAAGGATTCAAGGCAACGGTAACCGGGGCGCAGACCGATGCGGGCACAAGCAAAAACACGTTCAGCTATGAATTGGCCGATGGCGCCAAGCCGGATAACTACGAGATTTTTACGGTCGAAGGAGATTTGACCGTAACACCAGTTACGGACGAGATTGTTGTAACTGTCGACGGTGCTAAGCAAGTCATTACGTACGACGGCAAGAAGCATACCATCGAGGGTGTTACGCTCACTTCGAACAGCGATAAGTTCAAAGAGGGGCGAGACTTCCGCTACGTCGGTACCAAATCTGTAAGTGGCATCGATGCTAAAGCGTATATTGCGAGATTCTCTGGGACTGACTTCGAGGTTCTCAATAAGGAGAACTTTCCGAATGCCAAGTTTAATTACAAGGATGAGAGCGGCAAGAGCAAAGGGCTTACACTCGTTATAGAGCCGAAGGACGTTCAAGTTACGACGCCGAATGCTTCTAAGGTCTATGACGGCACGGCGCTGACGGCTGAAGGCAAGATCGAGGGTCTCGTGAAGGGTGAGACGGTCGATTTTAAGACGACTGGTTCGCAGACTAAGGTCGGCTCGTCTCAGAACAGCTATAGCATCGACTGGACCGGTGCCAAGAAGAACAATTACAGGATTGCCGTGGAGAGCCTTGGTACGCTGGCGGTGACGCAGCAGTCCATCGAGCCTGGCCATGACGACTACAAGGGCATCACGGTCGGTAACCTGAAGGATGTCAAGTACAACGGTAAGGAACAAAAGCAGGAGCCGGTCGTCAAGAATGGCAGCACCGGTCTGGTCAAGGGTCGCGACTACGAGCTGTCCTATAGCGATGATACTGTTAACGCTGGCCAGGTTATCGTTACCGTGAAGGGAATCGGCAACTACAACCGCGAGGTCACGCGCACCTACAACATCACTTCGCGTCATGTGAAACTGTCTAGTAACACACATAGCAAGACCTATGACGGTACGGCGCTTACCGATGCGACCGTTGTTGAGACGGGCGAGGATTCGTTCGTTACCGGCGAGGTAAGCAACATCCGTGCGACGGGTTCCATCATCAACCCCGGCACCGTCGACAACACCATCACCTTCGACAAGGGCGAGAAGTTCAAGGAAGACAACTACGTCATCGAGTATCAGACGGGTAAGCTCACGGTCGACCGCAAGGATGTCGCGTCTAAGGGCATGACGATCAGCAAGCCGGACGACACTATCTATAACGGCGGCGAGCAGAAGCTTGAGCCGGTCGTGAAGGACGGCGACCAGAAGCTCACCAAGGATGTTGATTACGAGCTCTCCTACAGCGACGACGTGACGAACGTTGGCACGGTGACCATCACAGTGACCGGTAAGGGAAATTACACCGGCACGACTACGGTTGAGTACAAGATCAACAAGCGTCCAGTGACACTGGTGAGCAACGGTCATACCAAGAACTATGACGGTACCGCGCTTGAAGATCACGACGTTGTTGTGACGAGCCAGTACGACTTTGTAAAGGGCGAGGTCAGCGATCTTACAGCCAACGGTTCCATCACCGAGCCGGGCGAGGTCGCGAACAACATTACCTATACCAAGAAGGATGGTTACAAGGACTCCAACTACGATGTCACGATCACCGAGGGAAAACTCAAGGTGCTGCCGCGTGATCTGAAAGCGACGGGCATGGAGATCTCCAATCTGGAAGATGTCGTCTACAACGGCCTGGACCAGAAGCAGACTCCCGAGGTTAAGGATGGCAAGACGGGCGCTACGCTCGTTGCCGGTACCGACTACGACGTGACCTTCTCTGCGGACACGAAGAACGTCGGCGAGGTTACCGTCACCATCACGGGCAAGGGTAACTACACCGGCACGGCTACGCGTACTTATAAGATCACTCCCGCCCCGCTGACGGTTAAGACCGATGGTGCGGCCAGGGAGTACAACGGTCGTGCGCTGACTGCTCCCGGTACTGTTACTGGCTTTGTCAACGGCGAGTCGGTTGATTTCAAGACCACCGGCTCTCAGACTAAAGTCGGCTCGTCTCAGAACACCTATAGCATCGACTGGACCGGTGCCAAGAAGAGCAATTACAAGATTGCCGAGGAGAGCCTTGGCGCGCTGACGGTTACCGAGTCTGCTCAGACCATCGTGGTCGTCACAACGGGCGGTCGCTATGAGTACGATGGACTTACGCACACGCCGACGGTCAACGTTTACAACCTGCCCGAGGGTTATACCGCGCGCGACGCATCGTCCAACGCGGCGGTGAAGGATGTAAACGCTCGCAAGGATTCCGATCAGGGTCTGAAGGTGACGGCCGACAACCTGGTCATCCTCAATGCCGAGGGAGAGGATGTTACCTCTAAGCTCAAGATCGAGAAAGCTGACGGCTATCTGGCAGTGACGCCGCGTACCGTCACCGTGACCACGCCGAGCGATTCCAAGGTCTATGACGGCACGGCTCTGACGGCCGAGGGCACGATCAGCGACCTCGTTGACGGCGAGACGGCTGAGTTCAAGACGACCGGTTCGCAGACGGAGCAGGGTTCGTCCGACAACACGTACGACCTCAAGTGGAACGGCTCTGCCCAGAAGTCGAACTACACCGTCAAGGAGAACATCGGTACCCTCACGGTTTCCAAGCAGTCCATCGATAAGAAGGACGAGAAGACCTATAAGGGTATTCAGATTGATGATCCGGTATCGGTGAAGTACGACGGTGCGAAGCATCAGTGGACTCCGACGGTCACGGATGCCGAGGGCAACACGCTGACTGTCGGTACGGATTACAAGGTTACCTACAAGCGTGGCGACGATGCGACCGAAGACTTCAAGAATGTCGGTACCATCACCGTGACGATTGAGGGTGCTGGCAATTACACCGGTACCGTTACCAAGACGTATAAGATCACCGAGCGCGAGGTCACGTTGACGTCCGCAGATGGCTCTTGGACCTATGATGGCAAGAATCATCAAAAGACCGATGTCGCCGTAAGCGGCGACGGCTTCGCTGAGGGCGAGGGCGTCGACTACAGCAACTTCGCCACGGTGAAGGACGTCACGGCTCAGGATGTTAAGAACACGTTCGAGTACGCTGCCAAGAAGGGTACCGACCTCGGTAATTACGAGATCACGGTCAAGACCGGCAAGCTGTCGGTTACCAGGGCCGCGGCCGAGGGCAACATCACGCTGACGACCAAAGACGCCTCAAAGACCTATGACGGCCATGCGCTTGCAGCGGGCGAGGTTACGGCTCAGGCCGCTACGGATGACGACGTTAAGATCGAGTACAGCCTGGATGGCAAGAAGTGGGCAGAGGATCGTTCCGAGGTCACGCTGACGAACGCCGACAACAAGACGGTGTATGTCCGTGCTTCGAGCAAGAAGAACTACAGCGGCTACGTTGAGGGTACTGAGAACCTCACGGTGAATCCCGCCACGGTGACGATTGTCACCAACTCGGGCGAGAAGGTCTATGACGGCAAAACATTGACCGCCGATGGCTCCATGAAGGGCCTTGTGAACGGCGAGACGGCTACCTTCAAGACGACCGGTTCGCTGACCGAGGTCGGCGAGATCGATAACGCCTATACACTCACCTGGGACGGCACGGCTAAGGCAAGCAACTACGCCGTCAAGGAAACGGTCGGTAAGCTCAAGGTCACGGCGCGTTCCATCGATGACACCGACTATGGCATGAGCGTCGATGCGCCTGAGGATGTCATCTATGACGGGCTGGCCCATCAGTGGGCGCCGACCGTCAGGGACGGCAACAAGACACTCGTCGACGACACCGACTACACGGTTTCCTACGACAAGGACGACTTCACCAACGTTACCGGCACCATCAAGGTGACCATTACCGGTAAGGGCAACTACACCGGCTCCGTCGATCGTTTCTATCAGATCACGCCTGCTCAGCTCACGGTTGAGACCGAGGGTACTTCCAAGGTTTACGACGGTGAGGCGCTGACGCACGACGTTGCGACCATCAAGGGCCTCAAGAATGGTGAGTCCGCGACGATTCACGCCACGGGTACACAGACCGAGGTCGGCGAGAGCGACAACAACTACCAGATCACCTGGGACGGCTCGGCCAAGCAGGGCAACTACACCGTTGCACGTGAAACACTTGGCAAGCTCGTGGTGAGCGAGTCTGCCGATCAGATCACCGCGACTCCGGTGAACGTTACGGCCCAGTACGATGGCGAGGCCCACGGCACCACCGTCGAGGTGACGGGGTTGCCCAAGGGCTACACCGTCAAGGAGGTCAAGTCCAAGGCTACGGCGACGAACGTTTCCGACGGCGAGGTCACGTCCAAGGTCGACGAGCTCGTTATCATCAACGCACAGGGCAAGGACGTGACGTCCAAGCTCAACATCAAGCGCGGCGCGGCGACCATCAAGATCACGCCTGCTCCGCTGACGGTGAGCACCGACGGCGGCAAGAAGGAGTACGATGGCACGGCACTGACCGCGAAGGGCATCAAGGTCGATGGCCTCAAGGGCGGCGACAAGGTTTCCGCTCGGGCCACCGGTAGCCGCACCAAGGTCGGTACGTCTGACAACACCTACAGCATCGACTGGACAGGTGCCAAGGCAAGCAACTACACGGTTACTGACGAGCTCGGTACGCTCGAGGTCACGCCGTCTACGGCGGCTGTCACGCTTATGAGCGGCTCTGATACGCGTGTCTATAATGGCCGCGCTCTGAGTTCCGACAAGATCACTGCCGAGGGCCTGCCTGCGGGCTTCACGGTCGAGGCGACCATGGACGGCTCTCAGACCGATGCCGGTTCGTCCAAGAACACGGTCAAGAGCTACAGGATCCTCGATGCCAAGGGCGACGACGTGACTGGCATGTTCACGAACGTTACCGTTAAGCCCGGCACGCTCAAAGTCACGCCGAAGCAGATCACGGTCGAGACCGAGGGCGCTACCAAGGTTTACGACGGCACCGCACTTACGAATGGGAATGGCACCATCAGCGGCCTTATTTCCGGCGAGCGCGCTGACGTGGTGACCAACGGCGCCCAGATCGAGGTCGGTTCCAGCAAGAACGGCTACACCATTGCCTGGGGTACCGCCAAGGAAGGTAACTATACGGTTGCCTCCGACAAACTCGGCGACCTCGTGGTCACGTCGCAGTCCGTGAACCCGGACGATCCGACTTATCGCAATCTCACGGTGAACGACCCCGAGGATGTCACCTATGACGGTAACGCCCACAAGTGGGCTCCCGAGGTCAAGGACGCTTCCGGCAATACCCTCAAGGAGGGCGTTGACTACGCGCTTTCCTACAGCACGGATGACTTTGTCGATGCTGGCGCCATCACGGTGACTATCACCGGCAAGGGCAACTACTCCGGCACGGTTTCGAAGACCTATCGCATCAAGCCGGCATCGGTTTCCATCAAGACCGATAGCGCCTCGCGTGCGTACAATGGCCGCGCGCTGACGGCCGGCGGTGCCATCACCGGGCTCGTCAACGGCGAGACGGTCGACTTTAAGACTACCGGTGCACGCACCAAGGTCGGTACATCCGACAACACCTATGCGCTCAACTGGACCGGTTCGGCCAAGGCGAGCAACTACTCGATCGATTCGATCGAGATCGGTAAGCTGACCATTACCGAGTCCGCTGACGAGATCGTTGTGACCACCACGGGCGGTACGTTCATCTTTGACGGTAAGGCGCACGGTGCCAGCGTCGCGGTGTCTCAGCTGCCTGAGGGCTACACGCTGGAGACCGCAGCCGCTACGGCGACCGTGACCGATGTGACCGACGAAGCCGTGAAGGCCACGGCCGACCAGCTGGTGATCCGTAATGCCGAGGGTGAGGATGTGACCTCGCGGCTCAACATCAAGAAGGTCGACGGAACCATCACCGTTAACCCGGCGGAGCTGACGGTTGCGACCGACTCGGCCAGCAAGGTGTACGACGGCATCGCGCTGACGGCCGGCGGTACCGTGACGGGGCTCGTCAACGGCGAGGAGGCAACGCTTGACATGACGGGCAAGCAGGCCGAGGTCGGTTCGAGCGAGAATACCTATAAGCTGACCTTTGATAAGAGCGCCAAGGCCAAGAATTACAAGGTGGTTTCTGAGAACATCGGCACCCTGACGGTGACGGCACAATCGATTACCCCTGGTACCGAGGAGGAACCCAGCGACAGCTATAAGGGCATCACGGTGAGCGACCCCGAGGATTCTGTCTACGACGGCACCGAGCACCAGTGGTCGCCCGTTGTGGAGGACGCCGAGGGCAATGAGCTCGAGGAAGGCGCGGACTACGAGGTCGCCTACGACACCGACAACTTTGTCGACGTTGCAACCATCACGGTGACCATTACCGGTAAGGGCAACTACACCGGTACAGTTACCAAGAGCTACCGCATCACCAAGGCTCCGTTGCACATTGCAACCGGCGGCGCCACCAAGGTCTATGACGGCACAGCGCTCACGAACGGTTCCGTGACGGTTGATGGCCTCGCCCAGACCGATCGCATCGGTATTACGGTGACCGGTCAGCAGACGGCTGTCGGCAACTCCAAGAACACCTACACCATCGACTGGATGCAGGTGAACCAGGATAACTACGAGCTGACCGATGAGCTCGGCACGCTGACGGTGACGCCTGCTTCGGTGACGCCGCAGAACCCCGCGACGCCTGGCGTTACGCCGACCACGCCAGGTGCACCCGGTGGCACCCCGGCCGCGTCCACGGGCAACAACGTAGTCAACACGATTGCGACGGCGCTCGCCAGCGGTTATAGCGCTGTGACCGGCGATAATGACGCGACCGCACCGAGTGAAGAGCAGATTTTCGACGCCCAGAACCCATTGGGTAAGTTCGAAGGCAAGAAAGACACCTGCTGGGTCCACTGGTACATGATCCTGTGCGGCATCGTGACCGCAGTGTATGGCGTGCTCGTTGGCCTGCGCCGCCGCAAGCACAGCCGTCGTCTGCAGAAGGATCTGGACAAGGTCCTCGGCAACGATGACGAGGCTCAGGAGTAAGGGGAGGTTAGAGTCATGAAGAAGAGCAACTGTCTGGTCCTTGCCGTTTCGGCTTTGGCTTCGATCTTCCTGCTGTATCTGTGGTACGCGCTGGGCTTTAACAAGATCGATGATCCGCTCGACCTGGTTATCGCCATCATCTGGTGGGTGCTGATCGTAGTGTTGGTCGTTTGGATCAACAAGCTCGAGAAGACGCGCCAGCAACGAATTAGAACCATCTACTTGGCGCCTACGGCCCTCTATAACAGCGAGATGGGTGTCCGCGACCTCGAGGAGGACACGACCCCCGTCGAGGCCATGCAGTCGGTCCTGGGCGAGCTGAAGTATGGTTTTGATACCCAAGAGCTTCCCGACCGCGAGGAGCTTGACTTCGCCTTTGTGGTGAAGACCGAGGAGTACAAGCCCGCCAAGGACGAGGACTCCGAGCCCACCTGGAAAGGGACGGTCATAAAGATCGACCGAGAGGGCGAGAATGGGGAGATCGACTTCGACGGAATCGAGCAGCTCTCCAAAGCTCTGGCATAGGTAATGGGGCGAGCTTGCCGAGGCAGGCTCGCCCCCTTTTGATATCCAGGCCAAAAGCGCTCTTTGCCTGCAGAAATAAGAAAGACAACTTTTTTCAAAAAAAGTTGTTGACGCGGCGATGTGCGCTCGTCTAATATATCCCTTGCGCGATGGACCTGTAGCTCAGTTGGTTAGAGCGTCCGGCTGATAACCGGGAGGTCACAAGTTCGAATCTTGTCAGGTCCACCATCTTTTGAATCGAGAGCCTCGAGGTTTACCGCCTCGAGGCTTTTTCTTTGCTCATCCATCATCCGTCGCGGAGTTTGGGTAGTATTACTGAGCGACGCCCGCGGGCAGCGGACGTCGCTCTTTTCGTATTCCCGAGATCCGGAGGTGTTCCATGGTTCGCGTCGACATAGAGACCATCGTCATGGCCGCCGGCCCTGTTCCGTCCCTGATCGTTTTGCGCGAGCGTGATTCGCAGCCCGACTCGCCGGCTCCTTTGCGTTCGCTTTCTATCCAGACCGGCTCATTTGAGGCTGCCGCCCTTAGTCGCGGTATCGATAAGGGGCGCGAGGGTCGCCCCCTCACCCACGATCTCATGCTTGATGCGATTGCTGCGCTCAACGCCAAACTCGAGCGCGTGGAAATCGTGCGCGTCGACGCCCCGGTGTTCTTTGCTAAGCTCGTCGTGATCGCCCAGGATGGCTCCGAGATCGCCCTTGACGCACGTCCGAGCGATGCGCTCGCCTTGGCGGTGCGGGCCAACGCGCCTATCTTTGTCGAGGACGAGGTCATGAATCGCGTGGGCACCGTGTCCGTGCACGAGGAATCTTCCGATGACACCGAGCTCGAGAAGTTCGATGAATTTGTGCAGTCGCTGTCGCCCGATGACTTCTAACGCTCGATGACACGCGATGAGGCCTTGAGCACGCTGGGGCTTACGGCAGATGCGAGCGATGGGGATGTGAGGCTTGCCTACCGCGAGCTTGCCCAGATGTTGCATCCCGACAAGTATGGCGACAACAAGCGTTTGCGCGAGCGGGCGGAGCATCAGATGCGCGCCATCAACGAAGCCCGGGATGTATTGCTCAAGAGCAGTGGGCGCACAAAGGGGCGGGCTTCGGGTTCGACTGCCGTGCGCGATGATGACCCCCGTGCGATCGCACATGCGGCCGATTTGCGTGCCCGGGCGGCGGAGACGGCGCGCATCGCGTTGACTTGCGATCTGCGCACGCTCGAGGAGCGCTTTGCCTCGATGCGCACGGTCGCGATCGGTGCTGTTCTGGTGGCGCTCGTAACCATGCGCCTGCGTGGTACAGTTGGTGCGCTTGTGTTCTCGATATCCTCGCTAGCGGCAACATGGTCATGCGTGGACATGGTTTTGTTTCACGGGCAGATACACGCTTTGCGCCAGCGATCGCGCGAATTAGTAAAAACACGTGACGCGGCGCGGAGAATCGCCGACGAGGCGCGTAAACTGTAAAGGCCGACTCATAGCGGAGAGGATGGGGAGATGGCTCAAAACTCAGACAATCAGGGTGCCGTGTCGCCAGAGCTCGATGCCATGGTGTGCGACCTGATCGGCGCTTTTTTGGATGACCTTGCTGCCGGTGAGAACCCGGGCGTGGTTATCGCGGTCGAGGACGCCGCGTGCAACCGCTATCTAGCGGCGCTGAGCGAGGATGGCGAGGAAGCCTGCCTCGAGGCGGCGACCAATTTTATCTCCGAGCACAAGATGGGCCTCAAGGACGAGGGCTTGGGTCGTATCGCGCGTTATGCGATCGCCTATGTTGGATGCGTCGAGGTCGAGGAAGGCTATCACGATGCTTTGCTCGTGAGCTTCTACGAAAACGCGCTCGAGAGTGGCTTTTCGGCCTATGTGCTGTTTGAGGGCGTGGGTGCCGGCGATGGTTTTATGTGGAGCGACCCTGAACCTGCAGGTGAGGAAACCCCTCTTATCTAAAAATCGCTAAACTATATGAGTTTTCGGTAAAAGGCTCTAAATTCCCGCCGAACGTATCGAAGCGGGCTGCATACGCGTGCCGATGCATAAAGAAGAATAGGGGAACTACATGCGCGTAGACAACATCAGGAACATCGCCATCATCGCTCACGTCGACCACGGCAAGACGACGATGGTCGACAAGCTCCTGCGAGCCACGGACGCTTTCCGTGCCAACCAGCAGGTCGAGGATCGCGTGCTCGACTCCAACGACCAGGAGCGCGAGCGCGGCATCACGATCTTGGCCAAGAACATCTCCATCGAGTACAAGGACGTCAAGATCAATGTCATCGACACCCCGGGCCATGCCGACTTTGGCGGCGAGGTCGAGCGCGTGCTCCGTATGGCCGATGGCGCCCTGCTGCTTGTCGACGCCTTTGAGGGCCCCATGCCCCAGACCCGCTTCGTGCTGCGCCACGCCATCGATGCCGGCCTTTCCATCATGATCGTCGTGAACAAGATCGACCGTCCGGGTGCCAACCCCGAGAAGGCCTACAACGACTGCCTGGACCTTATGGCCGATCTGGGCGCCAACGACGAGCAGCTTGAGTTTGCCATGGAGCACGTGGTCTATGCGAGCGCCATGAACGGCTTTGCCCGCCTCGACCCCGAGGACGGCAACATGGACATGTACCCGCTGCTCGACATGATCATCGATGACATGCCCGCTCCCGAGGTCGATGCCGACGCTCCGCTCGCCATGCAGTGCGTGACCATCGATCACTCCAACTTCGTGGGCCGCATCGGCATCGGTCGCGTGTATTCGGGCACCATCCATCAGGGCGATCAGATCCTGGTCGTCAAGAACGATGGTTCCAGCTCCACCGCTACCGTCAAACAGCTCTTCACCTTCGACTACCTGGGCCGCACCGAGTGCCAGGAGGTCGGCGCCGGCGATATCGCCGCCGTGGTGGGTATCGAGCGCACCGATATCGGCGATGTCTACACCGATGTCGAGAATCCCGTCGAGCTCGAGCCGATCGAGATCGATCCCCCGACGCTGTCCATCGTCTTCGAGGCTTCCACCTCTCCGCTCGTCGGCCGCGACGGTGACATCGTGGGCGCCCGTCAGCTCAAGGAGCGCCTGTTCAACGAGGCCGAGAACAACGTGACCATGAAGATCGAGGAGCTCGAGGACAAGAGCGGCGTCGAGGTCTCGGGCCGCGGCATTCTGCACTTGTCGGTGCTGATGGAGTCCATGCGTCGCGAGGGCTTTGAATTCCAGGTCGGTCGTCCGCGCGTGCTGTTCAAGAAGGACGAGAACGGCAACAAGCTCGAGCCGGTCGAGCAGGCCGTCGTCGAGTGCCCCGACGAGTACTCGGGCAAGGTCGTCGAGGTCTTTGGTACCGCTGGCGGCATCATGACCAGCATGGATACCTCGGGTATCGTGACGCACCTTGAGTTCAAGATCCCCACGCGCGGCATCATGGGTCTCAAGAACCGCATCATGAACGTTACCCACGGCGAGGGCGTGTTCTACCACACCTTCTTGGAGTACGGCCCCTATGCCGGCGAGATCGGCAACCGTCAGAACGGTGCCATGATCTCCATGACCACCGAGAAAGCCGTCGCCTACGCTCTGGGCACGCTCCAGGAGCGCGGTCAGCTCTTTGTCGAGCCCGGTACTGAGTGCTACGAAGGCATGATCGTGGGCGAGCGCAGCAAGGCGGGCGACATGGTCGTCAACATCGCGCGCACCAAGAACCTGGGCAACCAGCGCTCCTCCACCTCCGATATCTCCGTGCAGCTGGTGCCGCCGCGCACCTTCTCGCTCGAGGAGGCGCTGGAGTACATCGCCGATGACGAGCTGGTCGAGATCACGCCCAAGAACATCCGCCTGCGCAAGCGTCTGCTCAACGCCACCGACCGCAAGAAGGCCGCTGTCCGCGCCGGTCAGGTCAACAAATAAGAGCGCGATTCTTTATCGCTTGATTAAAAACCCGCTGGAACATGATGTGTTCCAGCGGGTTTTGCGTTACATGGGCTTGTTTGGCAGGGCTCGTTTAGGGGAGCTGTGGTGTGGCGGGAGCATCGGCGCGCGGGCCTCGGGCGTTGGCGATGATGGTTTGGACGGTGTATCCGAGCGTGTAGACAAAGCAGACGGCCGAGACAAAACCGCCAACGAGCGGGATTGCCGTGAGCGCGCCGGCCACGAGGCCGCCGAGCGCGGCCGCGAGGAAGCGGTTCATCTTGGGCAGGTAGAGCGTGGCGATGGCGCCTCCGGCAAAGGAGGCGGAGACGAGCGCGATGCCGATGACGCCGCAGATGATGGTGCCCGCCAGCGAGGCGCCGGCGATCGTCAGGAACAGTGCGACCATAACGGGGAGTGACACGAGGCAGCAGATGATGCCCGTGAGCCAGATCGGGGCGGGACGCTCTGCAAGCATGCGTGCGCCGCCGCGCACGGCCCTCGGCAGGATGAGCATGAGCAAGATGGCCACGAAAGCGACCGAGATACTCGAGAACACAATGCTCGAGATGGTATCGCCGATCGTCGAGACGGGGCCGTCATCCTGTGTGCGGTCGATCTTGAGCTCACCGATATCGGCGCCTTCGGCACGCTGCGGCTCGTCGTTCACGTGGGCGGTGACGATACCCGACACCTTTGCGTGCTTACCGATGATGAGCTTGGAGGCGTATACCTCGACGTCGCCCTCGACGGTGCCATCGAGAGTTACCGTCTCGCCGGCGAGCACGGCGGCACGGGCGCTGCCGCGGAAGTTGACGGTCCGTGCGGCGGCGTAGACGCCTGCGGCCTCGGAGCCCTCGTTGAAGACGATGTTCTCGGCCGCAAGGGTTGCACTGCCTGTGACTTTGGTGCCCGAGACATTGACGGTGCGCCCCGCCATGCGGACGGCGCCGCCCACAGTGGTGTCCGTGACGGTGAGAGAGTCGCCCGCAGCTAGGATGTCGCGTTCGACGGCGGCGTCGCTGTAATCAAGCCGCTCGCCGGCCCAATACAGGTCGCCGGCAACTTTGGTGCTCACGGCGTCGTCCCCGGCGATGAAGGTGTTGTCGGCCGTATCGGTGCCGGAGTCGGCAAAGGCCCGCGCGGGTAGCGCCAGGATAAGCGCCGCAAAGGCGATGACGGCGGCGAGCGTGATGCTCGGTCGTTTGATGTTCATGGTCGGTCCTTCGATAGTCGGTGTCGATACCCCTAAAGATACCCATGATCGATACCCCTAAAGATACCCATGAACGTCGTCCTCGAAAAGAAACGAGCGGTTGCATTGTGCGGATGGGCCGTTGCGTGGCGCGGACGGTTGCGGATTGTCGGTGCGTCGTGGCGGCTGCGCGCTATTTGCGGTGTAGGAAGCGGGCGATATCCTGCTCGGTGGGGCTCTTGATGTCAAAGCGCAGCGAAAGCCAGCGCAACCCCATGGTGACGGCCACGCACGCCACGAGTGCCGCAATGTTGCTCACGATGCCGTTCATGACAAGGGCGACATAGACGGCCGCTCCGGCAATCGAGGCTATGGCATAGAAGTTGGTGCGTTGGAAGATTCCGGGCACCACGCCCATAAAACTGTCGCGCAGCATGCCTCCGCCGACGGCGGTAAAAAAGCCCATCATGACGCAGACGATAGGGTCGAAGCCGTACACGAGCGCCTTGTCGGCGCCGGTGGCGGAGTAGATGCCGACCGAGATGATGTCGAGCAGCGGGATAAGTTTTTCGGGCTTGTCGACGATGGCGGGAAAGATGTAGATGACGGCCGCGGTGGCGATGGAGATGGGTAGCGCCATGGGCTGGTTGAGAATGTAGACGTTGCCGACTTGAAGCGTCATGTCGCGCAGAAGACCGCCGCCGAGGCCGCAAACGACGGCAAGCGCTACCGCGCCGACCAGGTCGAGCTTGTGCTCGCGCGCCACCAGCACGCCCGAGATGGATGCGGCGACGACAGCGAACATCTCGAGCCAAAACGGGATGGCGACCATAGCGGACGAGGCGTGAGCGGTTACGGTCATGATGGCGGCGACGGGCAAGATGGGTCCTTTGGCTTTTGGGTTTAGATGTTGCCCGTACATAGTACATGGTTGCCATACAAAATGTGAGGTGCGACTGAGTGGGTGCGCTCTTCGCGGCATTGTTGCCATAGGGCGCGTCCAAAAGGTGTACATCAGCAGCCAAAGATGGCGAGCGATGTCGTTTTTGGATGCTGGTGTACAGGGTGGGGGTATCAAGGTTGAGGTCGGGGCGCTAAACAGGGCGGTCCGTGCGGCGGAATTTACTCGTCGGACGTGTTGCTGTCATCGACTTTTTTCCAGTTGCGGATGAGGGTACGCCGCAACTTGTCTTGCTTTCGTTGGTACTCGGCGTCGGTGCGGCGGGGCATGCCGAGCGCTTCGCGAATGCTGTTCATGGATCGGTGAAAGGCGAGCTGGCTACAAAATTGCACCGAGGTGAGTGAGATGATTCGGTATCCCATTTGGCCAAGCACGGCCTCGCGCTCTGCGTCCGCCCCCTTGCGTTCTGCTTCATCGTGAAAACCGCCCTTATATTCGATGCCGAGTTTTTTACGTCGGCATGTGATAAGAGTATCGATTCTGAGCGTTCTTGCTTTGGTGCAATGCCAAAGGCGATCGGGGATCTCGAGTTGCTTATTGAGCTCGATACCTCGGATACCCATGCCGCCCTCGCTTGTTGGGAGTGAAAAGGCAATGGCTGACGCGCTTTCCATGGGCGATGCCGAGTGGTCGTATATATGCCTGATCGCGCGCCGGGCGCGGGCGGCTCCAGGCTTGCCGGGACTCCGGTCAAGGAGCTCCACAATCTGACTCTTCGATGTGGTTGCGGGTTGATCGTTATATGAATCGGAAGGTTCGAAACCCATTCGATAGTCACCACAGACTTCGTAGCCGTATTCGAGATATTCGATCCCGCTCAGCCATTCCGCTGTGCACACAAAGGTGAAGGCTTCGTCACAGATAAAAATACCGGGTGTTAGCTCCTCAATATGGTCGTGGGGCAGGTTTTGTCCCAAAACATGACAGGTGACGTCGCTGGCGCGAACGCGTTCGAAGGGAAATGCAACCGCGATGTCGATGTTGTTGAGCATATCAGAGGGAATGCCGCAGTCGATGAGAGCTTGTCGAATGCGATCGAGACGTTGGCGTGTGGAGAGATGGCTCTCTCCTATTTCGTAATCATGTGCCGCAACGGCTTTGACCAGATCTTGGGGCGCATGATGGACGAGCCATGCCGTTTTATGCGAGATGAGAACAGGGGTATCCATGAGGGGCCTCTTACCTCGGGTTGACATGGCTTCCTTATGTCCGCCGGGGTGGGGAAATATACCGAGTGGAGAGATATCGACCGATATGTTCTCTAGGCTGAAAGCAAGGGTGTACATCAGCAGCCAAAGATGACAAAGAATGTCGTTTTTGGCTGCTGATGTACAGGATGGGGGCAGTGCGATCCGGGAAGGAAGCCCAAAAAGAAAAAGCCCCATTGCTGGGGCTTTATCGATCAAAATGGCGGAGGAGGAGGGATTCGAACCCTCGTGACCTTATACAGGCCAAACGGTTTTCGAGACCGCCGCATTCAACCACTCTGCCACCCCTCCGCATGGGGTAAAAACAAAGCAGGCTCACAGGCCTGCTTTGAGAATGAACTGGCGGAGAGTCAGGGATTTGAACCCTGGAGACGCTTTTGGCGCCTACACGATTTCCAATCGTGCTCCTTCGGCCACTCGGACAACTCTCCGTTAAATGCGAAAGTCAGTATACACGAGGAATCGAATTGTGCAAACTAAAAATTGGCTCTTTTTTGGAATGACGAAAACTGCGTGAAGCCGCGGTTCTCGCAGGGAATGGCTTGTGACGTTTATGTCCGCCAAAGACCAGTGGTATCGAGACGTGATGCGCAAGCCCCTCCGTTGCGACGAGGGCATATGCTCGCGGGGCGTTGTGTGCTCAAGCCAAGGGTCACATGATGGTCGGTAGATGGTCGGCAGGTGGATGGGGCTGGCCAAGGGATCCGTGTAAAGATTGACATGTGTGGAGGTCATGAGGTTCTAGCTGCATATTCTTGCGACCCGGGAGCGAGGAGGCTATGATTAGCCAGTCTTTTCCTGCTCCAGGCGCACCTTCACGACCTGGAGCCACATTTGCCCAGAGGAGGTGACAATATGAAGGCTTATGAACTGCTGTTCTTTGTTGACCCGTCGCTCGATCCCGAGACCCGTCTCGCTGTGATGAAGCGTATCGATACCACGATCGCCGAGGGCGCTGGCAAGGTCGACTCCGTTGACGAGTGGGGCAAGCGCAAGCTCGCCTACGAGATCAACGACCTCACCGATGGTGACTACACCCTCATCAACTTCCACGCAGATCCTACCCAGATCGCCGAGCTTGATCGCGTCCTGCGCATCACCGACGCTGTGGTCCGCCACATGATCGTCCGTCGCGACGACCAGGAGTAAGACTGTCGTTTTTGGACCGGGCGTGTCGCCCGTCCCGAGAGGAAGTAGTGAGTTATGAGCATCAATCGAGTGAACATCTCCGGCAACCTCACGCGCGATCCCGAGCTGCGCGCCACCGCCGGCGGAACCCAGGTTCTGTCCTTTGGCGTCGCCGTCAACGATCGTCGTCGCAACGCGCAGACCGGCGAGTGGGAGGACTATCCCAACTTTGTGGACTGCACCATGTTCGGCACCCGCGCCGAGGCCGTGAG
>DJRP01000030.1:154247-165574 GCA_002437815.1 Collinsella sp. UBA6357 | reverse complement strand
TGGGAGCGCGACGGCCAGCGCAGGAGCAAGCTTGAGGTCATCGTCGATGAGATCGAGTTTATGAGCTCCCGCAACGGCCAGGGTGGCTACGACCAGGGTGGCTATGCCCCCGCAGCGCCGAGCGCCCCTGCGTCCCGTCCCTCCGCGCCGGCTCCCCAGCCGCCTGCGGTCGACGTCTACGATGAGGACATCCCGTTCTAGGGCTGTTCGCTATTTTTGAGTGAGGGGCGGCCTCGGCTAGCCCGAAGTCGCCAAATGAAAGGTATTTTGACATGGCTAATGATTATTCTGCACGTCAGCCGCGTCGTAAGTACTGCCAGTTCTGCAAGGAGAACACTGAGTTCATCGACTATAAGGACACTCAGCTTCTCCGTAAGTACATGACCGACCGTGGCAAGATCAAGCCCCGTCGCGTCACTGGCGCTTGCACGCAGCATCAGCATGACATCGCCAACGCCATCAAGCGCGCCCGCGAGATGGCTCTCCTGCCGTACACCGTCCCCGTGGTTTCCTCTCGTGGCAACCGCGATCGCGGCTAAGAAGGGAGAAACATCATGAAGGTTATTCTTCTCGATGAGATCAAGGGCAAGGGCGGCGAAGGCGACGTCGTAGAGGTCGCTCAGGGCTACGCCGAGAACTTCCTGTTCCCCAAGAAGCTCGCCGTTGCCGCCACCAAGGGCAACCTGAAGCAGCTTGACGAGCGTCGCAACAACATCGCCAAGCGCGAGGCCGTCCGTCTGGCCCAGGCCAACGAGACCAAGGCCGCTCTCGAGGGCAAGCAGATCACCGTCGACGTCAAGGTTGGCGACGAGGGCGTTCTGTTCGGCTCCGTGACCGCCGCTATGGTCGCTGACGCCGTTAAGGCTCAGCTCGGCATGGACATCGACCGCAAGCGCGTTGAGCTCGGTAAGCCCATCAAGGTTGCCGGTGCCCACGCCGTTGCCATCTCGCTGTACCGCGAGATCAAGGCCGAGGTTGTCGTTCTCGTCGGCGTTACCGCCGAAGAGCTCGCCGCCGAAGCTGAGGCCGAGGAGACCGCCGAGGTCGCCGACGCTGAGACCGCCGAGGTCGAGACCGAGGCTGCTGCCGAGTAGCATTTGCTCCACGGCAACAATCTTGTTCTAAGAAGGGCGCTCTGGGAAACCGGGGCGCCTTTTTGCGTCGAGTCCCTTCAGCGGGACTCGTTGCCCGGTCCATCTTCTAAGATGGAGAGCCGTGTACACGGCGATCAAGAAAGGTGGGATGCATGCCCTACGACGATCATGGCGACGGCCTGACGGTGAGCGATCGAGCGTCGGTCAAGACCGTTCCGCAAAACCAAGATGCTGAGGCCAATGTTCTTGCCGCCATGCTGCTTTCTTCCGATGTGGTGGAGGAGGCGCAGGTCGAGCTCGAGCCGGATGACTTCTTTCGCCCGATCCATAAGACGATCTTCACCGCGATGGTCGATATGTACAGCCGTCGCATCCCGATCGATTCTATTTCGCTGATCGACTACCTGCGTAGTATCAACAAGCTTGATGCGGTGGGCGGAGAGGCCTATATCCTCGAGCTGATGGGAAAGACCCTGTCGTTGGTCAACTGGCAGCATCACGCCTCGATCGTGCGACGCGATTCGATGCTGCGGCAGATCATCGACGCCACCAATCGCATCAACGCGCTGGCTTACGATGCGCCGACCGATACCAAAGAGGTCGTCGAGCGTGCCGAGAGCATGCTGCTCAAGGTGACGGCGCGTGAGGTCAAGTCGAGCTACAAGACGCTGACCGAGTTTATGATCGAGGCCTATAACGAGGCCGAGGAGGTCTGCCAGGCAGGCGGCCAGGCGGCGGGCGTCCCCACGGGCTTTCCGTCGCTCGACAAGATGCTTATGGGATTTCGCGAGGGTCAGCTCATCATCATCGGCGCCCGACCCGCCGTTGGTAAGACCTCGTTCGCCCTCAACCTGGCACTCAATGCGGCGGCCGCGGGCTATACCGTGGGCTTCTTCTCGCTCGAGATGTCCGGTAAGGAAATCGCCCAGCGTCTGATCTGCGCCTATGCCATGATCTCGATCAGCGATTTTCGTATGGGTCGCATCAGCCCCGAGCAGTGGGCCAACATCAACGAGGCGACGCAGGAGCTCTCGAAGCTCGACATCCTTATCGACGATACGCCCGGCACCACGGTGACCGAGATTCGCGCCAAGAGCCGCCGTATGCTCCACAACAAGGAGAAGGCCATCATCATCCTGGACTACCTGCAGCTGGTGAGCCCTCCCGCGGGGCGTCGCTCCGAGAGCCGTACCGTCGAGGTGTCCGAGATGTCGCGTGGCCTTAAGATCATGGCCAAGGAGCTCAAGATTCCGCTGATTGCCCTGTCGCAGCTCTCGCGTCAGGTGGAAAGCCGCACCGGCAAGCGCCCGCAGCTCTCCGACCTGCGTGAATCGGGCTCTATCGAGCAGGACGCCGACATCGTCATGTTCCTGGACCGCTCGGCGGACGAGTCCGAGGCCTCGCGCGACGATCGACCCGACGAGGGCGTCACGCGTATCGTGGTGGCAAAGAACCGTTCGGGCCCGATCGGCGACGTCGACCTTATGTTCCTGCCCGCCAGCACCAAGTTCTATGAGCTTGATGCTGCTCATGTCGAGGAGTAGGACAGCGACGACCGGTATCGGTATACTGGTGGATGTTTGTGATTCTGTTTGCTGTGTTTTTGAGCAGGCAGTCATCTATGTTAGGAGTGAAGATGGCGTCAACCGTTTTGGTCGGTGCTCAGTGGGGCGACGAGGGCAAGGGCAAGATCTGCGACCTCGTTGCCGGTGATTTCGATGCGGTCGTCCGTTACTCGGGCGGCAACAACGCCGGCCATACCATCGTCGTCAACGGCAAAAAGTACGGTCTGCATCAGGTTCCCTCGGGCATCATGTATTCCGATCATATCTCGGTGATCGGAAACGGTTGCGTCGTCAACCCCAAGGTCGTTCTCGAGGAGATCGACATGTTCGAGGCCGACGGCATCTCGACCAAGAACCTCAAGATCAGCGGTAACGCCCATGTCATCATGCCGTATCACATCGATCTGGACGGTGCTTTCGAGCAGAAGCTCGGCAAGAAGAACATCGGCACCACCAAGCGCGGCATCGGTCCGTGCTACCAGGACAAGATGGCTCGCATCGGCCTGCGCATGCAGGATATGCTCGATGAGGCACTGTTCCGCGACAAGCTGGAGACCGCGCTGGCCCGTATCAACCCCGAGCTCGAGCTGATCTACGGCCTGCCCACCTATACCGTCGACCAGATTTGCGACGAATACCTGCCCTATGCCGAGCGTCTGCGCCCCTATATCACCGAGACGGGCCTTCTGCTCAACAATATGATCGATGAGGGTAAGAACCTGCTGTTCGAGGGTGCTCAGGCAACCCTGCTCGACATCGATCACGGCACGTATCCGTTTGTGACCTCGTCCAACTGCACCGCCGGCGGCGCCATCACCGGCTCGGGCGTGGGTATGAAGAATGTCGACCGCGTGCTCGGCGTCATGAAGGCCTATATCACCCGTGTCGGTTCCGGCCCCATGCCCACCGAGCTTTCCTATGAAAGCGAGGCCGGCCATACTCTCACCGAAGAGGGCTACGAGTACGGCGTGACCACCGGTCGCCGTCGCCGTTGCGGCTGGTTCGATGGTCCGATCGCCAACTTTGCCGCGCGCGTCAACGGTCTGACCGACATCGCCCTCACCAAGCTCGATGTCCTTTCCGCGTTCGATACCATCAAGGTCTGCGTTGCCTATGATGTCGACGGCGAGCGCTACACGAGCGTCCCGGAGCATCAGGTTCGCTTTGAGCATGCCAAGCCCATTTACGAGGAGCTGCCCGGCTGGAAGTGCGACATCACCGGTTGCCGCAGCTTCGAGGAGCTTCCGCAGGCCGCCCAGGATTACGTGGCGTTCATCGAGGATTTGGCTCATTGCCGCGTGACGTTTATCGGCGTGGGAGCCGAGCGCGAGCAGATCATCAACAGGTTCTGGAACTAACCTGCACAGAGTTTATTGCGATATACCCCTTGGCAGCACAACGGTGCGCCGAGGGGTATATTCATTGACATATGGCGCGTCGGGGTGACGCGCACGACCAACCGAGGAGGCACCCTTGAAGGCGGACACTCAAACCATCGACATCCTGTTGTTGGGCAGCGGCGGCCGCGAGCACGCATTGGCGGCAAAGCTCGCAGCATCACCGCGCGCCGGCAAGCTCTACATCGCGCCGGGTAACGGCGGTACCGCGGCCGTGGGCGAGAACGTGGTTCTCGACGATTGCGACCCGGCGGCCGTGGCGGCGTTTGCCCAGAGCCATGGGTGCGGACTCGTGGTGATCGGACCCGAGGCGCCGCTCGTGGCCGGCGTCGCCGACGCCGTGCGTGCCGCGGGCATTCCTTGCTTTGGCCCGGGGGCGGAGGGCGCGCAGATGGAGGGCTCAAAGCTCTTCTCCAAACAGCTCATGGAACGTGCCGGCATTCCGACGGCCGCCTATGGCTCGTTTACCGACGAGGCCTCGGCGCTTGCCTATGTGCGCGAGCAGGGCGCCCCGCTCGTGGTGAAGGCCGACGGCCTTGCTGCCGGCAAGGGCGTTATCGTGGCCACCGAGCTTGCGCAGGCCGAGGAGGCCGTGCGTGAGTGCTTTGGCGGCACCTTCGGCGAGGCCGGCAGCACCGTGGTGATCGAGGAGATGCTCACCGGCCCCGAGTGCTCGCTGCTGGCGTTTACCGACGGCAAGACGGTGCGTCCCATGGCAACGTCGCAGGATCATAAGCGTGCCCTCGAGGGCGATCGCGGTCCCAACACGGGCGGCATGGGCGTCTACAGCCCGGTGCCGATCGTGACCGACGAAGAGCATGCCAAGATGGTCGAGGTCATGGAGCAGACGGTGGCACAGCTTTCGGCCGAGGGCATCGACTACCGCGGATGCCTCTATGGCGGCTTTATGCTCACACCCGCCGGTCCGAAGGTGCTCGAGTTCAATGCACGCTTTGGCGATCCCGAGACACAGGTCGTGCTCCCGCGCCTTAAGAACGATCTCGTCGAGGTCATGCTCGCCTGCGCCAAGAGAGAGCTGGATCAGATCGAGCTCGATTGGCGTGACGAGTGGGCCGTCGCCGTGGTGCTCACCTCGGCCGGCTACCCCGGCAGCTACGAGAAAGGCAAGCCTATCCACGGCATCGAGGATGCCGAGGCCATGGAGGATGTCACGGTCTATCATGCCGGCACGGCGGTGGTCGATGGCAATCTTGTGACCAACGGCGGTCGCGTCCTAGCGGTTACCGCGCTGGGCGATACCTTTGAGGCCGCACGCGACCGCGCCTACGAGGCGTGCGAGAAGATCGACTTCGAGGGCAAGACGTTGCGCCACGATATTGGCCTGAGGGCCCTGCGCGGCCGCGCCGCCTGGGACGACTAAACGTACGCGGAAGGAACGATGACGATGGACGATAGAGATGAGGAGCAGGTCGACGCAAAGATCGTCGACGAGGACGCTCGCGTGGAGGGCCATGCCGAGGGGGAGCCAGGAGGCGAGACCTTCGACGAGCCCGTGCTCGTGCTCGGTGATGACGATCCGCACGATGCTGGCCTGCATGAGAAGATTCTCTCGGAGGACGTGGCCTGGAAGGGCAAGATCCTCGATGTCCACCGACTCGAGGTCGAGCTGCCCAACGGGCGGCACAGCGCGCGCGATATCGTGCGCCATCCCGGTGCGGCCGCCGTGGTCGCGCTTACCGAGACCGGCAAGATCGTGCTCGTGCGCCAATACCGCACAGCCATCGATCGCGTCACGGTCGAGATTCCCGCCGGCAAGCTCGATCCGGGCGAGGATCCGCTCGATTGCGCCCGCCGCGAGCTGCACGAGGAGACGGGCTTTAGGGCCGGAAAGATACGCTTCCTGACCTCGATCGTCACGTCGTGCGGCTTTTGCGATGAGATCATCCACATCTATCTGGCGACCAAGCTTGAGTTCGATGCGCCCGATCCCGATGATGACGAGTTCGTCAACGTCGATCTGGTGCCCTTGCACGAGCTGATCGACGCCGTGCTCGACGGAAAGATCGAGGATGCCAAGACCGTGGTGGGCGCGCTCGCCTGCGACAGCATCGCACATCGTTTGGGTGGCACCGACCTGTAGCGTCGAGACCTGATTTGCCCTTTGGGATAGAATGGACGAGTTTTGGCCGTTCTATCCCAAAGGGCTTCGATGTTCAAAAGATTCCTTTCGTATTACCGGCCCCAGATGGGGCTTTTTGTTGCCGACACCGTCTGCGCACTGCTGCTCGCCGGCGTCGACCTGGCGTTTCCCATCATCCTGAGAAATCTGACGGGCGGGTTGTTCACCCAGGGCGAGGCGGCTATCATGCAGGCGCTCGGCATCATCGCCGTGGGGCTGGTGGCTATGTACGCCGTTCGCTGCGCCTGCCGCTACTTTGTGAGCTATTGGGGACACGTGATGGGCGCGCGCATGGAATCCAGGATGCGCGAGGACCTTTTTGATCAGTATGAGCGGTTCAGTTTTGCCTATTTTGACCGCGTGAACTCTGGCGACATGATGAGTCGCGTGGTCAACGACCTGTTCGACATCTGCGAGGCCGCCCACCATGTGCCCGAGTGGGTGATCATCTGCGGTATCGAGATCATCGGCTCGTTTGTGATCCTCTTTTCCATCGCGCCCGTGCTCGCACTTGCCATGCTCGTGGTGACGCTCGCTTTCTCGGGCATCATGCTGTGGCAGAACCTGCGCATGCGCGCCGTGTTTACCGACAACCGCAAAAAGATCAGCGGAATCAACGCCCAGCTGCAGGACTCTCTTGCCGGCATGCGCGTGGTCAAGAGTTTTGCCAACGAGGCGACGGAGCGCGCGAAGTTCCGCACCTCGAACGATCGTTACCTTGCCTCCAAGGAAAACATGTACCACGCCATGGGCGTCTATACGGCGACCTATGGCCTGCTGTCGGGCATCCTCTACACCATCGTGGTGCTGCTCGGCGGCATTCTTGTCGCACGCGGCGAGCTCGCGGCGGTCGATATGGCCACCTTTGCACTCTACATCTCGCTGTTCTGCACGCCGCTCGAAACGCTCGTCAACTCGGCCGAGACGTATCAAAAGGCTATTGCCGGATTTAAGCGTATGAACGAGGTACTCGATACCGTTCCGGACATTCAGGATAAGGCCGATGCGGCCGATCTTGAGGTGAGTGCCGGGGCCGTGGAATATCGTGACGTGTGCTTTAGCTACGAGAATGCGGAGCTTGCCGAGACGGCCGGCGCTGCCCGCGCCATGATCGAGCGTCCCGTGATCGACCACATGAACCTGTCGATCAAGCCGGGTGAGACCATTGCGCTCGTGGGGCCCTCGGGCGGCGGTAAATCGACGACGTGCTCGCTGCTGCCGCGCTTTTACGATGTCGCGTCGGGCTCCATCACCATCGACGGGCAGGACGTGCGCGACGTGACGCAGGAGAGTCTGCGTCGCGCTATCGGCCTGGTGCAGCAAGATGTGTATCTGTTTGACGGCACGATCGGTGAGAACATCGCCTACGGCCGCCCCGGCGCCTCCGCTGACGAGATCGTCGAGGCCGCACGCCGGGCCAATATCGATACCTTCATCGAATCGTTGCCCGACGGCTACGATACGGTGGTGGGCGAGCGCGGCAGCAGGCTCTCGGGCGGCCAGAAACAGCGCGTGGCCATCGCCCGCGTGTTTCTCAAGAATCCCAAGATCTTGATCTTGGACGAGGCGACGAGCGCCCTGGACAACGAGAGCGAAGAGGCGGTGCAGGAATCGCTTGAGCGCCTGGCCAAAGGACGCACGACGATCATCATCGCCCACCGTCTGTCGACCATCAAGCATGCCGACGAGATTGCGACGGTCGAGCATGGTCGCGTTGTGGAACGTGGCACCCATGAGGAGCTTCTCGCTCGTGGCGGCACCTATGCCCGTTACTATCGAATGCACTTCGAAGGCGCCCGCGCGCGCGAGCTCGACTAAGTTAACGGGAAGTGTATGGCTGACAAGACTCCTCTGACGCCCGATGAGGTGACAGAGCTTTTTTCAGAGATCGATGCATCCGGTGTGCTGGATCCGACGCGTGCGAAGAGGCGCACCGAGCGGATGCGCGCCATGGCGGATGCCGAGCAACGCGGCGACCTGGTGGAACTGGGCCGCCTTTCTGCCGAGGAACGTGCCGCCCATGGCGCCGCTATCGACCCGTTGTCGGACGAGGACCCTTCGGGATCCAAGGTGGGCAATACGATCACCAAGACCGCGGTGGCCGTGGTGATCGCGATTTTGGTGCTGATCGTGGGCATGCAGATCGGATACGGAGTGATCCGTCGTCTCAATACCGCCAACCTGTCCGAGAGCGTGACCGTCGACACCGTGACCGACGCCCTTAAGGGCGGCCTGGAGTGGGGTAACGGCTTTACGCAGTTCCCGCTCGACTACACGGTCGACGAGGCGAGCGAAAGCGATGGCACCGTCGAGGTCACGGTGGTCGATACCTCATCGAAATCCGAGCTCGAGCTGCTCTCGAACGGCCAGATCCAAGCTGCGGCCCTCGCTACCAACGCCCTGCTCAACGACAAGATCGACCGTGTGATCTACAACGTCCATGCCTATATCGACGAGGACAGCAACATCCAACACGATTCGTTCTTTGGCATCGTCCCGGCGAGCGGGCATCAGAGCGCCGTGCTCACCTTTGTGTGGACCAAGAGTAAGGGTTCGCGGACCTCGTCGAACATCGATTGGCAGATGCATATCGTGAGCATGGACGACGAGATCGCCGAGCGCATCCAAAAGCAGGTGAACTCGGTGTCGTCGCTGATCGAGGATCCGGCGCTGAGCCAGACCAAGATCGAAGAGGAGGCCGCCGAGCGCAACGCGGAGCACCTGCTGCACGGCAAGGAGATCTTCCGCGGCGGCACGCCCGAAAAGACCCCCGAGTCCCTCACGGACGAAAACCAGCAGTAACGACCACTGGTCCCAAAGTGCCAGGGGCGATCGGACCACCGGTGGTCCGAACGCCCCTGGCACTTTGGGACCATTTATGCATGGGGGAGAAAAAATTATCAGCCGATAAACAGTTTGTTGCATTTTTTCGTCGCGGATGGGTGTGCGCCTAGAATACCTGCAGGCCTAACCAAATACCTTTAAGCCGGTCCTGTGAGACCGGGAAGGAGAACTATGGCGAACAACCATACCGCGGACGCTAACGTCCGCACCATAGCTCCCAGTGAGCTCGCACAACAGATCTTGGCTCGCACCAGCAAGAGCGCTTCCGGTCCCTGCATCCTGTATCTTGAGGATGGGACCGTTTTTTATGGCCGTTCTTGCGGTGCCGTGGGCACGGCGACCGGCGAGGTGTGCTTCAACACGTCGCTCGAAGGCTACTTCGAGGTCATGACCGACCCGAGCTATGCCGGCCAGATCGTCACCATGACCTATCCGCAGATCGGCAACTACGGCATCGACGAGGCCGACGTGCAGTCCGCCTTCCCGGGTGAGGGCGAGCGCCCCGCGAGTGCGCCCGCCATGCGCGGCATGGTGGTGCGCGACATGTGCGCCACACCGTCCAACTGGCGCTCGAGCCTTTCTGTGCCCGAGTACCTGCGCCGTCACGGCATCGTTGCCGTCGAAGGTGTCGACACCCGCGCGCTCGTGCGCCATCTGCGCGACAACGGCTCCAAGATGGGCATCATCTCGACCGAGGTCTTCGATACCGACGAGCTGGCGAGCCGCCTGGCCGCCGCACCGACCCTTGTGGGCGAAAACCTGGTCAAGACAGTAAGCGCGCCTAAGCCCCACACCTACACGGTGGACGATGTTCCCGCTGCCCATGCTTTTGCCGAGGTCGCGCCCGCATCCGCGCGTCACAAGGTCGTGGCCTACGACTGCGGCGTCAAGCGCGGGATCCTCGAGGGGCTCGTCCGCGCCGGCTGCGAGCTTACCGTGGTGCCGTGGGACACGTCTGCCGAGCAGGTGCTCGAGATGCACCCCGACGGCGTCTTTCTCTCCAACGGACCCGGCGACCCTGACGCCGTGGTCGAGACGTACACCCAGGTGCAAAAGCTTATCGGCAAGCTGCCGATCTTCGGTATTTGCCTGGGGCATCAGATGATCAGCCTCGCCTGCGGCGCCCAGATGGAAAAGCTCAAGTTCGGTCACCGCGGTGGCAACCAGCCCGTCATGAACCTTGTGACGCGTCGCGTCGAGATCACGGCGCAAAACCACGGTTTCGGCCTGGTGTTCCCGAGCCTGGGCAAACTCGTGCCCGAGCTCAGCGGCGGTGTGACCGAGCATCCGGCCGACGGCGACCTGCGCGCCTGGGTGCGCGCCGGCATCGCACCCGTGGTCGAAAACGAGCGCTTCGGCCGCATTCGCCTCACGCATGTGAACCTCAACGACGGCACCGCCGAGGGCATCCAGCTTCTTGACGCACCGTGCTTCTCCGTCCAGTACCACCCCGAGGCCTCGCCCGGCCCCACCGATGCCCACTACCTCTTTACCGCCTTCACGCGACTCATGGACGGCGACGAGAACTACTTGGACATCGATATCAGCAAAGATCGCCTTGCCGGCTGGAACTTTGCCGAGGACGCTGCGGCTGCTGCCGAGATGGGGGAGAACTAACATGCCCAAACGTACCGATATCAAGCGCATTCTCGTCATCGGCTCCGGCCCCATCGTGATCGGCCAGGCCTGCGAGTTCGACTATTCTGGCGCCCAGGCCTGCAAGGTCCTCAAAGAGGACGGTTACGAGGTCATCCTCGTCAACTCCAACCCGGCCACGATCATGACCGACCCGGGTCTTGCCGACCGCACCTACGTGGAGCCCATCACCGCCGAGTTCATCGAGCGCGTGATCAAGAAAGAGCACCCCGACGCGCTGCTGCCCACGCTCGGCGGCCAGACCGGCCTCAACGCCGCCGTCGAGCTCGCCAAGGACGGCACGCTCGACAAGTACGGCGTCGAGATGATCGGCTGCGACCTTGCCGCCATCGAGCGCGGCGAGGACCGCAAGCTTTTCAACGAGGCCATGGCCGAGATCGGCCTCGAGGTGGCACGCTCCGGCTATGCCTATTCCGTCGCAGATGCCGAGGCCATCGCCGAGCGCGTGGGCTACCCCTGCGTGCTGCGTCCGAGCTTTACGCTCGGCGGCGCCGGCGGCGGCATCGCCCACACGCACGAGGAGCTTGTCTCGATCGTCAGCCAGGGCCTCGAGCTTTCGCCGGCTCACGAGGTGCTTGTCGAGGAGTCCATCGAGGGCTGGAAAGAGTACGAGATGGAGGTCATGCGCGAC
>DJRP01000030.1:148713-154179 GCA_002437815.1 Collinsella sp. UBA6357 | reverse complement strand
GACTCCATCACCGTGGCGCCCGCGCAGACGCTCTCCGACCTTGAGTACCAGCGCATGCGCGTGGCCTCGCTTGCCATCCTCGAGAAGATCGGTGTCGAGACCGGCGGCTCCAACGTGCAGTTCGCCGTCAACCCCAATACCGGCCGTCTGATCGTCATCGAGATGAACCCGCGCGTGAGCCGCTCCTCCGCGCTTGCGTCCAAGGCCACGGGCTTCCCCATCGCTAAGGCCGCCGCGCGCCTGGCCGTGGGCTATACGCTCGACGAGATCGTCAATGACATCACCAAGGCGACGCCCGCCTGCTTCGAGCCCACGATCGACTACTGCGTGGTCAAGGTGCCGCGCTTCGCTTTCGAGAAGTTCAAGGGCACCGACCCCACGCTCACCACGCGCATGAAGGCCGTGGGCGAGATCATGGCCATCGGCCGCACCTTCGAGGAGGCCTTTGGCAAGGCCATGCGCTCGCTCGAGGACGGACATCAGGGGCTTTCGGCCGGCGGTAAGGAGAACACGGGTGAGCTCAGCTACGACGAGCTCACCGAGGCTGTCTCGACGCCCACCGAGAACCGCATCTTCTATGTGGCCGAGGCCCTGCGCCGCGGCTGGACCGTCGACCGCGTGCACGACTTGAGCCGTATCGACCCGTGGTACCTCGAGCGCATCAACGACATGATCCAGGCCCAGGAGGCCATCCGGGGGCTGCGCGTCGAAGACATCGACGCCGACGCCATGCGCCTGCTCAAGCAGTTTGGCACGAGCGATGCCGAGATCGCGGCACTCACCGGCTCCGACGAGCGCTTCGTGCGCGCCTACCGCAAGGGCCTGGGCGTGATTCCGAGCATGAAGACGGTCGATACCTGCGCAGCCGAGTTCGCGAGCGCTACCGAGTACCACTACAAGACCTACGAGAACATCTACCGTACCTCGCCAGACGCCAAGAAGGCCGCCGCGCCCGACGAGACCACCCCGGCCGACAAACCTAAGGCCATGATCCTGGGCGCCGGCCCCAACCGTATCGGGCAGGGTATCGAGTTCGACTACTGCTGCGTGCACGCGAGCTATGCACTGGCCGCGCGGGGCTTTGAGACCATCATGGTCAACTGCAACCCCGAGACCGTCTCGACCGACTACGATACGTCCGACCGCCTGTACTTTGAGCCGCTCACCTACGAGGACGTCATGGACGTCATCGACGTGGAGCGTCCCGACGGCGTCGTCGTGACGCTTGGCGGCCAGACACCGCTCAAGCTCGCCCGCATGCTCGAGGAAAGCGGCGTGAACATCATGGGCACCAAGCCCGACGCCATCGACTTTGCCGAAGACCGTGAGCGCTTTGCGGCGCTGCTCGACCGCCTGCAGATCATGTATCCGCCGGCGGGCCAGGCAACCTCTTTCGAGGAGGCCGAGGCCGTGGCCGCGCGCATCGGCTACCCGCTGCTCGTGCGTCCGAGCTACGTGCTCGGCGGCCGCGGCATGATGATCGCCTACGATGCCGAGCATCTGCGCACCTACATGGCCGAGGCCGCGCGCATCAGCCCCGACTACCCGGTCTATCTCGATCGCTTCCTGGAGGGCGCGATCGAGTCCGACGTCGACGCGCTCTGCGACGGCGAGGAGGTCTACATCGGCGGCATTCTCGAGCACATCGAGGAGGCGGGCATCCACTCCGGCGACTCCGCCACGTGCATTCCGCCCTTCAGCTTTAGCGAGAGCTTGCAGGAAAAGCTCCGCGAGACCACGCGCCGCATCGCGCTGGCGCTCGGTGTGCGAGGACTCGTCAACGTGCAGTACGCCATCAAGGGCGAGACCGTCTATGTTATCGAGGCCAACCCGCGCGCGAGCCGCACCGTGCCGTTTATCTCCAAGGCCACGGGCGTGCCGCTTGCCAAGTGCGCCGCGCGCATCATGGCCGGCGACTCCATCGCGAGCCTGCACCTGCCGCGCGACACGCGCAAGCTCGACTGGTTCTGCATGAAGGAGGCCGTGATGCCCTGGGGCCGCTTCCCGGGGGCGGAGGTTATCCTGGGGCCCGAGATGAAGTCGACGGGCGAGGTCATGGGTATCGCCAAGAGCTATCCCGAGGCCTATGCCAAGACGCAGCTCGCGATCGACTACAAGCTGCCCGACCCGAGCTGCGGCAAGGTGTTCATCAGCGTGTGCGACCGCGACAAGCGCCATATCCTCTCGGTTGCCCGCATCCTGCGCTACCTGGGCTTCGACATCTGCTCGACCGAGGGTACGGCGCGCGTGCTGCGCGGCGGCAACGTGACGTGCGAGCTGGTCGAGAAGATCAGCGGCCCGCACGACGGCGAGCTGCCCAACATCGGCGACATGATTGCCAACGGCGAGATCGCGCTCATCATCAACACGCCCTATGGCCCGGGCTCGCGCGGCGACGGTTACCGTCTGCGCACCGAGGCCGTGCGTCGCGGCGTGACGTGCGTGACGGCGCTCAGCGGCGCCAACACCTACGTGAGCGCCATCGAGGCCGTGCGCGAGGACGAGGCCGGACACGGAAGCGCCAACGATATGGGCATGGACGTCATCGCCCTGCAGGATCTGCCGCAGTATACGGTTTAGGGGTGAGCTGCCCGGTCGGAGCGGGAGGGGCGCAGTTTCCTCCTTTCGCTCCGGCTGCAAGCAGGGTCGCTCAGGAGGAAAGTTGCTCCTCATCCGCTTCGACCTGCGGTGACTCGGGGGAGATCGAGTGTTGCCGAAGGGGCTTTGCGCGATGACTTAGGCTAAAGGGGGAGATGAGTGCGCCCGTTGTTCGTACGAACAGCGGGCGCTTTTTGTATGTGAACGGGGGCGCCCCCCATGTTCACATGCTGGGTCGTTCTCTATCCTCGAAGCGTGAATTGACGATAGTCTGTAGGTTTACCCGCACGGATGGGCGGGGTACAATATGGTTGTGCCGCGAAACCCGCTCCGTAGTTGGTCAACTTTGGAGGCGCGGGCAACGCAGGTGCTATCGAATGAATAGCCCGGCGCCCACCGGGCTATTTTCTTCTCCCTTCGTTATCCGTTCTGCTTATGTTCCTTCCAGATCGAGTAGAGGTTCCGGGCTATGCCCGTCGCGTACATCGCTAGGCGGAGGATTTCAAGAACCGAGTTCATAGGCGGCTCCAATCAGAGATCGAAGCGCTGCCCGCAGCGAATTTCGCGGCATATCCCATTCTACAGGAGATACCTCGGCAAAGAAACGTATGTTCGAGGGATGTTATTGAGGCAGACGCCCCCTGTTCACGTTATTGGGCGATGGCGTTGAAGCTGGTTTTCTCGGGGGTTATGTGGATGTGGATTTTTGCTTGGCCGTCGCAGCTGATGAGGGTGCCCACCTCGAAGGGATTGCCGTCTTTGTCGTAGGTCGAGCGGATGATCCGCAGCGACGCCTGCCTAGGGCTTCCGCCACAATCACCATCGCCTGATGTGTGGGGTGGCGATCGAGGCGACATCGACGGCTTGCCAGGCGCCGCTGTCAAGGTTGGGCGGCAGGTTGCCCTCGTTCCAGTATTCGGCGCCGCAGGTTTCACAAGTGTAGAAGCCCAGATGGGCGACGCCGCCCTGCAGAACGCCTCCGCATGCGGGGCAACGGTATTTATCGCGGTTTTCGTATTTGCCGCTTCCGCGATACTGATAGTGAACGCCGTCCTTGCTGCAGTATGAGTATCCGCCCGTAGCTTGGCTGAGCTGGTCGTCGGTCAACTCGACCACACCGCGATCATGCCTTTTGGCGCACATCGTTGGTTCCTTTCCGGGGGTTATGCAACTATAAGGCGATTCTGGGGGACGGCGCGCATCAAAACCGTATCAACCGATGGCAAAAAGCTCGTTGCGGACAGCTCTTGTGGAACAAGGCGCATGCCCATAAGCGGCTATACTACCTTTTGTGTAGTTAAGGGTCGCGGATCCGCCGCGTCGCCGCTCTCAACAGGAGGTCTTTTCTAAATGGCAGAGAACAAGCCGGTCGTCGGTATCATTATGGGTTCCAAATCCGATCTGGGCGTCATGGAGGGCTGCACCGCCGAGCTCGAGGCGCTCGGTGTGCCCTATGAGCTCGTGATCGCGAGCGCTCACCGCACGCCGGCTAAGGTTCACGAGTGGGCCTCGACGGCTGCCGAGCGCGGTATCAAGGTGATCATCGCGGCCGCCGGCAAGGCCGCTCACCTGGGTGGCGTCGTCGCTGCCTTCACGCCGCTTCCTGTTGTGGGGGTTCCCATGAAGACGAGCGATCTGGGCGGTATGGATTCGCTGCTGTCGATGGTGCAGATGCCGAGCGGTGTACCCGTAGCCTGCGTCGCCATCAACGGCGCCAAGAACGCTGCGATCTACGCCACGCAGATTCTGGGCGCCTGCGATCCTGCGTATCGCGGCGTGATCGAGAAGATGAAGCAGGAGATGGCCGAGGCGTAAGCACCCGTCCAGACCGGCGAGACGAGGAGAGAGATGTCCGAGTATCAGGGAAAACGCTTCAAGCCGTCTGAGATTCCCGACCCTGCGTCCCCGCGCAAGGCGTCTTGGGCGCCCACTCGGACCAATTCCGCTCACCGAAAGGCGCAGGCTCCTCGTCCCGTTGCGTCCAAACGTCACGCTCGGCAGGATACCCCAGCTGCTTATCGCCCTTCGTCATATGGCAAAAACGGCAGGCCTGCCACCGCACCGGCGAGCGCCTACCGTGCTTGTGCCGAGGCTCCTAAAAAGAAAAAGCGCCGCTCGGTCATTCCCATCCTGCTTATCATCATCGGCATCGGTCTTTTGGTCGCCGCTGCGGCGATCTTCATCAATGCGCAGATCGGGTATAAGCAGGCGAGCGATTCGTATCAAAAGATCGAGAAGCAGTATTTGAGCGACAAAGACGGTTCCGGCGTGCCGACGATCGATTTCGATGCGCTTGCGCAGACCAACCCCGACGTGGTGGGGTGGATCTATGCGCCGGGTACCACTATCAACTACCCCGTGGTGCAGACCACCAACAACTCCAAGTATCTCAACACGCTGTTTGACGGTACATCCAATGCATCGGGTGCGATCTTCTTGGATTGCGACGACACGGCTCCGGGCCTGGTCGATCAACAGACCACGATCTACGGTCACCATATGAACGACGGTTCGATGTTCAATGTGATTTCGGATACCACCGACCAGGAGAAATTCGACGCGATCGAGTGCGTCTACTACATCACGCGCGATGCGACCTATAAGTTAAAGCCGCTCGCCACCAAGGTAGTCGAGGACACCTATGCCCAGGCGCGTACTCCTAACTTTACGGGCGATACCTCGCTGGCCGACTATCTCGGCCAGATCCTGGACGGGGCCAGCGCCAAGGCGAGCGATGCGTCCGATCGCGCCGCTTCGGCGACCAAGGTCGTGACGCTCGTGACCTGCCGGTCGCTTTCGCTTTCGAACACCCGCGCGATCATGGTGCTCACGCCGGTCGAATGAGTTTTTTAGGACGGGGTCCACAGA
>DJRP01000030.1:140378-148688 GCA_002437815.1 Collinsella sp. UBA6357 | reverse complement strand
TCTGTGGACCCCGTCCTAAAATGAGCAAAAGGGGAAAATGATGCTTGAGAGCGGCAAATCGATGCCTTCGGTCGATGCTTGGCTGCGCGAGGCCAAGGCCGATGCCTCTGCGGCGGGGTGCGGCATGTACCTGACGCATAATGGCGTGGTGCGCGCGACGCCCAAGTCCGAGGTGCGCGGGACCGAGACCGGTGGCGTGGCGCCCGGACACAAGGTGGGCGGTATGGTGTTTGCCTACGATGCCGACAAGGTCCGAGATGCCATCGAGGCGACACGCGCGATGCCGGGTATCGGGTATGTGCGCGTGTGGCTGGCAAGCGGCGAGCTCGCCGTGGGTGACGACATCATGCTCGTGCTCATCGGGGGAGACATTCGCCCGCACGTGGTCGATGCGCTGCAGGCGCTCGTCGGCACCATCAAAAACGAGTGCGTGAGCGAAATCGAGCGCGAGGCGTAAGGCTTTCCGATCGACTCCGATGAACCCATGGCAAAAGCCCGCCGGCAGTTCATGGGCTGTCGGCGGGCTTTCGTGTGCAGGGGAGCTGCCTCGTGACGGTGTTGACGCTATACGCGCGTGGTGTCCTCGGGGCTCATAGTCATGCTTTGGAACCGCTGTTCCATATACTCGTTATCGAAGTACTTGCCATAGAACTGCGCCACGGGGATATCGCTTACGGTTCCGTTGACGCGCTGGTACCAGTAGTCGAGCGACTGAAGCGTCATGACGCCGTCGATGATGATGAAGGCGGTGAACAGCACCGTTGCCGAGTAGCGCTTTTTCCAGGGGATCTTGTTGATGAGCACAAGCAGGCGCGGCAGCATGAACTTGATCCACAAAAGTCCGCCGATGCCCCACAGGCAGGCAAACTGCGTGCAGGTGCGCCCGCCGGTGAGCTGAGCGATGGGGTCGGGCATGCCGAAGAGTTTCATGTGCGAGTAGCTCCACGAGACGACGCCGAACGACGTCTGCATGAACCAGCCGACAAAAACCTCGAACGAGGCGCCCAACACGGCACTCACGGCAAAGATGACCAGCGCATTCTTTTTGTAGAAGCGGTTGAGCACCATCGTCATGAGCACGGCGCCAAAGCCGTAGATGGGGCTGAAGGGGCCAAAGAGCATGCCGGCGCGGTCCTGGTAGACGCCCGGATCATCGATGGTCATGTGCCAGATCTCCTCGAAAATCAGGCCCAAGATGGAGCAGAAGAAGAACACCCAGAAGAGGTTGAAATAGTTGAGCTTGATGTAGCCCTCGCCAGTTTCATCGCGCCCGAGCATGCCCTCGCGGGCGGCGTCGCGGTCGAGCATCTCCTGCAGCCGGCGCTGAAGGTCGCGCTCCTGGCGCAGCGTGGGGTCGACGGTGGCCGAAAGCGCAGTGAGGATGATGAGCTGAGCGGCGGGACGGATCAGGAAGGGCCCGATGCCCTGGAGCATCACATCGACCAAAAGCTCGACGACCGTGAAGGCGATGAGGATGTAGGAGAGACGTGCCGCATTGCGCCGCTGGTCCTTGATGAGGTCGACGCCGAACAGGATGAGGATGATGGCGCTGGCCACCGACAGCATGATGCCGGCGATGACGAGGCTGACGGTGAGCAGGAAGTTGTTCTGGATGCTTGCGGCGGCTTGCCCGCTGATGAGCGCCGATATGACCTGGTACATGAACGCCGCGACGGAGGGGAGGGTTCCCACGCCCGATATGATGCACAGGACGGCGTAGATTTTAATGATAAGGGGGATCCTCTTGGATTCCTCGGTGCTCGGCAGCTCGGGATTGAGCTCGTTGGTGGTCATGGGCTGGCCTTTCTTGGTTGCGTTACGCATCCAGCATACGCCGCGCGGTCGCCGATTGTCGGGACAAACGTCTCAATTGCACTATCGAAAGCGTGACCAGACATTTTTAGGACGGGGTCGATCATCTACATGCAACCTAAAAAATGATTTGGATACAAGACTAATAATCTGCTCGGTGGGCTTTTGAAAAGCGCTGCTCATCCGTATTAAAGGGGCGCTCGGCGTGCGTATAATATGGCGGGTAACGCGAACCAAATTGAGGCTTTTGAGGGGATGCCATGTCTCAGGAAACCATCCGCGCGGCCGAGCAGGCTGCGGGACAGGTGCACGCGGTCACCTCGGGTGACCCCGACTGCGACCAGCTGCACGAAGAGTGCGGCGTCTTTGGCGTGTGGGCGCCCGACCGCGACGTCGCCCGTCTTACGTATTTTGGCCTGCGGGCGCTTCAGCACCGCGGTCAGGAATCGGCGGGCATCGCCGTGGGCGACGGCGGCACGGTCATGGTCCGTAAGGACCTGGGACTTTTGGGTCAGGTGTTCTCCAATGCCGACCTGTCGACGCTGTCGGGTCAGCTCGCCGTGGGCCATGTGCGCTACGGCACGGCCGGCGCCAAGAGCTGGGAGGCCGCGCAGCCGCACCTCTCGACCATCAACGACGTGATCATCGCCCTTGCCCACAACGGCACTCTCGTCAACACCGACGAGTTGCGCCGCCAGCTGATCGAGCTCGGCGTGCCGTTTCTCTCCAACTCCGACAGCGAGGTCGCGACCAAGCTGATCGGCTACTTTACCCAGCGCACGCACCATCTGCGCGAGGGCATCCGCAAGACCATGGAGCTCGTGCGCGGCGGCTACGCCATGACGCTCATTAACGAGCAGGCGCTCTATGCCTTCCGCGATCCGCACGGCATCCGTCCGCTCGTGCTGGGCAGGCTCGTAGAAGGCGGGCTCGACCAGGCCGACCTCAAGGCTGCAGCGGCACTTCCCGCGCAGGAAAAGACGGCTGATGCCACCGCCGGTGTGCCGAGCACGGCCACGGCGGGCGGCTGGGTCGTGGCGTCCGAGACCTGCGCCCTCGACATCGTGGGAGCCGAGTACGTGCGCGATATCCGCCCCGGCGAGATCTTGCGCATCAGTGCCGAAGGCCTGGTGTCCGAGCAGGGCGTTCCTGCCGACGAACCTGCCAACTGCATCTTCGAGCAGGTGTACTTTGCGCGCCCCGACTCCATCATGAACGGAAAGAGCGTCTACGCCTGCCGCTACGACATGGGTCGTCAGCTGGCGCACGAGAAGCCCGTCGATGCCGACATGGTGATCGGCGTGCCCGACTCCGGCATGCCGCCGGCCGAGGGCTATGCGCACGAGAGCGGCATTCCCTATGGCGAGGGCCTCATCAAGAACCGCTACGTGGGCCGCACCTTTATCGAGCCCACGCAGGAGCTGCGCGCCATGGGCGTGCGCATGAAGCTCAACCCTCTGCGCGACAACATCGCCGGCAAACGCCTCGTGGTGATCGATGACTCCATCGTGCGCGGCACCACCATGGTGCAGCTCGTCAAGATGCTGCGCGGCGCCGGCGCCAAAGAAATCCATGTGCGCATCAACTCGCCCGAGGTCGTGTGGCCGTGCTTCTACGGCATCGACACCGATGTGCAGTCGCAGCTCATCAGTGCCAACAAGACGGTGGACGAGATCTGCGAGTTTATCGGTGCCGATTCGCTTGCGTTCCTGTCGGTCGAGGGGCTGCTCAAGTGCATGCCCGAGGGCGGCTACTGCGACGCGTGCTTTACCGGCCGCTATCCGGTGGCCATTCCCGAGAGCTTCGGCCGTGACAAGTTCATGGCGGGCTATAAGCCGCGCAACCTGAGCGACGTGGTCAAGTTCGACGATGACGTGGTGGTCGAGAAGGACCGCGACCGCAGCTGGGAAGAAGAACACCCCGAGGCCTAGGCGCCAAGGGTTTTATGGCGCCTGCGGCCACTGTGCCGCGGGCGCCGCGTTTTTGGTATTCGACAGGAGAGGAAAGACCTGATGAGCGAAAGCAAGCATGTGACGTACGAGGATGCCGGCGTCGACACCGCCGAGGGCGGCCGCGCCGTCGATGCGATCAAGCAGATGGTGAAGGAGACCAACCGCCCCGAGGTCATCGGCGGAATCGGCGGCTTCGGCGGCCTGTTCTCGGCGGCGGCGCTCAAAGGCATGGAGGATCCGATCCTCATCAGTGGCACCGACGGCGTAGGCACCAAGCTCGTGCTGGCACAGATCATGGACCGTCACGAGACGGTGGGTCAGGACCTGGTGGCCATGTGCGTCAACGACATTCTCGCCTCGGGTGCCGAGCCGCTGTTCTTCCTGGACTACGTGGCGATCGGCCACATCGAGGCCGAGCACATGGCCAAGATCGTCAAGGGTGTGGCCGACGGCTGCAAGCTCGCGGGTTGCGCGCTCGTGGGCGGCGAGATGGCCGAGCACCCCGGTGTCATGCGTCCCGACGATTATGATCTGGCCGGCTTTACCGTTGGTGTCGTCGATCGCCCCAAGATGCTCGATCCGGCAAACGTGCGTCCCGGCGACGTGATCCTGGGCTTGCCTTCGACGGGCGTTCACTCCAACGGCTATTCGCTCGTGCGCCGTGTGATCGGCGTCGACGGTATCCTGCCGGGTACGTCCGAGGCTGCCGCCAAGGCCGAGGAGCTGAGCCGCCCGCTCGACGAGCTTGATGGAGCCTCGCTGGCAGACGCGCTGCTCGCCCCCACGCGCATCTATGTCAAGCCGATTCTCGAGCTGCTGCGCGGCGGCGCCGACGTGCACGCCATCGCCCATATCACCGGCGGCGGCATCTCCGAGAACCTCAACCGCGCGCTTGCCGATGACGTCGATGCCGTGGTCACCCGTAACGGTTCGGAGATGGGCTGGGACGTGCCGCCCGTCATCACCTATGTGTCCCGTCAGGCCGAGCTTGCTCCCAACGAGGCGTGCAAGACCTTCAACATGGGCGTCGGCCTGTGCCTGATCGTGCCGGCCGAGGCCGAGACCGATGTGACGGCCAGGCTCGAGGCGCTTGGCGAGAAGCCGTTCCGCGTGGGCACGTGCGTCGAGGGCTCCGGAAAGGTCGTGTACTCCGATGAGCGCTAACGAGCAGGCATCGGCCGCGCCGGAGACGCTCGGATATACGCCTTACACGCGCCCCACGGGGACATCGGTGTCCGAGCCGCTCAAGATCGGTGTGCTTATCAGTGGATCGGGTACCAATCTGCAGGCGCTGATCGATCTGATCGCCGCGGGCAAGCTCAATGCTTCGATCGAGCTCGTGGTGTCGAGCCGTCCCACGGCAAAAGGTCTGCAGCGCGCCGAGCGTGCCGGCATCCAGACGCTCACGCTGTCCAAGGAGATCTACGCCGACCCCATCGCGGCCGACGAGGTGATCGCGGCGGCGCTGCTCGAGCGCGGCTGCGAGTACGTGGTCATGGCCGGCTACATGCGCATGGTGCACGCGCCGTTGCTTGCTGCGTTCGAGAACCGCGTGGTCAATCTGCACCCGGCGCTGCTGCCGAGCTTTACCGGTGCGCATGCGATCGACGATGCGTTTGCGCGCGGCGTCAAGGTGACGGGTGTGACCGTGCACTTTGCCAACGAGGTCTACGACAACGGGCCCATCATCGCCCAGCGCGCGCTGTCCGTGGAGGAGGGATGGGACGTCGATACGCTCGAAGCCCATATTCACGAGATCGAGCACGTGCTGTATCCCGAGGTTGTCCAGATGCTCGCCGACGGTCGCGTGCATGTGCTGGAGAACGGCAAGGTTGCCGTGGATCCTGCGAAATAAAACTCGCTTGAAGAAGAGGCTGGGCGTAGCGAATACGCCTAGCCTCTTTTTTATTGCGCTTTGGGCTGCATGCCCTGCGAAGATGTTGCGACTGACCATATTTTGTTCACCGCCACAGCGTTTGTTATGCGATGAGAGCTTTTGAGCCGCGAATCAAATGATAGTAAGAATGTCAGGATCTGTTAAGTCGAATGGCTGTTTCAGGCAGCGCTTAACTGCTGCGTTCTAAGAATTGGGTTCGGGCCATCAAATGGATGCGATGTCGAAGAAAGCAAATAAAGAACTTTGCTTAAAATGATAAAAATGAGTCGGTCTAATTGCTAGTCCATTGATTTATTTGAATGGTCCGTAATTTACCTCCACCCATGTTAGAAAGCGCCACATCCTCAATGAAAATTTCTGTCACGCGGGGGAGGGCATTATCAAATGCTAATGAGATTCCGGCCTATTCGGAAATTTCAGAAATACATAAAAGTCGCTGGTTTAATTACATTCCTCGCTGCTTGAGTTTCTTTTGACGCCGGGGCTATCTCTTCTTGCCCGTCAATTACAACAATCGTCTCTTACATGGAGAACACAGCTTTCAGACTTGAGATTAACTGGGAAAACGATCAGAAAGTTTATCTATCAGCTTCAAATTGCGCAATATTCTATTTATCATCTATTTAACATCTTGTTATCAAAAATGAGCGCAAGGAGGCTGGCTCAATGGGTGAAGCAGACGGCATGGAGCTGATTTATTCACTTATCGGCTATCCTGATGAAACTGAGTGGCTTGAGTTTAAAGAGGGTAATAGCGACCCCATTAGAACAGGGCGTGATGTCTCGGCGCTTGCCAATGCCGCTGCCTACTGCGGCCGCGCATATGCCTATAAAATCTGGGGCGTGAGTGACGGTACTCATGAGCTTGTGGGCACCCAGTTCAACCCATATCACGCAAAGGGCAAGGGAAATCAAGAGCTTTTGATGTGGCTCAAGCTCGCACTCTCAAACAATGCGAATTACGAGTTTGCGGTTATTGATCATGGGGCAAAGCACTTTGTGGTGTTGAAAGTGCATGCTGCGAGTACTCAGCCGGTCTACTTTGATAAAGCTGCCTACATTCGGGAGGGCTCATCGACGGCAGAGTTGGTGCCTGGTGGCGAGCGAGAGGCGGAGCTGTGGCGTCGCCTTCAGGCGGGAAACGCGGAGCTTGCTGTAGTTGAGAGGGATCTGACGCCTCAAGAGGTTGCCGAGATACTAGATATTGACGCATATTTTGAGCTGTGCAGATTGAGGAGACCCGTTGATCTGGACGGAGTAATACTTGCTCTTTGTGAGCAGGAGCTGATTCGTCGTCAAGATAACGGCCGCTATAGCGTGACGCGCTTGGGAATGCTTCTGGTGGGAAAGAGACTCTCTCGCTATCCGGAGCTCAGGAAACGCATGCTGCGAATTGTGCGATACGCGGGAAAAGGCAACTTTGACATTATCGGTGATACTGAAATCGATAAGGGTTACGCTTTGGCGCTTCCGCAGGCTGAACAATTGATCATGTCGATGATTCCGGCTGTTGAGGCACTGGATGGCGTATTTCGACGCATCCAGACAGCCTATCCTCAAAGGGCGATTCGCGAACTGCTCTCAAACGCTGTGATCCATCAAGACATTACTGACAATACGGCGGGGCCTCTTGTTGCGATTTACGACAATCGCATTGAGTTTTCTAATCCCGGGACAACGCTTATTCCGGCAGAGCGAGTGCTCAACGCCCAACCGGAAACACGCAATTCGATGATGGCGTCTCTCATGCGCCAAATGGATCTTTGCGAAGAAGGCGGTACGGGTTGGGATTTAATTGTCGATTCGCTTGAAAAGGCGGGGATGCCTTCGCCGGTTATCAAGAGTGAGGGCGGACTGGGAACGCTCGTGACGCTCTATGGCGATTGTCCATATACTCGAATGAAAAAAAGCGAACGGAAAAATGCCGTGTACTGGCATGCTTGCCTTTTGTATGCCCAAGGTGAGTCGATGAGCAACCAGTCGCTGCGAGAGCGTTTTGGCCTTTCAGACGAAAAGAAAAACACGGTGGCGATGTCTCGTCTAATCAAAGAATGCCTGGAAGAGGCATTGATAAAGGAAGAGGATGAGGACGCAGGCGTCAAATTTCGAAGGTATATTCCGTATTGGGCCTAATTGGCAGGAAATGATAAAAGGAGGCGGTTTATGTCTGCTAATAACGAATCGCTGTTCACACCAGATCTGGTGTTTTTTGACTGGGCGTGCGAGACGCCGGATGTGTTGTTCGCGCGTCTTGAAAGCGAACTTTTGCCGCGCGGCTATATTGCGCCCGGCTGGCTCGATGCCGTCCGCACGCGTGAGGATGCTTATCCGACGGGCCTTGCCATGCCGGCGGCAAACATCGCCATACCGCACACGGACCCCGGATTTGTGGCAAAGCCCTACATCGCCGTGGTCAACCCCGCTGTCCCGGTGACCTTCAATGCTATGGCCGGCATGGGGGCGCCGGTGCCCGCGCAGATCGTGATCAACCTGGGGATCAATGGGTCCGGCGGCCAGGTCGAGGCCCTGCAGGCGCTCATGAACATCTTTATGGACGCTGACGCTGCGGCCGACGTGCTCGCCCAAACCACGCCGCAGGGCCTGGCCTCAGCGATCCTCCGCCACTTCTAACCTGCAATTGGGGACGTA
>DJRP01000030.1:118372-140336 GCA_002437815.1 Collinsella sp. UBA6357 | reverse complement strand
CTACGTCCCCAATTGCAGGTTGGTGCGGGGGTTGCGGGGTTGTGCCACAATAGCGAATGTTCGATTGCATCCCAGAAAGGCCAACGATGGCAAATAAGAAAAAGCAGACCCCCGCGCCCGAGCCGACGCCCGAGCAGCAGCGGGCGGCAAAGGCCACGGCGCGCAAGAAGGCCAAGAAGACCCGCGTGTCCAAGACGGTCAAGATCGTGCTCGTGGCGATCGGTGTGCTCGCCATGCTGCTCTCCGTGTCGACCATGGCATGCTCCGGCCTGATGCAGGAGTCCAAGAGCAGCGATACCAGCTACAAGCTCACGGGCGGCGTGGCAGCCACCATCAACGGCACCAACCTCACCGAGGACACCGTGACCAAGCAGATCATGAGCATGCGTACCAGCTATGGTTACACCAAGGACAAGGATTGGGCGCAGTATCTGGTCGATCAGGATCTGACGCCCAAAAAGTACCGCAAGCAGCTGATCGATTCCTACACGCAGCAGATCTTGATCCAGCAGGCCGAGAAAGAGTACAACGTGAGCGTCTCGGACGAGGATGTCGAGAAGGCCTGGAAGGACGCCTGCAAGAGTGCCGGCGGCGCCAAGGCGTTCAAGAAAACGCTCAAGACCTATGGCTACACCGAGGACACCTATAAGGATTCGCTCAAGGACAGCCTGGCGCAGCAAAAGCTCAAGGATGCCGTGGCTCCCGCCAAAAAGCCCAAGGACAAGGAGATCGTGAGCTACCTCAACGAGAACCTGTCCACCTATAACGACGCGCGCAAATCGTCGAACATCTTGATCAAGGTTGACTCGGACGCCAGCGACGAGGACAAGGCGGCCGCCAAGGCTAAAGCGCAGGAATGCCTGGACAAGATCAACTCCGGCGAGCTTTCTTTTGAGGATGCCGTCAAGCAGTACTCTGAGGACACCGGCTCCAAGGACAAGAAAGGCAACGTGGGCTGGGATAAGCTCACCACGTTTGTCGACAGCTATCAGACGGCGCTCGAGCAGCTCAATGAGGGCGACGTGAGCGAAGTCGTCGAATCGACCTATGGCTACCACATCATCAAGTGCACGGGGTACTTCCACGTGGATGATAAGGTCACCGATATCAAGCAGGTGCCCAGCGCCATCAAAAAGTACATCTCGAACGTGGTAAAGACCCAAAACACGAGCACCGCGTACAGCGAGTGGCTCGAGAAGTATCAAAAGGATGCCGAAATCACCGTCAACCCCATGCCCAAGGACGTGCCGTACAACGTGAGCCTCAAGGGCGTGACCAAGAGCACGACCGATGCCACATCAACCGACTCTACCAGCGAATAGAGAAAGGAAAGCAGAGCAATGACCAACGAAGAGCTCCAAAAAGAAATGATCGCGGCCATGAAGGCCAAGGACAAGGTGCGCCTGTCCATCATTCGCCAGGTCAAGACCGAGGTAAAGAACATCGAGGTCAACGAGCGCCGCGAGATCACCGAAGAGGACGTTAACAACATGATCAAGCGTCTGATCAAGCAGACGAGCGAGACGCTTGAGATGTCCATCAAGGCCGGCACCGACCAGGAACGCACCGACAACCTTACCGAGCAGGTTAAGATCCTGGAGAGCCTGCTGCCCGCCCAGGTCTCGGGCGAGGAGCTCGAGGCTCTGATCGAGAAGACCATCGCCGAGCTGGGCGCCACGTCCAAAAAGCAGATGGGTCAGGTCATGGGTGCCCTCGGCAAGGCCACGGGCGGCAACTTCGACAAGCCGGCAGCTGCCAAGATCGTGGGAGCCAAGCTCGCCTAGCGTTCACAAACGCACGGGACCGGTCATTGGGGACCTATACCGATGGCCGGTCATTTATATACGTCCCCAATGAGCAGTGGACGAACGACCCTGCATCTGCTTTACCGCAGCGTTGCGCGTTATGGGAAAATGATTGCGGTCTGTTTACAAAAGGACGCCCTCGGCAGACGAGGACGTCCTTTTTCGTACAATGGTGAACATTCGCGAATGGTGCTTACGAAAGGAATGTTCATGTCGGACATGATCGAGATCAAGCATCTCAACAAGTATTTTGGCGACCTGCATGTGCTCAAGGACATCAACCTCACCGTCAAACGCGGTGAGAAGCTCGTCATGATCGGGCCCTCCGGATCGGGCAAGTCCACGCTCATCCGTTGCGTCGATTATCTCGAGGAGCCCACCTCGGGCGAGGTCATTATCGACGGCACGCCGCTCACCAAGAAGAATCACCTGGAGATGGCGCGTAAGTACAGCTCCATGGTGTTTCAGCAGTTCAACCTGTACCCCAACATGACGGTGCTCGGCAACCTCACGCTCGCACCCATCAAGCTGCAAAAGAAGAGCAAGGAAGAGGCCACCAAGACTGCCATGGCCGCGCTCAAGCGCGTCGGCATGGCGCACAAGGCGGGCGAGTATCCCCAGAACCTTTCGGGCGGCCAGCAGCAGCGTATCGCCATCGCCCGTGCGCTGTGCACCAAGCAGCCCATCATTCTGTTCGACGAGCCGACCTCGGCCCTCGATCCCGAGATGGTCCAAGAGGTGCTCGACGTGATGATCGAGCTTGCCCAAGAGGACATCACCATGATCTGCGTGACGCACGAGATGGGCTTTGCCCGCCAGGTGGCCGACCGCGTCATCTTTATGGAGGACGGCCGCATCCTTGAGGAGGGCACGCCCGAGCACTTCTTTGACAATCCCGAGAACCCGCGCTGCCGCGAGTTCCTGTCCAAGATTTTGCACTAGGGCGGGCGAGGATCTATGACCCAAACCATCACGGGCGGCATCACGCGCCGCCGCTTTTTGGAGCTGTGCGGCTTGAGCGCGCTGGCCCTTGCGGGCACGGGCTCGCTTGCGGGCTGCGGCAGCGATTCGGCTTCCGCGAGCGCTTCGAGCGACGGTTCGTCCACGGGTTCCAAGCTTGCGGCTATTAAGGCCCGCGGTCATCTGAACGCAGGCGTCAAGAAGGATGTTCCCGGCTACGGGTATTACGACACGGCCAAGGGCCGCTTCGAGGGCATGGAGGTCGATCTGTGTTACCAGATCGCCGCTGCCGTCTTTGGTGTGAGCTATAAAGAGGCTCGCTCGCAAGAGCTGGTGGAGTTTACCGACGTGACGCCCAAGACGCGTGGCCCGCTGATCGACAACGACCAGCTCGATGTGGTCGTGGCGACCTATACCATCACCGATGAGCGCAAGAAGAGCTGGGATTTCTCGACGCCGTACCGCACCGACTATGTGGGCCTCATGGTCAAGAAGCGCTCGGGTTTCAAGACGATCGAGGACTTGGACGGCAAGGTGATCGGTGTCAGCCAGGGCGCGACCACCCAGGGCCTTATCGAGCAGATGATCAAGGACGAGGGTTTCACGTGCAACCCGGAGTTCCGTGCCTTTAGCGGTTATCCCATCATCAAAAGTTCGCTCGACGCCGGCAATATCGACGTGTTTGCCATGGACCGCTCGACGCTTGCGGGTTATATGAACGATACCGTCGAGCTCCTGCAGCCCGAGGTCAAGTTCGGCGAGCAGGGCTATGGCGTGGCCACCAAGAAGGGTTGCGACCTGTCTGCCGTGGTCGACAAGGTGGTCAACGATCGCCTGGCCGACGGATGGCTCGATAAAGAGGTCAAGACCTGGGGTCTTGTGTAGGCCGAGGGAAGGATCGCAATGTTAGAAGGATTATTTGACGCCGACCGTTGGTCGACGACGTTTGCCAACATGGGTCCCTTCTGGGAAGGCTTTGGCGTGACGCTGCAGGTCGTTATCGCCGGTCTGCTGTTATCGCTTGTGCTGGGCACGCTGCTGGGCGTGTTCTCGACCACGCGCTCGCGCGTGTTGCGCGCGATCAGCCGCGTCTATGTCGAGTTCTACCAGAACACCCCGCTGCCCGTGCAGGTGCTCTTTATGTACATGGCGGGCCCGCAGTTTTTGCAGGCCATCACCGGCGCCGACCAGCCGGTGCGCATCGCTCCTTTCGTACTGGGATTTTTAGGCGTCGGCCTATACCACGCGGCCTATATCTCCGAGGTCATTCGCACCGGCATCGAGGCTGTCCCGCGCGGTCAGATGGAGGCGGCGCAGAGCCAGGGGTTCACGCGCGTGCAGAGCTATCTGTATATCGTGCTGCCGCAGACGTTCAAGATCATTCTGCCGCCGCTTTGCAACCAAGCGCTCAACCTGGTCAAGAACACCTCGGTGCTCGCGCTGGTGGCGGGCGGCGACCTTATGTACCGCTCCGATAACTTCGTGAGTCTCTACGGCTACCTGCAGGGGTATATCGTCTGCTGCCTCATGTACTTTATCATCTGCTTCCCGCTGGCCATGCTGGTGCAGTGGCTCGAGAAACGCTCCAAGCAACGCCCGCGTGCCGTCTCGCTTGCCGAGCTGGGGCTCGATTCTACCGAGGAGGCCTAACGCATGGAAATCTTCAACGCCACCAACCTCCTCTATATCTGGGGCGGTTTTATCAAAACCATCGAGATCTCTGCACTCTCGATCTTCTTTTCGCTCATTTTGGGCACGGTGCTGGCGCTCGTCAAAAGCTATGCGGCTAAACCGTTCCGCATCTTGGTGAGTGCCTATATCGAGCTGTTCCGCTGCACGCCCAACCTGCTGTGGATCCTCTTTATCTACTTTACGGTGCAGGGGCTGGATATCGTGATCTCAACGATCGCCTTTACCCTGTTCACGAGCGCCGTGATGGCCGAGATTGTGCGCGGTGGCCTCAACTCCATCAGCAAGGGACAATTCGAGGCGGCGCAGAGCCAGGGCTTTGGGTTCTTTGCCACGATGCGCTACATCATTCTGCCGCAGACGTTTAAGACGATCATTCCGGCACTCTTTAGCCAGTGCACGACCGTCATCAAGGACAGCTCGTACCTCTCCGGCATCAACGTGGCCGAGCTCATGTACACCTCCAACGTTGTCATGGCCCATGCTATCGACCTGTCACAGGTGCTTATGCTCTACGGCCTGGTTTTTGCGATGTACTTTGCGCTCAACTTTGGCATTTCGCTGCTGGTTCGTGCCTATCAGCACCGCGTGGTCGCTGCGTAGTCCCGGCTTTCCCTGGCACCCCATCTTGCCGCTCATTCGTCGCTCGCGTACCTAAGTACGCGTCGCTCCTCTTTTACGGCAACCTGGGGCACCAGGGAAACCGGGACCGACCTGGGGTGTTTTTGGGCGACTGGCGCTGTTGTAGTTTTGTTTGAAGGGAGTCGCGATGAGCGACATCGAGAATAAGAAGAGCCCGGTAGTCATCACGATCGCGCGCGATTTTGGCGCCGAGGGTCACGAGATCGGCCGCATGCTCGCCAACGAGCTGCATATCCCGCTCTATGATAACGAGCTGCTGGTGCGCGCCTCGCTGCGCGCAGGCGAGGCGCTCGACAAGATGGCTGCCTACGATGAGCAGCTTGCCGTCGAGAACATGGCTTTTTTGCCCGACCGCTACGATTCGCGCACGTACTCGGACAAGCTCTTCCAAAAGATGAGCCAGGTGATCCTGGATCTGGGCGAGACCGAGAGCTGCATTATCGAAGGTCGTCTGTCCGATTATCTGCTGCGCAACAACCCCAACCATATCGCCGTGCTGGTGACGGCGCCGCTCGAGGACCGTATCGAGATCGTGCGCAAGAAGCGCGGACTTAACAAGAAGAAGGGTGCCAAGCTGGTCAAGCAGCAGCAGAAGGCGCGCGAGGCGTTCTACAAGCGCTACAGCGCCGGCAAGTGGAAGATGACGAGCGGTAAAGACATCGTGGTCAATCGCGCCAAACTGGGACGCGAGGGTTGCGTAGCGGTGCTCGCGGCGGCCTATCGCCACAAGCAGGCGGAGCTCAACGATTAGAGCCATGTCGACGGATAAACGCGCTAGGCTTCTTGACGCGTTGCAGAAAAAGGGCATGCTGGACGCCGAGTGTGGCGGTCCGGCATGCCCTTTGACGATATGGGGTCAGCCTGCTTGGCGCGACGTTCCTGCGCCGGGGAAGCCTGGCAGTCCGCAGACCCTTGCCGATGCCGATTCTCGGCAGATGCGGATGGTCGAGTTGGCTTATGCCGTTCCACTGACCGGCGATGATGCCTGCGCGGCATGGATCGAGGATATCTGGGCATCGCTTGGTATGGGTGTCCTCACGGGGCACGCCCGTGACCTGTACGAGCGTTACTGTGTGTGCTCCGATCTGGCAGAGCTTAGAGTGGGGATGATTGTCGCTGTGCCCCAGACGCCCTATTCGGTAGGCGGTTTGCGTCATGGGCATGTGGGTCTTTATGTGGGCGACGGTGTGGCCATGGATTGTGCGGCACGTGCCGTGCGCCGTGTGCCGCTCGACCTCTGGCTTAGCACCTACGGCGTGATGGCGGAACCCCGTTGGGGCTGGATCGCCTACATCGATCTAGGGCTTTGATTGAACGAATGCATGGGGGCGGAAGAAACGACTCTGGTTGTCTGCCCCATTTTTATGACGGGAAAGCCTTGGTCAGACCGGCGCGCGTTTGCGTGCCGGTTTTTTGATATATCGAGGTCAGGTGTCGCTGCACCATGCGCAGCGAGATGCCCAGGTCGTCGGCAACCTGCTTGAGCGGGCGTTCGTCGGCAGTGACGGCGATGAGTACGTCTGTCTCGCGCGGGGTGAGGGCGTGGACCTCGATAAAGCTTATGCGCTGCTCATCGATTGAAGGCGTGTCGAGCGCTCGTTCCGCCTGCTCGAGATGGCGGCGCTCCTGGTCGGACTGTGGCAGCCGAAAGAGGCCGCCTGCGACAAATAGGCCGCTTGCCGCAACAAACAGCACCACAGCGGCGATCATGATCAGGGAGACGTTGCCGCTGGTGGCAAGTGCGAGCGAAACGCTCGATATCGTGAAGGCACAGAGGTTGTTGGTGGCACGCCCCATGCCGGCCCAGAGGTGGGGGCGCTGCGTGCGCGGCGCCAGCTGTGTAAAGAGCGACGTGAAGAACGTGACGAAGAACCCTGAGCTCAGATAGAAGACGATGAGTCCTAGAACGGGGCTGGCGCCGGCCTCGACCGCGAGGATCGAGATGGTGGAGAGCGCGGTCATGGCAAACATGATGAAGCCCATGTAGCGGCGCTCGGCAAGGTCGAAGAGGATGCCGGCAACAAGTCCGCTGGCTGCGAGAAAGAGGCGTGGCCACGTTTGGACGGCGATGATGCCCTGCGCGTTGGAGAGCGTGACCACGTTGTCGAGCGTGGAGAACATGCAGGCGAGGACGGCGATGAGCGCCGCGCTCCAAAGGGGCTGTGCAAGGACGCGCTTGGCCGTAGGTTTGTCTCCAACTGTTGAGCTGGAGATTTCTGCCTGTTGGGGCAACGTGATAACGACAGCCGCGAGCGCGATAGTTCCTGTGATAAGGACGATACCTTCGACGATGCCCGCGGGGATCACGAGGTTGCAGGCAAATTGAAGCAAGATGCCTGCTGCATAAGCGGAACCGGCCCCGGTTGCGAGTTTTGGATCGCTCTCAAAGGTCAGGGCGAACCGCGTATGGGCCGCTCCGCCCAAAAGGCCAAAAGCCAGAAAGGCGACGCAGCCGAGTGCCTGTAACGTAAACGGATCGGCGGCAAGCTCTGCGGCAGCGATGCCGGCGATGGCCATCGCCGCGCTTGCTCCCAAAAGGAGCTTACCGCGAACGCGATGCCCCACAAAACCGTAGCCGACAAAGCCGATGACGCTTGCGCCGAGGATGAGGGCCTGCGCGCCGACGACCGCTTCGGGCCCTGCGAGCACTCCCATGGCGATATCGAATCGAAACTCGGTTGCCAAGAAGCTAAATGTGAAGAGCGCGAGCGCGATAACGGCTCGAAGTTTGGTGCTGCTGATGCTCACGGAGGCCTTTCGGTGCTTAGTTGCGAGGGGTTCGTCTGATTGTAGCCCGAGCATGCGTGATGCGCGCATGCCGGCACGACATTTTGCTAAATCGCAGGTCAACAGGATGGTTCGCATGTACGCACCTAGCTATGTACCCGTGCGTGTGTGACGGTTGGGGAGCAAAGAACAATCAACCGAGCGGGAGGCTGCCATGCGAGGAAAGCATTTTAAAACGTCGACATCGAGCAAACGCGCCGGACACCTTGTCCATGGCTCGTGGAGGAGCGCGGGGATCAAGATCGCGAGTGCGGGTGCGTGTGCGCTCATGGTGGGGCAGATGCTGCTGCCGAGCGTGGCACTCGCGACGGAGCTTGGCGGCGGGGTCGATGCGGCCCCGGCTGCGGAGGCGGTTGCGGCGGCCCCGGAGACTGGCGTAGTGGCCGCTTCGACGACGCAAGGGGAAAGCGGTGACGCGACAGGCGGTTCGGCGGATGAGCCTGCCGCCGCGGGATCCTCGGAGCCGGCTCAGCAGCCGACCGCTGATGTGCAGCCCGCAACGGGACAGGACCAAGGCGGCTCAGCAGATGTCGCTGCATTGCCCGATACCGGAGCCGCTGCAGCGGACGGCGCCTCGTCCGCAGGTCAGGTGTCGACCCAGGGCGTGAGCGAGGTGATCGGCGGCAGCAATACCAAAGTCGAAACGACGGTGCGCAACAACTACACCGACACCAGAACGGATGTGTCGATAAGCCTGGTCAATGGGACGGGCGTCGAGAAGGGTGACTACTCTTCCGTCAATGGCATGGATTTCAACTTCGGTGGTTTGGGAAATTCGACTGTTCGAGCGACATATGACGACGCGACCAAGCAGACGATGTTTACCGTCGATATGGACGGCATTCAGCGGCAACAGGAAGATCGACAGTGCGAGACCGGCTATCAAGAGCTTAAAAGCTTGATGACGACGACCTATACGGGCTCGAAGATCACCTATGCGGGAACGACGTATGAGCCCGGTGGCATCATCGTCGGCAATCTCGATGATATTTTTGGCGGTTCTGGAGGAAAGGCGATCATCCATGAGATCCGTGACGACTATTACACGCGCAACCACACGTATATCAAATTCAGTCTCACGATTCCCGCCGCGGAGACATCCGAGATTGCGACGCTCGCCGTCGAGAACGTGAAGTTCGACTATCGGGCTGGCGACATGCCGCAAGCGACGGCTTGGGTGACTGCGGGAGACGAGGTCAAATACGAGATCGTCTACGAGTGCTGGCAGGAAGTGGAGGGCAACGAGCCCGTCGCCGCTTGGTATTCCGATGGGAAACTACACGGCAGCCTGCCGACGATCGGTACGTTTGAACAGGGAAAGAAGTATGTATACTCCCTTATGGTTAAGCCCAAGGACGGGCGCACCTTTACCGACAAGACCGTTATCACGGTGAATGGTCAAAAGGTGACAACACCTTTTGTGGGCGGGGCCATGTACATCCCTGCTATTAAGACCATAACGCCAAGCGCGGGGGTCGAGGTGCGCACGATCGACGTGGTCGAAATCGATGGCGTCACAGTTGGTTTTAAAGATGGGGACAAACCAGTGTTTACTGGTAAAGTTCCTGATGGTGCAAACTATGCATACCGTTGTGAATGGTGGGACCTTGACGGCAAGACTGGGGCGATGTCAACTGACTTCGGCTCGTTTTTCCAAAACAAGTTTAGTGCGTTCGAAGGCGGAAAGACCTATCGCTACGGCGTGTATGTGACGGCGTACGGTGATGTCGGAAACGTCCGCTATATATTTGGGCCCAGCACTAAGCTCAAGATCAATGGCAAATTCGTGAACTACACACGCTATGAGGGCGATGACAGTGACGGGTCGGATGGCACGATGTGGGTCGTTACCGACCTGACCTGCATGCCGGAAGTCGCGCCCGACCCCAATGAATCCACGCCGAGCGAGCCCGAGAAGCCCGCATCCGGCTCCGAGCAAAAACCGACTGACAAGGGTGACGATAGGAAGATCGAGCCTGCCACCGATACCTCGATCAAGGACGCCAAGAGCACCACAACCGTGGTCAAGACCACTACGGTCGAGAAGGGCAAGGATGCCAAGTCTAACGCCGTCCTCGCTGCTACCGGCGACGACGCGCTGCTCACGGTTGTCGCCATGGGCGTCGCCGGTGCCACGGCAGCGGCGATTGGCATCGCCGCGACCAAGCGCCGCGAGTAGATGTGGCGACGCCGCTGGACGTTTTTGGCCTCCGAAGCGTCCGATGGCGTCCCCTAGCAGCTCAAAGACGACACTGCCGGACACTTTCGGCTCCAAAAACGTCCAACCGTGTCTCCATTTGCCCATTTGCAGCGAATCGAAAAGAAATAGGATCCCGCCGGACACATGTCCGACGGGATCCTTGGTATGCGAGTTGTCCTGAGCGTTTCAACGACATGTTCAGTCATCGGATCTTCCTCCAATCATGCAGAAACGCTTCCAAAAAATCGGTCACATTGCGTATGGAGCTCCCTTTCTGACTTTTGTACATTTAATTTTGAAAGGGGGAGAGATGAGACTGAGCGATGCCGAACTTGCGACTTATGTGCGTGATCATCAAAATGTGACGCCTGTGGAGCTGACGCGGCTTCTCGGTGTTAGTGACCGGACGGTGCGAACCTATGTGCGTCGCGCGAACGACGCCATGATTCCGTTTGCGCAAATCGTCCTGAAGCGAGGATGCTATTCCCTTACATGCGCAGATGAGGCTGCATTTACCGAATGGCTCTCACGAAACAGAGCAAACACGGGCTCCGTGGCTGCTTTGCCGGAGAATTCCAAAGAACGTGTCGCCTATATCGTCGATGATCTCCTTTCTCGCAGCGATTGGATTACAAAAGAGGATCTTGCGGAGATGCTGTTTGTCTCTGTTGGAACAATCTCGCATGATCTATCAATTGCGGAGCAATTTATCAATTCCTATGGCCTCACTATCGAGCGTCGTCCTCGCTATGGAATTAAAGTGACCGGTGGCGAAATGTCTCGAAGGCTCTGTATCGCTTCCGTCGTCTCTGGAGGATTACTTGATGACGGGATGTCGGAGGATAAGGAGCGCCAGAAGCTTTTAGAGCGTGTTTCGACTTGCATCGATGAAGTTGTGCGCCGTGACGCTTTTTCGGTGAGCACGCTCGCGTATCGAAATCTGCTCGTTCATGTTGCTGTTGCTATTTTACGAATCCGCGAGGGAAACTACGTGCCCATGAGTGGTGATGAGTTAGAGCACATGGAGGCGACGCGCGAATACTCCGTGGCGCGTGACATCGCTCTTGAGTTGGAGAAATCTCTCAGCGTGACTCTTCCGGTTGAAGAGATCGCTTATATAGCCATCCATCTAGCAAGCAAGCAGATGATTCCCAAGACGGAGGACGAGAACGCGCCGGTCGTCATAGACGATGACGTGTGGAAGGTCGTCTCAGATATGCTTGATGTGGTCAAGACGTCCTTCCGCTATGACTTTAGAGATAACCTTGAGCTTCGCATGAATCTGGCGCGGCATATTGTTCCCCTATCTTACCGGCTTACTTATAACATGAACCTTAAGAATCCTCTGCTCGACGAAGTGAGGGTGAGATATCCCTTGGCATGGTCGATGGCGGTGGAGTCTTCCGTTTCCTTGGCGCATGAATACGGGCGTGCACCGTCGGACGATGAAATCGGTTATATCGCCATGTCCTTCGCGCTGGCATTGGAGCGCGAAAAAACCCATGCTGAAGGTAAGCGGATTTTGATCGTGTGCGCGAGCGGTGCAGGTACAGCCAAGCTGCTTGAACATCTGTATGAAAGAGAATTTGGCCAATGGCTAGCCGACGTCAAGACTTGCGATGCCGCCCACGTTGCCGATATCGATCTCACGGATATCGATTACGTTTTCACCACCGTTCCGGTCGACCTAAAGATCGCGCGTCCTGTTCGCCAGGTGAGCGCGTTTCTCGGTGAGGCCGAAAAGCGTGATGTAAGGGCCGTACTGAGCTCTCGGATTGATAGCGAAAAAGTGATCCCCTACTTTGATAGAACACTTTTTTATCCCCATGTTCCGTGTGACACACGCGAAGAGATCCTTGATTGGCTCTGCGAGCGTCGCATCGAGCATGGCGGTGCGGGTGAAGGCTACCGCGACCTTGTTTTCAGGCGCGAGAAGGCGATGCAGACCACGTATGGCAACAATGTCGCTATGCCGCATCCCATCGAGGCTGTCAGCGATGAAACCATTGTGACCGTCGGCATAACCGACAAGCCAGTTCCGTGGGGAGATTCCCATGAGGTACAAGTGATCTTTCTTCTGTCCGTCTCGCGTGATGGGGGACCTGGAAGGGATTTTTATGATGCACTCGCTTCCCTCATGGTCGACGAAGTTTCCATAGCTCGCCTCGTGCGTGAGCGTCGTTGGGAAACACTTTGCGCCTTGCTCGACGGGGCTGAGAAATAGGGCCTTGCTCTTGTCTGATTGTCAACTGAAACCGCGTTTTGACCGCGGGACAGTCTAAAGCCAACAACCTTTGAAAGGAATGAAATGAACATCAATACCGACGAGTTCGAACAGATCCCGTTCCAACTGATCGCAAATGCTGGTGCTGCCAGGAGTCTCGCGTTCGAAGCGTTGAACGCTGCGAAAAAAGGCGACTTTGACAAAGCAGACGAGCTTATGACCCAATCAAAGGAAGCGGCGCTTGCAGCCCACCAGACACAAACCGATTTGCTTTCCGCTGAGGCTCAGGCGCAGGAAGACGGCGGCGAGCATCTTCCCGTGGACGTGCTCCTTGTGCACGCTCAAGATCACCTGATGACTGCCATGCTTGCCCAGGAACTCGTATCCGAGATTATCGATCTATACCGCAATATGCACTAGACCTTGAGCGATGGTTGTCGCTTTAAAACATTGACGCATTCGGTGCCGACGGCCGCGGTGCCGTGTCGTAATCGGTAGCAATTTATTCAATCAAATGAGAAAGGAAAGACCATGAGAGTTCTTCTTGTTTGCGCTATGGGTATGAGTACAAGCATTTTGATGAAGAAGATGCAAAAGTACTGGGACGAGGCCGGCGAGGATAATGAGATCTCTGCCGTTGCCGTCGCCGAGGCTGAGGAGACTTCCAAGGACTATGACGTGATTCTTGTCGGTCCCCAAATGTCCTATCGCATCGAAGAGATCAAGCAGACGACCGGTAAGCCTGTCGCATCTATTCCTCCGGCGGATTACGGTCTCGCCAATTGCAAAAACATCGACGCGCTGGCAAAAAAGACGGCTGGAATCGCCTGATTCATTAAGGCTCGGCTCGTCTAGAAGGGAATGATAACCTTGGAAAAATTCTTCAATAGCAAGTTTATGGTCGGCCTGCAAGCCGCCGGTCAAAAAGTTGGCGCCAACAAGTTCCTATCGGCGGTGCAAAATGCCATGACATCGCTCATGGCCGTCATTATGGTGGGCGCGATTTGCGTCATCCTTAACACGCTGCTCGGTCCCAGCATGCTCAACCTCATCCAACCCGGAACGCCTGTTTCGACGTTTCTTGTGACGCCGTATCAGTTCACAATGAACTTCCTGTCTGTCTGGGTCATGGCGTTGCTTTCGTACAACTATGCCAAAAATCTTAAGCTCAAGAATCCGCTGATCACGATGATCGATTCGCTCGTGGTGTTTTTCTTGGCTGCTGCTCCAGTCAGCTCTACGGAGACCGGTAACGTTCTTGCGATGTCCTATCTTGGTGCCTCCGGCATGTTCCCTGGATTCTTGATCGTTTTCATTAGCGTCCAGATTGAGAAATTCTGCGAACAGCATAACGTCTATATCCGTATGCCCGAGATCGTTCCGCCCGCTATTCAGGGCAGCTTTGCGGCGATTGTGCCCCTGCTTGCAAGCGTCGCTGTGTTCTCCGGTGCGACGGTGGGCATTTCCGTTGCGACTGGCGGCACGTACACCATTTGCTCTGGCTTCATGGCCCTGCTCCAAGCTCCGCTCGGTGCCATGGGTTCGCTGCCCGGTATCATTCTTATGTACATGCTCGCCGCGCTCCTTTGGTGCTTTGGTATCCATGGAACAACGATTGTCGGCTCCATTCTTACTCCGATCATGATGGCTGCGTTCTCCGCCAGCAACGATGCGGTGACTGCCGGTGGTGCTCCGATTCTCGCTCCTATCATGGCCTATTGGTATATCCAGGCTTGCGGTGGTTCGGGTAACACGCTTGCCCTCTGCATCATGGGTCTTCGGTCTAAGTCTGAACAGATCAAGGCTGTTTCCCGCGCCGGTATTGCACCCGCCTGTTTTGGCATTAACGAGCCCGTTACGTTCGGAATGCCCATCATGTATAACCCGATCATGGCTATTCCGTTTATCCTTACCGTTCCCGTTAACATTCTGCTGGGTTACGCTGCCATGGTGCTGGGCGTCATCGCTACACCGTTCGTTTACGTTACCGGCTTGATGCCCATTGGTCTCGTGAGCTACCTGCGCTCCATGGATGTCCGCAACTTTATTTTCGACTGGTTGCTTGTTATTCCTAACTACTTGCTGTACTACCCGTTCTTTAAGGCGTACGAAAAGCAATTGGTTGCAAAGGAGCAAGAAGCCCAGGAGGCTTAACCAGATCTTATAAAGGCTGCTTTCTGCATGCGGCCCGAACTGCATGGTCGCAGCTCGGGCCATTGTTATGCGTCTTCGCGGGCTATGAGTGCGAAGACGAGATTCTTAAATCAACGGAGGTTGTCATGGCACGTTTCCCAAAAGGCTTTCTTTGGGGTGGCGCTACTGCTGCCAATCAGTGTGAGGGCGGATGGAACGCCGCGGGCAAAGGCGCTAGCGTTCCCGATCACATTACGGCCGGTTCGGTAGAGCGCAAGCGCGAGCTGACGGTCGATATCGATCCGAGTCGTAACTATCCCTCGCATGAGGCGGTCGATATGTACCATCGCTACAAGGAGGACATTGCGCTCTTTGCAGAGATGGGATTTAAATGCTATCGATTGTCCATCAACTGGACGAGGCTCTTTCCCAAGGGTGATGAGACTGAACCCAATAAGGCGGGCATCGAGTTCTACCGTGATATTTTGGAAGAATGCAAACGTCATGGTATCGAGCCGCTCGTGACGATCTCGCATTACGAGATGCCCTATCACTTGGCGCAGGCATACGGTGGCTGGGCAAGTCGCGAACTCATCGAGTTTTACCTCAGGTATTGTAAAACGTTATTTGAAGAGTATAAGGGTCTTGTGCATCTGTGGATCACGTTTAATGAGATCAATGTCGGTCTTCATCCGTTTGGTGACATCATGAGCACCTCTATTTCTGCTGCCGAACCTGGCGTGATCTCGTTTGCGGGGCTTAGCCTTACGTCCGAGAAACTGAATGCTCGTTTCAACGCTCTCCATAACCAATTCCTGGCAAGTGCAAGGGCAGTTGCTCTTGCGCACGAGATCGATTCCGAAAATAAGGTTGGCTGCATGATTGCGGGCAATGTGACCTATCCTTATAGTTGCCATCCGGTCGATGTGCATATGGCCCAGGAACAAGTTCATCTTATGAACTTCTATTGTGGTGACGTACAAGTCCGTGGCGAATATGCGCCTTTTGCCAAGCGATATCTGCGCGATATGGGCGCCACGATTGATTGGCAGTCCGGCGACGCCGAAACGCTCAAAGCCGGCACGGTCGATTTTTATAGTTTTTCGTATTATTCGTCAAAATGTGCGGCTCATGACGAGGAAAGCCTCGCCCATGCTAAGGGCAATGTCTTCTTTGGCGTTAAGAACCCTCACCTTGAGATGACCGATTGGGGACTTCAGACCGATCCCGAGGGTCTGCGTTGGTATCTAAACGAGGTGTATGGCCGATATCATATTCCGATGATGGTCGTTGAAAACGGATTGGGTGCTGTGGATGAGATTGCTGCGGACGGTTGCATCCACGATCCTTATCGAATCGACTATCTGCGTAAGCATATCTTACAGATGGCTGAGGCGATTGATGATGGCGTGGAGCTCATGGGGTACACGTCGTGGGGTTGCATCGATATTGTGTCTTGTGCGACTGGCGAGATGAAGAAGCGCTATGGCTTTATCTATGTCGATAAAGACAACGACGGCAGCGGTACGCTTGAGCGGCGTCGAAAGGATAGTTTTGATTGGTATAAAAAGGTCATCGCCACGAATGGCGAGGATCTAGACTGACAGGTTTGTCGTTCAGCGAGGAACAGGAGGTGCGCAATGCGGATCGTGAGGACGTTCGAATGCACTCCGAAGGAGTTTTTCGAAGCTGCTGCAGATCGATTTAAGCGAGAGTGCGTTACTCATGGCTCGGTTGACATTAATGGCCTCGATGTGGGTATGGGGTATGAAGACGCCGGATCGACCACTTGGCTCGACGTTTTCGAGCCAACAAAGAGGTTCGGCTGGAGTGCGTCTTCGACCGGTGGCCGTGTGGTCTCGTTGATGAATATCTCTACGGACGAAGGTGGTTGCCGAGTCGAATTTGATCAAGAATATCTTGATCAGCCGGCGGTTGCCGGTAAATTAGGGCAGGCATTGATTTTTGGTCAAATGTCGAACATGTTGATTGGCATATTCGAAGAAGTCGAGCATCGTCGCGAGGGTGTGGTCGAGAAGCCCGCTTCGGCTTCAGGATCGCAGCAAAGCTTGAGTCTCAAGCTTTTCAAGCGGATTATCGGGTCGTGATATAGATATCATCGGGTTTAACTGCCAAAAAAGGACCCCGTCGGGTGCTGCCCGGCGGGGTCCTTGGTGCGTAGGTCTATGTTCGCGTGTGCGCGGAACTACTCGCCCAGCAGGCTCTTGGTGATGGAAGCGGCGGCCTTCTTGCCGGCACCCATCGCCAGAATGACCGTAGCGGCACCGGTCACGATGTCGCCGCCGGCCCAGATGCGAGGATCGGTCGTCTGGCCGGTCTCCTCGTCGGCGATGATGTAGCCCCACTTGTTGAGCTCCATCTTGCCGCCGATCTTCTTGGCAAAGGGGTTGGCGTTGGTGCCGATAGCGCTGATCGCCACATCGCAGGGAATCTCCTCGATGGCGCCCTCGATAGGCACGGGACGGCGGCGGCCGGAATCATCGGGCTCGCCGAGTTCCATCTTCTGGACCTTGACGGCGCACACGGTGCCGTCCTCGCCGGCGACGAACTCGAGCGGGGAGACGAGCGGCATGACCTCGACGCCCTCGGCCTTGGCGTGATGCAGCTCGGCGCGACGAGCGGGCATCTCGGCCTCGGTACGACGGTACGCGATGATGGCACGCTCGGCGCCCAGACGCTTAGCGGTGCGGACGGCGTCCATGGCGACGTTGCCGCCACCGAAGACCACGACGTTTTTGCCGTGCTTGGTCGGCGTGTCGTACTCGGGGAACTTGTTGGCCTTCATCAGATTCACGCGGGTGAGGTACTCGTTGGCGAAGAAGACGTTGGGCAGGTTCTCGCCGGGCACGTTGAGGAACTTGGGCAGGCCGGCGCCGGTAGCGACGTAGATGGCATCGAAGCCCTGCTCGAACAGCTCGTCGGCCGTGGCCATGTTGCCCACGACAGAGTTGTACTCGAACTTGACGCCCATCTCCTCGAGGCCGTCGATCTCGCGCTTGACGACCGCCTTGGGCAGACGGAACTCGGGGATGCCGTAGACCAGCACGCCGCCGCCGGTGAAGAAAGCCTCGAACACGGTGACGTCGAAGCCGTTGCGGGCGAGCTCGCCGGCGCAGGTGATGCCGGACGGGCCAGAGCCCACGACGGCGACCTTCTTGCCATTCTTGGGCGCCATCTTGGGCTTGGAGGCCAGCTCGGGCTGGTCGCCGACAAAGCGCTCGAGCTGGCCGATGGCCACGGGCTCGGCCTTCTTGCCACGGACGCACTTGCCCTCGCACTGGTTCTCCTGCGGGCATACGCGGCCGCAGATGGCCGGCAGCATGGACTCCTCGCGAATGGTATCGAGGGCGCCGCCGTAGTTCTTCTCGCGGATCTGCTCGATGAACTTGGGGATGTTGATGTTGACCGGGCAACCCTGGACACACAGCGGCTTCTTGCAGTTGAGGCAGCGCTCGGCCTCAGCCAGAGCCATATCCTCGGTGAAGCCCTTGTCGACGGGGCGGAAATCGCAGGCGCGCTCTGCCGCCGGCTCCTCGTTATCCGGGGTGCGCGGGGACTTCATGTCGGGCATCCATTTACCTTTTACTTGTGGCATGCGCAGCTCTTTTCCTCATAGGCCTTGAGGGACGCGCCCTCTTCGGAACGATAGGCGGCCTGACGGGCACGCAGGTCATCCCAGTCGACCTTGGTGGCGTCAAAATCCGGGCCGTCGACACAGGCGAACTTGGTCTCGCCGCCGACCTCGACACGGCAGCAGCCGCACATACCGGTGCCGTCAACCATGATGGGGTTGAGCGATGCGGTGATGGGGGTGTCGTACTTCTCGGCGGTGAGCGTCGAGAACTTCATCATCGGAACGGGGCCGACGCAGAAGACCTGGCTGACGGCCTTGTCCTGGAGCAGGCGCTCGAGCGGTGCGGTGACAACGCCCTTCTCGCCGTAGGAGCCATCGTCGGTGGTGATGTGGATATGGTCCTCATCGAGCAGCTCGCGGAACTGGTCCTCCATGAGCAGCAGCTCCTTGGTGCGGGCGCCCATGATGGCGTGGACCTCGTGACCGGTCTCGACCAGGTGCTTGGCGACCGGGTAGGCGATAGCCAAGCCGACGCCGCCGCCGATGACGGCACAGGAGCCCGGGCCCATCTCGGTGGGAACGCCCAGCGGACCAACGACGTCCTGCAGGGACTCGCCGGCCTCGTAGGTGGAGAGCATCTCGGTGGTCTTGCCGATCACCATGAAGATGAACTCGACCCAGCCCTCGTCGCCGTTCCAACCGGCCAGGGTGAACGGCACACGCTCGCCCGTCTCGTTGGCGCGGACCATGAGGAACTGTCCAGCGTGCGCATGCTTGGCCATAGCGGGAGCCTCGATGCGGAACTTGAACACCTTCTCAGAGAACTGCGTCTTTTCAAGGATCTTATACATAGAACCCCTCTCTTATAAAGGGCGACCGGACCGTGCCTCCACGGGTGCGCTCGGTGCCCCGAATAAAACCGCAGGCGTGCAGGCGATGAGCACGCATACAGCACCAATTATACCCTCGTAAACTGCTGGCTATCGGTATATATCGGTGAGTGTTGACGATCGCGGGGGCGTCTAGTGTTTGCCGTTGCTGGCGGCGCTTCCGTTGACGTGGTCGCGCGCGAAGATGACGCCATGCACGAGCGCGAGTCCCGCGGCGTCGGCGGCGCGGGCGCAGGTGGCGTCGAAGTCCTCGGCCTCGCGGTTGCGCAGCTGCTTGAGCACAAAGTCCGCCACGGCCATCTTGCCGGGAGGGTTGCCGATGCCGGTGCGGATGCGGCTGAAATCACGGCTGCCCATCTTGTCGATGATGGAACGCAGGCCGTTGTGTCCGGCGTGGCCGCCGCCGACCTTGACCCGCACGTCGCCGGCGGGGATGTCGAGCTCGTCGTGGATCACGAGCAGCTCCTCGGCGCGGATCTTGTATTCGCGGCAGAGCTTGGAGATGGGACCGCCCGAGGTATTCATATAGGACTGGGGCTTGACGAGCACGATCTGGCGCTTGCCGCCCTCTTCCTCGGGATCGTTGATGTTGATGAGCGCGACCTCGGCCCCGGCCTGGTTTTTCCAGTACGTGACGCCCGCCTGGCGGGCGAGCTCGTCGATGGCTTTGAATCCGGCGTTATGGCGGGTATTGGCGTACTCGTCACCAGGGTTGCCGAGCCCCGCGACCATTCGAATCTTCATAGGCTGAGCAGCTGCCATGTGCTTCCTTTCGTAGTTTTATCGCCTGCTATGGTGAGCGAGCCCGTTCCCGGTGTCAAATCAGGCGGTTGGCGCCTCCTTGAGGGGGTGTACTGCTGCTGTGGTTGCGGGGGGGCGAAGCTGTTTGGCCAATTAGTTCAGATACGTATAAATCAACAGACGGAGAACACTTGAAACGACTGACCTTCGGACCGTTGGATCCTTTAGTGGATTGAAATTAGTCGAAATGGGGACGTTGACGTCCTTCGGAGGGCAGTCGGTGGCTTTTGGCCGGCTGGAATCACCTTGACTTGCAGCGTGATTTCATACATATCTGAACTAATTGGCCAAAGGCGTCGCCGTCATTGATCTGTTAGACCGGCGCAAGGCCGATTCCGGCTCTCAAACCGTTGAACCAGCCAGCCTGGCGGTTTCGATAGCCTTTGATACGACAGCGGTACCGAACGCCCGCGAGGCGATACATGGTTTGCGCAAAGGCCTCGAGTGCGACAAGGTCCTTCATCTGATCTCGGTTGATGACAAGAACGTGGATACCCATGGCCTTAAGGCCGTTGTTGCGGTTGCCGTCGTGGATGCGCGCATTTTGCAGCTCATGACCGATCCCGTTGTACTCGTTGTCAACGCGGGCGGCAGGGCAGTATAAGTCGCAGATGGCGTAGGGGATTCCCGATGACATGTTGATTGCAAGCGTGTCGAAATCGATTCGATGGTTGAGCAATAAGCCGCCCATGGGAAGGCTGCAGCAGCCGAAACCTCCGAAGCGCGCGGGCGCTCCGAGCACGGCGAACATCAGCGATTCTGCCGGAGAGGCCGAACCCGCCCGCGCGAGCTTTACCGCTGCGCGAAACGAGGCGTAGACGCTGCTTTTCGCATATCGGGCGATGCTCTCGAGATCTTCTATGGTCGTTGCCGGCTCGCATCCGTAATGTGCCTGCTCACAGCGGATCTCTTGTTGCTGGCTGTTTGCCTCGTCCGTTCCCAAGCAGTCGAGATCTCCGTCTTCTTGGGGGACTTCGGGGTCGGGCCAGATGTCGTCATGGGCGATGGGATAGGTCGCCTCGGGAGGAAGCGAGTATGTTCCAAGCAGTTCCATGATGAGCATCAATATCTTTGCGACGGGCTCGTTCTTGGAGCAAAGCATAGCCGTGAGCGCGGGAGAGGTGGCGTAGATATCGGCTTCGATATGCATGATTGTCCCCTCGGGGAGCGGGCTGGACATGATGTGATGTCGTAGCTTTTCATGGGGGCGCCGGTGGTTTGGGCTTGAAACGATGAGATCGAGCTGCTCGGCGTCTGTATCGTCCCACGCATCGAGGATCGAGAGCGCGTCGAAATCTATGCCATCCTTGTTGGGGATGCATTGTGCGAGAGCTTCTGATTGCCGGGAGGCATCAAGAGGGGTCCATGGAAGCGCGGAGTACGCCCGTCGGGCGCGGCGAATCGCGCGGAGGGCCGAGAAGTGTGAAACTATGGTAGTCATAGGCATAAGGTACAGGGTGTGACGCTAAAACATCGCGTGCAGCTTGTGCTTTTCGCTCAAAGGGGCGCCGGGCGCCATGGGCGGTCGTGTGGTTGCCGGAGATGGATGCCATAAAGCTCTCCCGCAAGGGGCTGTAATTCAAAGAGATAAATACCTAGCTGGTCAATTAATTCAGATATGTAGGACTGGGCACATCTGTCGATTCGGTTTTTGGGGTGTTAGAGGCCCTTGGCGGTCCTTAGAGCGCAAAATGGCGAGATGGGGCAGATGATGGGGCGAGATCTGACGTTAAAAACAGCGATCTGGGGCCCAGAATGATTGACTTAGATAGTCACGGGGATACATATCTGAACTAACTGTCCAGAAGGGTTATGGGCTAACGAAAAGGGGGCCGGAAGCATTCGCTTCCGGCCCCCCTGCAAGGCATTGACGATGGTACGCGTATTGGCTTACAGCGCGAAGTCGCCGCCGACGAGCGTTGAGACGGGCTCCTCGTGGTAAACGGCAGCGATGGCCTGGGCAAACTCCTCAGCCACGGAGATGGTCTTGATCTTGCCGCCGACCTCGACGGGGATGGCGTCGGTGACGACGCACTCGACGATGGGGGCGTCGTTCAGGCGCTCGATGGCCTGGCCGGAGAAGATGCCGTGGGTGGCGCATACGTAGATGTCGCCGGCGCCCATGGCCTTGAGCTCTTTGACGTTGGCGCACAGGGTGCCCGCGGTATCGATCATGTCGTCGTTGATGACGCAGGTCTTGCCCTTGATGTCACCGATGATGCCCATGACCTCGGCGGC
>DJRP01000030.1:93240-118362 GCA_002437815.1 Collinsella sp. UBA6357 | reverse complement strand
CGCGGACGGCCCTTGTGGGCGATGGCGAGGTCGCAGCCGAGCATGTCGGACAGCTTCTTGGCGGCCTTGGCGCGGCCCACGTCAGGCGACACGACGACGAGGTTCTCGGTGTCGAAGTGCATGTCGTTGTAGTACTGGCCAAAGAGCGGCAGCGCGGAGAGGTGGTTGACCGGGATATCGAAGAAGCCCTGGATCTGGCCCTGGTGCAGGTCGAGGGTGATGATGCGGTTGACGCCGGCGCGCTCGAGCAGGTTGGCGACGAGGCGGGCGGTGATGGGCTCGCGCGGGCCGGCCTTGCGGTCCTGGCGGGCATAGCCGTAGTGGGTGATGACGGCGGTGATGGAGCGGGCGGATGCGCGCTTGGCGGCGTCGGTGGCGATGAGCAGCTCCATGAGCATGTCGTTGACGTTGCCGCCGGCCACGGACTGGATCAGGAAGACGTCGGCGCCGCGGACGGTCTCGTCGTAGCGGGCGTAGATCTCGCCGTTGGCGAACTGCTTCAGCGTAAGGCCCGAAAGCTCGACCCCCAGGTAGTCAGCGATCTTCTGAGCGAGGGGACGGTTGGAGGAACCGGAATACACGCGGATGATCTTGCGCATATTCTCCGACTTCTCGGGATCAATAATCGGCATTACCCTTCTCCTTTATGTCGAATGCCATATAGATGCCTTGTTGCATTGTAACCGCGTGGGGCGTCTAATCGAGTCCTGATAATACCTTTACCGTTAACGGACACGAACCGACCACGCGCAGGTCAACGCTAAAAAAGGAGCCACCCTGCGCGGGTCGGCTCCTTTGATGTTGGTAAAACGTTATAGCGTCTCGTTTTCGTGCAGGCGGCGACGATAGTCGGCGGCCCATCCCTCGATGTTGACCTGGCGCGCGCGACCCAGGCCGAGGGCGTCGGCCGGCACGGGCTCGGTGATGACGGAGCCCGCGGCCACCAGCGCGCCGTCGCCGATCTGGGCGGGAGCGACCATCATGGTGTCCGAGCCGATGAAGGCATCGTCGCCGATGGTGGTCTTGTGTTTGTGGACGCCGTCGTAGTTGCAGGTGATCGAGCCCGCGCCCACGTTGACGCCCGAGCCCATGGTGGTGTCGCCGATGTAGGACAGGTGCGGCACCTTGGAGCCCTCACCGATCGTGGATTTCTTGATCTCGACGTGCGTGCCGGCCTTGGAGCCGTCGAGCATATGCGTGCCGGGGCGCAGGTAGGCGCGCGGGCCGCAGTCGACGCCGTTTTCGATCGTGGCTTCGATGGCAACGGTCTCGTCGATCACGCAGGCGTCGCCCACGGTGGTGTCGGTCAGACGGCTGTTGGGGCCGAGCTGACACTCCTGGCCCACGGTGACGTGGCCGATCAGATGGGTCTGCGGCCAGACCACCGTGTCGCGGCCGATCGTTGCGTCCGGTCCGATCCACGCCTGGGTGGGGTCGATGAACGTGACGCCTTCGGCCATCCAATGCTCATTGATGCGGTCGCGGGCGATGGCGTTGAGCTGGGCAAGCTGGCTGCGGCTATTGACACCCAGGCCGTCGCGGTAGTCGTCGCAATGGAAAATAGAGACGGCCTTGCCGTGGCCCTTGAGGATCTCGAGCATGTCGGGCAGGTAGTACTCGGCCTGCGCGTTGTCGTTGCCGATCTCATCGATGTGTGCGGCGAGCTCGGCGCCGTCGAATGCGTAGCAGCCGGCGTTGCACTCCAACAGGGTTGCGGCCTGCTCGGGCGTGCAGTCCTTCTGCTCGATGATGCGGGCGATCTGCCCCTGGGCGTCGAGTTCGATGCGCCCGTAGCCAAACGGATCGGGCGGCGTCATGGTCATAACGGTGCAGGCGAGCTCGCCGGTCGAGACGGTTTCGGCGAACTTGGCGACGGTCTGCGGCTGGATGAGGGGCAGATCGCCGTTGAGCACGACGACCGGACCATGGTCGATGCCGCAGGCGGTAAGGGCGACCTTGACGGCGTGACCGGTGCCCAGGCGCTCGGCCTGCTCGACGCACTCGACCTTGAACGGGGCGGATGCGTAGGCGCCGTCGATCAGCGCGCGCATCTCGTCGGCATGGCTACCGATCACCACGACGATGCGGCCGCAGCCGGCTTTGGCCGTGGCGTCCACGATCCACTGGATCATCGGCTTGCCGAGGATCTTGTGCGAAACCTTGCAATGGTTCGACTTCATGCGGGTTCCCTCGCCGGCGGCGAGGATGATTGCGGTTGCGTCCATTCGATCTCCCAGGTAGGTTATAGAGACTTGGCTGCTAAAGTGCGATACACGGTTGCCTATGATAGCGCAGGCATATGATGCCTTTGCAGGTTTGATTGATGAAGGGCGGGTAATGCGCATGGGTGAAGCCTCGCGTGAGCGGATCGCAGCGTTCTCGACGGCGCATCCTGCGGTGCCGGCGCTCTATATCGTGGTGACCCTGGGGCTCACGATGTTTTCGATGCAGCCGGTGCTGCTCGCGCTGTCGCTTGTGGGCGGCCTTGCCTACGGGTTCGCCTCGCGCGGTCCGGCGGCGACGCTCGGTGCCTTGCGTTGGCAGCTGCCGCTGATCTTGATTGTCGCCGTGTTCAACCCACTGTTTTCGGCTTCGGGATCGACGGAGCTCTTTCGGCTAGGCGAGCGTGCCGTCTATCTGGAGAGCTTGGTCTATGGCGCGTGCATGGGCGGGCTTTTTGTCTCGAGCGTGCTGTGGTTCGAGGCCGCCACGTCGATGGTGGGCTACGACAAGGTGCTGGCGCTGTTCGGAAACGCCGTCCCCGTCGTGGCGCTTATGATTTCGATGTGTATGCGGCTGATTCCGCAGTTCATGCGGCGCGGACGCGTGATCTTCGCGGTGCAGGACGCCATCGACGTGCCCGGGCGTGCCGTGACGGAGCCCGTGCGGGCACGGTTGCGCGCCTCGAGCGTGCTCATGGGCTGGAGCATGGAGGACTCACTCGAGCGGGCCGACGCCATGCGCGCCCGCGGCTGGGATGCGGCGCGACGCCGCACGACGTACGCGCGCTACCGGTTCCATCGGTCGGACGCCGTGGCCCTTGCGGCGCTTGCGGCATGCGGCGCGCTCTGCGCGGCTATCGCCTATATCGCGACGACGCAGTTTTCGTTCTATCCGCGATTTTCGGTACCGGTTGCCTGGTGGGGCTATGCGGTGTATGCCGTCTGGATGTTCGTGCCGTGCGCTATGCAGGTGCTCGACGAAAAGAGGTTCGGCTGATGTGCTCTGATAAAACGGTGGCGCCCCTTGCGATCGACATCGAGGGGCTCCGTTTTTGCTATGCGGGTTCCGAGACCCCCGTGCTGGACGGCTGCAGCTGGCAAGTGCCGACCGGTGCGTTCGCGCTGCTCGTGGGTGGGACCGGTTCCGGCAAATCGACGCTGCTTTCGCTGCTCAAACCCGAGATCGCCCCTGTGGGAGAGCGCTCGGGCTCGCTTTGCGTGCTCGGCGAGTCGCTTGACGGCTTGGGGTCAGCCCGCTCGGCGGCAGAGATCGGCTATGTATTTCAGAACCCCGAAAACCAGATTGTCTGCGAGACGGTTTGGCACGAGATGGCCTTTGGGCTCGAGAATCTGGGCACGCCGCAGGATGAGATGCGCCGGCGCGTGGCAGAGACCTGCTATTTCTTTGGACTTGAGGACTGGATTCGCCGCGATACCGATACACTTTCGGGCGGACGCAAGCAGCTTCTGTCGCTTGCCGCGGTGCTCGCACTGCGTCCACGGTTGTTACTGCTCGACGAACCGACCTCGCAGCTCGACCCCATCGCCGAGAAGAATTTTTTGCACGCGCTGTTTCGCGCTAACCGCGAGCTCGGTTGCACGGTGGTCGTAGCGACTCACCAACCACGTTCGATGCTCGAGTACGCCACCTGTGCGTTTGCGCTCGAGGGCGGTCGCGTGCACAAGGTGGCCGACATGGCCATTTTGGGCCGTCGTGAGGCTCTGATTGCAGAGGGCTCCGGTTCGCAGCGTACATTTTCGCGATTTGTGTATGGTTGCACCAAAGAAATGGGGGGTTCGAAAACCAACGAGACGCCCGGTGGGACCGATTTCGCGGCCAATATGCATAAAAATAAGTCAGGCATGAATAAAATAGGCGAAAATACGGCCTGTCAGGACCGTGCTGGAGAGCAGACCTATACACAAATCGGAAAAATGTACGGCGCGCCGGCAACCGCCCTGAAAGAAGGGTGGTTTCGCTATGATCGCGCGGTCGGTTGGGTGCTGCGTGGCATGGATGCGACGTTTTGCGTGGGCGCGGTTCACGCAATCGTCGGCGGCAACGGGTGCGGCAAGTCCACGCTGCTCTCGGTGCTTGCCAAGACGGCCAAGCTGCGGCGCGGCCGCATGACGCGCGCCGCGAAATCGTGCGCGCTCTTGCCGCAGAACCCCAAAGCGCTGCTCGTGGCCGAGTCGGCCCGCGCCGAACTCATGGAATGGGCCGGAACCTGCGGCTACGGCGACGCCGAGGTACGCGCCATGATGGGGCGTTTGGGGCTTGACGGTCTTGAGAGCCGGCATCCGTACGACCTTTCGGGCGGCCAGCAGCAGCTGCTCGCCTTGGGAAAGTTGCTGCTGATAGGTCCGGAACTTCTGCTGCTCGACGAGCCGACCAAGGGTCTCGACCTGACGAGTCGCCGTGTTATCGCCGACGTGCTGCGCAAGCACGCGACGGCCGGCGGCACGGTGATCATGGCGACCCATGATCTGGATTTTGCCGAGCAGGTGGCCGACGACGTCTCGCTCATGTTCGATGGCGAGCTTGCCTGCTGCGAGGGCGCAACCGAGTTCTTTGCCGACAACATGTTCTATAGGCCGTGATGCGGCATGCGGTCTAGGACAACGACCTCTTGTGCACTTGAGATCGTGCTGCTGCTTGCGGTGCCCGTGACGATGACGGCGGTACTGTTCGCAGGCATTAACCAGACGGCGTTTGCCATGCTCGCGGTGGTTGTGCTCGTGCTTGCGATGTTTTTTGCCGGATACGAGGCGTCGCGCCCCGGGCTTAGACAGATCATGCCCACGCTTGTGCTTGCGGCACTCGCCGCGGCCGGGCGCATCCTGTTTGGGCCCATCCCCGATTTCAAACCCGTCTCGGCCATCGCCATCATCGCGGGCGTCACGTTGGGCCGTCGCAACGGCTTTATGGTGGGCGCCTTGGCGGCGCTCACCAGCAACTTCTTTTTTGGTCAAGGCATGTGGACGCCGTGGCAGATGTACGCATGGGGCCTCGTCGGCTACGTGGGAGGAGCCCTGGGCCAAGCCGGTGCGTTTGAACGCGCGGACGGCACGGTGCGCAAACCGGCGCTGATGTTCTACGGGTTTGTCTCGGGCCTGCTTTACGGTGCGGTCATCAACACCTACGACATCATCGGGTTCGTACAGCCGCTCACCTGGCCGGGCGCCGTGGCGCGTCTGGCCACGGCGGTCCCCTTCGACCTTATGCACAGCGTTTCGACCTGCGTTTTTTTGGCCGCTCTGTACAAGCCCTGGTGCCGACGTATCACCCGCGTCGTGCGCAAATACGCCCTCTAGAAACAATGCCCTCACCTATGGGCCGGGTAGGGAACGGCTAACTGCGGTGGGATTCCAGCGCGTGGAAGACGTGCAGCAGAAGCAGCCCCAGCAGGCTTGCGGTGACGCTGGCGGCGAGCACGGCGCACTTGGCCACAAGCTGCTCGTGCTCCACGGTGAACGAGAGACCGCTGATGAGAATGCACATGGTGAACCCTACGCCGCCCAGCACGCCCACGCAGATCATCTGGCCCCAGGTCGATCCCTCGGGCAGCGGGGCAAACTTTGCTTTTACCAGTACGGTTGTCACGGCCATGATGCCGAGCGGCTTACCCACGACCAGGCCGAAGTACACGCCGAGCGCCACCGGGTCGCAGATGATGGCCGCGGGATCGACGCCCACTAGGCGCAGCTGGGCATTGGCGAAGGCGAACAACGGCAGAATCGCAAAGTTGACGGGCGTGGCGATCGCGGCCTCGACACGTTGCAGCGGCGGGGTCACGCGATGCATGACGCGTTCGACGCGCTTGGCCGTTGCGGTAAAGGCGTGCTGTCCGAGCACGTGCTCGTCGGGCTCATAGATGGTGTCGAGTTCCGAGCCGCGTGCCGCGAGCCATTCCTGCACGTTTTCAAGCTTGATATCGGATTTTGCGGGCAGGAAGAACGCCAGGATCACGCCGGCCAGGGTGGCATGCACGCCGGAGTTGTACATGCAAAACCACAGCGCCAGGCCCAAGATGATGTACCAACGCGCGTGATAGACCTCGAGCTTGTTGAGGATTCCCAGGCACACGCACACACCGAGCGAGGCGGCGAGCCAGGGAATCGAGGGCGACTGGCCATAGAACAGCGCGATCACGATGATGCCGAGCAGGTCGTCGGCGATGGCGAGCGTCGAGAAGAACACCTTGGCTGTGGGCGCGACCTTGTCGCCGGCCAGCGACATGATGCCGAGCGCGAAGGCGATATCGGTGGCGATGGGCACAGCCCAGCCGTGGAGCGCCCCGCCCCAGTTGAGCGCGGTGTAGATGAGCGCCGGTGCCGCGACGCCTCCGCAGGCGGCAAGGATGGGCATGGCAGCCTGGCGCGGGTTGGTGAGCGCTCCGGCGGTGAGCTCGTACTTGAGCTCGATGCCCACTGTCAGGAAGAAGATAGCCATCAAAAAGTCGTTGATGAACCCTTCGAGGCTGATGGCGCCGTGAAAGCCGCCGATCTGGATGGCGAGCGGCGTCTCGAGCAGCTCGCGCACGGGAAAATAGGCGTCGGTGTTGGCGACGATGACGGCCGCGATCGCGGCGAGCACCATGACGGCGGCGGCGATGGTGCCGTTGCCGGTGATGCGCTCCACGGCCGGACGGTATTCGATGCGACGCGCCACGGCGGGCACGGCGACGATTTTGGAGGGTTGGACGGAAGAAGGTTGGGACATGCGGGCGTGAGGCTCCTTTGCTGGTGGATTGGGTTCGCTATGGCTGCCGAATCGATGCCTCGGTGTCGCGAACGGTTGCGGCACCGAGGCGCGGCTTGAAAATATTACAGCTCGAGGGCGAGCGTGACAGGGCAGTGGTCGCTGCCGAAGATATCGCCGCGGATGTCGGTGTCGCGCACGGTGTCGGCGATGCTGTCGCTCACCAAAAAGTAGTCGATCCGCCAGCCGGCGTTGTTCTTGCGCGCGTTGAAGCGGTAGCTCCACCAACTGTAGACACCCTCGACGTCGGGGTGCGCGGCGCGCCAGGTGTCGGTGAACCCGGCGTCGAGGAGCTCCGTGAACTTGCCGCGCTCCTCGTCCGAGAAACCGGCGTTGCCGCGGTTGGATTTGGGGTTCTTGAGGTCGATCTCCTCGTGCGCGACATTGAAGTCGCCGCAGGTCACGACGGGTTTGCCCGAGTCCTTCTCGAGCGTGCGAAGAAACCCGCGGTAGGCGTCGTCCCAGGCCATGCGCACGTCGAGGCGCGCAAGCTCGTTTTGTGCGTTGGGCGTGTAGACGTCCACGAACCAGAACTTTTCGAACTCAAGAGCGCACACGCGGCCCTCGGTAGCGGCCTGCGCGACGAGCTCGGTTGCCGCGCCCGGTGCGGCGCAGGGCACCACGGAGTCGGCATGCAGCGTGCGCAGCGGCTCCTCGCGGCTGAAGACCGCCGTGCCCGAGTAGCCCTTGCGCTCGGCATAGCTCCAGGTTTGGTGGTAGCCGGGAAGGTCGACCTCGAGCTGTCCCTCCTGCAGCTTGGTTTCCTGTAGGGCCAGAATGTCGGCATCGAGGGCCTGGGCGATCTCGATGAAGCCGGGGTCCTTTTTCATGACGGCGCGCAGGCCGTTTACGTTCCAGGAGGCAAAGGTATACGTTTTGGACATGGTCCCTCCGTATGTCGGGGCGCCGGTCGACGCCCGAATCGTTCGTGGGATTAAGATTAGCGCAACGGGGCGCGCAGACGGAGCCGGTCTGCGTTGGGCGAGCTTGGAGAAAGGGGTTCCATGGCACAGGCGATTCACGATGAGCATGAAGCGCGGGCGGCGTTGGCGGAGCTGTTCGAGACCCATAAGCGCGTGGTGTTCTTTGGCGGAGCGGGCGTTTCGACGGCGAGCGGTATCCCGGACTTTCGCAGCGTGGACGGCCTCTACCATCAGCACTTTAGCTATCCGCCCGAGACCATGCTCTCGCATAGTTTTTACGAAACGCACCGGCCCGAATTCTTTGATTTCTACCGCACCAAGATGATCGCGCTCGATGCCAAGCCCAACCGCTGCCATGTCAAGCTGGCCGAGCTCGAGCGCGAGGGGAGCCTTGCCGCCGTGGTGACGCAAAACATCGATGGCCTGCATCAGGCGGCCGGCTCCAAACGGGTCTATGAGCTGCACGGATCGGTGCACCGCAACATCTGCCGCGGTTGCGGTGCGACCTACGGTGCCGCATGGGTCTGCGCCCGCGAGCACGAGGACGCCCGCGGCGTGCCCGTATGCCCGGCATGTGGCGGCGACATCAAGCCCGACGTGGTGCTCTATGGGGAGCCGCTCGACGAGGACGTGCTTGTCGGCGCTATCGAGGCGATTGCCGCGGCGGATGCGCTCGTCGTGGGCGGCACCTCGCTCGTGGTGTATCCCGCGGCGGGCCTCACGCGCTACTTTGACGGCGATACGCTGGCCATTTGCAACCTTGCACCCACCGAGCAGGATGCAAGTGCCGACCTGCTGATTTCTTGCGACATCGCGGCGGCGTTCGACTTCTAGGCGCCTTGCGCGCATACAATGGGAAGACTGATTGCAAAGCGACTCTGTCACCGCCGGTTCGCGACGGCAGAGCTTTCGAGGAGGATGTTCATGGCGCACGACAGCAAGACATGGCGTTGCGGAAAGTACGAGCTCGGCTTCGACCGACCGCGCATCATGGGCGTCCTCAACGTGACGCCGGACTCGTTTAGCGACGGCGGCGAGCATTTTGACCAGGACGCGGCGATCGCCTATGGCCTGGAGATGCTCGATGCGGGTGCCGATATCATCGACGTGGGCGGTGAGTCCACGCGCCCGGGCTTTACCCCGGTCAATCCCGACGAAGAGGCTCGCCGCGTCCTGCCCGTGGTGCGCGCGCTTGCCAAGGAAGGGGCCATCGTCTCGATCGACACCCGTCATGTGGCCGTGGCGAAAGCGGCCGTGCGCTGCGGTGCATCGATCGTCAACGACGTGACCGGCTTCACCGATCCCAAAATGGTTGAGTTCGTCAAGAACAGCACCTGCGGCGTGATCGTCATGCATGCCGGCGAGATCGCCGAGCCGGCGCGTGCCCACGCCACGGTGCAGCTCGATACCTCGGCCGCGGCCTTTGTGGCCGAGAAGGCGCGCGAGGCGGCCGCCGAGGCTGCCCGCGAGGCCGAGAAGCCGGCGCGCCGTCGTCGCGGCAAGCTGCTGGGCGAGCCCAAGGTCGAGACCAAGCTGCCCGGTGGCGTGGTGCAGCCCGCGCTCGACTTTGGTGAGCCGGCGGCCGCGGCCGAGGCGCCAGCGGCCGCTGAAGATAAGGCCGAGAAGCCCGAGCCGGCGCACGCTGCCGCACCGGAGCCTACGCCCGCCGCGGCACCTGAACCTGCGGATGACCATCTGGCCGCGATGATGCGCCGCAGCGCCCGCCGCGAGGAGGCATATGTGCCGACCTCTCAACTCCGTCGCTTCACCCTGCCCGACTCCGCCCCCGTTATGCGCCGCGTGATGGGCTTTCTCTCCGATCAGGCGCGGGCGCTCATCCATGCGGGCGTCTCGCGCGATCGTATCTGCATCGACCCCGGTCCGGGTTTTGGCAAATCGGCCAACGAGGATGTCATCATTCAACGCGAGACCGCCAAGATGGCCTCGCTGGGCTATCCGCTTATGTGCGCCGTGTCGCGCAAGCGCTTCGTGGGCACCGTCTCGGGCGTAACCGAGGCGTGCGAGCGCGATGCCGCGACCTTCGGCGTGTGCCTGGGAGCGATCTTGGCGGGTGCCAACATCGTGCGCGTGCACGACGTGGCCGGCTTTGCGCAGTTCCTCAACGGCTTTTGGGCTGTCGCCAAGCCGCAGCCGCGCCGGGCGTTTATCGCCGTGGGTTCCAACCTGGGGCATCGCTGCGACAATATTCGAGCCGCACGTGATATGGTCGCCGAGATTCCGCTGACCTGTGTTTCCAGCTGCTCCAAGATCTACGAGAGCGAGCCGGCCTACGAGGAGAAGCAGGATGCCTTTGCCAACGCCGTGATCGAGATCAAGACCGAGCTGGCGCCGCTCGTGCTGCTCGACGAGCTCATGAAGATCGAGATTGAGCTGGGGCGTGACCGTTCGGGCAAGGCCCGGCCCAACGGCCCGCGTACCATTGATCTTGATCTGCTGTGGATGGACGGCGAGGTGCATGGTGGCAAAAAGCTCCGCCTGCCGCATCCGCTGATCGGCGAGCGCGATTTTGTGCTCGTGCCGCTCGAGGACCTCATGCACGATCCGGCGCGATTCTTCCGCTACAACGGGGTCGAGGTCAAAGAGCCCGAGGAACGCGTGGGACATATCGTCGGTGAGTTGGGGCGCATGTAGATGAGCGAGATGAATGCCGTCAAGACGGGCGCGGAGCTCGATGCCGCGCGAGATGCCGGGCGCGAGGGCGCGACCGCTGGCTGGTGCGCCTGGTCGCATGCAAATAACTCGCTGGTGTTTTCGGTTGTCGTGAGACCCTCTGTGGGAATGCAGGCGTTCCACGCGTTGCCGTTTGTGGCGGCCATGGGCCTGATGGATGCGCTTGCGGGCACGCTCGACGATGCAGGGCTGGGCCTTTCTGGCAAGGTGGGTATCCAGTGGCCGAGCGATATCGTGTGCGGGGCTCCGGATTTCGAGACGCTGCTTGCCGGCGTGAACGTTAACGGCGGCGCCGGTGCGGCGGGAATGTTTGCCGCGGTCACGGTATCCGTTGAGGTCGATCAGCTTGCGGGGCTGGGAGTAACCGCGGCTGACGAGGAACTCGTTTTGCGCCTGTCCGGTGCCATTGTCCGTAGGGTTGATGCCTGGGCGGTTTTAGCCGACACGCCCCAGGGCAAGATGGGCCCGCTGGCTCCGGTGCTCTCCGAGTACTTTGATATGGTGCCGCTGCTGGGGCACCAGGCGGCAGCCGTTTCTCCCAACGGGCTTCCGCTGGCGGTCGGTGTGTTTGCCGGACTCGATATCTGGGGCCGTGCAACGCTTAAGACCGATGCCGGTGAACAGGAGTTTCCTCCCGAGGCGGTCAAGATTCGTCGCGTTTAGGCATAATCGCTGAACTACTGGTAAAGCGGCACCGCCGGATCTGACCCGGGCGGCGCCGCCCGCTTTGAGTTCTGGATGCGTGCGTTTTTAGGGTTGTGCCGCGCATCGCCGGATGGTCGCGCGTTTGTGATGGTCAGTTATTTCAGATATGTATTGTTCTGCCGTGGGGAATACGCGCGCCGTGGCGTATGCATCGCCTCTATTGGCCAAAAGTTAAATAATTGTAGAGAAACGCCGTCGTCTTTTGACGCGCAAAGGCCTGCCTTTCAGGTAAATCGCGGCAATTTGACTATAGAAATGCCCCGATGGCCACGTGAAAAAATACATATCTGAAAAAACTGTCCACCGCCAGATGTTCCAAGGGGTTGACGGTGCGAATTTGGCGGCATTCTATTCGAATCGGCCTATTCCCTATGCGAATCGCCGTTGATCTTGGCAACTCTGCGATAGATCTCGCAGATGCCCTTGATGGTGAGCTGCCCGTCGATCACGTCGAAGACGTCGGTCGAATCCGCGACGATGCCGGCAAGGCCGCCCGTCGCGATCACGGTGGCGTCGTCGCGGCCCAGCTCGCGCTTGATGCGGGCGACGAGCCCCTCGGCCATGGCCGCCGCTCCCACTACGGAGCCGACCTGCACGCATTCCACCGTGTCGCGCCCGATGGCGTGCTCCGGCGTCTCGAGGGGAACGCTTGCCAGTTTGGCCGCACGTGCCGTGAGCGCGTCCATAGAGATGCGGATACCCGGGGCGATGGCCCCGCCGATGTAGTAGCCCTCGTCATCGATGACGTCGATATTGGTCGCGGTGCCAAAGTCCACCACGATCGCCGGCGCCCCGTAGTAGCGCTCAGCGGCCACGGCGTTGGCGATGCGGTCGGCGCCGACCTGCCCGGGCGATGCCGCGCGCAGCTTGGTCACGCTCGCCGTCTGAGGTCCCACCACCACGGTGCGCGCGGCGATGCGCTCGGCCACGGCATGCCACTCGCGCGACAGCTGCGGCACCACACCGGCAAAGGCGATGGCGTCGACGGCATCGAGCGAGAGCCCGTACATTCGAAAGAAGCCCATCAGGCGCACGTGGATCTCGTCGGCGGTGAAGGAGCGGTCGGTGGGCATGCGCCATGACTGCACGAGCGCGTCCCCGTCAAACAGGCCCATGGCTGTCTGCGTGTTTCCCATATCGATAGCGAGTAGCATGTCCACTCCCGGAGTCGGTGCGATTCAACGCGCACCATTGTATACGCGCTGCCTATCGTCTGGGCCATGAACCGGAGTCGGGCTTCAACGGCTGGTGGTCGCGCACGGCTTGATCGGATTGAATGTGAAGGATTTGTGCAATGCAAATGAGTGCTTGCAGAGCACCTGGCGCCCGCGTAATATTTTTTCTTGCGCACACGGTGCGTCCAGACATTGCGGGGTGGAGCAGTCTGGTAGCTCGCCGGGCTCATAACCCGGAGGTCGTAGGTTCAAATCCTGCCCCCGCGACCATTGAATTTAGACCCGTCGGTTAACCGGCGGGTTTTTGTTTTAACGGCACGTGCGACTCTCCGCCAGGGGGATCGACTAACGTATCAGTTTATACCGCCCAGAAGGTAAACAAAACGTTTCGCGTTGATGGAAGCGCCAACAGCGAACGATCAATAGGTTCTCAAGCCCCTCTGGATAATGATGGGGAGGGGTTTAATAATTAACGGACGAATAGTGTTGCTAATAAACTGGTAAAACAATAATATCGGTACAGCACAATTTACAAATCTAGGGCTTTACCAGCATAAATATTTGATAAAAATATATATCCTACAAGCTAGATAACAAAATATGGGTGTTTCGTCGTTTTCAATTACCGCCTTGTTTGGGCAAATCAAATGCTACTATCTAACTTGCACGTTTTGGAGCAATTTAGATGCATGGTCGTAAGAAGTGGCAGGTATGTCAGAAGCTAGAAAAGCTCGCACATATGGTCCCGAAGTGAGAAAGCAGGCCGTCGAGGTTCTTGAAGCTGGAGCCGGGCACCGTTCGCTTGCTCGCAAACTGGGGATCCCCGAGGCCACCGCGCGTCAGTGGGCGCGCGCTTTTGCGGTGGGCGGAGCCGATGCCGTGCTCAACGCGGGGTCCACGCATCGCGTGTACTCGTACGACCTCAAACTTGCCGTGGTCAAGGATCGGATCGAGGGTGGCCTGACGGTACGCGAGGTTATGATCAAGTACCACATTCCCAGCGAGTCTTCGGTCAAGGCATGGTGCCGTCAGTACCGTGAGGGCGGCGCTGACGCCCTGGTCGATAAGCCGCGCGGACGCAAACCGCACACTTCGGTGCCCTCAGAGGACAAGGCCAACTAGTTCCTTCATCAATACTTGACTGCCGTTTACCGATAAACGGGCGCTTTTGGCGCCGCGTTGCGTTATAGCATTAAACATTACCGTCAATGGGCGCGGGGGATGTAATGCTATGGAACTGCTCTGCTTTTTGATTTTATTTCCGCTGGTACCGGCGCTGGGAATGCTGCTTGTGCACAACGAGCGCACCCGCGATGCGGTCGGCATCGTCTCTTCGGTGACGATTATGGCGACGACAACTGTCATCGCCGGGACCTTTTTTGGTACGGGGGAGCAATATTTTGAGGTTGCCCCGGGCATATCACATGCTATAACCCTGGGCACCTCGGTCGTCGATGTCTTCCTGTGCGCCGTGATCCTCGCAAACGCCCACCGGTACAACAACCCGCTCACCACGATCCTTGCCATCGTTCAGCTCGTGGGCTCGCTCGGTTTTGCCGCCATGACGCTGCCTTCGGGCAAGCCGGTCAGCTATCGGCCGCTCTACCTGGACGAGATGTCGGTCATCATGCTGCTCATCATCGGCATCGTCGGCAGCCTTATCTGCATCTACGCCATCGGCTATATGAAGGACTTTCAGACTCACGAGGAGCACGAGGCGGCCCTGTGCGGCAAGAAGGCAACTGACCGCCGGCCGCAGTTTCTGGCCCTTATGTATCTGTTCCTCGCGGCGATGTTTGTCATCGTGACCAGCGACAACCTGGAGTGGGTGTTCTGCGGCTGGGAGATCACCACGGTGTGCTCGTTTCTCATGATCGGCTACACGCGCACGCCCGAGGCCATCAAGAACTCCTTCACCCAGATCATTCTCAACATGATCGGCGGTATCGCCTTTTTAGCGGCACTCATCATCGCGCATCTCAACCAGATGCCGCTCACGCTTACGGGCATCGTCGCGCTCTCTCGCGCCGGCACCGCTCAGGGCGCCTTGCTGGTGTTGCCGGTGATCCTGCTTTCGCTGGCAGCTCTTACCAAGGCGGCGCAGATGCCGTTTCATCGTTGGCTTCTGGGCGCCATGGTCGCCCCGACGCCCACCAGCGCGCTCCTGCACTCCTCGACCATGGTCAAAGCCGGCGTGTTTCTCATGGTCAAGCTGAGCCCGCTGTATATGGTCTATCCGGTGGCGAGCTTTATGGTGACGAGCATCGGTGCCATCACGTTTTTGCTTTCGGCCTTCATGGCGATCTCGCAGAGCAACGCTAAGCGCGTGCTCGCCTATTCCACCATCTCTAACCTGGGCCTTATCAGCGCCTGTCTGGGCGTGGGCCAGCCCGAGTCGATCTGGGCCGCAATCTTTTTGATTCTGTTCCACACCGTGGCCAAATCGCTGCTGTTCTTGTGTGTCGGTACGGTCGAGCATCACATCGGCAGTCGTAATATCGAGGATATGGACGGCCTCTTTAGCCGCATGCCGCATCTGGCGCGTCTGATGATGCTGGGCATCATGGGCATGTTCGTGGCGCCGTTTGGCATGCTGGTCTCCAAGTGGGGCGCGCTGGTGTCGTTTGCCCAGACCGGCAACGTGCTCATGCTGCTGGTGTTGGCTTTTGGCTCGGCGGCGACGTTCTTCTTTTGGGCCAAGTGGCTCGTTAAGCTGGGCGGGGTCGACCGCGACGCGCAAAACGTCGAGGCCGGCGTGCACCGCACCGAATGGGCGGCGCTCGGCACGATCGCGGGGCTGCTCGTGGTTTGCTGCCTGGCGTTGCCATGGCTTTCGGACAACGTGGTCGCCGTCTATCTGCAGCATAGCTTTGGGCATGTGCCCGAGCTGATCGGCCACGATGCCCTGTATCTCATGGCGATCGTGGTGGCGTTTATGGCGGTCGTGCTGCTCACGTCCTTTAAGTTCTCGAGCAAACCGCAGGTGGACATGTATCTCTCGGGCGTGTCGGTCGAGGGCGAGGCGCATCTGTTCGCGGGTTCGCTGGGGCATCCGGTTGTCGCGTCCAAGCGCAACTGGTATCTGCCACAACTCTTCAGTGAGCGACGTATCGGCTTTGCGGGCATAACGGTAAGCTGCGCGATCATCGTGCTCTCGCTGCTCTATTGCGCCTGGGCGGATCCGGGCATGCTTTCGGCCGGAACGGTGGTCGTGTCTCGCCCTGAGTACACCACGGGCGGCAGCCTGGCCGCCGTCGCCTTGGGAACGGTGGCGTTTGCCGTGCTCGCTCCCATCGCGGGCGGTCTTGTCGACGGTATCGACCGCAAGGTTTCGGCCCATATGCAAGGGCGCGTGGGGCCGCGCGTGCTGCAGCCGTTTTGTGATGTGGCAAAGCTTTTGCGCAAGGCTCCTGCCAGTGTGAGCACCGTCGACGACACCTATGTGACCTGCGCGTTGATCTTTACCTGTCTGGCCGGCGGCGTCTTTGTGGCCGGCGGAAACTTTTTGCTGTGCGGTTTTATGGTCACGCTTGCCACGCTGTTTGTGGCGATTGCGGCGGCCTCGACCCAAAGCCCGTTTGCGCAAACCGGTGTCGACCGCGAGCTGCTGCAGGTCATGAGCTATGAGCCCACGGTGCTGCTGATCGGTGCGGGTCTGTTCCTAGCGACCGACAGCTTCGACGTTTCGAGCGTGCTTGCCCAGGACCTGCCCATTGTGGTGCGCCTGGTGCCGATCTTCTGCGCACTCATGGCGGTGCTCTCCATCAAGCTACGCAAGTCGCCGTTTGACCTGTCGATGTCGCATCATGCGCATCAGGAGCTCGTCTCGGGCGTCACGACCGAGATGAGCGGCTCCACGCTCGCCAAGGTGCAGCTCATGCATTGGTGCGAAACGGCGCTGTTTTTGCTGTGGGTGGGCATGTTCTTTGTCTGCGCTCAGCCTGCAAGCTGGGCCGTGGCGCTGATCGCGGTGGCGCTGGTGTATTTTGCCGAGATCTTGATCGACAACACGTTTGCCCGTAGCACGTGGCGCACCTGCCTCAAGCTGGGCTGGGGCGCGGCACTCGTGGCCGGTCTGGTCAATCTGCTGCCGATTCTTATCAACGTGTTTATCTAGGGGGATGCGATGAATAAAACCATGTCGCGCTCGCCGTGGGTGATCCATTACGACGGCTCGAGCTGCAACGGATGCGATATCGAGGTGCTTGCGAGCCTGACGCCGCTGTTCGATGCGGAGCGGTTTGGTGTGGTCAACACGGGTAATCCCAAGCATGCCGACATCTTTTTGGTGACGGGGTCGGTCAACGCGCAGAACGCGCCGGTGGTGCGCCAGATCTACGAGCAGATGGTCGAGCCCAAAGCGGTGGTTGCCTGCGGTGTGTGCGCCTGCAGCGGTGGGGTGTTCCGTGACTGCTACAACGTTGCCGGCGGTGTGGACCGTGCCGTGCCGGTCGATGTGTACGCGCCGGGCTGTGCCATCAGGCCCGAGAGCGTGATCGACGCCATCGTCGAGGCCTGCGAGGTGCTCGATGCCAAGGAAGACGCCATGCGGCAGGGGCGCGATCCGCTCAGCGTGGGCGGGGCCGCCACATGGGATGGCGGGGATCCGGCTTTTACGGGTGCCTCCGGTGCGGCCGGGCCGGCAGGCGCTTCCACGGCGACCAATACCGCGGCGCGAACGGATGAGGGGGAGTAGCTGTGCAGGAGTTCGAGTTTGAGCGCGTGGCGCTCGGGGACCTGTTGGGGCGCGTTCAGGCGCTGCGGGGACGCGGTGCTCGGTTTGTGCAGATGCATGTGGAGCACCATGCGGATGGCGAGCGTTTCAACCTGGTATACACCTTCGTCGACGTCGATGCCGCGCGTGCGCATGTGGCCGCGGGCGAGCCCTATGCAATCGAGAATCTGCTGATCGAGGGCGTGAGCGCCGATGCGGACGTGCCCTCTATCAGCCGCTTCTATCCGGCCGTCTTTCCCTTTGAGAACGAGGCGCACGATCTGTTTGGTATCCATGTCACCGACATGCAGGTGGATTTTGAGGGCTATTTCTACCACGTGGCGGTGGATAAACCCATGAGCGTGGTGTCGCCTGAGGTCAAGGCGGCGCGCGAGAAAGCTGCCAAGATCCGTGCCGCCAAAGAGGCCAAGGCCCGTGCGGCGGCTGCGGCGAAGGCGGCGGCGGAAGACGCGAGCGGCGCGACGGGAAATGCCGACACGTCCGCGCCGACAGCGGCCGCGGCATCGAATGCAAAGGAGGGCGAGTAGCCATGGCCAAGAAGACGGTGATCCCCTTTGGTCCGCAGCATCCCGTGCTGCCCGAGCCGCTCCATCTTGATCTGGTGGTCGAGGACGACGTGGTTATCGAGGCCGTGCCGCAGATCGGGTTTGTGCACCGCGGGCTCGAGAAGCTGGTCGAGAAGCGTGATATGCATCAGTTTGGCTATATCGCCGAGCGCATCTGCGGCATCTGTGCCGTGGGCCACAGCTATGGGTACGCCACGGCCTGCGAGCGCCTGCTGGGAATCGAGGCGCCCCGCCGCGCCCAGTACATCCGCGTGGTGCTGCACGAGCTGTCGCGCATCCACTCGCATCTGCTGTGGTTGGGGCTTTTGGCTGATGCCTTTGGCTTCGAGGCACTCTTCATGCGCAGCTGGACCCTGCGCGAGCAGATCCTCAAGATCTTCGAGCGCACCTGCGGCGGTCGCGTGATCCTGTCGATCAACGAGATCGGTGGCCTTAAGCACGATATCCCAGACGAGGAGCTGGCGGGTATCGTCGAGGTGCTCGATCGTATGCGCCCCGACTACGAGCGGCTTATGCACACGTTTTTGGACGATGCGAGCTGTGGCGAGCGCCTGCACGGCGTGGGCGTGATCGGGCGCGATAAGGCACTCGAGCTATCGATGGTCGGCCCGTTTGTGCGCGCGTCGGGCGTGGACTACGACGTGCGCATGTTCGGTGATGGAGCCTATGGCGAGCTGGGGGACTTTGCGCCCATCGTGGGTACGGACGGCGATTGCTACGATCGCTGCCGCGTCCGCTGCGCCGAGGTGCTGCAGAGCATGGATATCGTGCGCGAGCTGGTGGCGCGCATGCCGTCGGGCGACATCGGCGGGCGCACCAAGCTCGTGCCGGCCGACGGCGCACGTGCCGAGGTACTGCTCGAGCAGCCGCGCGGCGAGGCGTACTATTATGTGAGCGGCAACGGCACCAAGAACCTCGACCGTTTTCGCGTGCGCACGCCTACATCGCAAAACCTGGCGGGGCTCACCTATGCCCTGCAGGGCGCCAAGCTGGCCGACGTGCCCATGATCATTTTGACAATCGACCCGTGCATCAGCTGCACCGAGAGGTAGGGAGCACTATGGGAATGATGACGTTTGCCAAGACGGCGCTATCGCAGCTGACGTCCAAACCGGTGACGGTGGCGTATCCTGCCGAGTCGCTTGCGGCCCCCGCTGGGCTGCGCGGGCACGTGGTCAACGATACCGATACGTGCGTCTATTGCGGCATGTGTGCGCGGCGTTGTCCGGCGGCGGCGCTTGCCGTCGATCGCAAGGCGGCGAGCTGGACGATCGACCCGCTCGCCTGTGTGGCGTGCGGCGAGTGCGTCGAGAGCTGCCCCAAGGGATGCCTGTCCATGGCTCCCGAGCGCGCCGCCGTAACCCGCAACCTGCAATTGGGGACGTAGCAAAACAGCAGGTTTTTTTTGGACGGGTGCCGCTGAACCTGCTGTTTTGCTACGTCCCCAATTGCAGGTTAGCCGTGCAGGTAGGCGATGGCGATCTGCGTGCGGTTGCGCAGGCCGAGCTTGGCGAGGATCGAGCTGATATGGTTGCGTACCGTACCCTCGCCCATATAGGCCGTGGCGGCGATTTCTTTGTTGTCGAGCCCACGCGCGATAAGCTCCGCCACCTCAAACTCGCGATCGGTGAGGCAGTTGAACGCCGCGGGGCGCCGTCGGTCGATGCCGGGGCGGTCCACCGACGCATTACTTGCGCTGAAGTCAATGCCTTCGACCGCCTTGCCTTCGAGCACGCGCTTGCCCGCCAAGACCTGCCGCAGTGCGGGCGGAATGGCGGCAACGTCCTGTTTGATGAGGTAGCCGGCCGCACCGAGCTTGAGCGCCTGGACGATATACTCGTCATCGGCAAACGTTGTGAGAAACACGACGTGGGGTGCACTGGCCCCGGCTTTCAGAATCTCGCGCGCGGCGGAGAGTCCGTCGCGGACCGGCATCTGGATGTCCATGAGCACGATGTCGGGCGCGATCTGGGCTGTGAGCCGTATGGCGTCGTTACCGTCGAGCCCGGTGCCCAGGACCTCGATATCGGGCTGGGCACCCAAGATGATGCCGAGCGAATCGCAGACGAGGCGATCGTCGTCGATGATCACGATCTTCATGGGCGGACTCCTTTGGAGACGGGCCGATTGTCGCCGGACTGGGCAGTATCGGCGTTCTGCGGTTTGGGGATGGAGGCGAAGACGCGCCAGCCGGGGGCGGTACCGGCGCCGTTTGCAGTTCGTGGCCCGGCGTGAAACGTGCCGCCGAGAGCTTCGACCCGCTCCTGCATCGAGGCGAGCCCCATGCCCGAGGCCGCGGCCCTGACTTCTTGGCTGCAGCTGCCCGTTCCGTCATCATCGATGGTTAGGTTCCAAAACCCGGGCTGTTCGGTGCAGCGGACGCGCAGATGTTGCGCGTGTCCGTGGCGCTCGGCATTGGAAATCGCCTCGCGCAGGATCGCGAGCAGCGCCGTGCTTATGACGGCGGGGGCGCGGCCGGCAGCGACGTCGAGGTCGATGACGAGGGCGTCTCCGCAGCGCTCGGCGATGCCCCGCATCTGAACGGAGAGATCGCAGGCGTCGTCGCGAAGCGCGTGCACGCTCGCACGCACGGTGCTGAGTGTCTCGGCGAGCGTTGATCCTACATCGGCAAAATCGGCTGCGGTGTTGGGCTCGGCCGCATGGACTACGCGAAGCGCTTCGACTTGGAGCGTCGCACGTGTGAGGATGTGACCGACGTTGTCGTGAATCTCGCGGGCGATGCGGGCGCGTTCGGAGAGCGTTGCGAGCTCGACTTCGTAGCCTTGGCGATCGATGAGGTCGCGGTTCTTGGACTCGAGCGAAAGCGCCCGTTCCTGCAGGGCGTCGCGCGTGCGGCGGTTGTGCTCCGCAGACCGCACCGCCTGGGACGTGCGAACGGAGAGGAGCACCGCCGTGCATGAGAACAGGCAGGTCAAAAGGGCTGCGGTGTTATTTGCGTCGAGTAGAGCGGTGCGGACGCATGCGACGGCTATCATCGCGCCGCCGATGGACGTGAGCGGATCGCGCCACCCGCGCTCACCCGGCCTCAGCGCGTCATAGGCGGCAAGCGGGATAAACGGGCATGCATCCGGAAAGGCGAGCGCGCAGATAAGATAGGCGAGCGCGAGGGTCGCGCGCCCACGCCGGGGCGCGATCTCGCCCAGACACGTTGCGGCGACGGCGGCGAGCAGCTACGCTACGTGCCCGGCATCGATGGTCGCCTGTGCCAAAAGCGCCAGGCAGCACAGCATGACGATGGTCTTATCGAGCAATCTATCCATGAAGGCATTGTAGGGCCCGCGTCCCGTTGCTCGCCAGTGACAATCCTCCTTCTACGTCGGGGAAACGATGACATACGTCACTGGTGCGATAGGGCGCCGCCTGCGATGATGCGGCTATACCTAAAACCCTGCGGCCAAGGAGGCCTCCATGGCGGACATCGTCTCGGTCGAGAACCTCGTCAAACGCTACGGCGAGCTCGTGGCGCTCGATCACTTCAACTTGCATATCGCCCCGGGCGAGATCTTCGGCTTGCTCGGCCCCAACGGCTCGGGCAAGACCACGGCCATCAACTGCATGCTGCAGCTGCTCACCTACGACAAAGGCGAGATCGCGCTCTTTGGTGAGCCCATGTCGCCCATCCGCTACGATCTCAAGCGCCGCATCGGCGTGGTGCCGCAGCAGATGGCTGTCCTTGGCGAACTCACCGTGCGCGAGAACATCGACTACTTCTGCAGCCTCTACGTGGACGATCGCGCACGTCGTCGTCAGCTCGTAGACGAGGCGATCGATTTTGTGGGGCTCGGCGACTACGCGAAGTTTCGCCCTGGTAAGCTATCGGGAGGCTTGGCGCGCCGACTCAACATCGCCTGCGGTATCGCACATCGGCCCGAGCTCATCTTTTTCGACGAGCCCACGGTTGCCGTTGACCCACAGAGTCGCAACGCCATCCTCGAGGGCATCGTGCGTCTGCGCGACGAGGGCGCGACGGTGGTCTATACCAGCCATTACATGGAAGAGGTCGAGCAGATCTGCACCCGCGTCATGATCATGGACGGCGGCCGCGTGCTCGCGCAGGGCACAAACGACGAGCTCAAGCGCATGATCCAGATGGGGGAGAAGGTCACAGTCGAGGTCGGTGCCCTGGACGACGACACGCTCGCGGCCGTCCGTGCGCTTGGCCATACGATTTCGGCCGAGTGCACGGCGGGCGAGCTTGTGTGCTCGTGCGAGGCAAGCCCTCACAACCTCGTCGACATTCTCGACACGCTCCGTGCGGGCGGTGTCGGTATTGGGCGCGTGTGGTCGGAGCCGCCGACGCTCAACGATGTGTTCCTTGAGATCACCGGCCGCGAGCTGCGCGATTAGGGGGCGGGATCGATGCTTCAGACGATCAAGGTCACGGTCCTGGCGCGGGCGCGGCGAGCAGATTTCTGGATCTGGTGCCTCGTCTTTCCTCTGATCCTGGCTACGCTATTTATCTTCATGTTCGGCAGCCTTAAGAACGGGGCATCGGTCGAGGCGGTGCCGGTCGCCGTGGTCGAGGATGACGCGTGGGATAGCTCGGCGTTCTCGCAGGTCGTGGACGGCCTTGCGACGGGCGATGACCGCCTTCTCACCTGTCAGCGCGTGTGCTCGGTCGAGGTGGGCGAGCAGCTGCTCGATCAGGGCGAAGTCGCGGGCGTCTATGCGGTCGATGCTTCGGGCAAGCCGCAGGTCGTGTTGGGACCTGGGTCGAGCTCCACGGATGGAACGGATGCGCGGAGCGTCAACCGGTCCATCTTGGAGACCGTTGCGACTGCGTACATCCGCACCTCGGCGCTTATCGAGCGCGTGGCCCGGGAGAATCCGTGGACACTTGCCGATCCCAGCGCTGTAACACGTGCCTTGGGTATCGAGGGCAACGTCGAGCGCGTTTCGCTGACGCGTGCCACGCCCGACGACACGGTGCGCTTCTACTACGCACTTTTGGGCATGGCGGCGCTCTACGCGAGCACGGCCTCGGCTGGTGCGCTTCTTGACGCGGCGGGCAACTTGAGCCCGCTCGGCGCGCGTCGCAGCTTGGGAGGGCAAAGCCGTCTTGCCATGCTCGCGGGGACGCTGCTGGGCTGCTGGGCGATCGCGTATTTTTGCCTGGTGCTCGTCTTTCTCTATGTTCGCCTGGTCGCGGGCGTCGACTTTGCGGGACGCGACGGGCTGGCGCTTTTGGGCCTGGCCGCGGCATCGCTGCTGGCGGTGGCCTTTGGCATGCTGGTGGCCGCTCTGCCCCTGCGCGGCGGCAGAGAATCGCGGACCGGTCTTATCACGGCGGTGAACTGCGTAGGGTCGTTGTTCGCCGGGCTTTACGGTATGCCGGCTATGGCGCTTGCCGACGAGGTTGCCCGTGCCTGCCCGGCCGAGGCCTGGCTCAACCCGGCCAAGCTCATCAGCGATACGTTCACCGATCTGTACTACTACGAGGGGCTCGAACCTTTCTTTGCCCACGTTCTCGCATGCGCGGGGCTCGCCTGCGCGTGCCTTGCCGTAACCACGTTCGTCTTTAGGAGGCAGCGCTATGAGCACCTTTAAGGCAGCCCTGCGCGTCGCTGCAGCCCATCCGCTCTACATAATCATTTACACCGTAGTCGTGTCGTTGATGGGTGCGTTCATCGCGCAGATGGTGGGCGCCGTTCCGGGGACTTCGGCGGGCGAGGTCTACGAGCCGTACGCCGCGAGCGTGGCCGTGGTGGATCGCGACGGATCTGCGCTCTCGCGATCGTTCGCAAGGTATCTGGGGGAGCGCTATGAGCTCGCAGATGTTGCGGACGATGCGGACGAGCAACAGGATGCCGTGGCCACGGGTCGTGCAGATTGTATCTTCTTTATTCCCAAGGGCTTCGGTGCCGATCTGCTTGCCGCGGCGCGTTCCGGCTCTGAGTTTCCGCAGGCTGAGGAGGCGTACGGCGTGAGCACGCAGGCTTCGGCCCTGGTTGGATCCGATGCGGCGCACTGGGTCTCGCTTGCTGGGTCGGCCGCCGCGCTCGAGCCGCAGGCGGATGCAGAGCGGGTTATCGAGCTGACCGAGACATCGGCCGATGCGGCTGCCGACGTGCGTATTCACGCCACGGCGGGCAAGAGCTCCGCTGCAGATCAGCTCTCGGTCTTCCTCAGGTTCGAATCGTATGCCATCACCTCCTCGGTTATCGTGTGCGTGGGATTGGTGCTCTCGGCGCTCTCGGAGCCTGATGTGCGCCGGCGTCTTGAAGCTGGGCCGCAAACGCCGCGTTCGCGGGCTGGGGGCATGCTTGTCAGCTGCTTGGTGCTGACGCTTGGGGTGTGCGTGGTGAGCGCTGCGGTCGGGCTCATCGCACTGCACGATGCAGTGGCGTCGCTCGTGGCTTGGCAGGTGGTGCTTGCCTTCTGCGCGAATCTCGTCTTTGGGCTTGTGCCGCTCGCGATCGCGTTTCTCTGCAGCGGTCTGGGGGCGCGCGAGGAGGTGCTCAACGCCTGCGGTAACATCTTGGGCATGGTCATGAGCTTTATGGGCGGGGCATGGGTGCCCTTGAGCTTCATGGGCGCGACGGTTGTGACGGCGGCGCATTTCTTCCCGACGTTCTGGACAAACGATGCGATCGTGGCGGTGCTGAGCGCCAGTGCACCTACGGGTAGCGTCCTTGCAACGTACCTCACGGATGTCGGTATCACGGCGTTATTTGCCATCGCCATTGCCGCTGTGGCGCTCGCCCTCTCCCGGAACCGCCAGCGCTAGCTGCCCGCCCCCTCCTCTCTCGTTGAAGTTCGACTTTCCAACGGGTACCGAGCCTTCAAATTACATAACCGCAGGTAAAACGCTCGGCAGGTTTTACGTTTGCCGAGCGTTTCGTTGGAAAGTCGAACTTCGATGAGGGGGCGGGGGAACCGGCATTGGAAACTCGAACTCGAACGGGGCGGGTGCCGCTGAACCTGCTGTTTTGCTACGTCCCCAATTGCAGGTTCGCATATACGCCGGGGGTGGGATGTTTGTCTCGGGTGCAGGTTGGGACATGTGTCACCTGCTCGCGACCTGCTCCTTTTCTCAAAATGTGACCTATAAGGGTCGTATTGACGAGAAAGGGGGCCATCATGGCCAAGATGCTCAAGGGCTTGCTGGCGGTGACGCTCGTAGCGCTGCTCGTGCTGCCGGGCGCGGCGTTTGCCATGCTGCCCGAGGCCAATGCGCGATCGAGTACGGGACCGACGGTGAGTGGTCGCACGCTCGATCCGGATACGACTGCTCGGTGGGAGCACTGGGCTGCCGGCGGTGGCGATGAGAGTCGGCTGACGACGGAAAACGTCGGGCGCATCTGGACGGACAAGACCGTGCG
>DJRP01000030.1:211-93153 GCA_002437815.1 Collinsella sp. UBA6357 | reverse complement strand
CCAACAAACCGCTCGATATCGTGCTGGTGCTCGACGCGTCCGGGTCGATGAGCGATCCGATGGGCAACGGTGATCAGACCAGCCGTATTAAAGCACTTAAGGATGCGGCGAATGGCTTTATCGATACCATCGCGGCGCAGAACGCGAATATCGCGGATGCGGACAAGCAACATCAGGTCGCCATCGTGAAGTTTGCGGGGACGAGAGCAATCGCGTTGGCAACGACAAGTATCGGGATAGGCAGTACACGTATAACTACTCGCAGATCATGAAAGCGTCCGGCGCCTGCACGGACGATACCGCCGATACGTTCAAGGACACGGTTAATTCCATCGAGCCGGCCGGTGCCACGCGCGCCGATAACGGCATGAAAGTTGCAGGCGACGAGCGCTGCGCCTCGAAGCGCGCGGACGCCCAGAAGATCGTCGTGTTCTTTACCGATGGCACGCCGACGAGTCAGCAAAAATTCGAGTCAAATGTGGCAAGCCCGGCTATTGCGTCGGTAAAGGCCATGAAGGATGACGGCGCCATCGTTTATACGATCGGCATCTTTAGCGGTGCCGATCCGAGCGCTGACGTCGCGAACACCCGCACGACCGACGAGAACAAGTTCATGCAGGCTGTGAGCAGCAACTACCCGCAAGCGACGTACGACCGATCCGGCTGGGGCGAGTGGGCTGATTACGCCTGGAGCTTCGGGTCCCGCGCGGAGAACTCGGATTACTACAAGTCCGCGACCAATGCCGATGAGCTCAAGAAGGTCTTCGAGGGCATCTCCCAGGCCATCACGAGCGGCTCGGGCTATCCCACCGAGACCAGGGACGGCTACGAGACCAAAGACGGCCACATCACCTTTACCGATGAACTCGGCGACTTCATGCAGGTCGACGGCTTCACAAGCGCCGAGATCGATGACGCAGCGTTTGACGCCGCGAAGAAAACGACCAAGGGCAACACCGATACCTACACCTTTGGCGGCAAGGCCGCAGACCTCGTCATCACCGTTGAGCGCGCGGGTTCGGACAGGCCACAGCGGGGCGACAAGGTGACGGTCAAGATCCCGGCGGCGCTCATTCCGTTGCGCGAGTACAAGGTCGACAAGGCCAAGGGCACCTTTGCGGTCGAGGCTATCGGCAGCGTGTCGCCGATCCGCGTGGTCTATACCTCGAGCGTCAAGGATATCGCGCGTCAGAATCTCTTTACGCCGGGCGAGGTCAAGGGCCTGGCCGATTACATCGAGGGCCATCGTAATCTTGAATCCAACACGGTGTATTTCCTGGCAAACAAATGGTCGGGCGGCGAGCTGGGCGACACCGTCGCCGCGTTTGAACCGGCCGATACCAACAGCTATTACTACTTCCAAAAGGACACGCCGATCTATACGGACGAGGCCTGTACGGAGCGTGCGGTCAAGGCGCTCGATCCTGGTGTGATCTATTACTACAAGGACGAGTTCGTTGCCAAGGGTGCCGACGGCAAACCGGTTGACAGCCACCGCGTCGTCTCGTTCCCGGGCGAGATGGCGGCGCAATTCGACGGCGCGCTGAAGGCGGATGGCACCGGATACTACTTCACCAAGGGTATCGCGCGTCTGGCCTATATCGACCAACTCCATACCGAGAAGGACGCAGTGGGCGGTAATAAAACCGCCACGGCCCGCGACGTGCTCAACCCGCGCTGGAACAAGACCGATGCCACCAAGAACGCCACGCATGTCCAGTCCCATCTGGGCAACAACGGCAAGATCGCTTTCAGTCTGGGCACCACGTCGGTCACGCTTGATACCAAGGCCGCCTTTGGCCTGACCAAGGTGCTCGCGGGTCGCGATTGGACGGACGCGGACGGGTTCACGTTTAACTTGGAGCTTGACGCGGCAAAGTCGAGTGACCTCGAGGGTGTGGATCGGCTGCAGGGCTCAACCACGGTGACCAAGGCCGATGCAGACGAGGCCGGCGCAGCGAAGATCGACTTTGGCAGTTTTACCTTCTCCAGGCCCGGTACGTACGTATATAAGGTCTGGGAGCTCAAGGGCGGCAACACCCACGAGGGTATCACATATAGTGACAACGCCGTCACGGTGACGGTTGAGGTCACGATCGACGCTGCGGGCGCGCTGCACGCCACCGTGAAGCCGATCGAGAGCCCCGTGTTCACCAATACCTACACGGCGGAGACGCCGGCCGACGGCGCGCTCGTCATAAGTGCGAACAAGACGCTGACCGGTCGCGCGATGGCCGACGGCGAGTTCACGTTCGGTCTGGGCTATGCCAAGGCGAACAAGCCCTTCGACTCCGCCAAGAATAAGGACGGCAAGGTGACGTTTGCCCCGATCAAGTTCACGACGGCCGCCAAGGCGAAGGACGGCTGGACCTCTCTGCCCGAGCTCGTCCGCAGCGGCCGTGCGACGCTCGGTGCCACCGAGGACGGCAAGCGCGGCTGGACCATCAAGTACGTGGCAGCTGAGGAAACCGGCAAGCTCCCGTCGGGCGTCAGCGCTGCGCTCGGCAAGCTTGAGGTCACGGTGACCGTGGTCGACAACGGTGACGGCACGCTGGCGGCGACAGCCGACTACGGTGAGCTCGGCAACACGTTCAAGAACGAGTACAGGACCGATAACGAATCAATCGAGCTCGAGGGATCTAAGGAGCTCGAGGCGGCGGACGGCCTGACTCCGCCTGATATCGCCGGCCAGTTCACGTTCACCGTGTCTGGCGAGGACGGTGCGCCGATGCCTGAGCGCACGAGCGTGGCTAACGACGCGAACGGCGGTGTCGACTTTGGGCAGATCACCTTCACGCTCGACGACCTCAACCGTGTACTCGGCAGCGAGGGCGGCAAGCGCGAGCATACGTTTACCTACACCATTGCCGAGACGGGCGAGGTGCCCGGTGTGACCAACGATGCTCAGACGACGCGCCAGGTCAAGTTTACCGTGAGCGATAACGGCAAGGGTGACCTCAGCGTGACGCGCGACCCCGAGGCGGACATCTCGTTCACGTTCACTAACACCTATGACGTAAAACCGGCCGAGTCCCGTGTGACCGACCAGGTCGCGGTGACCAAACAGCTTGCAGGACGCGACCTGCGCGACGGTGAGTTCTCCTTCGAGCTCGTCGAGGGCAAGGGCGACGATGCCAAGGTGGTCGCCACCGGCAACAACGCCGCTGACGGCACGATCACGATGAGCCCCGTTACGTACGATAAGCCCGGTAAGCATACGTATACGCTGCGTGAGGTCGACGGCGGCACCGTGAGCCGCGGCGTGACCTACGACGATGCGACCTACACCGTCGAGACCACCGTGACCGACAACGGCGACGGCGCGCTCAGTGTGAAGCATGCGCTCAAGGGCTCCGATACGGCAGTGTTCAAGAACGAGTATCGCGTGGTCCCGCTCGAGACCGAGGTCGACTTCGGTCTGACCAAGCAGCTTGTCGGTCGCGATTGGGCCGATGACGAGCGCTTCGACTTTGAGATCTCCGCGGCCGAAGGATCGCCCGAAAACACGCCCCTGCCCGTCCAGGCCCTGGTCTCGGTCTGGGGCCGCGATGCCCGCAACGGCACGGCTCCTGTGCGCTTTGGCAAGATTCGCTTTACCGCGGCGGGAACCTACAAGTACCAGATCCGTGAGGTCGCGGGCGACATTGCGGGCATTGCCTACGATAGCCATGGCGCCACGGCGACCGTGACCGTGACCGAGGACGGCGAGGGTAACCTCACCGCCGCCGCGCCCACGGTGAGCGCCTCCACGTTCACCAACTCCTACCGCAGCGTGCTCGACTACGGCGCGATGGGTGGCCTGAGCATCTCCAAGACGCTCTCCGGACGCCCCATGGCGGCTGGGCAGTTCAGGTTCACGGTGACGCCCGTCGACGAGGCTTCGGCCGCGGCGCTCGGCCTGGAGGCCGGCCCCAACACCTTTGCGTCCCCGGCGACTGCCGAGGGCACGGTTGGCCTGATCGATGTGCTGGGCGGACGCTCGGTCGAGTTTACGCAGGCAGATGCCGGCAAGACCTTCAGCTATGCCGTGGCCGAGGTTAACGACGGCAAGGCGGGCTACACCTACGATGACGCTGTGCGAACGGTGACGATCTCGGTGGCTGACAACGGTGATGGCACGCTCACCGCGACCACGACGGTTTCCGGTGGAGCATCGGGCACGCTCGTCACCACCTACACGTCCGGCAAGCAGACGGCCGAGCGCGCCGTGGTGCCGTTCGTCAACAGCTACTCCGCGACGACCGATGCGCCTGGCGGCACCGGTGCGCAGGTGGTTGCCACCAAGACGCTGGACGGCCGCGATATGGTCGACGGTGAGTTCTTCTTCGGCATCGCCTATGCGGGCGAGACCGAAGCCATAGGGGGTACCGTGTGCTCCAACATCAACGGGCAGGTGAGCTTCGGCACCCTGCACTACAGCACCCAGATGCTGGCCGATCTGGTGAGTACCGGTCGCGCCCTGCGCACCGATGCGGGCGGTCACCTTGCCTGGACTATCAACTACACGGCCTTCGAGTACACCGGCCTGCTCGCCGAGAAGGGCATTACCGCCGAGAAGGAGAGCTTCGGCTTCAAGGTCGTGGTGGTCGATAACGGCGACGGCACCCTGACCGCCACGCCCGACTACGGCGGCGAGGTCCCTGCGTTCGAGAACACATACGACGCGACGTCCGTCGAAGCCGAACTCGCGGGCACCAAGGTACTCAAGGCGGCTCCCGGGCTTGCCCCGTCCGACATCGCGGGCAAGTTCACCTTCACCGTGGCCGGTGAAGAGGGCGCCCCCATGCCCGAGCGCACGTCCGTGAGCAACGACGCCTCCGGCAACGTGAGCTTCGGCAAGATCACCTTTGCGCTCGACGATCTCAACGCCGCGCTGGGCGCGACGGATGAGGCGGAGGTCCTGTCTGCCGCCGATGGGGAGCTCGACCCTGTCCCCGCGCCCGTTCGCAGCCATACCTTCGTCTACACCATTACCGAAGCGGGTGAGGTTCCCGGCGTGACCAACGATGCGCAGACGACACGCACCGTGAGCTACACCGTGACCGACAGCGGCGACGGCAGGCTCTCCGTCACCCGCGAGCCTGGGCAGGGCACGGCCTTCACGTTCACCAACGTCTACAGCGTGGAGCCGACCTCATCGAGCGTGACCGACCAGATCACGGCGACCAAGCAGCTTGCGGGACGCGACCTCGCCGACGGCGAGTTCTCCTTCGAGCTCATCGAGGACGGCGCGGTGGTCGCCACCGGTTCGAACGATGCCGCGGGTGCGATTAGCATGAGCCCCGTCGTCTACACCGAGCCCGGTACGCATACCTACACGCTGCGCGAGGTGATTCCCAATGCATCCGGTGTCTACAAGGGCGTGACCTATGACGGCACGACCTACACCGTCGAGACCGTCGTTACGGATAGGGGCGATGGCATGCTCGACGTGAAACATGTGCTCAGGGGCGCCGATGCCGCCGTGTTCAGCAATACCTACGAGGCCAAACCCGTGACGGTCAAGCTCGGTGCCATCAAGGTACTCGAGGGCTGTACGATCAAGCGCGGCGAGTTCGTGTTTATCCTCAACGGGGACGACGGAACGGAGCGCACCGTATCCAACAGCGCCACGGGTGCGATCGACTTCGGCGCGTTCACCTTCGCCGAGGCGGGAACGCATGTCTACACCATCGCCGAGATTGCGGGCGATGAGAGCGGCATGACCTACGACCGATGCGTCTACACCGCAAGCGTCGAGGTGACCGACGATGGCGAGGGCTACCTGACGGCCAAGGTTTCCTATAAGACCGAGACCCAGGGCAGCGAAGGCATCGTGTTCCACAACACGTACAAGACGCCCGAAGAGCCCAAGACCCCCGGCAAGCCTGACGAGCCTGGGATTCTTAGGACTCCCAGCCTTTCGCCCGTTGTCATCAAGAACGTCAACAAGTTCGTAACGCACGTCAGGGGCCTGCTTCCGGCCACGGGAGACCAGACTGCAGGAGCGCTGGTCCTGGCAGGGATCCTTGCCGCTATCGGCGCAAGCCTGATCGTCTGGACGCGTCACCGTAGCTAACGGCCCGTATATCCAGGGGCAACGGAGCACGGACCCGTTGCCCCTGCCCCTGCTCCTGCAATTGGGGACGTAGCAAAACAGCAGGTTTTGGAGCGGTTGCTACCGAACCTGCTGTTTTGCTACGTCCCCAATTGCAGGTCTCAAACAGTTATCCATGGGTTACTATAAGAAGAACATAAGTAACGTTCGGTTAACTGTTGGGGGATGACATGGCAACGCACGAGCCTTACGTCTGCGTCCGAAACCTTATCAAGCATTATGGAGATGGAGAGGCGCGCCTTGCCGTGCTCGATGGCGTCGACGCTTCGATCGGCAAGGGGGAAATCTGCGTGATGCTCGGCCCCTCGGGCTCGGGCAAATCGACGTTCCTCAACCTGATCGGCGGGCTCGAGAACGCCGACGGCGGCAGCATCTCCGTGGACGGTTGCGAGCTCACGTCTCTCAAGCCCGGCGAGGTGGGCGAGTACCGTCGCCGCGAGTTGGGCTTCGTCTTCCAGTTCTACAACCTCGTGCCCGATCTTACCATCAAGGAGAATATCGAGGTCACGGCGTATCTCTCCAAAAACCCGCTCCCGATCGACGACCTGCTGCGCTCGCTCGGGCTCTACGAGCATCGCAACAAGTTCCCGCGCCAGGTCTCCGGCGGCCAGCAACAGCGCTGCGCCATCGGCCGCGCGCTCGTCAAGAACCCGGGGCTGCTTCTGTGCGACGAGCCCACGGGCGCCCTCGACTACAAGACATCCAAGGAGATCCTCGCTCTCATGGAGCAGGTCAACCGCGACTACGGCTGCACCATCGTGATCGTGACGCACAACGCCGCCATCGCCCAGATGGCTCACCGCGTGCTGCGCCTGCGCGACGGCCATATCGCCGCCGACGAGGTCAACGAGCACCCGCTCGCCGCGGCCGAGCTCACCTGGTAGGCCGCCATGAGTCCGCTTTCCAAGCGCTTTTCGCGCGAACTCAAACACAATCTTGGCAAGTATCTCGCCATCTTTTTACTGATGGCCGTCTCCATCGCGCTCACTTCGGGCTTTCTGCTCGCGGCGCATTCGATCAGCGTGATCATCGAGGACATGGGGAGCGAATACGCCATCGAGGACGGCCGCTTTACCACGAGTTTCGAGGCCACCGAGGCGCAGCTCGATGCCGCCCGCGATGCCGCCGAGGACGCCGGCCACAAAGTGAAGGTCTATCCCAACTTTTCGATCGACGCCGCCTTCACCAAGGCACATGGTGATGACGGCACCAAGCGCACCCTGCGCGTGCGCGCCATGACCGAGGAGATCGATCTTTCGGCCTACGCGCAGGGCCGCAAGCCCAAGACCGCCGACGAGCTCGCCGTCGACCGCGTTTTCGCGACCAACAATGACTTGGGCCTGGGCGACAAGGTCAAGCTCCATGGTCGCACCTACAAGATCGTCGGCATCATGACCCAGTCCGACAGCCAAGCGCTGTTCCTCAACAATTCCGACTTTACCGTCAATACCATCACCTATGGCGTCGGCGAGCTGACGGACGATGGCTTTGCGGCGCTGCAGGCCGCCGGGGCCGCGCCCGCGTACGTCTATTCGTTCAGCTTTGCGGGCAACCCTTCGGTTGCCAAGCGCACCGATATCGAGAAGGACATGGTGAAGGCCCTCGATAAAGCCGATGCACGCGTGACCGATCTTACCGATGCGAGCGCCAACCAGGGCATCGGCTATGCCGCCGACGACGTCAAGGGCGACTCGGCCATGTGGACCGCGTTGCTCGAGATTATCATCGCCATCATGGCCTTTGTCTTCGTGGTGCTCACCACCGCCACCATCGAGGAGGAGAGCGCCGTGATCGGTACCCTGCTGGCGAGCGGTTACCGCCGTCGCGAACTCGTGGTGCACTACCTGGCGCTGCCGACGATCGTGGGCGTTACGGCCGCCGTGGTGGGAAGCGCCTTGGGTGTGGCGGTGTTCACCGAGCCCATGCGCAACCTCTACTACGGTTCGTACAGTCTGCCGCCGTTCTACGTGAGCTGGGATTGGGGCGTCTTCGTCATCACGACGGTCGTTCCGGTGGTGGTACTCGTGGCGATCACGCTGCTCGGCCTGCTGCGCAAGATGAACCTTACGCCGTTGCAGTTCCTGCGCCACGAGACTTCGGGTCGCGCCGGTACCAAGCGCGGCTTCGACTTGCCCGAGGGCCTGAGCTTCACGGCACGCTTCCGCCTGCGCGTGTTTCTGCGCAACCTGGGCAACTTCGCCACGCTGTTTCTGGGCATCGCCTTCGCCTCGCTGCTGCTGCTCTTTGGCCTGGCGATCCTGCCGACCATGACCCACTACGCCGACAACCTGCACAACACGCTCGTGGCCGAGCACCAGTACACGCTCAAGAGCCCGCTCGAGCTCGAAGGCACCGATGATGAACGCGCGGCATGGGCCGCGGCCGACACGCTGCTCGATGCCGATCCGGCCAAAACCTCCGCCGTAGAGGATACAGCCGAAGAGCTCGAGGATGCCGTCGCCGCGCTCAAACAGGGCCCCACGGTCGAGGCCGCCTCGCGTATGCAGGCGGCGCAGCAGGGCTTTTACGACAAGGTCGATGCGATTGCGACCGATCTGGGCATGAGCCGCGACGATACGCTCGACCTGCTCAAAAAGGTTGAGGATCTTGACGTGGATGACGAAGACGTGCATCCGGTCAACACGATCGATAACGGCGAGGCCAAAATCGACCAGGCCGAGAAGTACGCGGTCTATTCGCTCGATTACGATCGCGGTGAGGATCGTGGCACTGAGTCCATCACGGTGTATGGCGTGGCCGAGGATTCGCGCTACTGGCGCGATTTGGACGTGGGTGACGGGCGCGTGGTGCTCGGTGGCGGCCTGGTCGACAAGTTTGGCTTCGCTGCGGGAGATGCGCTCAAGCTCTATGACAAGTATGAGGACAAGACCTATACGGTGACCTATGGGGGCGAGGACGCCACCTGGGGCACCAAGTCGGATATGAACATCTATATGAGTCTGACCGACTTCAACAAGTTCTTTGGCAACGATGCGGACTACTTCAACGCCTACGCGAGCAACAAGGCGCTCGACCTCGATGCGCGCTACTTTGCGAGCGACCTCACGCCCGATGACATGGATGCGATCGGTGAGCAGTTCGTCGGCATGATGAGCGATCTGATTGGGCTCATGGTGGGTCTTGCGGTGACGATCTTCTTGATCTTCATGTACCTGCTCACCAAGGCCGTCATCGACCATTCCGCGCGCTCGATCAGCTACATGAAGATCTTCGGCTATCGCGATCGCGAGATCTCGCGCCTGTATGTTCGCTCGATCACGCTCGTGGTGGCGGTTTCGCTCGTGCTGAGCCTGCCGGTGATTATCTGCAGCCTCACCGCGATCTTCCGCTCCATGCTGCTGTCCTATAACGGCAACATCGAGATTTATGTGCCGAGCATCGCCATGCTCGAGTGCGTTGCCATCGGCTTTGCGACCTACCTGGTCGTGGCGGTCCTGCATACCCGCGCCATCAGGCGCGTGCCGCTGGCGGAGGCCCTGAAGGTCCAAGAATAGCCCCACCTGCGATTGGGGACGTAGCAAAACAGCAGGTTTGAAACCTGCTGTTTTGCTACGTCCCCAATCGCAGGGTGTCATGCTTGACCTCGAGTGAACTCCAATGGGTACAATCCTCTTTGTCTGTAACGTCATAGGGATAGAGGGGATTTTTCTATGACCGAGAACGCATCCCAGGCACCTGCCAAGGTGTACTTCACCAACCTACGCACGCATGGCCGCGAGAGCCAGCTCGACAAGCTCAAGCGCCTCATCCGCCGCGCCGGCATCGAGCAGATTGATTTTGAGAACAAGTTCGTCGCCATCAAGATCCACTTTGGCGAGCTGGGCAATCTCAGCTTTTTGCGCCCCAACTATGCGCGCGCCGTGGCCGACGTGGTCAAGGAGCTCGGCGGCAAGCCGTTTCTTACTGACTGCAACACGCTCTACGTGGGCAGTCGCAAAAACGCGCTCGAGCATATCGACACCGCCTATCAAAACGGCTTCACGCCGTACGCCACGGGCTGCCAGGTCATCATCGCCGACGGTCTCAAGGGTACCGACGAGACGCTCGTCCCGGTCAAGAACGGCGAGTACGTCAAGGAGGCCAAGATCGGCCATGCCCTCATGGACGCCGATATCGTGATCAGTCTCACGCACTTCAAGGGTCACGAGCAGGCGGGCTTCGGCGGCGCCATGAAGAACCTTGGCATGGGCGGCGGCAGCCGTGCCGGCAAGATGGAGCAGCATGCCGCGGGTAAGCCGAGCGTGGCGACGGGCCAGTGCGTGGGCTGCCGCGCCTGCGAGAAGATCTGCGCACACGGTGCCATCTCCTTCGACGGCACGCGAGAGCGCGAGCTGGCAAACGGCACGACCCGTACCGTGCACGTGGCGTCGATCGACCACGACCGCTGCCTGGGCTGCGGCCGCTGCATCGGCGTGTGCAACCAAGACGCCATCACGCCCGATTACGACGGCGCCCCCGACGTGCTCAACTGCAAGATCGCCGAGTACACGCAAGCGATCGTCCAGGACCGTCCGAACTTCCACATCTCGCTCGCCATGGACATCAGCCCCAACTGTGACTGCCACGCCGAGAACGACACGCCCATCGTCAACGATATCGGCATGTTCGCGAGTTTCGACCCGGTGGCCATCGACCAGGCCTGCGCCGACGCCGTGCTGGCGGCAAAGCCCCTGCCCGACACCGAGCTCACCGAGAGTGCGGCCAAGATGGAGCACAACCACGTGCATCTCGAGGGCGAGCAGGCCGCAGATCCGTTCTGCATCACACACCCCGACACCGACTGGCGCACCTGTATCGCGCACGCCGAGAAGATCGGTCTGGGCACGAGCGACTACGAGCTCATCGAGGTCAAATAGCGTGCCCGTGGGCCGTTTTCGCACCGAAACGCTGGTTTAAGCCGTCGCGGGGGATGTCTCCTGCGGCGGCTTTTTGCAAGTGAGTGGACTTTTTGCGACCTGCCGAGTATATCGTCGGCATGGCTCTATAAAACCGCAGGTAGAGCAATTGCTTCTTGCCGTGATACTCGAACCTTTCCAAAAAGTCCACTCACTTGTATCCAAGGGTGCTTGCAAAACGGTCGAGCGGGCGAAAAATCAGTCGAAATGCGCTTCGAGGAATGCCCCGACCGTGCTCCAGTAGAGCCCGGGATCGGTTTGGGCGCTCTGGGCGTGGGCCGCACCGTGCACGGTGAGCTTTTGCTTGACCTTGCTGGCGCACGCCTCGTAGTTTTGATTGAGCATGCTGTAGGGGACGAAGGTATCCGCATCGCCATGGATGAACAGCATGGGCAAGGTTGCCTTTTTGAGCTGCTCGACCGAACTTGCGGTGCGAAAGTCGTAGCCGGCCCGCACGTTGCACACGAGGTTCGCCGCATCGAGCAGCGGGAAGCTCGGCAGGCCGAACACGTCTTTGAGCTGCAGCGAGAACTCGTCCCATACGCTGGTGTATCCGCAGTCCTCGATGATGCACTTGACGTTATCGGGAAGTTTCTCGCCTGCCACGTTCATGGCGGTGGCTCCACCCATCGACACGCCAAATACCACGATGCGCGCCTGGGGATCGCGTTGGACGATGTCTTCGATCCATTGGACGACGTCGAGGCGTTCGGGCCAGCCCATCCCGATATAGGTTCCACCGGAGCGCTCGTGCGCCCGCGCCGCCGGCGCCAGCACGTTCATGCCGCGGTCGAAAAATCGTTTGACGTAGCGTGCCATGCCGATGGGTTGGTTGGTATATCCATGCAGGCAGACGGCGTAGTCATGGCTGTCCTCACCTTGGTCAAAGTACCAGCCCTTGAGAGGGGTGCCGTCATTGGCGGCGAGGCTGCGGCTCGCGCGGTGCTCCTTGAACCAGGCGCGCGCCTCGGTTTCTTCGGCGTCCATCTGCTCACCACCCGCTTTGGCGGCCTGACCGTCCTGCATCATCTTCATGGTATAGGCGGCGTTTGGGTTGAGCGCGAAGTCAAAAAGAAAGTTGCCGGCAAAGCAGAGCAACGCCACGACAAGCACGGCGGCGACGCAAGCGGCTATCTTGAGCCGACGGTGGGGACGGGTGGTTGCAGAAGACACGAAGGAACCTCCGAATATACAACGGTTAACAAGTCAACAAATGAATCCAACGCATTATCGGCGTTTGATGTTGATGCGTCAACATGCAAAGATTGGGTAAACGAATCCTAAGGGCCGCGGCGCGTCTCGCGTGCGCCCAGGCGCTTTGATATAGTGTTGAGAACTATTTATTTGGAGGCAAACGAGCGTCATGCCCGATTCGAGCGACAGTTCCAAGCCGCGACCCCAGGCCGCGGCCGTCCCGCATTACACGGTGGGCGAGGAGATCATGAACTCCGTCACCCATGGCGTGGGCTGTCTTTTGGGTATCGCCGGCCTGGTGCTGCTGATTGTCTTTGCGGCGCTGCGCGGCGGCGGACCTGCGCATATGGCCGCGGCCATCGTCTACGGCGTCTCGATCATTCTCGAGTATCTGGCCTCCACGCTCTATCACGCCATACAGCCCGTTCGTGCCAAACGTGTGTTCCGCATCATCGACCATAGTTGCATCTATCTGCTCATTGCGGGCAGCTATACGCCGTTTTGCCTGATAACCCTCGCCGACGACGGCGGCCCGACGCTATTCTTTGCTGTCTGGGCGATCGCCATCGTCGGCATCGCGTTCGAGTGCTTCATGCGCGAGCGACAGCCGCGGTGGCTCACCGGGCTCATCTATCTTGCCATGGGCTGGCTTGTCGCATTCAGACTGCCGGCGCTGGTGGCGTTGCTCGATCCGGTCGCGCTGGCTCTGCTCGCCATCGGCGGTGTCTGCTACACCGTGGGCGTGCCCTTCTACATCGCCAAGAATGTTCGCTACCTGCACAGCGTCTTTCACCTGTGGGTGCTTGCGGGCAGCATCTTCCAGTTCATGGCGGTGATCCTCTTCGTTATCTAACGATCGCGTGCACCGTGTGCCGTCGGTCGGCCGCGTCTCTTTTTGACCTTTTCATCCGATCCCGAATCTTGGAGGTTCGAGAACACCCCGATGGACATAACCATCTCGATCATCACCACCCTCATCCTCACCCTCATCAACGGCTATTTCTCCATGTCCGAGATGGCGCTTACCACGGCCAAGCGCGCCGTGCTCGAGCACGAGGCCGATCAGGGCGACCGTCGTGCCGCCCGCGCCGTCAAGCTTGCGAGCGATTCCGACGAGTTTCTCGCTACCATCCAAGTGGCCATCACCCTCGTGGGTTTTGCGTCCTCGGCCGTGGCGTCGACGAGCCTTTCCGATCCGCTTGCCGGCTGGCTCATGAGCTTTGGCATCGCGCCGCTCTCGGCCGTCGCGCGCGGCCTCGCACCCGTCATCATCACGCTTGCCGTGGCCTTCATCTCGACGGTCATCGGCGAGCTGGTGCCCAAACGCATCGGCCTCGCCAACGCCGAGAACGTCTCCAAGCAGGTCGTGGGCCCGCTCTCGGTCTTCCAAAAGATCGCGCGCCCCGTGGTGTGGGCGACCGGTGCCTGCGCGGACGGTCTCGCCACGCTTCTGCGTATCAAGAGCGCCGACGACCGCCAGAGTGTGTCCGAGGAGGAGATCAAGTACATGGTCTCCGAGCAGGATGATCTGCGTGACGAGGAGAAGCGCATGATCCACGAGATCTTCGACCTGGGCGACGCCGTGGCCCGCGAGGTCATGGTCCCGCGCGTCGATATCACCATGTGCGAAGACACCGAGACCGTCTCGGACGTGCTTGCCACCATGCGCCAGACCGGTTACAGCCGCGTGCCCGTGTTCCACGAGGATCCGGACAACATCGCCGGTATCGCCCATATCAAGGATCTGATCGAGCCGGCCCTTGCCGGTCACGGGGACGATGCCATCGCCCAGCATCTGCGCGATGCGGCCTTTGTGCCCGACACCAAGGACATCCTGCCGCTGCTCTCCGAGATGCAGACGAGCCATGACCAGATCGTCATGGTGGTGGACGAGTACGGCGGCACGGCCGGTATCATCACCATCGAGGATATCGTCGAGGAGATCGTGGGCGAGATCGAGGACGAGTTCGATCCCGACAACAAGTACCTCACGCGCCTTTCGCGCCGCGAGTGGCTCGTCGATGGGCGTTTTTCGTGCGATGATGCGATTGAGCTCGGCTGGCCCATCCAGGAAAGCGATGATTATGAGACCATTGCCGGCTGGATCCTGGAGCTGTGCGACTCGGTGCCCGACATCGGCGAGGTGTTCGAGGTCGAGGGGTATAAGTTCAAGGTGCAGTCGATGCGCGGCCAACGTATCTCGCTCATTCGCGTGATCGCGCCGGCCGATACGGACAAGACGGATGCTGCGCCCGGTTCGGACGCCGATGCGGTTTCTGGTGGCGCGAGCCATGCAGAGCGTATCGACGGCGACGAGTAGGCAAGGCGGCGAAGGAGAGACATGGCAGGCCTGTTCAACATTCTCAAGGTCACGGTCAGCGAGGATAAGATCTGCGCGCACGTGTTGGTCAACCCCAACATGCCGCTCATGACGTCCGAGGATATCGAGGCTACGGCGCGCGTGTACTATCTGGTGCCGGCTATCGCCAAGCATCTGTGCCTGGGCGATGCGGGCCGCGAGTTCCAGGACTGCATGGGCAACACCGAGCTCGCCCATCTGCTGGAGCACGTGACGGTCGAGCTTATGAACGAGACGGGGCTCGCCGGCAAGATCGCCTGCGGCCGCACGCGCGTGAGCGAGCATGACGAGCGCGTCTTTGAGATCGAGATCTCGTGCCCCGATGACGTTTTGACCATCGGTTCGCTCTCGTCTGCCACCTTTATGATGGATTGGGCGTTTTTGCATGCCGATCAGCCCGCCCCCGATGTCGAGGGCACGGTCAAGGGTCTGCGCCAGCTGGTGCTGGGCATGCGTGCCGAGCTGGAGGGCACGACCATGGCCGCCGAGGCGCCCGACGGTGAGCTGCAGCTCGACGACGCCTCCGAGGGGCAGGAGACTGCTGGGGACGAGCCCGAGGATAGTGCGGATGCTCCCGTCGATGAGGGGCATGAGGCCGCGCAGGACGCGTCAGGCGAGGGCGATCCCGAAGTTGCCCCTGCACCCCAAGGTGCGCCGAGCTTTGAGGATGAGCCGCGTCAGGTGATCGATACCGAGGGCGCGACGGTCGAGGCCCGCGAGACCGCAGGGGCCGTGTTCGGCGGTGCTGCCACGGTGCCGCACGAGGGCCAGCTGCCCTTGCAGGCCGGCGCCTTCGATGCGGACGCGGCTGCGCCCGGCGAGGGTGTGGATCCCGATGCCACGGCAACCATGCAGGCGCTGCCGCTCGAATAGGATCGCGACCCGCGCGCATTGTCGCCGCGAGCAGCGAGGATACCGTATACGGATGGGCGCGCGAATACCGTGCGCCCTCTGGGTATAATGGACAGCATTCAACCGATGGGCGCCTGTCGTCCAGGTGAGAGGAACGATTATGGGTAAGACTTTCAACTTTATCTCCGGTGCCCTGCTGGGTGCCGCCGCCGGCACCGTCATCGGCATCGCCCTGGCCCCGCGTTCGGGAGCCGAGACCCGTGCGATGGCTGCCGATATGGCCAACGACGCCTGGGACAGCGTGCGCGACACCTATGAGCACGGTGCCGATACCGCCCGCGCCGCCGTCAACGATTTCGGCCCCATGGTCGATGCCAAGACTGATGACCTGCGTGCCAAGGTCGACCTGGCCCGCGAGCGCATGGATCAGCTCCGCGAGCAGCTCAACGAGGCCATCTCGGGCGGCAACGTCACGCCGGCGGCCGACGTCGTGGTTGAATCTGCGGTCGAGAACCAGGACGAGGAGCCTGCTGAGCAGACCTCTTCCGAGGCCTAATGCACGCCGGGGACTTTATCGGCGCCAAGCTCTATCGCAAACCGGCCGAGGACAAGCGCACCAAGAAGGACGGTACGCCGCGCAGCCCCAAAAAGCTCGGCAAGATCCACTTTCCGGTTTTTACGCCGGGCGGCACGCGCGTGGTGGGCTTCATGGTTCGCCAGCCCGATATCGCCGGTATGATCAAGCAGCCCGACCGCTTTGTTGCGCTCGATGCCATCGGTGTCTACGAGGGCGCGATCGCCGTAGAGGACGTCAAGGGTTCCTATGACGAGGCCGCGGCCAAGCGATTGGGCATCGATCTGGACGACTGCATCATCTGGGTCGGCATGGACGTGCGCACCGAGTCGGGCGCCAAGGTGGGCTATTGCTCCGATGTCGAGTTCAAGCCGCGTGCCGGAACGGTCATCTCGTTCGCGATCACGGCGGGTGCGGCCTCCAGCGTGCTCGTGGGCGACGTTCAGATGCCGCCGACCATGCTGCGTGGTTACGAGAAGGGCGCCATGATCGTCTCCGACGACGTCAAATCGCTCGGGTTTACGGGCGGTGCCGCGGCAAAAGCTGCCGAGGCGACGGTCGTGGTGGGCGACAAGGTCAAAAAAGGCGCCAAAGTGCTCGATGACAAAGGCTCGGTCGCTGTGGACAAGGGCAGCCGTGCGCTCGGCAAGCAGCTCGGCCGCACGCGCGGGATGTTCAAATCATTCGCCGACGAATACAAAAAGGCGAGCGGTTCATCCAAGACCAAGGGCTCAGCAAAATAGCGTATCGATATAACTGTTATCAGGCCGGCGACATCGCGTCCCGGCCTGATGTGTTTGAGGGTGGGAGTACCATTGCAAAAACGTACCAGCTCCAACTCGCATGTTCCCCGGCGCCACGACCTGGGCCATCTTCCCGGTTCGCAGACGCGGCGGCGCCGTAAGCCCGGGGCGATGTATCTCAACCACAGCCGCGGTTTCAGCGATCGCAGCGCGCATATCGGTTCCCATGGCCCGGGGTTTCGCCGAGGCTCGCGTCTGCCCTATGCCCTGATCGGTGTGGGCTGTGCGCTCGTACTGTTTGTCGCCGCGGTGATCGGCTATGTCAACCGCAGCGTCGACGTCACCCTCAACGGCGAGAAGACCGCGGTGCGCGTGGGTTCGACGCTTCAGGTGCTCATCGACGATCAAGGTCTTACCGATACCTATAGCGCGGGCGATTTGCTTGCCGTGGACGATAGCGTGCTCACCCGCCATGGCGGCGAGCAGCTCTCGATCAAGGTGGACGGCAAGCGTGTTGACCAGAAGGCCTGGGACGAGCGCGAGCTTGCGGGCGGCGAGAAGATCAAGGTCAAAAACGGCCGCAATGTCTACGAGAAGCATCAGGTACAGGCTACTGCGATAGAGCCCAAGCTCACCGTGGAGGGCACGGGCGCCATCGAGTATGTAAAGACCTGGGGTGTCGAGGGGCGCTCCGAGGTATGGGTGGGCGAAAAATCGGGCAAGACGCAGGATCGCGGGCAGGTAAAGCCGGCGACCGACTGCGTGGTCGAATGCGTGAGCGTGACACCCAAGGGCAATGCCAAATATGTCGCCCTGACCTTTGACGAGGGGCCGAGTACTGCTACCGCGCAGCTGCTGCAGGTACTCAAAGACAAGGGCGTGGGCGCCACGTTCTTTCTTTCGGGCGATGCGGCGGCCGCAAACCCTGCGCAGGCCAAGGCCATCGTGGACGCCGGCTGCGAGATCGGATCCAACAGCTATAGCGATGACAGCCTTAAAGGGCAGGATCGCGATGCGGTGCGCAAGCAGATCAGTCGTGGTGCCAAAGCGATCAAAAGCGCAACCGGCACCAAGACGGCATTGCTGCGCGCGCCCTATGCGGCGTTTGACGAGCAAAATTGGCTCGACGCCATGGACCTGGTGAGCGCTGTGGTGTCGTGGAATCTCGATTCGGGCGACTGGTTGCTCGAGGGTTCCGATACCACGGTGCAGACGGTGCTCGATTCGGTCACGCCGGGAAACATCGTCCTGATGACCGATAGCGACGAGACGGCCGAGCAGACGGTCGAGGCCCTGGGCCAGATCATCGATGGGCTGCAGGCGGACGGCTACCAGATCGTGAAGCTTTCAGAGCTGGTGGGGACCGATAGCTCGCTGAGCAAGAAGCTCACCTCGCTCGACAGGGTCCAGATGCCCAAAGGGGCCGTGGTTCCCACCCAGATCGCCGAATCCTAACCTGCAATTGGGGACGTAGCGTTTTTGCAGGTCGTGCCTTTGGGTTGATCGACCTGCAAAAACGCTACGTCCCCAATTGCAGGTAATGTCAGCGCATCGTCAGGGTGCTATATGCCCAAGGTATGCAGCGAGAAAAATCGGCGACCCCGGACGGCGCTGATGCTATAGTTACTGCGGTTGCGGCGGGACGCTGTCCCGACCGCTCAGCAAGGTGAGTCAAGAGAAAGGTTACAGGTGAAATCCAAACCTCGACCATATAGTCGATGACCCCTTGCAGGTGCTTGATTGCGCGTGCACGGGGTGAAACGCCGGACGGTCCGTCCGCCCGTGCGCGCAAATATAACCATCTATGCCCATTCTGTTGCGGAGGCGCTCCGCAGGCGGCGTGCGGCTAAACGATAGGGAGCACCGTTGAATTATCTGAGTGAGATGCTCAAGTTGCCGGTCGTCGATGTCGACGGCGAGAAGCTCGGCGTGGTAAACGATTTCGGTATCGCCACGGGCGAGGTCTTTCCACACGTCACGTCGCTTGCGTTTCGCGGCCCCGGCAAGACCCCCTTTATGATCAGCTGGCGCAAATACGTCGACCGCATCGACGACACCGGTGTCTATCTCAAGACCTCGGCCACCGACGTGCGCTTCTCCTACCTGCAGCCGACCGAGCTTTTGCTGGCACGCGATGTGCTCAACAAACAGATCGTTGACACGCAGGGTCTCAAGGTCGTGCGCGTCAACGACATCAAGTTCTCGATGTCGGGCGAGAATCAGCTTCGCCTGCTGGGCGCCGAGGTGGGCGCGCGCGGCCTGCTACGCGCTATCAGCCCGGCCCTCGAGCATGTGGTCGAGGGCTTCATGAAGCGTATCGGCAAGCCAATGTCCGAGGACATCATCGCTTGGTCCTATATGGACCTGCTCGAGCGCTCGACGCAGAACATCCAGCTCTCCGTGTCGCACAAGACGCTCGGCGAGCTGCATCCGGCCGACATCGCCGACATCATCGAGCAGCTCGATCCGCGTCTGCGCGCGCAGGTGTTTGCCCAGCTCGATACCGCGCAGGCCGCCGAGGCGATCTCCGAGCTCGACGACGACGACCTCATGGCCGAGATGCTCGAGGGCCTGTCCGATACGGACGCCTCCTCGATGCTGGCCATGATGGACCCTGACGACGCCGCCGACCTGATCGAGGAGCTCGATTACGACAAGGCCGAGAAACTCCTGCGCCTCATGGGCGTCAAGGAGGAGAAGGCGATCCGCAATCTGCTCGGATACGAGGAGAACACCGCCGGCCGTATCATGACCTCGGAGTTCGTGGCGCTGCCCGCCACCGCGACCGTCGACGACGCCATCGAGGCGATCCGTAAGCTCGACGAGGACTTCGAGAGCGTCTACTACGTCTACACCGAGGACGATCGCGGCGTGCTGACCGGCGTGCTGTCGCTGCGCACGCTGATCGTCGCCGACCACGACCAGCGCCTGTCCGAGCTCGCCTACCGCGACCTGGTCTATGTCTCTCCCGATCTGGACCAGGAAGACGTGACCGACGAGATGACCAAGTACGACCTGGTCGCCATCCCGGTTTGCGACGAGAACCGTCATATTCTGGGCATCGTCACCTTCGACGACGCCATGGACGTTATCGCCGAGGAGCATCAGGAGGACCTGCAGATCGCCGGAATCGGCTCGGGTGACAACGCGACCGATGACTCCACGCACGTGCTCAGCTGGTTTGTGCACCGCCAATACTGGGTTGCGGTGTGGGCGATCGCCTCGAGCGTTATCGCCGCGGTGCTCGGCGCGGGTATCTGCGCGCCGCATCAGGTGATCTATCCCATGTGTGCTATGCCCGTGGTCCTGCTCGCGGCTTCGCGCATGGTCTCCTTCGTCAAGAACTACTTTTTGGAATACGACGGGCACGACGACGAGCCTAAACCCTATCTGGGCTTTTGGCTGCAGAACACCGGTATGGGCCTCATCCTGTCCGTGGTGATCTATCTCTGCGCGCAGCTCGTGCGAACCTCGGCGTTCCCCGATGCGCCCATGTTCGAGGAGACCCTGTTTACCGGATGCTTCAATATCGCGGCCGTTGTGTCTCTGCTCGGTTCCATGAGCTCGGTCATCTATCTCAAGGTGCTGTTCTGGCGCGACGAGCACGACCTCAACACCTCGGGCACCGCGCTCAACGTTACGGCTGTCATGCTCTCATGCGTCGCGTACAGCATCGCGTGCGTGGCACTCATCGCGCGCGTCATGGGATAGGCGAGGCCCATGCAAAAGAAGACCAAGCAAAAGCTCACCATCGGCGCCATCTTCGGCGCCATGGGGCCGGGGCTGCTCGCGGCGCTTTCGGGCAACGACGCCGGCGGTATCGCCACCTATTCGAGTGCGGGCGCGAGCTATGGTTACAAGATGCTGTGGATGCTGCCGGTGATGACGGTGCTGCTGATCGTGACGCAGGAGACGGCGGCGCGCTGTGGCTGCGTGACCGGCAAGGGTCTGGCGTCGCTCATCCGCGAGCGCTTCGGCGTGCGCAAGAGCGTGCTCGCCATGGCGGCGCTCCTGATCGCCAACACGGCCGTCACCATCTCGGAGTTTGCGGGCATCGCGAGCGGCCTTGCCCTTTTTGGCGTGCCGGCGAGCATCTCGGTGCCGCTCGTGGCGTTGCTTATCTGGTTGCTCACCATGTCGGGCAGTTTTCAGCGCATCGAGAAGATTTTGCTGCTGGTGAGCTGCGTCTTTGTGACTTATATCGTAGCCGCTTTCATGGCCGGCCCCAACTGGGGCGAGGTGGCGCGCGACACGCTTATCCCCAGCATTCAAGATGACCCCAACTACGTTTCGCTCGTGGTCGCCACCATCGGCACCACCATCGCGCCGTGGATGATCTTTTTGGCGCAGAACAACGTGGTCGACAAGAACGCGGGCGAGGACGACATCGTCCTGCAGCGCATCGATACCGTGAGCGGCTCGATCGCAGCCGATATCATCGCCGGTTTTATCATCATCACGACCGGCACGGTGCTGTTTCCCGCTGGTATCCAGATCAGCGATGCCGCCGACGCCGCACGTGCCCTCGAACCCATCGCCGGCCAGTGGTCGACGGTGCTGTTCGCCTCGGGTTTGGTGGCGGCGAGCTTTTTGGCGGCGTGCGTGCTGCCCGGCGTGACGTCGAGCGCCATTTGCGAGGCTTTTGGCTGGGAGCGCGGTGCGGATCGCAGCTGGGAGGAGGCCCCGGTCTATCGCGGCATCATCACCGCGATCGTGGGCATCTCTGCGCTGCTCGTGCTGCTGCCGGGCGTCGATCTGTTCCAGATCATGATGACCTCGCAGGTCATCAACGGCGTGCTGCTGCCCGTGGTGCTGGTGTTTCAGGTAATGATCGCCGCCGATAGGCACATCATGGGGGCGAACCGCAACGGCCGGGTGTGGAACGTGCTCACCTGGGCCACGATCGCCATCATCACGGTGCTCACGGTGATCATGTTCGTATTGCAGGCGATGGGCTACAGCGCCTAGCATCCAGACTCTCGCATCGTGCTCGCTGCGGGGCATTTGCGGTATCGGTTTTGGTACCCCAGCGCCCCTCAGTAGAGTGGTTTACGAATCCTGACCTAGCGTGTGGGGCTGATAGGCGAGCGCCTTGATGAGCGCGTTGGCGGCGTTTTGCACGGCCTGGGGCTGTGGGTCGCTCACATGGTCCTCGGGATGCACGGGCAGCTCCTTCTTGACGGTGTCGTGGATGAGCTGCAGGTATTCCGTGACACCTGTCGTCGAAAGATGCGTGCCGTCACCGTCGAACAGGTCGTTACGGTTGGCGCTGTAGCTGTACCAGTCGATCACGTGCACGTTCTTGTAGCGTGTGGCCGCGTTGGCGATCGCCTGGTTGGTCGAGCTGACCCAGGGCTGGGGGCTGCGTGTGTTGATAAAGACCACGTAGCGCGCGTCTCCGGCATCGGTCATGATCTGATCGATCTGGTCGTCGGTCACCAGACCGTTGGTTCCCAGCGCGAAGACCACGATCTTTCCCGCGAGATTTTGCTGGATATAGCTTTCGAATGTGGTGATGCCCTCGCTAAACTGGCGTCCCTTGGCGGCATCGATGTGGCTGTGGGGGAAGACCCCGTCAAAGCTGTCGACCGCGCGCAGCGATACGGAGTCGCCGATCATGAGCACGTCGTAGGCACCGTCGGGAAAACCGTCGTTATCGTCATCGGTGTCGTCGGCCGCCTGCTGTTGCTCGGGCGCCTCGTTTTCGGTCTCTTTTTGGAGCAGCTCGGCACCCTCGCCCGAGAGCGCCGAAGTGTCGGGTACGAGGGCGCATCCGCCCACGGCCACCGCGAGGACCAGGCCGCAGATGCCGCACAGCACGGCATGTTGGCGCGCCCAGAGAGCGGGCGTGGTCTGGCCGCGGCGCACGGCGTCGATAAAGCGCCCGAAGGCTCCCTTGCGAAAAGGCGTCTCGATAAAGCGATAGGAGACCTCGGCCGCCGCGACCACGATCGCTACCTGGATCACGTATTGCCACCAGGGGGTATCGGAGATATTGGCGACGGGGTTCATGAGCAGCAGCAGGGGATAGTGCCACAGGTAGATGCTGTAGGAGCGCTTGCCCACCCATACGAGCGGGGCTGCCGAAAACACGCGGGCCACCAGACCATGGGGCTGCACGCAGGCGGCGATGACCATGAGTGTGAGGATGGAGCACAAAAGCGTGCCGCCCTGATATTGGAACGCGGTGTAGCCGTTGGTGAGCGCGATCATGGCGATCAGCCCGGCAAGGCCGATAAGGCCGAGCACATCGATGCTCGCCGGAGAGGCCAAAAACTGCACGAGGGCCCCGGGGCGAGCAGGCTTGCCGTCGGGGGTGCCGGCGCCGTCGCGATGCGGAATGAACGGCAGGGCGCGTATAAGCCGATCGAGATGCAGGCGGCGCACCAGGCGCGCGGGCGCCAGATCGCGGTCGGGGATAAATGCCATCCAGGCGCCGAGCAGCAGCGAGAACGCGCGCGTGTCGGTGCCGTAGTACAGACGGCTCGGGTCGGCGGACGGGTTGTAGAGCAGTGTCATGGCGGCTGCCGAGGCTATGGCCAAGCCGAGCGATACGCGGCGCGCGGCAGGCTTTTTGGCGCCGGCGGCAACCAGGCCAAAGAGCAGCGGCGGCCAGATAAGGTAGAACTGCTCCTCGATGGCGAGCGACCAGAAATGCGTGAGCGGCGAAGGATCGCCCACGGCGTTGAAGTACGAGACGTTATGAAGGATCTGCCACCAGTTGTTGAAGAACAGCAGCGACGGCAGGATGTCAGGGCGCATCTTGGTGAGCATGACGTGGTTGAAGATGGTGCAGAGCACGGCGGTCACGGTGATGACGGTGACGACGGCGGGTACCAGGCGACGCACGCGCCGGATCCAAAAGCCTTTGAGGTCGATGCGGCCGGTTTTGGCGATTTCGTTCAGCAGCAGGCGCGTGATGAGGTACCCCGAGAGCACAAAGAACATCGTGACGCCCAAAAGGCCACCCTGTGCCCAGGTGAGGTTGAGGTGATAGAGCACCACGGCCACGACGGCAAACGTGCGCAGGCCGTCCAGTGCGGGGATATAGCGCGACTTGGGGCGCTGCGCCTCTGCTCTTGCGGGGCTTGCGGCTGGGGATGGAGTATTTTTGCGGGCCCGTGCCGCGCTCGCGTCGGCAGTGCGGCGCGATGCCTGTCTGCCCTCGACTGCGGTGGCCCGAGCAGAAACGGCGCGCGCGTCGCGGGGGTGACGACTGCGAGAGATTCCGTTGTCGAGACCGGGCTCTGGTGTGGACGCCGCGCGGCGAGGACGGGGCACAGGTTGGCTGGATCGATCCATCTACATATCTTCCAATAACGCGAAAACGCAAAATAATCAGCACGTTTATACATTGTAGCGGGTCTTGCCTATGGATGGTTGCTGCCGCTTGCGGCTTGGGCGTTCGTAAATACGAAAGTGAACTAAAGTTATAGGGGTATCGGCCGCGTGGCGGTCTGTTCGGTGCGAGGAGGCCTCATGGCGCAGGAAAACATCGTCGTGGTGTTCGGCAGCTTGAACATGGACCTTTCGGTGGCATGCGAGCGTCTGCCTCAGGCTGGCGAGACCGTGCCGGGTCGCGGGTTTATTTCCAATGCCGGCGGCAAGGGCGCCAATCAGGCCGTTGCTGCCGCGCGGATGGGTGCGCGCACGTTTATGGTCGGTGCGGTCGGCGATGACGCGTTTGGACGCGAGCTCGTTGCGGGGCTCGAGGCCGCCGGCGCCGATTGCGGTCATGTGGTGATTTGCAAGGACGTCGAGACGGGTACCGCCACCATCATCCGTTGCGGGGGCGATAACCGTATCGTGCTCTCGCCGGGGGCCAACCACGCGCTTACGGGTCGGGATGCGTGCCGCGCACTCGATGACCTGATGGTCGGGTTGCATGCCGATGCCGACAGGGCCGATATTGCACCGGCTGCCGGCAGCGTCTTTATCGCCCAAGGGGAATGCGATGGCGCCGCCACGGCCGCGGCGCTCGCCTATGCACACGAGCTGGGGTTCTATACGGTCTTCAACCCGGCGCCGGCATGCGACCTGCCTGCCGAGGTATGGGCCCATGTCGATTTGGTTTGTCCCAACGAGACCGAATGCGCCGCCCTCACGGGGGTGCTGCCCGACGACGACCTGAGCTGCGTGGCTGCCTTGGAGGCACTGACGGCCAAAGGGGCCGCATCGGCGGTCATCACGCTGGGCGGCGCGGGGTCGGTGACGCTGGGAGAGGACGGCGGCGCGCTGCGTATGCCGTCGCTTTCCCACGAGGTCGTAGACACCACCGCGGCCGGGGACACCTTTATCGGTGCCCTTGCGGCGGCGCGTGCTGCGGGACAACCCTTGTACGACTGCATGACGGCCGGTGCTCGTGCGGCGGCGATAACGGTTTCGCGTCTGGGGGCCCAACAATCCATTCCCTCGCGCGCCGAGGTTCAAAACATGTTTATGGGAGAAGCGGAGTAGAACAATGACAACCAAGAAGCTGATCCTCGATCTTGATATGGGCGTGGACGATGCGATGGCGCTCGCCTATGCCCTGGGAAGTCCCGAGGTCGAGCTCGTGGGCGTGACCACGACGTTTGGCAACGTGCGCGTGGAGCAGTCGGCGCGCAACTGCTTGGCGGTGCTCGATCTGCTGGGGCGCCCCGAGGTGCCGGTGTACCTGGGTGCCGATCGCCCCATGGAGGCGACCGAGCCCTATATGCCGCCGGCTTCCACGGCGCTTATCCACGGCAAGAACGGCATCGGCGGGGCGAGCATTCCCGACTCGCCCTATGAGCCGGTCGGGGCGAGCTCGGCGGGCGGCAAGGCCGCGGTCGACTATCTGATCGACGCGGCGCGCACCTATGGTTCCGAGCTCGTCTACGTGGCGACCGGTCCGCTCACCAACCTTGCGCGCGCTCTCGAGCGCGATGCGGCGGCCATGATGTCGATCGGCCGCATCGTGGTGATGGGCGGCGCCCTCACGGTGCCGGGCAACGTGAGCGCCGGCGCCGAGGCCAATATCGCCAGCGACCCCGAGGCGGCCGACGCCGTGTTGCGCTCGGGACGCAAGCTCACCATGGTGGGGCTCGATGTGACGCATCGCGTGGTGCTCACGCAGCGCGATATAGCGCCGTGGACGGGTTCGGGCACCATGGCGGGCTGTGCGTTTGCGAGTATGGTCGAGCATTATATCGAGGCGTACGAGGCGACCTCTCCGTACCTGGGGGGATGTGCCCTGCACGATCCGCTGGCCGTCGCCGTGGCGATCGACCCCACGCTCGTGGGCGCGTTCGGATGCAACCTGCGTGTCGATCTGCTGGGCGAGTATCGCGGCCGTACGATCTGCGATGAGCGCCGTCTGACCGATCCCGACAAGAGCGCCCTAGTGGCCCTCACCGTGGATGCTCCGCGCTTTGTTGCCGAGTTCAAATCCCGCATCTCCCGCGCCCTCTCCTAGCAAAATTAGGACGGGGTCCAGAATCGCAAACTGCCTAGCCGTTTGCGATTCTGGACCCCGTCCTAAACGTCTGCCCGGAGGATTTGCTCCGTTGGGGGAATAGTGCCCCCACAGCGCTTGACAACAGGCTAAACTAACGATGTAAACATTTACTAGTTTGTTTAGATGCAATTTGCGTCCGTTTATCTCGAACCTGCGGGGACGAATGCCGGGCGTTGCCATAGGGGGTTCGACATGCCAAAGGCCAGCGTTCGCGAGATCAGCCGTATCACCGGCTTTTCTCCCGCAACCGTCTCCAACGCGCTCAACCGCAAGCGCAGCGTGAGCGAGGAGACCGCCAAGATCATCCTCGAGTGCGCCCAGTCGCTCGGCTACCAGCAGGCGTCGCAGCTCGAGAGCATCCAGTTCGTTCTCGCCCGCAAGACGGGCGCCATCTTCGACGAGAGCACCTTTCATCCTGCTGTGATCGAGGGCGTGGAGCGCCAGGCCCGTCGCCACGGCATGAGCACGAGCTTCGTTTCGCTCGACTTCTCAGATCTCGATGCCGTGCGTCCGCAGGTCGAGGGCCTGATCTCGGACCCTTCGGCCGCGATCGTCCTCATGGGCACCGAGCTCGGTGAGGAGGACTTTGTGCTCTTTGCGAACGCCGCGGCGCATCTTATCGTCCTCGACGGCTGGAGCGACCGGCAGTACTTCGATGCGGTCGTCATCGCCAACAGCGACTCGGTCCTGCGCGCCGTTGACTACCTCATCGAGAAGGGACATCGCCAGATCGGTTATCTTGCCGGCGAGCTGCGCATCTGCAACTTCAAGGACCGCGAGCGCGGCTATCGTCAGGCGCTCGAGGATGCCGGGCTCACCATCAACCCGGCTTGGCGCGTCACACTGGGCACTACGCTCGAGACCGCTTATCTGGATATGGGCAAATGGCTCGACGAGACGCCGCGCGACCAGCTACCGACCGCCTTTTTCGCCGAAAACGACGTGCTCGCCGTGGGTGCGATGCGCGCGCTTTCCGAACATGGCATCAACGTGCCCGAGGACGTGTCGATGATCGGTTTCGATGACCTTTCGGTGGGTGCGTTCTCCAACCCGCCGCTCACCACGGTTCATGTTCCCAAGCATGAGGTGGGCGAGATCGCGGTGCGCCGCCTGGTGGGCAACATCCGCAATCCCAAGAGCTACACCTGCAAGACGGCCGTGTCGACCTATTTTGTCGAGCGTCAGAGCGTGCGCGAACTTTAGACGGCTATGTCATAAGACTAGGGACCGTTCCTTTGTCTTGTCCGAGCCGAGGTGCCGATTCGGTACCTCGGCTTTTTTGTGCACCGTTTGCATTTGGATTGTTTACATACCGTTTAGCCTGATTTATCTACCGTTTGCGGGTATCTAGCGCTAAACTCCTAAACAGCAGAGTAAAACATTTAGTAAACAGAACAAAACATGCGATGGCTTTGTTTGCTAAACGCCTGTGTATAGGGGAGGACATACATGGATAAGATCAAGCTCGGCTTTGTGCCCACGCGCCGCAGCATCTTCAGCGCGCCCGATGCGGTCAAGTACCGTGGGCTCACCGCCGACCGACTGCGCGAGATCGGCGTCGATATCGTCGATATCGACGACATCAACGACGAGGGGCTGCTGTTCGACGACAGTCACATCGAGCCCATCGTCAAGAAGTTCCGCTCGGCGGGTGTCGACGGCATCATGCTGTGCCACGCCAACTTTGGCACCGAGTACGTCTGCGCCCGTCTGGCGCGAGAGCTCGGCCTGCCGGTACTTTTGTGGGGGCCGCGTGACGAGCGCCCCGAGCCCGACGGCACCCGTCTGCGCGACAGCCAGTGCGGTCTGTTTGCCACCGGCAAGGTTCTGCGTCGCTTCCAGGTGCCCTTTACCTATATGACCAACTGCCGCCTGACCGATCCCGAGTTCGAGCGCGGTGTCTGGGACTTCTTGGCCGTGTGCAACGTGGTCAAGACCTTCAAGCACACCCGTATCCTGCAGATGTCCACGCGTCCGTTCGACTTCTGGTCGACCATGTGCAACGAGGGCGAGCTGCTCGAGAAATTCAACATCCAGCTTTCGCCCATCCCCATGACCGAGCTCGTGCAGGCCGTGCGCGACGCCCAGGCCGACACGCAGGCCATGGACGCCATGCTCGCCCATATCAACGAGAGCTTCGAGATCTGCATCCCCGAGGACAAGGTGCCCGCCGTGGCCGGTCTGGCCATCGCTATGAAGCGCCTGACCGAGAAGTATGGCTGCAACGCCGGCGCCATCCAGTGCTGGAACGCGCTGCAGGACGAGCTGGGCATCATGCCCTGTGCCGCCAACGCCATTCTCAACGAGATGGGTATCCCCATCGTCTGCGAGACCGATATCCATGGCGCCATCACCGCGCTTATGGTCGAGGCGGCCGACCTGGGCCGTCACCGCGGCATGTTCGCCGACTGGACCGTGCGTCATCCCGACAACGAGAACGGCGAGCTGCTGCAGCACTGCGGCCCGTGGCCCTGCAGCTGCGCCTCCGTCAAGCCCAAGCTCACCTATCCGCTGGCCTTCGACCATCCCGGCGCGCTGACCGCCGAGGCCAAGCACGGCGATCTGACCCTGGCCCGCTTCGACGGCGACAACGGCGAGTACTCGCTGCTGCTGGGCAACGCCCGCGGCATCGACGGCCCGGCCGGCATGGGCACGTATCTGTGGGTCGAGGTCGACAACCTCAAGCGCCTCGAGGCCAAGATCGTCGAGGGCCCCTACATCCACCACTGCGTGGCCATCCATGCCAACGTGGTGCCGGTGCTCTACGAGGCCTGCAAGTACATCGGCATTCAGCCCGATCTGTACGACCCCATCGAGGAGGACGTCAAGGCCTATCTCCGCGGGGAGTAACGACCTCGTCCATCTGCTTAGCAACACTCTGAAGGGAGTTTTTCGTGGCAACTATCGAAGAGCTTGAGTCCCTGCGCTGGGACCTGCGCCGCGACTGTGTCGACATCATCATGGCCGGCGCCGGCGGTCATATCGGCGGCGACATGTCGGTGATCGACGCGCTCATGACCCTGTATGCCAACCATCTCAACATCACGCCCGCTACGGTCGACGATCCCGACCGCGACCGCTTTGTGCTGTCCAAGGGCCACGCCATGGAGGCGTACTACGCCGTGCTGTGCCACGAGGGCTTTTTGGACCTCGATGACGTCAAGGCGCGTTTCTCCAAGTTCGGCAGCCCCTATATCGGTCACCCCAACAACAAGTTGTGCGGTATCGAGATGAACTCCGGTTCGCTCGGCCACGGCCTGCCCGTGGCGGTGGGCATGGCGCTCGCCGGCAAGATGGACGGTCGCGACTACCGCGTCTACACCATCATGGGCGATGGCGAGCTGGCCGAGGGCTCTGTTTGGGAAGGTGCCATGAGCGGCGGCAACTACAAGCTCGACAACCTGTGCGCGCTCGTCGACCGCAACCGTCTGCAGATCAGCGGTAACACCGAGGACGTCATGAAGCAGGACTCCCAGGAGGAGCGCTGGGCGGCCTTTGGGTGGAACGTGCTGTCCATTCCCGGTAACGACATCCAGGCCATCGACGCCGCGCTGACGCTTGCCGCCGAGACGAAGGGCAAGCCCACGGCCATCATCCTCAACACGGTGAAGGGCTACGGCTCCCCGGTCATGGAGAACAAGGCCAGCTGGCATCACCATCTGCCCAACGACGAGGAGTACGCTCAGATCGTCGCCGATTTTGCTGCTCACAAGGAGGCCATCAATGGCTAACAAGATCGCTAATCGCAAGGCTATCTGCGATACCCTGCTCGAGGCCGCCGCGACCGACAAAGACCTCGTGGTCCTGTGCTCGGACTCGCGCGGCTCCGCCTCGCTCACGCCGTTTTTCGAGCAGTATCCCGAGCAGGCTATCGAGGTGGGTATCGCCGAGCAGGATCTGGTGAGCATCTCGGCCGGTCTTGCCGCCTGCGGCAAGAAGGCCTGGGCCGCCTCGCCGGCATCGTTCATCGCTGCCCGCTCCTATGAGCAGTGCAAGGTCGATGTCGCCTACTCCAACACCAATGTCAAGCTGATCGGCATCTCCTCGGGCGTGTCCTACGGCGCGCTGGGCATGAGCCATCACTCCTGCCAGGATTACGCGGCCATGAGCGCGATTCCCAATATGCGCGTCTACGCCCCGAGCGACCGCTTCCAGACCGCTGCGCTTGTGCGTGCGCTGCTTAAGGACGAGAAGCCGGCCTATATCCGTATCGGCCGCAACCCGGTCGAGGACATTTATACCGAGCAGGACGTGCCCTTCGAGCTCGATCGCGCCACCTGGGTGCGCGAGGGTTCCGACGTGGCCATCGTTGCCTGCGGCGAGATGGTCAAGCCTGCTATCGACGCCGCCGACCTGCTCGCCGAGCAGGGCATCTCGGCTACCGTGCTCGACATGTACTGCGTGAAGCCGCTCGACGCCGAGGCCGTCGTCAAGGTCGCGACGGGCGCCCGTGCCGTGGTGACGGTCGAGGAGCACAGCCCCTTCGGCGGTCTGGGCTCCATGGTCGCGCAGGTCGTGGGCGAGCGCTGCCCGCGCCCGGTCAAGTGCCTCTCTCTGCCCGACGCGCCGGTCATCACCGGCACCTCGCCCGAGGTCTTCGCCCACTACGGGCTCACCGGCGAAGGCATTGCCAAGACGGTTGCCGAGTTCCTTCCCGAGAAATAGGGCAAGGGGATCATCCGTTGCTCAAAAGACGAGCTTAACCAAAAGACGGCTGGCCGCTCCCGTGAGCCGGCCCGCCGTCTTTCTTTACTTGAAAGGGGTGGCCATGGGCCGCTACATCATCGGTATCGATCAGTCCACGCAGGGCACCAAGGCCTTGCTGGTGGATGAGGGCGGGCATCTGATTCACCGCTGCGACCGTGCGCATAGGCAGATCGTCAACGAGGCCGGCTGGGTGAGCCATGATCCGGCCGAGATCGCGGCCAACGTGCTGGCCGTGGCGCGCGCCGTGGTGGAAGAGACGGGGGTCGATCCCGCCGATATCGCAGGTGTCGGCATCTCCAACCAACGCGAGACCACGGTTGCCTGGAACCGCGTGACGGGCGAGCCGGTGTGCGATGCCGTGGTGTGGCAGTGTGCCCGCGCCCGCGAACTATGCGATGGCCTGGCCGCTCGCGAGGGCGTGGCCGAGCGCGTGCGCGACGTGACGGGTCTGGTGCTCTCGCCCTACTATCCCGCGGGTAAGATGGCCTGGATTCTGGCTAACGTCCCGGCAGCTGCCGAGGCCGCGGCGGCAGGGGAACTGTGCCTGGGCACTATCGACGCCTGGGTGGTCTGGACGCTCACGGGCGGAGCGGAGTTTCGCTGCGACTGGTCCAACGCCAGCCGCACGCAGCTGTTCGATCTGCGCCACGGCTGCTGGAGCGAGCAGATCTGCCGGGATTTCGGCATCGATTCGGTGTGCCTGCCCACGGTCACGGATTCCGACGGGTTGTTCGGCACCACGGACCTGGGCGGCTTTTTGCCAGCATCCGTGCCCATCCACGGCGTGCTCGGCGATTCTCACGCGGCGCTCTTTGCCCAGGGATGCCATAGCCGCGGCATGGCAAAGGCCACCTATGGCACCGGCAGCTCGGTCATGATGAACGTCGGTGATGCGTTTGTGGCTTCCTCGCACGGGCTTTCGAGCTCGCTTGCCTGGCGTATGGGCGGAGTGACCGAGTACGTGCTCGAGGGCAACGTAAGCTATGCCGGCGCCGTCAAGACGTGGCTGCGCGACGACCTGGAACTTATCGACAACCCTGAGGAAGTCACCGATCTCTGCTATGCGGCAAACCCTACGAGCCATGTGTACTTCGTGCCGGCCTTCACCGGCCTGGGCGCACCGCATTGGGCGAGTGACGCCGAGGGCTGCGTCTTCGGCATGACGCGCACTACCGGGCGCGCGGAGTTCGTGAAGGCGGCCGACGAGTCGATCGCCTACCAGATCTTCGACGTGATCGATGCGATGGTCGAGGATTCTGGCGCAGCCCTTGCCGAGCTGCGCGTCGACGGCGGCCCCACGCGCGACGCCTATCTCATGCAGTTCGAGAGCGACCTTACGGGCTCGCCGATCCGTATCGCCAGCAACGACGAGATGAGCGGTCTGGGTGCGGCTTGGACCTGCGGCATCGCGCTCGGGATGTACACACGCGACGTGGTCAACGTCTACGGCGCGCGCGGCGTGGTCGAGCCCTCGATGGACGACGAGACGCGTGCGGCCAAGATCGCCGGATGGCGCCACGCCCTCGCCGCCACCATCGCGTATATTTAGGACGGGGTCCACGATGCGCATCCGGCCATCTGGTACGTACCGGATGCCGGATGCGCAAATTGACCCCGTCCTAAATAACGCATCGACCGAGGAGGCCGCCATGGAGCGTATCGCCAGCTTTTCCGTCAACCATCTGCTGCTTGAGCCGGGTGTCTACGTGAGCCGTATCGACCGCGACCCGGCGACCGGCGCCGCGGTGACCACGTTCGACCTGCGCCTGACCCGTCCCAATATGGAGCCGGTCATGAACACCGCCGAGTGCCACACGATCGAGCACCTGGGTGCGACGTTTTTGCGCAACCATGCCACCTGGTCGAGCCGTATTGTCTATTTTGGCCCCATGGGCTGTCGCACCGGCTTTTATCTGGTGGTTTTTGGCGAGGTGACGAGTGAGGAGATCCTGCCGCTCGTGCGCGAGCTCTTCGAGTTCGTCGCCGGTTTCGAAGGCGCCGTTCCCGGCGCCGCGCCCGAGGAGTGTGGCAACTACCTCGATCAGAACCTGCCCATGGCAAACTGGCTCGCCCGCCGCTACCTCGACCGCGATCTGGCGGACATCGACGAGAAGCACCTGCATTACCAGACGGCCTAGGAGCGGCTCGTTACGCTTTTGATGCGCTGGGCTCGGTATGCTTTGCCCCGATAGTTTGTTCAACGTTTAGGAACATGACGAGGTAGGCATATGGCAACGGATTACGAACCGCTGGCGCGGACAATCGTCGAGTTGGTGGGCGGACCGGCGAACATCGGCTCCCTCACGCACTGCGTGACCAGATTGCGTTTTGTCCTGAAGGACAACGGCAAGGTGCAGACCGAGGAGCTCAAGGCCACGCCGGGCGTCGCCGGGCTCTTCAACGTCGCCGGGCAGACGCAGGTCATTATCGGCTCGCACGTCACGCCGGTCTACGACGCGGTCTGCAAGGTCGCGGGCATCACCGGTGCCGGCGCCATCGACGTCGACGAGGGCGACGACGTGCCACACATGCGCCAGACCCCGCTGCAGCGGTTCTTCGCGATGATGACGGCGATCTTCGCGCCCTATCTGGGCGTCATCGCCGCCCTCGGTATGTTCAAAGGGTTGTTGCCGCTGCTCGCCGTGGCTGGCATCCTGCCTACCGACAGCTCGACGTACGTCATCCTGTACTCGCTTGCCGACGGCTTCTTCTATTACATGCCGATCCTTTTGGCCTACACCGCTTCCAGGCATTTCGATCTTCCCGTCATCGAGGGTTTGGCCATCGGTGCCGGCATGATGTATCCGAGCCTGCTGCAGGCATCGACCGCCGCCCACGACAGCCTCTTCGGCATTCCCGTCATGATGCCGCCCAGCGGTGATTACTCCACGACGGCTATCCCCATCATCGTGGCGATCGCTTTTGCGGGCTGGTTCGAGAAGCGCTACAAGCGCTTTATCCCCGACAAGGCCAAGACGTTCGTCGTGCCGCTCATTACCTGCTCGGTGACGTTTGTGCTGGCGATACTTGCCGTGGGCCCGGCGGTGACGGCGCTCACCAACGTGCTCTCCTCCGCGCTCACGTGGCTCGAGAACCTCAACGGAATCGTCTATGCCGCTCTGCTCGGCGCCATCTGGCAGCTCGTGCTTATGGCGGGCGTGCACTTCGCCGTGTTTCCGATCGTGATGGGCAATCTCTCGACGATCGGCTTTGATACCACGCTGTCGAGTACCTTCGGCTGCAACTTCGCCGCGATCGGTGCCGTGCTCGCCACCCGCCTGCGCAGCAAGGACGAGAACGTCAAGAACAACTGCATCCCATCGCTCTTCCCGGCCGCCTCGGGCGTGATCGAACCCGCGCTCTACGGCGTCACGCTGCGCCGCCGCACCACCTTTGTGATCACGTGCATCGTGAGCGGTCTCACCGGCATCGGCATGTCGCTCACCGGCGCCCGCGCCTACCGCTTTGCGGGTTTTGGCATCTTTGGCTATTCGTCTTACGTCAATCCGGCGACCAACGATCCGACCGGTCTGTACTGGGCGATCTTCTGGTCGTTCGCCGCGGTCGTCGCGAGCTTTGTGCTCGTGTTCTTGAGCTACACCAAAAAGCCGGGCTTTGCGCGTAAGAAGGCCGTGCAGGAGGCTGTGGCTGAGTAGCTTTGCCTGGTTCAAATTGTGCGAAACGATGTTTTCTGGGGCGGCTGCGCTTTGGCGCGGCCGCCCCTTTTATAAGTGAGTGGACTTTTGTGCTTTCGGCGAGTATGGATGAGTCCGTCAATCGCGTGACCTGCGATTTTGTAGTCTCGCTTGTCCGGTATAGTCGGCTGATCCTCAAAAGTCCACTCACTTGTGGAACGGATCGCAGCGCATGGAGCGCCGTTTGCCGGATGCATTCCGATAAATGTTCATATTCGGAAATAAGTGTTCTAGAATGTTCGTAACGATCCGAAAAAACGAACAGGAGCGAACATGCATATCTATTCCGTCGATGATCCCGAGTTCAAGTCCTACGGCAACGTTTGGAATGATGCGCCGAGCGAGCTGACGGCGCCCGTGCTTGAGGCGCTTGCCGCCACGCCCGTGCCCGAAGGCAGCAAGTACGTGGCGAGTGCGCCGGAGCTCGAAGGAGTCGCCGGTGCCGACAAGCTGGGCTTTCTCATGTTTGGCGGTCGTCCCTTCCAGCTCGGTTGGTGCAACGGCCACAACACACGCCTCAACTGCCTGGAGTATCACCGTGCCAGCGAGTTCAACCTTGGAGCGCGCGACTTCATCCTGCTCGTGGCGCATCGCTGGGAGATTGAGGACGGAAAGCTCGATACGTCGCTGGTCAAGGCGTTCCGCGTGCCGGCGGGCAAGGTTGTCGAGGTCTTCAACACCACGCTGCACTACACGCCCTGCATGGTCGATGACGGCGGCTTTCAGGTAATGGTGGCGCTGCCGGCGGGTACCAACGGGGCGCGTCCCGTTGCGGCGGACGATATGGTCCAAGCGGGAGACGCCTACTGCTACTGGAAGGCTGACAAGTGGGTGCTCTGCCATGCCGACAGCCCCAAGGCGGCCGAGGGTGGCTACGTGGGTCTGATCGGCAAGAATATCGACATCGCGGTGGATTAGGGAGTCGTTCCTAGTAACGGACTCGCAGATAATCCGCCATATAGGGGACGGCGAACTTGACATACCCCCTTCGGGCGACTTCGATCACGCCGGCGTCGATAAGACGTCGGCGATATTTTTGCGCGTAGTCCGGTGTGACCGACATGCGCTCGGCGATGTCGGAGATGCGGGACGCGCCACTCTCATCGTCGGTCATAGCGGCCAAGAACGCGACGTCCTGGTCCGAGAGCGCGGCGAGTGTTGTCTCGCACACGTCGTTTTCAAAGTCGAGCTTCGAGGCTTCGATCGCCCCATCGATCTGTTCCGGCGTCGCCGTGCTGCTGGCGGAGCAGCGGTTGGCGATGTTGTACCCCACAAGCTGCATCATATAGGGCGAGCCTACGGTCGCACGGGCGGCTTCCTGACGAAGGTCGCTCGGGATATCAAGCTCGAGCTCGGCAAAGGCGCGCTGGTAGTAGCCATCGACGTCTCCGAGCGCGAGCGGGCCAAGCGTTACCTTGCGGGCACGGTTGAGAAACGTGAGCACGCGGTCGTTAAGTGTGGCCGAGACGGCGCCGGGCAGTCCCGCCATGACGAGGGCGACATTCAAACGTTCACCCACGAGCTCTTGATATGCGGTGACGAGCTGTCTGATCTCCGATGAGTTCGCCTGAAGCTCGTCGACGAGGATCAGGATACCGTGCCCCTGCTCGGTGAGCGTGCGGGCCAGTTGGGTGAGTTTGAACTGGAAGCTTTTGGTCTCCTGCACGTCGCGCGTGAACTCGAGGCCTGCCGAGAAACCGAAAGCGCTCAGGCTGCCGCCCGTGAGCTTGGGCAGCCGCCTCTTGTTGACATACTGTTCGCCCGCTTCTTGTATTTTTTCAACGATGCGTTCGAGCATGTCCTCTGAGGCAACGGTAGGAGTAGCGACGACAAAGCCGAGTTTGCGCGCGCGGTCGGCAAGCTCCCAAAGCAAAACGGTCTTTCCGCTGCCTCGTTGGCCGAGCATGAGCATCGCGCGGTCGCGGTTGCCCGGCTCCTGTTCGAGTCCTGAGAGGAATGTCGCGATCACTTGCCCGCGTCCCACGAGGTACGAGGGACGATTTCCAAATGAAGGGGAGAAGAAGGTTTCGACCATCGGAAGTCCTTTCCTTTTTTTCCTATTTTTTCCTTTTTTTCCTATTCGGTCAAATGGGGCGGCAGGGGTGAGGGACGATGGCGTTCGCCGCTCCTCGTCGTTGTTGTTTCATCGCGACCTTCCCTGCGGCACCCCGCCGCATCCGCTCCGCCGTAATGTCCGTCGCCTCATCGCCCGGGTGTCAAAAAGTATCAGCGAGACGTGTCTCCGTGCTCGGCATCCCGAAAAGAAGTGTCGGTTTACCTGCGAAACGTTGAGAACGGGCGAAAACCTCGGCATACTTGGTATCTGGAACACGGGGCGCGACCGTCGACATGCGCGCCGCTTGAACGAAAGGAACGATACATGGGTTTCCGTAAAGACTTCCTGTGGGGCGGCGCGACCGCTGCCAACCAGTGCGAGGGTGCCTACGACGTGGACGGCCGCGGCTTGGCCAACGTCGACGTGGTTCCGCACGGCAAGGATCGCTTTCCGGTCTGCCTGGGCGATCGCAAGATGCTCGCATGCGACGACGAGCACTATTACCCCGCGCACGTGGGCATCGATTTCTATCACCACTACAAGGAGGACATCGCGCTGTTTGCCGAGATGGGCTTCAAGACCTTCCGCATGAGTCTGGCCTGGACGCGCATCTTCCCCAACGGCGACGAGACAGAGCCCAACGAGGCCGGCCTCGCGTTCTACGAGGACATGTTCCGCGAGTGTCAGAAGCACGGCATCGAGCCCCTCGTGACCATCACGCACTTCGACTGCCCGATCCACCTGATCAAGGAGTACGGCGGCTGGCGCAACCGTAAGCTCATCGACTTCTACAAGAACCTCGCCACCGCGATCTTCACTCGCTACAAGGGTCTGGTGAAGTACTGGCTCACCTTCAACGAGATCAATATGATCCTGCACCTTCCGTTCATGGGTGCCGGCCTGGTGTTTGAGGAGGGTGAGAACAAGACGGCCGTCGAGTACCAGGCTGCGCACAACGAGCTTGTCGCCAGCGCCTGGGCCACCAAGATCGCCCATGAGATCGACCCCGAGGTCAAGATCGGCTGCATGCTCGCCGCCGGCTCCTACTATCCGTACAGCTGCCGTCCGAGCGACGTGCGCGCCGCCCAGCTCGACAACCAGAACAACTACTTCTTCGTCGATGTGCAGAGCCGCGGCTACTATCCGGCTTACGCCGTCAAGAAGCTTGAGCGCCTGGGCATCGATGTGGGCATGACCGACGAGGACCGCGATATCCTAGCCGCCAACACCGTCGATTTTATCAGCTTCAGCTACTACAGCACTCGCTGCTCCGCTGGTGCCGACAATCCCGATGTCGAGCTCACGAAGGGCAACGCCTTCAAGGGCGCCAAGAATCCCTACCTGCAGGAGAGCCAGTGGGGCTGGGCCATCGATCCGCTGGGCTTCCGCATCACGCTCAACGATCTGTACGATCGCTACCAGAAGCCGCTCTTTGTGGTCGAGAACGGTCTGGGCGCCAAGGATGTCGTCGAGGAGGACGGCTCCATCAACGATGACTACCGCATCGACTATCTGCGCCAGCACATCGAGGCCATGCGCGATGCCGTGACCGAGGACGGCGTTGACCTGCTGGGCTACACTACCTGGGGTCCGATCGACCTGGTCTCCGCTTCGACGGGCGAGATGTCCAAGCGCTACGGCTTTATCTACGTCGACCGCGACGATGCCGGCAACGGCACGCTGGCGCGTTCCAAGAAGAAGAGCTTCGACTGGTACAAGAAGGTTATCGCCTCCAACGGCGAAGACTTGGCCTAGGCTTTTCTGACCACCGCGCCTTGGGCTTTTAGGGGCACCCCATTGTTCAAGTGCGAGTTTCCAATGTGAGGATTGGCTGGGCGACAGCATAACCGCAGATAAGACACTCGGCAGGCTTGCGCTTGCCGAGTGTTTTTGTTGGAAAGTCGAACTTTAAAGGAAAGGCGGACTGTCGCCGCTCGCCGAGCGTACTCGACCGCTCGCCGTTAAAATTCGTTTCAATTTAGAGCACCGACCGCTGGGGGAGTCTAATAACACATGCGTTAGCGCGCTTGAGTGCGACTCCCCGCGAGGCATGATCGAGCAGCTCGTAGTATCCACGGCGTGGAGTCGTTGGAGCAGGCTGTGTAAACAGGGGAGTGCCGTGAAAGTCGCCAAGAGAATCAACAACAACGCCGTGATGTGCACGGATTCCAAAGGTCGCTCCGTGGTCGCCTTTGGCAAGGGCATCGCCTTCGCCATCGATAAAGAAACGGGCGATCTTCCCCTTGCCGCGATCGAGCGCACGTTCTACAACGTCGACGAGCATTATCTAGCCCTGCTTGAAGAGCTCAAGCCCGAGGTCCTTGCTGTTTCGGCCGATATTATCGAGGCAGCCGACCTGGAGCTTCCCTACGAGCTCAACCACAATGCCGTCTTGGCGCTTGCCGATCACATCACCTTTGCGCTCCAGCGCGAGCGCAAGGGGATCCATATCCAGATGCCGCTTGCTTATGACGTGGCGCAGCTCTATCCGGTCGAGTGCAAAGTGGGCGAATATGCAGTGACGCAAATCGCTCGAAAACTCGATGTCGATTTGCCCAAGACGGAAGTCGTGGGTATCGCGCTTTGCCTGGTCAACGCTTCAGCTGCGCCCGATGACGAAGGGCTGACCGCCGAGCAGGCGGCCGAGGATGACGCTATCGTCTCCGACATCACGCGCATTATCGAGCGCACCTATGATATCGAGGTCGACCATTCCGGCTTCGAGTTTGCACGGTTTGCAACTCATATGCACTATCTCCTGGACCGTCTTCGTACGGGAGAGCCGATGAATACCGAGGGCGCCGAGCTTTACGATGTCGTGCGCGCTCAGTCCGAGCGCGCCGCCGCATGCCTCGATGGGGCATGCGAGCGTATCGGTAAGAGTTTCGATCAGCCCATCAGCGATTCCGAGAAGCTCTACATGCTCATGCACATCATTCGCATATCGCACCCGCGGGTGTAGATATACCGTGGCGACGACGGTTATCGTCGCAGGTAAACCGGCCTGAGACCGCAGCGAGACCCCACCCCATATCCTCGCAGGCGGTCGGGCGACGGGTTGTTGTGGTGCCTCTGCGGCACCGGGCGGGCAAGCGCCTGCCATGCGAAAAGGGAGGCCTTTTATGGCCGACAACAAACAGATCGCCGAGGACGTGCTTGCGGCCGTCGGCGGCGCGGAGAACGTGAGCGGTGTCACGCACTGCATGACGCGCTTGCGTTTTACGCTCAAGGACATGGGTGTCCCCGACACCAACAAGGTCAAGAAGATCAAAGGCGTCATCGGCGCCCAGGAGTCGGGCGGGCAGTATCAGGTCATCATTGGCCAGAACGTGCCTAAGGTGTATGACGAGGTGTGCGCCATGGGCGGCTTTGCCAAGAAGGCTGCCATCAATGAGAACCTCGATGCGTCCAAGCAGAAGCTCACGCCCAAGGTGATCGGCAACAACATCCTCAACTACCTGTCCGGCTCGATGGTGGCGCTTATCCCGATTCTCATGGCCGGTGGTCTGTTCAAATGCATCGGCACGCTGATCGGCCCGCAGGTCTTTAACCTGGTGCCCGAGACCGATCCCACCTATCTGCTGTTCTACACGTATCTCTTTGATGCGGCCATGTATATGCTGCCGGTCTACCTCGGCTACACCGCGGCCAAGAAACTCGGTGCAAGTCCGGTGCTCGGCATGTTCTGCGGCGGCATTCTGATCTGCCCGGATATCGTGGCGCTCGCCGCCGACGGTCAGACCGCGCTCAACGTCTACGGTATCGATGCTCCGCTACAGAACTACCAGCAGACGGTCCTGCCGATCCTGCTCTCGGTTGCCGCGCTCTATTGGGTAGAGGGCTTCTTTAAGAAGATTGTGCCTGACGTCCTGTCCACCATCTTCACGCCGTTCCTGACAATGCTCGTTATGGTGCCGATCGAGTTTATCGTGCTCGCGCCCATTGGCAACGAGCTCGGTAACCTGCTCTCTGCGGCGCTCTTTGGCATGGCTGACAATGGTGGTATCGGCTTCTATATCGGCATGGCTATCGTCGGTGGCCTGTGGCAACTGTTCGTGCTCACCGGTATGCATATCGCCGTCATCATGCCCGCTCTCGCCACGTTCATGAGCATCGGCGAGGACAAGTTCATCTTCGTCGCCTCTAACTTTGCCATGATCGCCGTGTGGGGCGCCGTCTTTGGTGCGGCTCTGCGCATCCGCGATAAGGAGAACAAGACCCTGACCTTTGGCTACGTGGTCTCGGCTATCCTGGGCGGCGTGACCGAGCCGGCTCTGTTCGGCTGCATCATGCGGTTCAAGCGCATGATTCCCTGCATGGTTATCGGTGGCGCCATCTCTGGTCTGCTCGCCGGTATCCTGGGCGTCACGCTCGGCATGCCTGGCGCCAACTCCAACTTCCTGGTGTTCTTGGGCTACATGACCCCTGGCATGGGTAACCTTATCAACTTCTTTATCTGCTTCGCGGTGGCCTTTATCGTCTCGGCTGTGCTTGCCTTCCTGTTCGGTATCACCGAGGAGGAGCAGAAGGAGATGGAGGCCGAGTAGGTTCATTTTCTGCTATGACATAACCGCAATAGAAACGCTCGGCAGGTTTGCGCTTGCCGAGCGTTTTAATGTGTGGTCCGTTTGCCCCTGGCACTTTGGGACCATTTTAGGCGACGGTGAGGGCGAGCTGGGCGTAGCGGGTGGTCGGGCGCGTGGCGCGCGTGCGGACGGTCAGCGTGAGGACGATGCGGTCGCCGGATTGTACATCGGCGGGCACGGCAAACGTCGTGTCGAGATCACATTGCTGCCAGAGTGATAAATCATGTGCGCCGGAATAGGTAGTGGGAGCGAGCGCGATATTCCAGCGCGCATCAAAACCACGCTCGTCGAGATCTTCGACTGTTGCAGCGAGTTCGACGGAATCGCCGGCGGCAACGATGCGGTCGGCGGTTACATTGCCGATGCGCACCGGATGGCTGCAGGTTTGAGGCACGGCGTTGCACCACTGCGCGCGGGCGGCGAAATCTTCCTGGTAGGCACGCAGATAAGGATTGGGATTGCCCTTGGTTGGCGAGCCGATGGCGTCAAAGCCCGCGGGCGCGTCCGTATCGGGGCGCCCGTCGATAAACATGCGGCCGAGCACGGTGTCGAATCCGCGGTTATCGGCCCCACGCAGGCCAAAGGGCAGCAGCGGGATGTACGTCATCGAATCGCCCTCGGCCATAAAGTCGCCGGGATTGAACTGCAGTGCCGGCATGCCTTCGAGGCCCCAGTCGAGCCGTGCATGCTTGCCAAACTGGAACCGCTCAGGTTCGTTCTCATAAACCTTACCGTCCCCGTAGAGCATGTAGCGCTCCATGAGCGGGCCGTTGCCGCGGGTGAGGTTTTGCTCGGGCCACGGCGCCCGGAACAGCTCGATCGAATCCTCTTGGGTCATCTTGGCGTCGACGTAGCCGCCGTACATATGTGGCACGCACCAAAAGGCGAGCTCGGGGAAGGGCCCCTTGCCGTGGTCAAACCAAGAATTGTCTTGTCCGACGCCATCGGTCACGCCCATCACGCGCACCTTGCTATAGACACGCTGTTGCACGGCGTGCCACTCCGGTGTGTCGCGATAACGTTCGGCGATCGACATGAGCGCACGCACGATGGTGTTCATACCACCCCAAGAAAGCAGCCAGAGCGTGCGCGGATCGTCGTCCAAAATGGCCTCGGCGATCTTGCGCGATCCGGGGGTTTCGGCACGCACATCGCCCTCAAAGGCCACGTTGCCCTCGTAGGTGCGCTCGATCATCTGTGCAGGCGTGGGATAGGGCGGCTCGCCTGCGGCCTGGGCGTTTGCCTGCAGATGCGGCCAGGCCTCGGCGTATTCGTTACCCCACAGACTTTCGCACCAATGCTCGGGGAAGGGACGGTATTCACGGAGTGCGTCGGCCTCGGGATCGGGCTCGTGCGGCACGACCTCCCATTCGTAAGAGCGACGTCCCTTGGTGCGCCAATGAGGATTGACCTCACCGAGCGTATGAATGCCGTCGCCCAAGAAGTGATACTGCGAGGCGGTATAGATGACTGCCTCGACATCGAGCAGGTTGAGATAAAGCGCCAGATGGATCATCGAGTTCATATCGTCGACTTCCATATCGGTTGTGACGATCACGCGGGCGAGATTGGGAGAGGGGGCCATAGAGACTGCCTTTCTGGGAAGAAGGGGTTCGTAGTGCAAAAGGGAGACAGGGCAAGGCACGGAAAATGCCCCGACGGAAGCGTCCGCGGCCGTGCGATTTGCGTTATGTGTAGGTAAGATCGGATAGTGCGGATAGACCGACTTTTACACGAATAAAACCGCAGGATTCCGAGCGCATGAAATGCGGCGTAAATACGACTGAAGCTTTAACCTACACATAACGCGAAATAGTGCCTCATCTGCATCAATCGGGCGAGCCTCAAGGGGCTACTTCGGAGGGAAACGGGCGAACGATGAACGGTTCAGCCAAGTCCTATCCAGATAGTTACGCGCAAGGCAAGACGGGACCAGTGCCTCCATCGCCGTCGATCCAGTGACCAGCCGGAAGCGGCCGTCCAGGGTTTCCAGCAATGTGATCGCAGCGGGGCCCGAGGGTTATGCCTGCAAACATTCCGCAGGGGGCGATGACCAGCGCCGCGCGAAGCGCAAAGCGCCGGTCATCGCATGCCCGAGGACGTTTGCAGGCATAACCCTCGGGCCCCGCGTTGGGACGGATTACCGGGAAACCCTGGCCGCCCACTCCCAGCAGCCCACCGGCTCGCCGTCGATGAGAACGTTGCCCCCGTCGATGTCTTGATAACAAAAGTCGTTGAACTGGTTGATCCACACGCCGTGATTGAACGTCTTTTTGGCCGAGCCGTCAGCTTCGCGATACACGCCGGTGAGATCCTCGACATGGTCGAAATACGTGCAGTGCGTGTTGGCACCGGCCTCACGCAGGCGGCTGACCAGCGGAATCACGGTGCGGTGCGGGTCGACAAGTTCGTCGCCCTTGGAGTGCGTGAACCACAAGGGCGTCTTGGCCAGCAGCTCCACGTCCTCGTCGGTCGCGTTGTACCACGGAGCACAGCAGGGCAGTCCCGCCGCAAAGAAATCGGGGTAGTCGCGGCACAGGCGCAGCGTCATAAAACCGCCGTTCGAGAGGCCTCCCACCACGATGCGGTCGGTGTCGATGCGGTCGGCGTGCTCGGCCACGAACTCATCGATGAGTGCCTTGAGGACAGGGGAGTAGATGCTCTCGTTGGACTCACCGAGCTGCTCTTTGCCGTTGTCCATCCAAAACGTGGGAGATTGCGGCGCCAGCACCCAGGCGAAGCCGCCAAAGTAGCGCTGAATCTGCTTTTGTGACAGAGCGGTCACGCGGTTGCCGATATAGGCCCTCGTCGCACCCTCGCCCTCCGTCGCGCCTTTGCCCTCGCCGGCACCATGAAGGTAAACGATGAGCGGAGCCTTCTCGGGTACGGGCGTGGCCTCGGGGCGGAAGGGATTGAACAGGGCGGAATCCCGAGTTTCGAAGCTGGGCTCGAAGTAGCCGTATTCGAGTGCGATGCCGTCGACCGGGGTTGCCTGCACGGTATTGGTCCAACCCTTGAGCGCGGGGCAGATATCGCCGCGGCAGGTGTCGAACACCAGGCCGCAGGTGGGGTCGTCGCCATCGTCACCGGGGAGCGCCGCGAGCTGTGTGACGCGCAGGCGGTCATCGAGCAGGCGTGAGCCCATGACCCCGCCTTCGATCTTCTTGGTAAGACGCTGCTCGGAGGTCTCGAGGGCCACGTGGGTGCCAACGGCGGCTCGCTTGCCGTTCTCGTCGCACGGATAGGCGGCATCGATGGATACGTAGCCCACGGACGGCGCTGCGTGATCGGCTCCGCGCTCTTTGCGCATAAGCACCTCGCCCGAGCGTTCATGGCGCTCCATATAGATATTGAACGAGTGCGCATCGATGTCGTTGGCGCGCACGCGGCACGGAAGGTCGAGCACCACCTTCGAGATCCAGGGACCGAAGTCGCCGAGCGTGGTGACCGTCGCATAGGTCAGTTTGTCGTCTGCCATACATACCCTTTCGAAAAGACATTAGTAAACATGTTTAGTTTAGTGTTTTGGTCAAGCAAGCGTCTAACAACTCGGCGAACGGTCCCAAGACGGCGATTTGTGCGCGAAATCGAGCTCGTAAACGTACATAGATACAAAAATGAACTCATACCGGTCACTGAACTCTATAAACACGCAATCGTTTAGCGAATTTGTCGAACATAAACACCACCGAGGGTCAACATTTCCCGTTCGCCCGCTGTTTACTACCGTTCACCGTTCGTTCAACGGCAAAATCGCCACAAAATATGGTTCCCGTGTAAACTGAAGCCCGTAAACGTTCAGTAAACAAAGTGTTTACACAACGTGTTCGGTGTTCCGGCGACCGTAAGGGGTTATAGCCGCCGGGCAAAGACGCGCTCGCACTCGGAATGTTGGGCGCATGGAATATGGGGAGGGGTCCCATGGCAGTAGACAACAAGCAGATTGCCACCGACGTCCTCGAGCTGGTCGGCGGCGCCGACAACGTGCAGATCGCCACGAACTGCATGACGCGCCTGCGCCTGACGCTCAAGGACAACAGCAAGGCCGATCTTGACAAGATCAAGAAGGTCAAGGGCGTGCTCGGTGCACAGTTCGCCGGCAGCCAGCTTCAGGTTATCATCGGCCAGAACGTGCCGAAGGTGCTTGCCGAGTTTGTCGCCATCTCCGGCGTCAAGCAGGGCGAGGAGGTCAAGGAGAATCTCGACGCTCCCAAGGAGAAGTTCGAGATCAAGAACCTGCCCAACATCATCCTCGACTATCTGTCCGGCTCCATGACCCAGCTCATCCCGCTGCTCATGGCCGGCGGTCTGTTCCGCACCATCGCGGCCGTCCTCGGCCCCACCATGCTCGGCGTTCTTTCCGACACCGACCCGACCTACACGTTCCTCTACACCACCCTGTACGAGGCGACGTTCACCTTTATCCCCATCTACCTGGGCTATGCTGCGGCTAAGAAGCTCGGCGCCAGCCCCGTGCTCGGCATGCTCCTCGGTGGCGCTCTCATGGCCCCGTCCGTCGTGAGCGCGGCTGCTGACGGCGGCTCCGGCATCATCTCCGTCTACGGCATCCAGATCGCTGCGGCCAACTACCAGCAGTCCGTCCTGCCGATCATCCTGTCGGTGCCCGTTCTGTACTTCGTCGAGAAGTTCTTCAAGAAGGTCATGCCCGACGTGCTTTCCACGGTCTTCACGCCGTTCTGCACCATGATCGTCACCATTCCCATCGCCTTTATCGTCCTCGCTCCGATCGGCAACGAGATCGGTAACGTCATCGCCAACGCGCTCTTCGGTCTGGCTGACCTCGGTGGCATCGCAGTCTTCATCGTCATGGCCATCCTCGGTGCCTTCTGGCAGCTGTTCGTGGTTTGCGGTATGCACATGCCCGTCATCCTGCTCGCTCAGGTCCAGATCATCGCCGCCGGCTACGATCCCTTCGTCTTCGTGTCCACCAACTGCGCCATGGCCGCTGTCTGGGGCTGCGCTTTCGGTGCCTTCCTCAAGATGAAGAACCCTGACGAGAAGTCCCTCGCCATCGGCTACGTCATCTCCGCCATCGCCGGCGGCGTCACCGAGCCCGCGCTCTTCGGTATCCTCATGCGCTTCCGTCGCACCATGCTCGGCATGTTTATCGGCGGTGCCATCGGCGCTGTGTTCTCCGGCATCATGGGTGTCACCTACTACCTGGCCGGCGGTGCCTCCAACTTCCTGGTCTTCACCAACTACCTGCAGGGTGGCCAGATGAACACCGTCTGGGCCATCGTGGGCATGGCGATCTCCTTCGTCATCGCTGCCATCGTGGTCTATCTCACCGGCTTCTCCAAGGAGGAGCTCGCGGAGATGGAGGAGGCCTAAGGTCTCAGCCGCTCAGCGGTCTTTGGTAAGTCTGTGGCCGACCTACACGACATATGATCGGTCGATCAGCGGGCCCCGTCAGGCGCAAGCCCGGCGGGGCCTTTCTGCTAACCTGCAATTGGGGACGTAGCAAAATCGCAGGTGCGCAGATCTACTGCAGGGTAAATCCGTACCTGCGATTTTGCTACGTCCCCAATTGAAGGTCGTCGGTGTGCCAGGCGGCAAAACGCGAGAGAGGACATTCGGATGAGTTTGGGAAAACTGACCGTCAACGCGCGCAAGGACGGTTTTCTGTGCGACGGCAAACCGTTCTTCTGGTTTGCCGACACGTGCTGGAGCGCCTTTACGAGCATTTCGCTCGAGGACTGGGATTATTACCTCACGCGCCGTGCCGAGCAGGGCATGAACGTGCTGCAGATCAACACGCTGCCGCAATGGGATCGCTGCCTGCCCGATCTGGGCATCTGGCCCTACGCGAGCGAGGACGGCGTGCACTTCGATTGGAGCGCGCCCAACCAAGAGTACTGGGATCGCGCCCGCACTATGTGCGAGATGGCTGTCGAGCATGGGATTCGACCGGCGCTTGTGCTCATGTGGTGCAACTACGTGCCCGGTACCTGGGGCGGTATGATCGCGCAGCGGCTCGGCGCCGAGGCCATGCCGCGCGAGGAGGTCCGCGCGCACGTGGCCCGCGTCGTCGAAAACCTGGGGGAGTTCGACCCCGTCTACGTGGTGACGGGCGACACCGACTTCAAGTCCGATATCGCGCTCGATTTCTACGAGGACGCGCTCGACGAGGTTGTGAAGCTGGCCCCCGAGGCCCTGCGCACCATGCACATCAACCGCGGAAACCGCACAGTGCCCGAGCAATACCTCAACCGTCTGGATTTCTATATGTTCCAGCCCGGCCACAATTATGAGGGTCAGCCCGAGGCCTGGCATCTGCCCGAGGACTTTCGTGCCAACTATCCCAAGAAGCCTATGGTCAACTCCGAGCCCTGCTACGAGCAGATGGGTGCGAGCCGCAACGTCTACTGGCGCTTCACGGCGCAGGACTGCCGCGCGAGTGTGTGGTCGAGCATCCTCGCCGGCGCCAGTGCCGGTGTGACCTACGGCGCCCATGGCGTGTGGAACTGGCAGACGTCGCGTAGCCAGGGCTCGGTCCTAGGCGAGGGCTTCGACATGCCGTTCCGCTGGCAGGAGTGCCTGCAGTTCCCCGGCGTGTGGGACTTCGGGGCGATCGAGCATGTGCTCGGTATGCTCGGTGCCACTGCGGCCGACGATGCGGCGGCCGTCGAGCCTGCGCAGGAGCTGCTCGACGATGCGCGCGAGTCCATCCGCGTGGCACGCGTGGGTGAGAAAGTCGTGGCCTACGTGCCGCGCACCACGGCGCTCAAGCTCAAGCTCGACGCCGGGGTCGACTGGCATGCGACGGTCCTTGACATGGAGGACAAGCGCATCGCCCGGGTACCGGTGCGTGCGCTCGACGGCGCCGAGGGTGTGCGTGTGGCGCAGCATCCCTTTGAGCGCGATGCGCTCGTCGTCGTGGAGCCGGCGCGTTAGCGGGCTCGCGTCCTCGAAGTGATCCGTTTTCCCCTGGCACTTTTGGATCACTTATGGATTAAGGGCGGTCTGGCGAATGCGCCGGGCCGCCCTAACTTTTTGTAACGGTCGGTGTGTCCGCCCCATCCCGTCATCGATGCTCCCGTACAATGAAACGATAGGCGGCCAAGGCTCAGGATGGGGGTGACGCGCATGCACAAGCTCGATGAGCTGCTCATTCAGCTGCGCGATGGCGCCCGCGAGATCCTGGCCCTGTCATTTTTCTTTTTCGCTGCCATCGCGGCGGAGCGGCTGTTCGCCGATCGCGTCGCCGCGTTTTCGGATGTGGGACCCGTGTTGCCGTCGTTAGCGGCGATTGTCCTGGCGAGCATTGCGGGTTTCTTTCTGCGCCCTTTCCTCGTCTACCGCTTTGCCGATGATCACAACCGTCGCTCGGTTTCGGTCGTCATGGGAACGCTTGCCGTCGCGGCACCCGTCGTGGTCATCATGGCCCAGCAGTTTGCGGCTATGCTTGCGGGCGCTTTGGTTGCGGCTTGCGCTCTGGGCTACGCCGGGTCAGCCGCACACGCGGGGCTTGCGCGCAAGTTTGGGCGTAACGCAGGTCTTGCGCATGTCGTTGCGCTCTCGTATGCAGCGGGAGTGGCCTTGCAGCTTGTCAACAATGTTGTGGTGCCGGGCGAGGTGCCGTCGCAGTTTATCTTTATGGTCGTCGATATCGCCATGATCGCGATGCTCCATGAGGCGGGCGACCGTTGGGCATCGACACGTCGTGCGCGGCTGGCGGCGGGTATCGTGCCCGATGCGGGCCGGCACGCTTCCGCCGCGGAGCGTTCGCTCGCCGGGCGCCTGATGCTCGCGACGGCGTGCCTGGCCGGCATGTACGGTCTGCTCGACGGTCTGCTCGTGGCGTCGGGGACGCCGGGCGTGCTGGATCTTGACGCTGGGGCACGGCTGCTGCTGATCGTGGCGACGCTTGTTGCCGGCTTGCTCTGCGGCGCGTCGATGCGGATCGTGCGTCTTCTCGGTCCGGTTCTTGCAGGTTTGTTGGCTTTGGTGGGGCTGCTGGCGGTTGCCGGGGGTACGATGGCGCGGCTGCCCATTACTGCCCTGAGCGCGGGTTCGGGCTTTCTGGTCGTGTTCTACACCACGGTCTTTATGGAACTGAGCCCCCGTATGCATATGGCCGAGCTCTGGCCTGTGGCCGGTTGCGCTGTCGCATACGGCGCCGGCCTCGCCGGTGCGCTCGTGGGCATGGCGCTAACACGGACGTGCGGACCGGCTGCTGTTGCGGCTGCGGGCACGATGCAGCTGGCGGGTGCCGCCGTTGCGCTGCGAAGCTGCGCGGGTATGGGTATTAGCCCGGCATCGCAGCCGATCGATGCCGAGGATGCGAGCCATGGGGTTGGTTCTGAGGCGGGTGCCAGCACGGTTGCGGGGTACGATGCCGCCGTGAGCTCGCGGGAAGATTTGTCCGCCGGCAACGAGGCGCTTGAGGTCGTTTCCTCCGCTGTGCCCTCACCTGCGCCCATCGAACAGCTCAAGTCCGGTGAGTTGCCCTCCAGTCTCTCGTTCTCCGACCGTGTGGCTCGCTTCGGCGAGACGAATGGCTTCACCCCGCGCGAGTGCGAGATCTTGGCGGAACTCCTCGTTTCGGACGATAGCATGCAAGAGATCGCCGGTCGTCTCTACCTCTCGCGTTCGACGCTCTACCGCCATATTGCGACGATGAGTAAAAAGACGGGCGCATCCTCTCGCGCGGGCCTCATCAAATCATTCTGGCTCTGGGATGAGCGGCGCTAATCAGCGCTTATGGGGGCGCGGTCTATAGGGCCGCCGCGATAGCTTCTGAGACAAACTTATTGAGCGATTCGCCTTTTTTGGCGGCAGCTAACGCGGCTTGCTTATGTAGCTCCGAACCGGTTCTCACATTGAACGATCCCTTGAAGGCGCGCTCTGGCTCCTTGCCTTTTTCTGCGCAGTAATCCAGATAATCATCGACGGCCTGATGGAAGCCATCTTCGATTTCTTCGACGGTGGAACCCTCGAAGAGAATTGCATCGCGAATTCCCGCCACCATGCCCGTCAACAGATGTTGCTCTGCATCGAACTCGATAGGGGCAAAGTAGCCTTTGTAAGCTAAAACGTTGCTCATGAGTGCCTCCCAGCATCTTGGAAAACGGACGATGACTGCAACTATAGTTTAGTTGCAGTCATCGCTGGTATCCATATGCTGCTAAAAGGCAAGTTGAGACATATGTCACCTACCGCGCGACCATGGCCTTTTCTATCGTGGGACAAAACGCGAGCGAGAGGGGTGCGTCATGAGTACTGCAGCGGGTGGGTTTGAAAGCAGCCGGCATGCGGACGATCGGCATGCGGTGGAGAGCGTACGCAGCTGCGGGTTGACGTTCCATATGCTCGATGATGGGCAGGGTGGCGCGACGCTTGCCCAGCTTGCTCTGCCGAGGGGATGGAAGGCGGGCCGCGCTCGGCTCGAGCGCGACGAGGTTGTCGGCGGGCCGTACATCCTCGCGTTCTCGGCGACCGGACCGTATGGCGAGGAACTTATCTACCGTTCCGAGATTAGGAGTCCTCAGACGGCAGCGTCTGCCGAGTTGCGCCGTACCACGCCCATACGGGGCCCTCGGGACTTTCTGGCTGCATCGTGCGACCGTATTGCGGCCCAGTTTGGTATTCGCCTTTCGGGCGCTGCGGAGTTTGCGGGCGAGCGGGCCGGCGGCGGTCTTGGCGGCATCGCGCGCAAAGTGCGCGCGTCAGGTATGCGCGTCTATGAGCTCAACGACGGCGCGACAGCCCCGTTGATGCTGGGCGTCATGCTTTCGGTCGAGGATGCGTCGGCGCCTGAGATGGCTCGTCGGCGCGAGGCAGAGGGCTCGGCGGCGCTCAGCGCGGCTCCATGGCATGCAGTCGATTGCTACTGCCTCGTCACGCCGTACGGTCGTTTTGAGCATGTTGCCGCCACCGCCCTCGCCGCTGCAACCGCGACGCTTCGCATCGATCCTGCCTGCGCCCGTCGCCTCGTGGTGCCACGCGCCGGCGCCAGAATCGCCTGATTTCACAGGGCGTTCGGGTAACTCCGGGCTTGATGATGTTGATCACCACGGTTGGATGCCAACAAGATCACCGTTCTGTGGACGAGCGCTAAGATTTCAATAACAGAGATATGCGGATGTTGAGGCGGCTGCCCGTCTCGGCATCCGGCGTTTAGAGCTAAGGGATCAAGAGGAGACGATACATGAAAGAATTCTTTGGCATCGATGTGGGCGGTACCGCCGTCAAATGGGCTGTGCTGGGAGAGGATTTCTCGATCCGGGAGCGCGGCAGCCTTCCCACGGGTTTCACCACCGCGGCTGAGACGGTCGATGCGCTGATCGGGCTGGTCAAGCCCTATAGCGACCGCATCAGCGCGGTAGGCGTAAGCGCGCCCGGCGGCATCTATGAGGGCGATCTGGACGGCACGATCCATCGCGGTGGCGCGCTCACTTTTATGGACGGCTGCCCGCTCGGCAAGCTCATGCGCGAGGCACTCGGTGTGCCGGTGGCGGTCAACAACGACGGCAAGTGCGCGGCGCTCGGCGAATACGCGGCGGGCGCTCTGCGCGGGCAACGCTTTGGCGTGGTGCTTGCCATCGGCACGGGCATCGGCGGCGGTATCGTTATCGATGGCAAGGTGCTGCGTGGCGCTCATTGCTTTGCCGGCGAGTTCAGCTTTTTGCGCACCGACGAGACCGTACCGGGTTTTGGTGGCTTTTTCGGCGGAACGGGTGGCTGGCGCGCTCTGCGCGATGCTGCCGTGCGCGAGAAGAAGCTGCCGGCTGACACCCCGGCCGACGGGCGCCGTGTATTCGAGTGGATCGCAGACGGCGATGTGGCGGCCCAACGTGCGCTTAACAATTATGCGCGCGATTTTGACAAGCAGCTCGTCAACCTGCAGGCCGTGCTCGACCCCGAGGTCTTTGTGATCGCGGGCGGCATCTCGTGTCACCCCGAGCTTATCGATGCCCTGCGCGACCAGATGCCTGTTGCGCTCAAAGACTACACGGGACCGCTCGCTGGCATTCCCGTACCGCAGATCAAGGTGGCCGAGCTCGGCAACGATGCCAACCTGTACGGCGCCGTGCAAGAGGCCATGCGCCTGCGCTAAACTGAAACCATCTGCGACATCTCACCGAAGGGAGCCCGCATGGAGGCTTACAAGCAAGAGTTCATCAAGTTCATGGTCGAGTCCGACGTCCTCAAGTTCGGCGACTTTACCCTTAAGAGCGGCCGCCAGTCCCCGTTCTTCATGAACGCCGGCGCCTATGTGACGGGTTCGCAGCTCAAGCGCCTGGGCGAGTACTACGCGCAGGCCATCCACGACAACTTCGGCGACGACTTCGACGTGCTCTTCGGGCCGGCGTACAAGGGCATCCCGCTGGCCGTTGTCACGGCCATTGCCTACCACGAGCTCTATGGCAAGGAGGTCAAGTACTGCTGCGACCGCAAGGAGGCCAAGGATCACGGTGCCGACAAGGGTAACCTGTTGGGCTATGAGCCCCAGGACGGCGACCGCGTGGTGATGGTCGAGGACGTGACCACCTCAGGCAAGTCCATCGACGAGACGTATCCCAAGGTCAAGGCCGCAGCCGACGTTGAGATCAAGGGCCTGATCGTGAGCCTCAACCGCATGGAGGTCGGCAAGGGCGGCGTCACCACCGCGCAGAAGGAGATCGAGGCCAAGTACGGGTTCCCCGTGGCATCCATCGTCTCTATGGCCGAGGTCGTCGAGGTGCTCTACAACCACGAGATCGACGGCAAGGTCGTCATCGACGACGACCTCAAGGCCGCAATCGACGCCTACTACGAGAAATATGGAGCCAAAGAGTAGCTTAGTTACGCCGCCATCGGGCGAGGCGAAGGCCGTCGAAGCGATCCGGCGGCCTTTTTATGTTCAGCGGATCGGCTCGGCGTCTTCTCTGAGAATCGAAAGATATGCTTCGTAGCAGTACTGTCGATATCGTTGCTTCGACTCGTCGAGCGGATGCAGGATGCCCAGCTCTTCAAACGTTTTTACAAGCGTTCCTGCGGTGCTTCTACCGATTTCGAGCCGTGATGCGACGAACGCGGTATCGACGATGGGGTGCTCTTCAAGAAGGGCCAGAAGTCTTTGGCCATTTGCAACGGTTCGTCCAAGATTTGTGGTGATATCGAGCGTCGTGCGGTTATGGAGATCGACAAGACGCTTGAGCGAGGCGACCGAGTCGCTTGCGCTTTCAAGGAGACTTTTACAGAAGAATTCAACCCAGTCCTCGTATGTCCCCCGTTCTCTTACGGACGTGAGCTGCAGATAATATTCACGGCGGTTTTTCTTAAATTGAAATGATGGGTAAAACAGACAAGAATGAAGCACTCCATCGTTGATGAGCATGAGGGTGATCAGGAGCCTGCCGAGACGGCCGTTTCCATCGAGGAACGGATGGGCAGTTTCGAACTGATAGTGAACGAGGGCAGCGCGTACGATCGGATCCATCTCAACGCGCGGCTCGTTGATGAACTGCTCGAGGTCTTGAAGCGTGCTCTGCAAATCTTCGATGTTGGGGGGCACAAACGATGCGGTGGCTATAGTGCACCCCGAAGGGCCAATCCAGTTTTGAGATGAACGAAGCTCGCCAGGATTCTTTTCCGTTCCGCGTACTCCATCCAACAAGATTGCGTGGACTTGTCTGAGAAGCCGTGTGCAGAGAGGCATGTGGCCAAGGAGCTCGACGCCGAACTCGATCGCTCGAACGTAGTTTACGACATCAGCGATTTCCCTATGGTGAAGTTGGGACTGTGATGGACTGAGAAGGTCGTCGAAGGTGCACTGGGTTCCCTCGATTTGGGAAGAAAGAAGCGCTTCTTTTCTTACGTACATCGTCAGATACATATCAGCGTTGGGGACAAAGTAAAGCATGCCTTCGAGCTCCCCGAGTTTTCTCGAACATGCCGAGAGCGTGCGATAGGTTTCTTCAGTTAGGTTCAAGGGCCTTAGCGACTGAAGGGGAGTGGGGAAGAAGGAGCGGTAGGCAAGTTTTCCCGACAGGTTGGTCCGAAGCGTTCCCTGACCGTTGCTTTCGATTTGCACGGCAACCTCCTTTTACTGACGAGAACTCGGTATAAGCGCAATCTTAACAATTCTAAGAACTAAATTAGATCTTAACTCGTCATTAGAAGTAAATATTTAAAAGCAGTCATGAGAACTCGGGTTTAGCCGGTTGCACTTTGCGCTTTACAGTTTGCGGCGATATTTGCCAGCACTATTTCACTCCGGGGAGCCTTGTGTAGGGGAAGGTCGATTCCAGGAAGGCCATGCTGCGGGCGTAGTCTCGGGCAAAAAAGCAGCTGTAGAGCGTGTCGAGCGCGTACTGCACGGCGATGTGGCTCGCGAACTGCGTGATGCGGTGCGATAGGCTCTCGATATCGCTGATCGTGAGATAGGCCGCAAAGCCCGGATGCAGGCGCGCGCAGCGCGGCGTGCCGATGATGATGACGGGGACGCGCCGGCTGCTGAGGATCGGCAGGACCTCCTTGAAGTTGGGTGCGAGGCCGCTGTACGAGATGGCGATCGCGGTGTGGTCGGGACCGGACGCGAGCGCCGTGCGCACCTGGGCCTCGATACTCGCGTGACACGTGGTGTCTTTGCCGGCGGAAAGCAGGCGGTCACGGAACATGCCCGCTGGATAGAGGTTGTGCGACCCCGTGTAGATGTCGATCTGATTGCCGCTTACGAGCAGTTTGGCAGCGCGTTCGACCTGGGCGACATCGAGCATGTTGCGTGTCTCGCGCAGCGTGCGCGCGTAGAGGCGCTCCATGCGCGCCATGATCTCGGGGGCGGTTGAGGCGGCGTCGAAGGGAAAGTTGATGTCGACGTCGGATTCGCTGGCGCGGTCACTGCGTTCGGCGGCGCGGGCGAGCTCGATCTTGAGTTCTTTGAATCCCTCGAGGCCGAGCTTCTTGCAAAAGCGGTGGATGCTCGCGACCGAGACGTTGGCGGCCTGGGCGAACTCCTTGATCGAGGTGCCCCGCATGCGCTCGCCCATGGCAAGCGCCGTGCGCCCGAGCTGCTGCTCGGTGGGGGTGAGGCTATGCGTCTCGTCGATTCTGCGCTTGATATCCATAGGGCTCCGTTTCGTCGTGCATCGATTGTACCGCAGCATAAAAATGCCCGGTCTGGCTGGGGATTTCAGACCGGGCATCCCGTAAGGGGACGAATTTGCAAACCGAGCGCGGGCGTTAGCGGGCGATGATGCGAACCGGACCCAAGATACCGCTTGGGGCGATGGGCTCGGTAAGGGCGAAGATGTCGGAGACGGCATGGTCGAGGGTGTTGACCACATCGATGACAAGCTCGTGCTTGCCGGCGTTAAGCGTGTCGAGCGACCAGGCGTAGGGCGGGGCGATGCGCGCGCCCAGCGGATCACCGTCAACCGCAGCCGTTGCGACCTCATAAACGTCGCCCAGGTCGAGGACGGCGTGCTCGACCGACTCGTCGAGCTCAAGGGACGTACGGTAACGGAACGTGCCGCATGTGCCGGCAAAGCGCTCGGCGGTCAGATCGACCAGCGTGTCGAGTTTTTGCTCAGGGCCAACGACGGTGCCGGAACCTGCGGGGGCAAACGAGACGGTCCAGGGGCCGGTCAGCTCGCGCACGACGGCGGGCTTGCCGGGTTTGGCAGAAGGCGCCGTGGCGCCCAGAACAACGATGCAGCTCTCGGATCCGGCCAGCTCGAGTGAGCCATCGAAGGCAGCTGGCGCGGCGCCGTTCAACAGGTCGAGCCGTGCACCTGCGACCGGAGTGCCGTCGGGCAGCGCTACGCGGCAGGATATGCGCTCGCGCGGATGCTCGTTGGCAAGCATGAGGTACGTCTCGCCATTGCGCTCGTAACGAAGCGCGCGCAGCCAGGGCTGCGGCGTGTCGCAGATGACGGTGGCGAGCCCTGCGGTTGCCGACCAGGTGGCCAGGGCGTCGAGCGGGGTGAGCTCGATGCCGGCAAGCGCGCCGGCGAGATCGAAGTTTACCGCTCCGTCGTAAGTCTTCTGCGGCAGCGCATCCACGGCGGTGACGGCGACGCCGGCGGTTGCGGCGCGCCCGGCGAAGCCCGCGACCGCGGTCCCGGTGAATGCTGCCCGAGGCAGCACCAGGGCGCGATAACGGCGCCCGTTGACGAAAAACGCGCCGTCCAAGAGCTCAACTGCATAACGCGTATCGTCCTCAAAAGCCTCCGCCGGCACAAAATCAAAGTCGATCTGCGCGCGGGTGAGCGCCGAGGCCACCTGCTCGATCGGCATCGCGTCACCTGCCCATTCGGCGTCCGCATGGTAGAGCACGGCGACGGGGCAGACGGCGCTGCCACCCGAGAGCAACGTGGCGGTGCGGTTCATATAGCTCATGAGCTGGCCAAAATGCGGCCACGCGGGGTCGTTGCCGTGAGCATAGAAGTGCGGCGGGCAGTCCCAATCGGGGAAACCGGCCATGCTAAAGGCATGTGGCGTGAACCAGTTGACACCGCGTACGAGCATATGGTCGGCGACCCATTTCATCTCGCGCAGGCCCTCGTGCCATCCAAAGGCGCCAAAGACCTCGGCCATGCAGCGCCCCTGTTTTTTGGGGTCGAGATGCGCGGCCGAACTGCCGAGCTTGGCGAGCGCGTAGTTGAAGAACTCCATGTCCCACTTGCCGTGGAAATAGCTGGCATAGCCCCGGTCGATACCGGGCACGAGCTGGTTGATGACAACATCGACGCCCGCCATGTCCTGGCCGGCAACAGCGCGGAAGTAGTGTCCCGCGCCCTGGCCCAGGCGCGTGTGGTAGCTCTTGTCCTCGATCACGTGGCCGATGTGCATGACGCCGTGTGCGCGGCACCAATCGCCCACCTGCTCGTCGAAGCATGCGCGGTAGAGCTGCGTGGCGATATCCATATAGGTGTGGCGCACGGACGCGCCCGCCTCATCGCGGGTCCAGAGGGGCGGCAGTTGCGCAAGCCAGTTCTCGCCCAACGCCTGGCGCAGACGGTGCGCAAGCTCATCTGACCAGGGTAGCGCCTGACCATCACGGCCGATGTAGCTGTCGGCGCTTGCATCGGGCTGCGCAGCGCCCTTTTCGTTCATAAAGCCCGGCTCGTCGGTAAAAAAGCCCAAGATCGTCTTGCCGAACTCATCGCCCAGGTGTTCGAACGTGGGCTCGTAGACGGCATCGATGAGCACGCGGCACGAGGCGGCGTCTGCCATGTTGATGTACTCGTCGCGATAACCGGTTTTTTGGCTCGTCACAAAGAGTTCGATGCGCGTGAGCCCCGTCGGAGCGTCGAAGCGGAGCATGGGGGGCTTGCCGTTTTCGGTCTTCTCGATGGCGATGTCGAGGTTCAGCGCGGCCCCATCTTCGTCAAAGGCCGCCGTGCCCAGGAGACGCTCGGTCTTGTCCATGAGGTTGCCGAGCTTGATGGAAGTCGAGGGCTGCGGCCCCACGACGCTCAGCGTGCGATGCTTGAGCACGGTCTTTTTGAGTGCCGGGTCCGCATCGTCTTTCTCGAGGGCGCCGTTGGCGTAGCCCGTTGGAAAGTGCGCATCGTCAAGCAGCCAGATCTTGAGGCCCAGGCGACGGCACTCGGCGATGATGAAGCGCAGGTCGCTCCACCAGCCGTCGCCGCAGAAATCGGGGTGCGTGCGCGATTCGAGGCAGACCTCGTGGATATCCGCCGCAGCGATCTGCTCGAGGTAATCGGTGATGGTTGCGCGCTCTTCGCCCTTGAGCCAAAGAAACGGCAGCACATGGTTGTCATAGGTGCCGTCGAGCACCTGCTGGTAAAACGCCGTCATCGGACCTCCTTTGGATGGTGTTCGCGTCCTATGGTATGCCGTGCTGCCGGCTCTGCTAATATCCATTTCAAGCAAGAAATATGACCGAATCAACGATTGCGGGGCACCCATGGAGATTGCAGAGCTCGATCGTCGTCTCCTTGAGTTGACCGCAAGCGAGATCTCCTACCGTGACGGGGCCCACTATGATTGGGAAGTGCTTGGAAGTCGTGTGGAGGTCGATGGTCGCAGCGTGCTTGAAATGGGACGCGCCGTGGTCGATCGTGACCAAGACGGTATGCCCGAGGGGTTTGCCATCGTGCGCAATTCGCGCTTCAACCAGGTGCCCGAACACGTGCACGACTATGTCGAAATCAGCTATGTATATCACGGCCGCTGCCCGCAGGTCGTCAACGGCGAGGCGCTCGAGCTCGCCGAGAACGAGGTGCTGCTGCTCGATGCTTCATGTCCGCATGCGGTGGCATCGCTCGATGAAGGCGACGTGATGCTGAGCGTGATCGTCTCGCGTGAGTTTTTGCAGGCGAGCATGGTCTCGAGCCTGCCGGGCGAGGGCGCGGTGTCGCGCTTTCTGCTCAACGTCCTCAATGCCGAGACCGATCACCGCGGCCACGTTCACTTTCATTGCGGGCAGAGCCGCCGTGTGCGCCGCTGTTTCCAAGAGATGCTCTGCGAGCGTCTGGAGCCCACTGCGGTGAGCCCCCGGATCGTGCAGCATCTCTTTTTACTGCTGCTGATCGAGCTCATGGACTGCTATGAGCGCGAGCTCACCCAGACCGGTGGTCTGCACGGTGGAACCGAAGCCCTCGTGGCCGGTATGCTCGGTTTTATCGAGCGCCGGCAGGGGGCGTGCACGCTGGGCGAGGTGGCGCAGCACTTCTGCGTGAGTCCCAACTACGCGTCGGCCCTGCTCAAACGCCGGTGCGGCAAGACGTTCATGCAGCTTGCGCAAGATGCTCGCCTGACTCGCGCGGCGACGCTTTTGCGCAGGGGCGCCACGGTCGACGAGGCCGCGCACGCAGCGGGCTACGAGAACCTGACGTTTTTCTACCGCAAGTTTCGCGCGCGCTACGATTGCACACCGGCGGCATACCGTCGGGCCCGATAGGGCTTGTAAAAGGCTGCTGCTCATCGATAGGTATCAAAAAGTGTCAGCATGTGGGCGCGCGGGCTGCTCAGCTGCGAAAAGAAGTGCCAGATTCGCCGCGGTCGATTGATACCGACCGATCGGCCGCGCATACTCCAAGCCATACGTAAGGCATCTGTTGCGAGGAGGCAACCATGGGATTCCCCAAGGGATTCTTCTGGGGCGGCGCCACGGCCGCCAATCAGTTCGAGGGCGCCTGGGACGTCGACGGCCGCGGGCCGAGCGTCGACGACCATTTTACCGGTGGCAGCTACAAGGAACCGCGCCGCATCACGCTCGATATCGAGCCCGGCACCCTCTATCCCAACCACGACGGCATCGATTTCTACCATCACTACGAGGAGGACATCGCACTGTTCGCCGAGATGGGCTTCACCATGTTCCGCATGTCCATCTCCTGGAGCCGCATCTTCCCCAACGGCGACGACGCCGAGCCCAACGAGGCCGGCCTCGCCTTCTACGACCGCGTCTTCGATTGCCTGCGCAAGCACAACATCGAGCCGCTCGTGACCCTGTCCCATTACGAGATGCCCTATCACCTGGTCGAGAAGTACAACGGCTGGGCGAGCCGCGAGCTCATCGGCTTCTTTGAGAAGTACTGCCAGACCGTCTTCGACCGTTATCAGGACAAGGTTCGCTACTGGCTCACCTTCAACGAGATCAACTGCGGCACCATGGATATGGGCGCCATGATGGAGACCGGTCTCATCCAGGGCTTCGAGGGTCCGGCGAGCGCTATCAAGACCACGGCTCAGCAGCGCTATCAGGCCCTGCATCACCAGTTTGTGGCGAGCGGCCGCGTCGTGCGCTATGCCCACGAGCACTATCCGCAGTTCAAGATGGGCAACATGGATTGCTTCATTCTCTCCTACGCCGCCACGTGCGATCCGGCCGACGTGCTGGCCACACAGGGCGAGATGAACCGCATGAACTGGTACTGCTCCGACGTGCAGGTACGCGGCAAGTACCCGTTCTATGCCAAGCGTTTCTGGGCCGAGAACGGCGTCGAGCTTGCGATGGAGGACGGTGACCTGCAGGACATCGCCGACGGCAAGGTTGACTTCTATACCTTTAGCTACTACATGTCGGGCACCGTGGGCACCCACAAGGACCACGAGATGACCGAGGGCAACATGACCTTCGGCGGCAAGAATCCCTATCTCCAGAGCACCGACTGGGGTTGGCAGATCGACCCGACGGGCCTGCGCGTCGCCCTCAACGAGATCTATGCCCGCTACGAGATCCCCCTCATGGTGGTCGAGAACGGCATGGGCGCTTATGACGAGGTCGAGGAGGACGGCTCCATTCACGATCCGTACCGCATCGCCTACCTGCAGCAGCACATCAAGGCCATGGGCGAGGCCATCGACGACGGCGTCGACCTCATCGGCTACACCTGGTGGGGCCCCATTGACCTGGTCTCCGCCGGCACGGGCGAGATGCGCAAGCGCTACGGCTTCATCCATGTCGACAAGTACGACGATGGCACCGGCACCTACGAGCGTCGCCGCAAGGACAGCTTCTTCGCGTATCAGAAGATCATCAAGTCCAACGGCACCGAGGGTCTGTAGGTTACGCCGTTTTAACAAACGGCGTAACGGGTCGACGCTGCGCGGGCCCCAGGTGCCGCATCTTGCCGTTCAAACCGTCGCTCGCGTACCAAAGTACGCGTCGCTCCTCTTTCACGGCAACCTGCGGCACCTGGGGCCCGCTCGCTGACTTATGCTCTACCTGCGCCATTTCCACTATCGAAAGGTCCGACATGTCAACTGCCAAGATCCTCTTCCTTGATGTGGACGGTACCATCACCGACTACGACAACAACATTCCCGCATCGTGCGTCTCCGCCATTCGCGCGGCCCGCGCCAACGGCCATCTGGCCTACATGTGCACCGGGCGCAGCCGCGCCGAGGTGCCGCCCGAGCTCGAGGCCATCGGCTTTGACGGCATGATCGGCGGCAACGGCAGCTATGTCGAGAGCGCCGGAGAGGTGGTCATGCACCAGCTCATCACGGCCGAGCAGTGTCGTCATATCGTCGACTGGCTGCACGGACGCGGGCTCGAGTTCTATCTCGAGAGCAACAACGGTCTGTTTGCGAGCGAGAACTTCCGCGAGGCGGCGCGTCCGGTGCTGCGCGCCTATATGGGTCGCAAGGGGCTTGCCGGTGCCGATACCATCGAGCCTGAGCAGGCCCTGCACGGCTTGGTCTACGGTGCTCCGCTCTATCGCGACGATCTCAATAAGGTGAGCTTCATCCTGTCGAGCTATCAAGACCATCTCGACAGCATCGAGGAGTTTCCCGATCTCGAGTGCCATACGTGGGGCGGCGCCGGCGAGACGGCGCTCTTTGGCGACATGGGCGTCAAGGACATCACCAAGGCACATGCCGTCGATACGTTGCTGGCCCATCTGGGCGCGCGGCGCGAGGACACCATCGCCTTCGGTGACGCCAAGGTCGATATCCCCATGTTTAAGGCCTGCGCGATGAGCGTGGCCATGGGCTCGGGTGGTCCGGAGTGCCAGGCGGCCGCCGACTACGTGACGACCGATGTGGACGATGACGGCATCTACAACGCTTTCGTCCACCTGGGTCTCATCGAGGGGTAGGAGCCGCGTCGTGGCACACGCGTTCTGTAATGCATTTGTGTGCGAACGGCTTGGTATGTAAATAGACGGTTTCGCCGTATAATCAACTCAAGCATGCGCACGATAAAGCGCTTTATCAAGAGGAGAGAACACATGGGTCTGTTCGATATGTTCAAGAAGAAGGCCGAGCCCGCAGCTCCTGCGGTCCCCGCTTCCATCGAGGCCGCTGCCGGCGCCGACGTGCTGTGCTCGCCCGTTAACGGCAAGGCCATCAAGATGGCCGACGTGCCCGATCCCGTCTTTGGCGGCGAGGTCCTGGGCAAGGGCTGTGCCGTGTGGCCCGAGGACGAGATTATCTACGCTCCCTGCGACGGCAAGGTCACCGTTACCATGGGTCACGCCGTGGGTATCCAGTCCGATAGCGGCATCGAGGTCCTGGTGCACGTGGGTGTCGATACCGTCAACATGAACGGCGACGGCTTCACGGGCTTCGTCAAGGCCGAGGACACCGTCAAGGCCGGCCAGCCGGTCCTCAAGATCGACCGTGCCAAGATCGCCGCTGCCGGTTACAAGGACTGCGTCGTCGTTGCCGTCTCCAACACCGCCGAGTTCGCCAACGTCGAGCTGGCCGTCGAGGCCGACTCCGCCGTCAAGGCTGGCGAGGCCGTGGTCAAGGTCACCCGCAAGTAAGTTGCTGCTTATAGAGCGCATCTACCGGGGCGGTCGGAGTTTTCCGGCCGCCCTTTTTTGCTGCCGGGAGGGGGTTCGGCTGCGTTTGCCGCCGCCCAAAGGCGGAGTCGAGCCATTCACTCGAAATTTGGCGCCACTGGGGCACCGTCTGAGGCCATATGGGCCGCTCGGGTATGATGGGGACACGTTACAACGCACGCCGGGTCGGGCCGGCGACGCTGCAAGGAGGAGTGCCATGAAAAAGAAGAAGCTGCTGCTGCCGTTTGCTGCCGTGCTGGTTGCATGCCTGTTGGTGCTTGCGGGCTGTGGTGGGCCCTCGGTCGAGAGCCTCATCACCGATGACTTGACCGAGCAGTTCGATCAGATCAAAAACGGTGGGGACGATTTTCTGGAAGGTCTCGAGGAGGCCTCGGGCGATGAGTTCGAGCAGCTCGGCATCGATCCCAAGGAGTACGCCAAGACCTATCTCGATGGCTTTGATTACAAGATCGGCGATGTGACGGTCGATGAAGACAAGGGCAAGGCGACGGCCGAGGTTTCCGTAACCTGCAAGTCCATGAAGACGATCGTCGATGACTTTGCCACCCAGTATCAGGAAAAGATCACCGCGATGGACGAGCTACCCGGCGAGGATGAGCTCTACAAGATCGCGGGCGAGGTTATGGTCGACGTGACCAAGGCGACCAAGCCCAAGACCACCAAGGTGACGTTCAAGTACACCGAGAACGACGACGGTGAGTGGTCGGCCGACGACTCGGCGTCGGACGAGATGATGAACGCGATGATGTCGTAGCAGACAAGGCGATATCGCATGCAAAAGGCCGCCGGGAGACCGGCGGCCTTTTTTGCGCGCAGGGACGGAGACTTGCCGCCGCCTGCCGTACACATCGCAAGGGCGCTGCTTACGCACCCAGGACGAGCTGGCAAAGCTGTTGCTGCGTGTCGACAACGTGGTCGGCGCCGGCGGATTCGAGCTCGGCGCGGCCGCGGAAACCCCAGGTGACACCCGCGCAGGCGAGGCCGGCGTTATGGGCGGTGAGCACATCGACGTTGGAATCGCCCACGTAGAGCGTCGAGGCCGCCGGTGCGTCGAGCTCGCTCATCACGTGGAGCGTAACAGGTGCCTCGGGCTTGGGCGGAAAGGCATCGATGCGACCCTGTACCAGGGCAAAGCGATCGGGTCCAAAGTATTTTTTGATCAGCGGGGCTGCCGAGACATGATCCTTGTTGGTGAGGACGGCAAGCGTCACGCCCGCCGCGCGCAGGCGGTCGAGCATCTCGATCGTGCCCGGATAGGGGGCGGTGTGGTCCTCTTTATGCTCGCCGTAGTAGGCCCTAAACTCGGCCAGTGTCTGCTCAAAGACGCGGTCGTCGCCTGCAAACTCGGCAGGCATAAAGCGCTCGACCAGCTTGAGCATGCCGTTGCCAACCTTATAGCGGTACTCGTCGACCGAAAACGTGGGCCAGCCGTGCACTTCGCACGTATGGTTGCCGGCGGCGGCCAGGTCCTCGAGCGTGTTGAGGATGGTGCCGTCAAGATCGAAGATCACGTGGGAAAAAGCAGCGGGCATAGATGCTCCTTCAAAACATATCTAGCAAAAAGGACAGATACATTTTGGTTGGTTTTGGGCCGTCTGTCGGCAAAATGCAAAACCTACCAAAAAGAACCTGTCCCTTGTCACATGGTTGTCAGGGCGCGTCGTGCACTCTAGCAGATGCGAGGAAGCTGCTCGCCCACCAGCATATCGAGGATGCGGGTCGAGCCCCAGCCGGTGCGGACGCGCACGGCGGGACGCGCGCCGGCTGTGAGCGGTTTGACGCTACCGATGATGGCGGCGTTCTCGCCATACTTGGCGCCGCGCATCGCCGCGAGCGCGGCATCGGCCTCGTCGGCGGGCACCACGGCCACCATCTTGCCCTCGTTGGCAACCTGCAGCACGTCGTAGCCGAGCATCTCGCACGCGCCGCGTACTTCGGGGCGCACGGGCACGGCATCCTCGTCGATCTCCATCTCGACGGCACTTGCCTCGGCAAACTCATTGAGGGTCGAGGCAAGGCCGCCGCGCGTGGGATCGCGGAAGCACCGCGTGCCGGGGGCGGCGGCGAGCACCTGCGCGATCAGATGGTTGAGCGGCGCGGCGTCGCTTTCGATGCTGGTGGAGAAGGCGAGCCCCTCGCGCTGGCTCATGACGGCGATGCCGTGGTCGCCGAGCGTGCCCGAGACCAAGATGACGTCACCGGGCTGGCAGTTGGCGCCGGAGAGCGCGATGCCTTCGGGGACTTCGCCGACGCCCGCGGTGTTGATGTAAACACCGTCGACGCTGCCTCGCTCGACGACCTTGGTGTCGCCGGTGATGATCGCCACGCCGGCCTCGCGTGCCGTCTGTGCCATGGTCTGCACGATCTGTCGCAGCTTGTCCATGGAGTAGCCTTCCTCGAGGATAAAGCCGCACGAGAGATAGCGGACGTTGGCGCCCGACGTGGCAACATCGTTGACGGTGCCGCAGACGGCGAGTCTGCCGATGTTGCCACCGGGAAAGAACTGCGGTGTCACCACAAAGCTGTCGGTCGACATGGCGATGCGCCCCGTGCCCGGCAGCGCGGCAACACCGGCATCGTTGCCGGCAAGGAGCTCCGGCGAACCGAACGCATCGAGGAAGATCTCGTCGATGATGCGCTTCATCATCTGGCCGCCCGAGCCATGACCCAAAAGGACGGTCTGGTCGGTAAAGGTGTGGGACATAGTGAGGGGTTCCAATCTATCCGAGAAAGTTGGATTCAATGTTGAGCATGAGTCAGCCGGCCAACGCGGCGTCAAGCGGCTCCAGCGTTTGTAAAACCGCGGAACATCAAGCCTCGCGATAGCGATAATAGGCGGCACAGCTGCCCTCGGAACTCACCATGCACGGCCCCACGGGATGTTCGGGCGTGCAGGCGCGACCAAAGAGCGGGCAGCCGTTAGGCGTGATGGCACCGCGGAGCACATCGCCGCAGCGGCATCCGCGCGGCTCGACGGTGGGCTCGATAGCGACGTCAAAGTGGCGGCCGGCGTCAAAGCGGCAAAACTCGTCGCGTATGCGTAGGCCCGAGCCCGCGATGGGGCCAAGCCCGCGCCACGTGGTGTCGCACGGCTCAAAGACCTGGGCGACCAGCTGGCGTGCTACGGCGTTGCCGTCACGATTGACGCCGCGGCGATAGGCGTTGTCGATCGCGGGCTTGCCGCTAACGATCATCTCCACCAGCATGCAGATGCCCTCAAGAATATCGACGGGCTCGAATCCCGTCACCACGCCCGGCGTCGAAAACTCGTCTACCAAAAAGCCGAACGGTGCCAGGCCCGTGATGGTCGAGACGTGTCCGGGCAAGATAAAGCCATCGATGGTGGTTTCGGGGTCGTTGGCGATCGCGCGCAGGGCCGGCGGCGTGGTCTTGTGGGCGCAATAGACCGAGAAGTTGGCAAGTCCGCGTGCCTGCGCCTCGAGAATGGCCGCCGCGATCGTGGGCGTGGTGGTCTCAAAGCCCACGCCCATAAAGATGACCTCGCGATCGGGGTTGTGCTCGGCTATATCGAGCGCGTCGAGCGGCGAATAGACGATACGGATATCGTGGCCGGCGGCTTTTTGCGCGGCCAGCGAACTCGAGGATCCGGGTACGCGCATCATATCGCCAAAGGTGGCAATGATGGCGCCGTCCATCTTGGCGAGAGCGATGGCGTGGTCGATGTCGCGGTTGGCGGTCACGCAGACCGGGCAGCCGGGGCCGCTCAGCAGCTTGAGGCCTGCGGGCATGATCGAGCGAAAGCCGTAACGGCCGATGCTTACCGTATGCGTTCCGCAGACTTCCATGAGGTTGATGTGCCGGTCGCCGACAAGCTCTTGGATGCGTCCGATAAGATCGCGCGCGAGGGCGGGGTCGCGAAAGGCGGCAAAATCGATGGAGTCGGGCATCAGAGGGCTCCCGCAAGAGTCGTCTGCGGATGGTCCTCGTCGATCAACTCGGGCATGGCCGAGAGCAGCTCGATGGTCTCGGCCGCTTCTTGCGGATCGACGATCTGGATTCCAAATCCCGCATGGACCAAGATATAATCGCCCACCTGGGCGGACGGTACCAAGCGTGTCGAGACCTGGCGCTCGATGCCCATCATGTCGACGGTCGCTTTGGAGTCGCCGTCAAGTGCGGTTATTTTTCCTGGTACGGCTAGGCACATGGCTGGAACCTCTTTTGAACGGACGGCGCGCGAGGGCGCCTAAGATGTCAAAAGATGATGGTACCGCGCAGTCGGGGACACGGGCAAACCCTGCGCTACAGCTGTGCGACAGCCTCCTGTTTGGTGACGCCGGGGAAGCAGCAATTCTGCGTGGTCGCGGCGAGTCGAGCGCGTGCGATGGCGGCCTGGCCATAGGCGATGCAGCCGTCGTTGACGGGAACATGACGGGGAATCAACACGTTGAGTCCAGTGGCTTCCAGCTCGCGCGTGACGAGCATGAGCAGCATGCGGTTCATGAACACGCCGCCCGATAACGCTACGGTGTCTAGGCCCTCGCGCTCGCAGATGGCGCGTGCAATCCGGACCGTGTCGTGCGCGATAGACCGGTGAAAGACGAGTGCGAGCAGATCGGCCGGCATTTTTGCCGCGAGTCCGTCGAGCAGCGCCTCGATAAGTGGCTTAGGGTCGAAAATCGCATCTTGCATCGATGGGTCTTGGCCAGTTAGTTCAGATATGTATTTACCTGGCATGTCCATAGGGTCCCAATCGGGATGATTGGACTGCAAATGCCCTGATTCCTGGGGGCATTCGGGGTCTGTTGGGGGCTGCGGGACGCTTTTGGGGCTGCAAAGGGCTCCATCGGACGTTTTGCTCGCTCGGTTATCTATCTCTGAATGTACATATCTGAAATAACTGCCCACCCAGGACTCGCTGAGAGCGTCGAGAGAGGTCAAATCGGCGTCGCAAGGTGTCGATGCGCGGCCGAGAGCCCGCCAGGCGGCAGCTTCGAGCGCGATGGCGGGCTCACCTTCGTAGGTTGCCTTATCGCAAATGCCCAACAGCGCGGCGACGGCGTCGAACAAACGCCCCATGCTGCTGGTGCGCGGGCTGTTGATGTCGCGCGCGATCATGGTGGACGTGACGGAGCGCGTCTGCTCGTCAAGGCGTCCCAGCAGCGTCGCCGCGGCGGGGTGATCGAGCAGGCCGAGCTCGGTGAGCAGCGCAAACGCATTACGCCGTGCGTCGCGTACCGATGCCGCGCCGCCCGGAAGCGTCCAAGTGCGTAGGTGGGCAGCGCGTGTGAAACCTTGGAGTGTGGCGACCAGAAACTCGCCGCCCCAAATAGCGCCATCGGTACCGGCGCCCGTGCCGTCGAAAGCGACGCCCAGCACGCGTGCGTCGAGGGCAATCGCGCCGCTGCCGGCTGCCTCGGCCAGCACGCTGGCGATATGTGCGTGATGATGCTGGACTTCGATCAGCGGCATGCCGTTGGACGCGGCGGTGGAACGGCCCCATTGACTGGGCAGGTAGCTGGGATGAAGATCGCAGACGACCGCGCGCGGCGTTAGGTCAAAGAGGCCCTCGAAACGCTCGCGGGTGTTGTTCCAGGCGTCGAAGGTGGCACCGTTCTCCACATCGCCGATATGCTGCGACAAGAAGCACAGGGCGCTACCGTCGGGCTGTTCGCGCGTGAGGGCAACGGTTGCTTTTTGCTCGGATCCGCAGGCGAAAAGCGGCTTTGGCGTGGTCGCGGCGGGCTCCGCGAGGATGGGCAGCCTCAACGGTTGCGGCGCGTACCCGCGCGCCCGTCGCACGGGCATAACGCGACCATCGACCACGCGTACGACCGAATCATCGTAACGGGACAAGATGGCCCGGTTGTTGCCCAGAAGTGCATCGGCGATACCGCTTGCCACAAGTTGCTCCCAAGCGTGGTCATCATCGACCTCGATGGGTTCTTCGCTGATGTTGCCGCTCGTCATGACAAGGGCATGCATATCGTGTGCACGGGCCGCGGCAAGCAACAAATGCTGCAGGGGTGTATAGGGCAGCATCACGCCCAGCTCGGGAAGGTCGTGCGCCACGGACGGGGCGAGCGCGATGGAACCGCTGCCCTTGACGTTGCCGGCTGAATCCGCGGCGCCTGCCCGGAGATCCGACGCGCGTCGGCGCAGCAGCACGATGGGACGCACACTGCCGCACAGAAGCTCGCGTTCCTTCTCGTCAACCTGGCAGAGCGCTTCGGCCTCATCGATGTCGCCCACCATGACGGCAAGCGGCTTGTTGCTGCGACGCTTGCGCTGGCGCAGCTCCTGCACCGCAGCCTCATCGCAGGCGTTGCAAGCCAGATGAAACCCGCCGAGGCCTTTGATCGCGATGATGCCGCCCTTTGACAAAAGCGTGACGCACGCCTCGATGATGGCATCGCTCGTCTCGCGTGTCGATCCCACGGACGCGCTGCGGTCGCCGTGCTCGCGCCAGGTGATATGCGGTCCGCAGGCAAAGCAGGCGTCGGGCTGCGCATGAAAGCGGCGGTCGAGCGGGTCGGCATATTCGGCGGCGCAATCGGGGCACATGGGAAACGCGTCCATCGAGGTCGCTGCTCGGTCATAGGGCAGCGATCGGATGATGGTAAAGCGCGGCCCGCAGTTGGTGCAGTTGATAAAGGGGTAGTGAAAACGCCGATCGGCGGGATCGAACAGTTCGCGCAGGCAATCATCGCAGGTGGCGATATCGGGTGACACCAGCGTGGTCCGCTCACCCTCACCGTCGGACGCCACGATGCGAAATCCCCGCTCATCGGCACGGCTCCAAGAGCCGTCTGCAAGAGGGGAGACGGAGACATACTCCACGCGGGCTGCCGCCGGGGCCTCTGCGGAGAGCGCTGCGACAAACCCGTCGAGCGCCTCGTCCTGGGCATGCGCCTCGATGTGCACGCCGTCACCTGCGTTGAGCACCCAGCCGTTTACGCCGTGCGCCACGGCCTCGCGGTACACGAAAGGCCGCATGCCAACGCCCTGCACGATACCCGTGACATGGATATGAACATGGCGCATGGCTTCTCCTTGTTTGTCGGGGCGTTGGCTTTTCTGTTGGCGGCGGCTTTTAGAATTCGAGGCTTTGCTTGGTAGCGGCGCAGGTGAGCTCGCCGTGTTTGACACCGCGCAGGCCCAACAGCCGGTCGGCGAGTTCATAGACACGCTCGCCGCGGCCCTTGAGCGCCAAAATCTCAAGGCAGTTGTGGTGATCGAGATGTACGTGCATGGTCGAGACGATCTCGGGCGTAAAGTCGTGCTGCACCTCGTCCAGGCGGCGTGTCAGATCGCCCGTGTGATGGTCGTAGATCATCGTGAGCGATCCTATGACCTGCTCATCTGGTGTACGCAGCTCCTCTTTGACAAGCGAGGCGCGAATCAGATCGCGCACGGCTTCGGAGCGGTTGGCAACGTCGCCGCGCCGCGCGATCTGCTCGTCAAAACGGTGCAGCAGATCCTCGGGCACGGTGACCGAAAAACGCGTGAGCTCGGAGCCCGCCTGCGTGCCGCAACCGTGCGTATGCTCGCAGCTGGCCACTGCTAGACCAGCTTGACGGTACCGACGGAGTTGTGGTCGGCCTCGATGGCGTCCTCGTAGCCCTCAAGGGCGTCGTGCGCCTCGTGGAGCGCCGCCATGGCGGCCTCGAGCTTGGCACCGATGCGCTCCATATCAAAGTTCTCGGTGGCGTGCAGCAGCTGATGGCTCCACTCGTGCGCAAGCTCGATGGTATCGTCGACCTGCTTGACGCTCATGGCGAGCTGGCTCATGTTCATTCCGACATCATGCATGATGGGTCTCCTTAAAACGGTAGCGTGCGATATCGTTCCACCGATTCTACTACGGGCCCGCTGCGGGGCGTGTTGTGTATCCCAGGCGTGCTACGCCCGGCAATGCGTCACAATAGCGAGCGAAGGCGATGGGCGGGGGAGTGTGCTGTGCGTATCCGATCAACGTGTGCGAAGGGCTGCGGAGCGATGGCACCGGCGAGTGCTGTCGCGGCACTCTGCCTGTTGCTTTTGCTGACGGGCTGCTCGGGTGCCGGCGCATCCCGGTCAGACGGCAGCATGTTTGCGGCCGAGTCGTGCAGGAGTGCGGTTCGCGACGCTGCCTCGTCGTGCGTCAAAGATGCCGCGGATCGGGTCTCGCAGGAGGTCGATACCGCCGCGAGCGCCGATGCCCAACGTCTGCGACTCAACATCCAAGATTGTTGCTATGATGATCTTGCTCACGGCATCAAGACGGCCGAGTTTCAAAAATATATCGTGCTGCACGACACGGAGGGCGAGATGGCGCCTGTCGCCGTTGCGGACTGGTGGGAGTCGAACGGCAACAAGGTCGCCGCCCATTTTGTGGTGGGAACGGACGGCACGATCGTCCAATGCGTGCCGCTCGATCAGATCGCACACCATGTGGGGTTTGGGGACGCGGGCAATAACGAGCGCTACGGGACAGGCGATGAGTCGCGCGACGATAAGGTGGGAACATCGCCGATCGGCGATGCGTACCCCGATTACGGCATGAACTCCTATTCGATCGGCATCGAACTGGTCCATGTGGGTGGCTCGGGGGACTATCCGGCCGCCCAACTCGAGGCGCTTGACGGGCTCATTGCCTATATCGACGCGTATTACGGCTTTGACAGCACGGTCATCGACCATAAGGCGTGGCGCGCGAGCAACTCCGATACATCGGCGGAGTTTGCGCCCTATCTTGCAAGCTATCAGGCGTGCCGTCGGCATGCGGCGGAGTAAACGGGCGGGTTTGGCGCAGGTGTCCGGCATCGATTGATGGCGAAGGGGCGTCCACCCGCGAGGCGACCCCGGGACCCGGAGCTCGCGCACAAGAAAACGGGCGCGAGCCGGTGCCGGTTCGCGCCCGTTCACTGGGGGCAAGTTGTTAAGACCATGGTATCCGGGACGCCAAGAGCCAAACACAAGCTTCCGGCGAGCGGCGCCAAACTCGGTGCGGACGGTCTGCCGGTAACGATTGCGTTACAGATGCTTCTCCAGAAAAGCGGCGAGCCTGGCCTTGGGCATGGATCCCACCGAGCGATCGACCTCCTGGCCGTTCTTGAAGACGATGAGCGTCGGGATGCTCATGACGCCGTACTTCATGGCAAGATCCTGGCTCTCGTCGACATTGCACTTGGCCACGGCAAGTTTGCCGTCGAGCTCATCGGCCAGCTCGTCCACGATGGGCGAGAGCGTGCGGCAGGGACCGCACCACGGGGCCCAAAAGTCAACAAGGACCGGCGTGGGGCCAGAGACGGTTGCATCGAAGTTGTCAGGTGTGACCTGGGTGATAGTAGCCATAGCAGCCTCCGTTGCCATAACGCAGCGTGTGCGCATATGCGATCAGTACGCCCGTGCTTATACCCAACCGCCGCCAATGCAAGCACTCGGTCGGGCACGCTTTTATATAATGGGTGCCACGCAATCGATTGGAGTCGGCATGCCCATCTCGCAAAGTCAGAAAAAGGAAGCGCTCGCCCAAGCGATCGAGCAGGGGCTCGCGTCGCTCAAGAGTCGTGGCGTTCGTATGACGGGCAACGCTACCTCTCCGATCGTGCTGGTCAAGGGCGATTTGGACGAGGCCGAGCGTGCCGGCGGAGAGCTATGCGCCGGCGCAGACGGCAAGGCGTTGCGCAGCGCCTTGGGCGCTATCGGCTATGCGCCCGAGGATTTTTGTGTGCTGGCGAGCGTCGCGGGCCAGGTGGAAGATCCTGCCCAAGCGGCGGCCCCAACAGGCGAGACCCTGCCCTGCGATACGTTTCGCGAGGCGCTCGAGACGCTCGATCCCGAGGCCGTGCTGTTGCTTGATGACCGCGCTGCCGACATCATGCGCGAGACCTATGCCGACATGCTGGTGGCGATCGATGACTTTGACACGGCGATGCTCAAGCCCGGGCTGGTGGCGCATGTGCAGGGACGTCGCGTGCTGGCGCTCGATGGCTTTGAGGCGGCCCTGACCGACAAGGCGGCCAAGCAGCGCATGTGGGCCTACATCAAGCAACTGCCCCCGGCGGGAGCCCCGCTGTAATCTAGATGATGGCGCGCAGGATAAACCGGTCGCCCTCGACGCTGAACTGGCAGTTTCCACCCATGCGCTCGACGGCCAGGCGAATGCTCTGCGTCCCAAAGCCGTGACCGCTGCGGCCGGCTTGCGGCATGCCGTCGACCATGACGGGGGCGCGGTCAAAGGTGTTGGAAACCTCGAGCAGGAGCTTTTCGTCTTCGAGGCGCAGATCGACATCGACAAACCGATGTTCCGGGACCGCTTCTCCTGATGCCGTGATGGCGTTTTCCACCGCATTGGAGATCACGCTGAACAGATCGATATCCGAAAGCCCGATCTGCTCGGGCACTGCCACGCGATAGTCCGCCACGATGCCGCGTTGCGCGATCGGGCCGTCAAACGACGAGAGAGCGATGTTCACCGTCTCGTTTGAGCTGTAGCGGTGCACGGCGGTGCGGTCGTTGGCGTCGCAGATCGCATCGATGCGCTCTCGCGCCTCGTCGATTTTGCCCTCCTCGAGTAGCGCCGAAAGCCCTCGCAGGTAGTGGCGCATGTCGTGGCGCAGCACCGAGAGCTCGCGCGCCGAGCGCCGCCAGGCATCGAGCTCTCGAGTGGCTTGGACGCTGCGGCTCTCCACAAGCCAGCTTTCGCGGCGCGCACGTTCTTTGGCTTCGTATTCGCGCAGGTAGACCGTTAAGAACAGCACGTAGAACAGGCACAGGGCAAACGCCAGAAACTCAACGGTCACCACCGAGCCCGAGTGAAAGAGCCCGGTGTAGACGTTGGTGGCATAGTCAAAGATGTAATAGACGGCCGGCAGCATCACGAGGATCGAGAGCTCGGTGGAAGTCTTGGCCGCGAGCTGCGGCGCGATCGATGGCACGTATTTGAGCATGGCGGCAAAGACGGCAAGCGTGGTCACGATGCGTGCGGCGTAATAGACCGCCGCGGTGCCCGATAGGGCGAGTGCCGCCAGACCCACCCAATTGCTGATCTGGCAGGTGAGGTAGGCGGTGGTGATGGCCAAAACGATGATAAGGGGGCGTCGACGGTGACGCAGGGCCAAGAACAGGCCGAGCGGCAGGTGCACGATCAGCGGATAGACCTGCCGGGCGAAGGACTCGCCGATGCAGAAGCTCGCGGCGGCAAAGCCCGCCCCGGTAAGGGTGCACACGGTTAAAAGCTCGATCACGTTGCGGCGGTTGAGCTCCACGTCGCATAGCGTGGCAGAGGCAAAGACGCCAAAGAGCAGCGTCGTCGCATGATGGACGGCCCAAAGGGCAATGTCGAGCGGGGTGATGGCGGACATGCGCTATCGCCCCGGGCGCGAGAACCGCGCGGCAAAGTAGGCATCTTGAAAGCCCTTGCGGCAGCTGCGGGCGAGGGGCAGCACGGCGCCGGTGCGCGTGACGATGTCCGAGCTGTTGAAGTGGTCGATGTTACGCAGGTTGACCAGGTAGCTGCGATGGCATTTGAAAAAGTCGGTGTTACCGGCCAGACGGTCCTCGACGGCGCGGAACGGCTCGATGGCTTCGATCTCGTGGCCGTCGCGCATGCGAAAGATCACGTGCTTGTTGCGGGCCTCGGCGTACTCGATGTCGGGCGTGCGCAGCGACTGAAAACCCAGCGCGGTTTTGGCGACCAGCTCGCGCGCGGGTGCCTGCTGCCGGGCCGAGAGCTCCTCGAGCACCTGGGCCAGGCGCTCGTAGCTCAGGGGCTTGAGCAGGTAGTCGAAAGCCTTGACCTCATAGGACTCGAGCGCGAATTCGGGCGACGAGGTTAAAAACACGATGGGCACGGCGGTATCGGTACGGCGCAGCTCGCGCGCGGTGTCCATGCCGTCGAGCAAGGGCATGATCATATCGAGGATGACGGCGTCGGCGTGATGCGCTGCATGGGCGGCGAGCAGATCGTCGCCGTTGTCGCAGGTCTCGATGCTGGCGACACGGCCGGTCTCGCGTGCCCAGCGGGCGACCATACGCTCGAGTTCATCCAAAAATGCATTGTCGTCATCGCAGGCCAAAAGCCGCATAGACACCTCCTCGCTGTGACAGTTTGCTACGAGTCTGATTTTCCCACACCGGGCCACGCCGGCGATGGGCAACGGTTCCGATTCGCACCCCGGGCTGCGCAACTCGCGCCAAAAGGCCAGGGGGTTGATTTTAATGGCGGCACAATGGCGATGGAAAACTGCGTCGAAAGCGGCAGCGTGCTGCGCCGCTCGTGGATAGGGGAGTGCTTGATGATGAACGTGAGAAAGGGTCTGAGCGGCGTCCTCGCTCGTGCGATGGGCATGCTCGCCGTGGCATGTGCGCTCATGGCAGCCCCAGCGACAGCGCGGGCGGCGACGACGAATGATATTCCATCGGATGTGAAGATAGCTCAAACAAGCAGCTCGAATTCTTCCGTTGCCGACACGGTTACACTCGAGGCGGGTGAAGATTACGTTGTCGGTGGCGAGATCAAAATCAACCATTACGAGGTCAAGGGTGGCACGGAAGATAATCCGACGCGCATCTATCTTACCGATAACGCAAAAACTGGGCGCTGGCTTGGGTCTCTTAAGGATATGAGAGGTTCGGGATATGACGAGCTCTTTGTACTTAACGGAGGTTATGTCGAGTTCATCGGCACGTCCGGCAACAATCGGACGCCCGTTTACTGCAATGGCAAGAGCTTCCTGACGGACAACGCCGGCAAGAAGGCGGGCTATGCCGACGGGGCAGATAAGAACAAGGTTTATTCAAGCCTGAACCTCAAGGTTTCCGGCATCGACTTCATGACGCTGGATGCTTCAAAGGTCTCGAAGCGGCCGCTTGCGCTGTACGGCACGATGGCCTACGGCGAAAAGGCAACCTTCGACAACGTTAAGGTCAGCGGTTGGAATTGCACGGCGAATGGTGCGAATTACGGCGGTGATTGTCATTACAGTAACATCAAAGGGGATTATGAGGCTTCTCCGGCGCCGGTTACGATTCTCAGCTCAGCGAATGGCGCAAAGAGCCTGGATGTCACGTTTAACAACTGCGAATTCTCAAATAATGACGATGACTGTGCCGGCGCGCTCAGCGTTGTGGGCCGCGGGTGCACGCCTAAGGTCGTGCTCAACAATTGTACCTTCAAGAACAATCACCAAGGATCGATCTGGTGCAAGGAACTTGGGGTTCCGGATACGAACGAGCACACTCATGCCGGCAATATCGTTGTCAATAAGGCGGACGTTACGTTAAACGATTGCGTGATCGAGTCGACAACGGAGGCTGCGAACTATACGCCCAAGATGGCAATGGCGAGCGCTATTGCTGTGGCAAAGAACTCATCGTGCACGATCAATAGCACTAAGATCAGTGACACGTATGCATCTGGAACCTATTACTACCCTGATGCCAACACGCTGCGGAATACCGTTTATACACACGGAACAGTTACCCTTGCTGGCGACACGAGCATCATTACGAAAGGTGATAAGGGGGCTCGTGCGCTGAAACTCGACACGCCGGGATACTATTGCTACGGCAAGCTCAACATTGCCGATTCGTTTACGGGCAATGTCAAGCTTTCCATTAAGGATGAAGAGCTGGGTTCTTATACGGGTACGCAGTGGAAGCTCGGCACCTGCGGTATCGATGAGGACGCGCTCGTCAAACAGGTGACGACGGATAATGCGAGCATTGGGATCGGAAAGACCTTAGACGGTTATGTCTATGCCTCGCGCCTTGCGCACAAGCACGTTTGGACGGCGACAAAGGATTCCGGTAAGGATTATCAGCTCAACGTGACCTGCACCGGCAAGATGAGGCCGAGCGATTGCAACTACCCACGGGGCTATTCTGTTGAGCTCACTCTCGATGGGGGCACCTTGGATAGCAATAAGCTCGGTGTCACATATGGCAGCAAAGCAGTTATTCCAAAACTCGAGGCGAATACCGGAGGCTACGGCAGGGACGACGCTGTGTCGACGGGTGCTATCGAGATTATCGAGACCCGCTATTACAAGCTTGACAAATGGGGTGGCACCGCCGGCGATATGCTGGAGTACGTCCCCGTCGATGCGGGGATCTACCGCATGGAAGCCAAAGTCAGGGTTAAAGATCAAGGCGATCTGACGTTAACGCGTGAGTTCCAGATTCATCCGCTTGACCTTAGCAAAGTTTCTGGGCTGACGTTCAGTTTCGAGGATGGCGAATCCGTCACCATTGACGAGCGGGACATGCGGGGATACCCGTGGACTGGCGAGCGGATTACACCGCAATTCTCAGTGATGGTCTACGACTACGGTGCTCATACCTGGAAGTACTTTACCAAGGGCGTTGACTACACCGTAGATACGACATCCAAATACAGCACGACGAGCGCAATCGATCCTCCGGATGCAAGCGTGTACCCCTACACCCCTTACTACCAGCTCTATATCAAGGGTGCCGGCAATTACACGGGATCTGCCTGCGCACTTTGGACCATCACGGGCACGCAGTTCGAGAACGTGAAGGCGACCGGTTTTGAGGGAACGTATGACGGCCGCGACCACAAGGCGAGCGTTACGGTGTCCAATGCTCCTGAGGATATGAAGGTCGAATACAGCGTCGACGATGGCGAGAGCTGGACCGAGGAGGCCCCGAGCTATCGGGATGTTCAGCGTGACAACGGTAAACCGAGCGGTAAGCCCTGTGCCGTTACGGTCAAATATCGCATTACCGCTCAGGATTACGTCACCAAGAACGGTGAGGTGACGATTAAGATCGAACCTGCCGAGCAGCCTATCCCACAGCGCTATACCGCCAGTTTGGGTACCGGTATCAAGGTCAAGGACGAGAGTGCGCATCTCCTGGGCGATGGGTCGTTCTCCAACTTGGACGAAAACCTTGAATATAAGGGTTACTACGACTACGAGTACAAATCTCTGTCCGCGGGTCAAACGTCGATCGAGAATCTTGAGCCGGGAAATTACACATTCCGATATAAAGCGGATAACAATCACTGGGCCTCACAAACCAACACTTTTGAAATCCGACAAGGGCCGTGCGCGCCGGAGGATGACATCTGGTATAAGACCGAAGGCGAAAACGGCTCGCATTGGCAGAAGTGCCGTTGCGGGGAAAAGATAAACAAAGGAAGCCATGGCTTCTACTGGGAAGAAGTCAAATCTCCGACAGCCGACAAGGCGGGCCTGAAACGTTATCAGTGCGCCGTGTGCGGTTATGTTCTGCGCGAGGAAGAGATCCCGCCGGCATGTATCGGTGGTTATGTCGGCGAGTATGACGGCGAAGAGCATCAGGTGACAACTGACCTTAAAGACGGAGAGTCGGTGCGGTTTAGTGCCGATGGTGGCAAGACATGGACAAACGATGCCCCTGCAATCAAGGACGTCGGAAAGATTACGGTTGCTTTTGAACTGACGCGTGCCGATGCCTCAAAGCTGAAGGGCAGCACGACGCTCGAGATCACGCCGCGTGACGTTACGGTGGCGCCGGCGCCCGCGTCTAAGACGTATGGCGACCAGGATCCTGATTTCACCTATGAGGTCAAGGCGGGTTCGCTCGTCCAGGGAGAGAAGCTTGCAGGAATCACCTATACGCGTGAGGCCGGCGAAAACGTGCTGACCGGATACAAAACCTACAAGGTGACGGCTTCCCAGGCTAAGGATGCCAATCTCAATTACAACGTTGAGTTTGAGCCGGGAGAGTTTACCATCAGGCGCCGTACGGTCGAGGTGGAATGGGCGGTTGCTCACTACGTATACAACGGTAAAGAACAGGGTCCGACGGCTAAGATCACCAATCTGGTCAATGGCGATGACGTCTCGCTTAAGCTCAAGGACAACGCCAAGACGAATGCTGGCAGCTATACCGCAACCGTGAATGGGATTACTGGCGATAGCAAGGTTCTCGCTAACTACTGTGAGCCGAATGCGAATAAACAATGCAGGTACTCGATCGCAAAGGCCGACTGGGAAAGTGCTCCGAATGTAAAGGCAGTTGCTGAAACCGTGAGCGGCAAGCGAGACGGCAAGATCAAGGGCGTTGACAGCTCGATGCAACTGAGTGCTAAGGGCACCGAGATGATGTTCATCAAGAAGGACCAGCTCGTTGATGGTGACACGCTCGAGAATTTGGCACCGGGAACATACAAGTTGCGTTACGGCTCGACAACGAACTATAACGCGTCCAAGACCGTTGAGGTCACGGTTGCCGCGGGCCGCAAACTCGCGGTGGCGCTGCCGGCCGAGCAGGTCGGCTACAGCCTCACCGCGGACGCGACCGAGCTCGACTGGCATCAGAACCTTACGCTGACGTTTGCGCTGACCGACGGCTACTACAAGTCCGACGCTTTCTCCGTCCAGGTGAACGGCGAGCCGGTAGCGCTCTCCGAGGACGGCACCGCGACGGTCGCCGGCCTCGAGAATGATGTGACGGTCGCCGTTGAGGGCGTCCGCAGGCACGAGGCCGCAAACGACGCGTGGCACTCCGACGAGAGCGGGCACTGGCGCGACTGCACCTGCGGCGGCAGGATCGACGAGGCGGCGCATGCCTTCGAGTGGGTCGTCGACAGGCAGCCGACGGCAACCGAGGCCGGCGCGAAGCACGAGCGGTGCACGGTCTGCGGCTACGCCAAGGATCCGGTCGAGATCCCGGCTGTCTCTGTGGCTGGCTACGAAGGTGAATACGACGGTCAGTGGCATGGCCCCGATACATCGAAAGTGCCTGAGGGCTTGATGATCTGGTACAGCTACGACAACGGTGCGTCGTGGACCACCGGCGAACCTGGGCGAAAGGATGCGGGCACCGAGAAGTTCATCTATAAGGTGACGGTCGATGGTGTCGACATCGAGGGCGAGGCGGCAATTACGATTGCCCCGCGCAAGATCACCGTGGCGGCCTCGGATGCCTCCAAGGTGTACGGCGAGGCCGATCCCGAGCTCGGCTACGCCGTGACCGCGGGTTCGCTTGTCGAGGGCGAGAGCCTGAGCGATGTCTCGGTTGCGCGCGAGAAGGGCGAGGCAGCGCGTGACGCCGGCTATGCTATCAACGTTTCGCAAAAGAAGGACGCCAACCCCAACTACGACGTTTCGTTCGCGCCGGGTTCTTTCGCTATCACCAAGCGCCCGCTTACGGTGACATGGGGAACCACGGCGTTTGTCTACGACGGCAAAGAGCATGCTCCCGTCGTGGAGCTCGGCAACATCATCGTCGGTGATGACGTCGAGGCAGTTGCCGAGGGCGCGCAGATCGAGGCCAACCGTGCGGACGAGGCCTACGTCGCCACCGTAACGGGGCTCACGGGCTCCGATGCGGGCAACTACGCGCTTCCTGCCGATGGCTTGACCTGCGACTTTGTCATCGAGAATGCTCCGCAGGGTGCCCCGGCCGTCCAGGCTCGGGCCGAGAGCATCAGCGGCAAGCACGACGGCGTCATCTTCGGTGTGGACGCCTCGATGGAATACCGAGCCGAGCGGGATGACTCCTACACAGCCATCGAGGGCTCCAAGCTCGAGAAACTCGCGCCCGGTGCGTACTGCGTGCGCTATAAGGCCAAGGAGAACCATGACGCTTCGCCTGATACCACGGTGACGATCGCCGCCGGTCGCAAGCTCGTCGTGGCGCTGCCTTCCCAGCAGGAGGGCTACACTCTTACGGCCACGGCGTCTGAGCTCGATTGGCGCGGTTCCGCGACGCTCAAGCTCGATATCGACCAGGCGTACTTTGCGGGCAAGGATTTTGCCGTCAAGGTCAACGGCGAGAAGGTCGCCTTCGCCGCCAACGGGACCTACGAGCTCAAGGACGTCGAGTCCGACATCAACGTGACGGTCGAGGGCCTGCTCAAGCACGAGACAGACGGTACCGGGTGGAAGAGCGACGACGGCTCGCATTGGCACATCTGCCGCTGTGGAGATGTGATCGACAAGGCCGCGCACGACTTTGAATGGGTCGTCGATACGCCGGCCACCGCCGAGTCCAAGGGCTCGCGTCATCAGGAGTGCAAGGTTTGCGGCACCAAGGGCGCAGCGGAGGATATCGCGATGCTACCGCCTTCGATTATCGAGGGCGCAGGACAGACACTCGCCAAACCCGCCGAGGTTCCCGTGAACAGCGATCTCACGGTGCGTTCCAACGCGCCGATCAGCCTGTTCAAGCAGGTGCTGGTCGACGGCGTCGAGGTTGCGGACAAGAACTATGAGCTGCGCGAGGGCTCTACGATCGTAACGCTCAAGGCGAGCTATCTGGCGACGCTGGGCCTTGGCGAGCACAAGCTCTCCGTGGTGTCCGAGACCGGCACGGCCGAGACCACCTTTACCATCGTCGAGCAGCAAAAGCCTGCCGACAACGCCGGCGCGGGCGCTGCGGGCGGTGGCAAGACCGAGACCACCACGACCACGACGGTCACCACCACGTCCTCGTCAAAGGGCAAGGCCGGCAAGGGCGCCATGCCATCGGTGGGCGATAGCGCCCTGGTGATGGCAGCGTCCCTGTGCGCCGCCGGTGCTGCGGCCTTGGTGCTGGCCGTTATCGTCAAACGCCGCTAAACCAAAGACCGGACCGCCGCGAGCACACGCGACGGTCCGGCTTATCTGCGCCATCCGGCGTTCTCCGCCTCATCTTTAGCTCAACTTTACACTCAGGTTTACAGCTGTCTTGTCAGGTGTAAACCTGAGTGTCATACTATGCCACCAAGATTCGCAAAGAGGAGAGGGGCCTTGATGGCACAGGGTGCGAATAGGGAGGCGGCCGAGCTCGCGCGTGACATCGCGGAGGGCCTGGCTTCGACCACGACGGCGACGGAGCGTGCGGCGATGGTGCCGGCAGAGCTCGTGGCCGCGATTGAAAAGCTCAAAAAACAGCATGACGCGGTCATCTTGGCGCACTACTATGTGGCGCCTGAGGTGCAGGCCGTGGCCGATTATGTGGGCGATAGCTTTTATCTGGCCAAGCTCGCCAAGAGCTTGCCGCAGCAGACGATCGTGCTGTGCGGCGTGGAGTTTATGGGCGAGAGCGCCAAGCTCCTCAATCCCACCAAGACGGTTCTGCTGCCCGAGCCGGGCGCCGACTGCCCTATGGCCCACATGGTCAAGCGCGAGACCGTCGATGCCGCCCGCGCTGCGTATGGTGACGATCTGGCCGTGGTGTGCTATGTCAACTCCACCGTTGAGATCAAGAGCTGGAGCGACGTGTGCGTCACAAGCTCCAACGCCGTCAAGATCGTCTCCGAGCTCCCGCAGCACAACATCCTGTTCATTCCCGACCAGAACCTCGGTCGCTTTGTGGCTGAGCAGGTGCCCGATAAAAACGTCATCCTCAACAAGGGCTATTGCCCTCGTCACCATATGATCACGGTCGAGCAGATCATCGACGCCGAGGAGGCCCATCCCGACGCACTCGTGCTCGCGCACCCCGAGTGCAAGGCCGATGTGCTCGCGGAAGCCGACTACATCGGTTCCACCGCCGGCATCATCAAGTATGCCGAGGAATCGGAGGCAAGCGAGTTCATTATCGTGACGGTGCGCGGTGTGCTCTACGAGCTCGAGCGTCGCTGCCAGGGCACCGGCAAGAAGTTCTACTTCCCGGCCGTGCGCCCCACCTGCATCAACATGGACATGATCACGCTCGAAAAGCTCGTTCGCTGCCTCGAGACGGGTGAGGGCGAGGTGCGGATCGGCGTCTCGGAGCAGGCTGCCGATCAAGCCAAGCTCACGCTCGACCGCATGCTCGAGTACGCAGCCAAATAAGACAAAGGGACGTTCCCTTTGTCTTATGGATAGGAGTAAACGATGGAATCCAAGACGTACCGGAACATGGACTGTGACGTGTTGATTGCCGGTTGTGGCGTGGCGGGGCTCTATGCCGCGCTCAACCTGCCCGCGACGACGCGCGTGGTGATGCTCAGCAAGGGAGACGTGGACGAGTGCGACTCGATGCTTGCCCAGGGCGGCATCTGCGTGCTGCCCGAAGGCGATGACTACGACGCGTTCTTTGAGGACACCATGCACGCCGGGCACTACGAGAACCGCCGCGAGAGCGTGGACATCATGATCCGCTCGAGTCGCTCGGTCATCAACGACCTGATCGCGATGGGCGTGGACTTTGAGCGCAAGGCCGACGGCAGCCTCGATTTCACCCGCGAAGGTGCGCACAGCCGCCCGCGCATCGCCTTCCATGCCGATATCACGGGCAAGGAGATCACGACCAAGCTGCTCGCCGCGGTGCGAAAGCTCGGTAACGTGCAGATCTTGGAGCACGTGGCCATGACCGACATCCTCACCGAAAAGCGCGACGGCGCAGTCGTCTGCACGGGCGTCGCGGCGGTTTCCGTGACCGAGGACAACTCGACGCGCCCCGCCGACGAGCTTGACGGCCGTGCCGGCGCGGCGGGAGCGGGCGAGCCCTTTGAGATCCATGCGGCAAACACGCTGTGGGCTACCGGCGGCATCGGTGGCGCCTACGACCATTCGACCAATTATCCGCAGCTCACCGGCGATGCGTGCTATATCGCCACGGAGCACGGTGTTCGCTGCGAGCATCTTGACTACGTGCAGATCCACCCCACGGGCCTGTTCTCGCCGCAGCCGGGCCGCACGTTCTTGATCAGCGAGAGCTGCCGCGGCGAGGGCGCCGTGCTGCTCGACGCGAACGGCGAGCGCTTTACCGACGAGCTGCAGCCGCGTGACGTGGTGGCCGCCGCCATCAAGGAGCAGATGAAAAAGGACGGCGCCGAGCATGAGTGGCTGAGCTTTGACCCCGTCGAGCGCGATGTGGTCAAAAACCACTTTGCCAACATCCGCGAGCGCTGCCTCGAGGACGGCCGCGATATCCTGGACGAGCCGATCCCCGTGGTGCCCACGCAGCACTACTTTATGGGCGGCGTGTGGGTCGACAAGGACGGTTGCACGAGCATGCCGCGCCTGTACGCCGCTGGCGAGACGGCCTGCAACGGTGTGCACGGCAAGAACCGCCTGGCGTCCAACAGCCTGCTCGAGTCGCTCGTATGGGGTCGTCGCGCCGCGTGGCATATGCGCACCGGGGCTTCGCTTGCTGTCGAGGCGTCGGGAGAGCCCGCGCTCGATGGGCGTCATCGCAAACTCGATGATGTGAACCTTGCCATCGACGAGCTCGCCGCATCGTTTGGAACGCAGGCGTAAAAAGGAGTAGACCATGAATCCCATCACCATGAAACTCAACGCCGACGACCTGATCCTGCAGGCCCTGCGCGAGGACATCACGTTCGAGGACGTGAGCACCGCGAGCGTGTGCCCCCAGGCGCGTCCCGCCACGGTGGAGCTGATCGCCAAGGCGAACGGCATCATCGCGGGCCTTGATGTGTTCGCGCGCACCTTTGCCCTGCTCGACCCCGAGACAAGCGTGATCTTCGACGTTGCCGACGGTGCCGCGGTGCACGCGGGCGACCATGTGGGTCAGGTGCGCGGTGATGCGCGCGTGCTGCTGTCGGGCGAGCGTGTGGCGCTCAACTACCTGCAGCGCATGAGCGGTATCGCCACCTATACGCATAACATGGCAGCCGCTCTCGAGGGTACGGGTACCGTGCTTGTCGACACGCGCAAGACTACGCCCAACATGCGCGTCTTCGAGAAAGCCGCGGTCGAGATCGGCGGCGGGCGCAACCATCGCTACAACCTCTCGACGGCCGTCATGCTCAAGGACAACCACATCGATGCCGCGGGTGGTGTGGCCCGCGCGATCGAGATGGCCCGCGCCCATGCGTCCTTCACCGCGACGGTCGAGATCGAGTGCGAGGACCTCGATATGGTGCGCGAAGCAGTCGAGGCCGGTGCCGACATCATCATGCTCGACAACATGAGCCACGACGATATGGCCGCCGCGATCAAGCTGATCGGCGGGCGGGCCAAGACCGAATGCTCCGGCAACGTCGATGCCAGCAACATCCGGGCGCTTGCCGATCTGGGTGTCGATTACATCAGCTCGGGCGCTCTGACGCATTCCGCCCCGATCCTCGACCTGTCGCTTAAGCATCTGCGTATGTTGGACGGTGAGTGATGACCGGCGACGAGCGCCGCGTGGCGATACTTGCCGAGCTGGGAAGCGCGACCGGGCCTGTGTCGGGCAGTGCGTTGGCGCGCGCGGTAGGCGTGAGCCGCCAGGTCGTGGTGCAGGATATCGCCCTGCTGCGCGCCGATGGGCATGATGTGGTCGCCACCAATCGCGGCTACGTGCTGCAGGCTGCCGAGCATAGCCCGGCGGTGCCGACGCGCCTGGTCAAGGTGCGCCATGGTCTGGACGAGATGGCCGATGAGCTCACGAGCATCGTCGACATGGGCGGCGCCGTGCTCAACGTGATCGTCAACCATCGCGTCTACGGCAAGATCCAGGCCGATCTGGATATTCGCAACCGTCGCGACGTCGAGCGCTATCTTGAGGCCATCAAGAGCGGCAAGAGCTTTCCGCTGCTCACCGTGACCAGCGGCTATCACTTTCATCGCATTGCCGCCGACAGCGAGGAGGCGCTTGACGATATCGAGGAGATGCTGCGTGCCAAGGGTTACCTAGCCGAGGTCTTGCCCTACGAGGACGATCTGTCCTAGCGCCATCACCAGCGCACTTTTTCATGCTTCCGATATAAAAAGACCCCCGTTGCAGGCGAATGCAACGGGGGTCTTTTGGTGCACGGTGTACTTCGGGGTGCACGGATGCGAAGGGAGCGCTTACTCCTCGACGATCTCGGTGATCGCGCCGGCCGGGCAAGAGTCCTGGCAAACGCCACAGGCGATGCAGGAATCCTCGTCGGTCACGGTAGCGGTGTCCTGGAGCTCCAGAACGCCCTGGGGGCAGGAGTCGACGCAAACGCCACAAGCGATGCACTCGTCGGCATCAATTACGGGATGAGCCATGGTAGTTTCCTCTCTGTTGACCGGTGCGACAGGCGATGCGCGCCGGTTTGATTCGGGCAAAAACATACCACGGGAGCGGGCGTTTGCAATACCCTCTGGCGCCCTTCTACATACCGTTCGCCGAGTCAACCGTGGCTTACTGAAAAATCGCCTGCTGAGGGCGCTGAGCTGGGAAGATGTTAACTCAAGCATACTCGAAATAATAGGCAGGTCGGCCACAGATGGAGTGTGGGGTGGGCGGCCCGAAGAATCGTCTGCCGAGATGTGGAAGGCGACATGGCTGGACACTATTCCGCGCAAAACCGTCCAGCTATGCATCTCAAGAGGACACAGGCGACGCTGATGGACGCTTTGGTCCTAAAAACCGTCCGGCAGCGTCTTCCGTGTAGATCACAGCAACTTCCTTCGGATGTCAGACAGATCGATCACCTGCGGTTTTGTGAACCTAAACTCGCAGTGATAAAAAATCTTATATGGAATGACTTAGATTTTGTATATTTCGGCGCATAAGGGGATACACTACATCTCGAACGAAAAGCCAGAGCGCCGCGGGAGATCCCGCCCGCCGGCGCAAAAGCACGAGAGAAAGGGATTCCCAAATGGGCAAGATTCTCGGTATCGACCTTGGTACTACCAACTCCGCTATGGCCGTCCTCGAGGGCGGTTCTCCTACCATTATCGTCAACGCTGAGGGCGACCGCACCACCCCGTCCGTCGTGGGCTTCCGCGCCGACGGCGACCGTGTCGTGGGCAAGGCCGCTAAGAACCAGGCCGTGACCAACCCCAAGAACACCGTGTTCTCCATCAAACGCTTCATGGGCCGCAAGTACTCCGAGTGCACCTCCGAGCTCAAGACCGTGCCGTATGAGGTCAAGGAGGGCCAGGGTGGCCGTGCCGTCGTCAACATCGAGGGCCAGGATTACACTGCCGAGCAGGTGAGCGCCATGATCCTCTCCAAGATGAAGGCCGACGCCGAGAAGTACCTGGGCGAGACCGTCACCGACGCCGTCATCACCGTCCCGGCTTACTTCAACGACGCCCAGCGTCAGGCCACCAAGGACGCCGGTAAGATCGCCGGCCTCAACGTCAAGCGTATCGTCAACGAGCCGACCGCCGCGGCACTCGCCTACGGTCTGGACAAGGCCGACAAGGATCAGAAGATCCTGGTCTTTGACCTGGGCGGCGGCACCTTCGACGTCTCTATCCTCGATCTGGCCGACGGCGTCTTCGAGGTCCTTTCGACCTCCGGCGACAACCATCTGGGCGGCGACGACTGGGATCAGCGCGTCATCGACTGGATGGCCGATAAGTTCCAGCAGGAGAACGGCGTCGACCTGCGCCAGGACCCCATGGCCCTGCAGCGCCTCAAGGAGGCTGCCGAGAACGCCAAGAAGGAGCTCTCTGCGGCCCAGCAGTCCACGATCAACCTGCCGTTCATCACGATGAACCAGTCCGGCCCGCTGCACCTCAACTACACGCTGACCCGTGCCGAGTTCGAGAAGATCACCCGCGACCTGCTCGAGCGCTGCAAGCAGCCGGTCACCAACGCACTGCGTGACGCCAACCTCAAGCTCTCCGATCTGACCGAGGTCATCCTCGTCGGCGGCTCCACCCGTATGCCCGCCGTTCAGGACCTGGTCAAGACCATGACCGGCAAGCAGCCCAACATGTCCGTGAACCCCGACGAGGTCGTCGCCGACGGCGCTGCCGTCCAGGGCGGCGTGCTCACCGGTGACGTCGAGGGCATCCTGCTGCTCGACGTGACCCCGCTGTCGTTGGGCGTTGAGACCATGGGCGGCATCATGACCAAGATGATCGACCGCAACACCACGATCCCGACCTCTAAGACCGAGATCTATTCCACCGCTGCCGATAACCAGACCAGCGTCGAGATCAACGTCCTGCAGGGCGAGCGTGAGCTTGCGCGCGACAACAAGTCGCTCGGCAAGTTCCAGCTGACCGGCATCCCGGCCGCCCGCCGCGGCGTGCCGCAGATCGAGGTCACCTTCGACATCGACGCCAACGGCATCGTCAAGGTCTCCGCTAAGGACAAGGGCACCGGCAAGGAGCAGCAGATCACCATCTCCGGCTCCACCGCGCTGTCCGACGACGAGGTCGACCGCATGGTCAAGGACGCCGAGGCCCATGCCGAGGAGGACAAGAAGCAGAAGGAGGAGGTCGAGGTTCGCAACCAGGCCGATTCCCTCGTGTACTCCACCGAGCAGACCCTGAACGAGCTCGGTGACAAGGTGAACGCCGACCTCAAGTCCAAGACCGAGTCCGCCATCGCCGACGCCAAGAAGGCGCTCGAGGGTACCGATATCGAGGCCATCAAGTCCGCCACCGAGGCGCTGCAGTCTGCCGGTTACGAGCTCGCGCAGGTCGTCTATGCCGACGCCCAGCAGCAGACCGACGGCGGTGCCGCCGGCGCCCAGTCGCAGGGCGATGACGACGTGGTCGATGCCGATTACGAGGTCGTCGACGACGAGGACGACAAGTAATCATGTCCGCCCGTAAAGCTCGCACGGAGACGGCGGCCGCCAGCGCCGCCGCCCCCGTTGACTCTGAGGAGAAGGACGTGAAGATTCCCGTAGAGGCCGCCGACACCGAGGCCACCGAGGCCGAGGCTGCCAAGGCCGCCGAGAACCAGGCAGAGGATACGAATGAGGAGGCGACGATGACCGAGGACGAGATGGTCGAGGCCGCCATCCGCGCCGGCGAGGAAGCCGCCGACAACGACTTCAAGCTGAAGTTCGAGCAGGCGCAAAAGGAGCTCGCCGATGTTCGCGCTGAGCTCGATGCGGCTGCCGAGGCCCAGAAGGCCGCCGAGGGCAAGGCGAAGGACGCCACCGAGCGCACCGCACGCCTCCAGGCCGACTGGGAGAACTTCCGCCGCCGCACGGCGAACGAGCGTCTGGCCGAGCGCGAGCGCGCGACCGAGAAGCTCGTGACCTCGCTGCTGCCCGTGGTGGACGACATCGAGCGTGCGCTCGATCATGCCCGCACCCAGGAGCTGTCCGATGACTTCAAGCAGTTCGTCGACGGCGTGGATGCGGTGCACGCCAAGCTGCTCGACGTGTTCTCGCACGAGGGCGTCGAGGCGATCGACCCCAAGGGCGAGGCCTTTAATCCGCTTGAGCACCAAGCCGTGGGTCGCGTCGAGGACGCCTCGCAGTACGACGAGACCGTCAACGACGTGTACCAGAAGGGCTACCGCATGGCCGACCGCATCTTGCGTTCGGCGATGGTCACGGTGACCTACGGCGGCGAGAAGCGCCCCGCGCCGGAGCCCGACGAGGCCGGCGAAGATGCCTCGGCAGATAAGGCCGAGGGCACCGAGGAGTAATTGACGAGGGCTCCGGGTCAACACCCGGGGCCCTTATAAGTTGAAGACGAAAGGGAGGTTCGAGATGCCTCAGGGTAACAAGACGTTCTACGATGTCCTCGGCGTGTCGAAGAACGCCTCCGATAAAGAAATCAAGAGCGCGTTTCGCAAGCTCGCGGTGAAGTATCACCCCGATGCCGGCGGTGACGAGCAAAAGTTCAAGGAGATCAGCGAGGCGTACGAGACGCTCTCGGATCCCAAGAAGCGCAAAGAGTACGACCAGATGCTCATGTTCGGCGGCATGCCGGGTGCGGGCGGCGGCGCATATGGTGCCGGCTATGGCGGTGCCGCCGGTGCGAGCGGCTGGGGAGACATCTTCGACAGCATCTTCAGCGGCAACGGAGCCTGGGGTAGCGATTGGGGTTCTGGCTTCGGCGGGGCTGCGGGTGCCGCCGGTACCGGTCGTAGCCGCTCGCGCAAAGGCGGCGACCTGTCGCTGACCGTTGACGTGACGGCCGAGGACGCCTTCCGTGGCGTGACGCATAAGGTCACCTACCGGATCCCCTCCACGGGCGAGCAGCAGACCATCACGGTCTCGGTGCCCGCGGGCGCGGTCGATGGCGGCAAGCTGCGCTACAAGCGTCGCGGCGAGTACGGTGTCAACGGCGGCGAGCGCGGTGACCTTGTGGTGACTACGCATGTCGAGGAGCATCCGCTGTTCAAGCGCAGGGGTGCCGACGTGACGATGGAGGTGCCGATCAGCATCTACGAGGCCGCCCTCGGTTGCACGGTCGACGTGCCCACGCCCGGTGGCGCCACGGTGCGCCTCAAAGTGCCGGCGGGCACCCAGACGGGCAAGAAGTTCCGCTTCAAGGATATGGGCGCGCCCGACGTCAAGCACCGTGGTCGCACGGGTGCCCTGCTCGTCGAGATTAAGGTTGCGGTTCCCACGAGCCTGACCGACGAGGAGCGCGCTACCATGGAGAAGTTGCGCGAAGCCGATCATCGCGATTATCGCGAGAAGGTGGATCGCTATCGCGGCACGTATTAGCCCGGCTTTCCCAAGCACCGCACCTTGCCCCTCAAACCGTCGCTTGCGTACCTAAGTACGCGGCGCTCCTCTGATCGGGCAATCTGCGGCACTTGGAAAACCCGGAACGACGGGATCAAATGAGAAGACAAGGGGTCTGGGATACATGGCTGAGGATAACAGGAATAAACCGCTGTATATGATCAGTGTGGCGGCCGAGTTGACCGGCATGCATCCGCAGACCCTGCGCGTCTACGAGTCCAAGGGTCTGGTAAACCCGCAACGCTCGGGTGGCAACACACGTCTCTACTCGCGTGCCGATATCGAGCGCCTCGAACTCATCAACCAACTCACCGACGAGGGCATCAATCTTGCCGGCGTCGTGCGCATCCTCGATATGAAGGAACGTGCCGAGGAGCGCGAGCGCGAGAACGAGAAGCTTCGCGCTCGTGTGCGTCAGCTCGAGGACGAGTTGCACGAGTTCAAGATGCAGAAGAAGATCACCGCCTTGGCGCCGCGCGACGGCTCGGTCAACCCCGAGCAGGTCATGCGCAAGCTCTTGGGTACCGGCGGCGAGATTTAGACCGCGCGATTTTGGGCGCCGCTGATGCGCTTCTGATGCGCGGTGCCGTATAGTCTGCTCGTAACGATCCATTTTAAGGAGCAGCTTATGAGCGCCACCGCATCCGCGCAGCCCGTGCTGAGCGTCAAGCATTACAAGAAAGCCTATGGTGACAAGGTCGTCGTGCCTGATCTCTCACTCGAGGTCATGGCCGGCGACATTTTTGGTTATGTCGGCCACAACGGTGCCGGCAAGACCACCCTTATCCGTTCGATTGTGGGCGCCCAGCCCATCGACGGCGGCACGATCACCGTCTGCGGCCACAGCGTGGCGGACGAGCCCGTCGCATGCAAGCGCCGCATCGCCTACGTGCCCGACAATCCCGACATCTATGAGTTCATGACGGGCATCGCCTACCTCAACTACATCGCCGATCTCTTCGCGGTGTCGGCCGACGTGCGAGCCGAGCGCATCGAGCGCTACGCCGAGCGCTTGGGCATCACCGCGGCCCTGGGCAGCAAAGTCGGCTCGTATAGCCACGGCATGCGACAGAAGCTCGTACTCATCGGCGCTTTTGTCCATGAGCCGGAGCTGCTCGTGCTCGATGAGCCCTTCGTGGGCCTCGACCCGGCGGCCGCCCATGAGCTCAAGGGGATGATGCGCGAGCTCGCCGATCGCGGCAGCGCCGTGTTCTTCTCGTCGCACGTGCTCGAGGTGGTCGAAAAGCTCTGCAACCGCGTGGGCATCCTGCGCGCGGGCAAGCTGCTTGCCTGCGGCGATACCGACGAGGTGCGCGGCGACCAATCGCTTGAGGACGTCTTTATGACGCTCGTGATGGGCGAAGACGCGGAAGGCAACAAGCCCACGGACGCCGCCCACGCCGGGGAGGGTCGCTAAGATGGCCTCATGTAGCGCATGCGGCGCCGATACCGGGCGAGAGACGGCTTGCGCCTCGCCGCTTAGGGCGCTTCTCATTCTCACCCGTGTGCAGATGCAGTCGGTGTCGAGCTCGCTTGGTTTCTCGAAGGGCGACGGAGCCTCGGGCGGTATCGGCTTCAAGGCGTTTTTGCTCGGCCGCCAGCTGCTGTTCTTCGCACTTGCCGTCGTGGCCTCGCTTGCCGCTGCGGTTATCTTCGGTATCTTGTGCCCCCAGGCGCTTCCCGGCCTTGCCGTGACGGCGACGACGGTGCTGGCGCTCATCTTCACCTTTGTGGGTGCCACGGGCAGCCTTTTCGGTTTTCGTGATTACGACATGACCATGGCGCTGCCGATTTCCACCCGCATCGTGGTGCTGTCGCGCGTGGGTGCGCTCTTCGTGACGCAGCTCATCTGGTCGATCGTGATCATGGTGCCCATGTATGTCGTCTACTTTATGCTCGTGCCGGCTACGGTCGCGTCCGTCGTGACGGTACCGATCTCGATCTTGCTCGCCTCGGCCTTGCCGGTGAGTTTGGGCATCTTCGTGGCCTTTTTGCTGGCAGTGGGTTCATCACGGTTTAAGTTCGCGAGCGCGATGTATGTGATCGTTGCGGTCGCGGGGAGCTTGGCTCTTATGGCGTTAAGCATGAACTCGCAGCAGCTCTCGGCCTCGATGAGTGGCCTTGACCTTGATGGGATGATCGGCGGCATGCGTGCCGTCGCGTGCGCGTATCCGCTCGCGGACATGGTCGCTGCGGCGGCCGACGGCGCCCTGATCCAGCTGGTGCCCTTTGCGGCTATCTCGGCCGTGGCGGTCGTCGCTGCCATCGAGGTGCTGTCGCGAAACTTCATGCGCGTCAATGCCCTGCTCGAGGCGAGCAGCGGTGGGCGCAGGGTCGACGTCGCCCGTGCTTCGCGTGGGGCCGCATCGCCGGTGCGCGCCATGGTTCTCAAGGAGATCCGCATGGTGCTCGGCGTGCCGCAGGTAATGGTCAACAGCTGCTTTGGCGGCTTCATGTTGTTGGCGCTTTCCCTGTTTATGGCGGTGGCAGGCAAAGACTCGGCCGGGTCCATGATCGCCCAGAACTATCTGTCGCTCGGTGCGGACGGCGCCGATCTCTTTACAGGTCTCATCGACCTTATGACGCCGTGGATCTTCGTGTTCTGCCTTGGTCTGTGCTCGCCCAGTGCGGTTCTGGTGAGCATGGAGGGCCCGAGCGCCTGGATCATGACGACGGCACCCGTGCCGGTGCGCGATATCATGCGCGCCAAGTTGCTCGTCAGCATGGTGTGGGGCGTGCCGGTCGCGGTGGCGTCCGGTGCTCTGATGCTCGCGGGCGGCGTGCCGTTGTTAGCGGTTGCCGAGGGTGTCTTGCTGGGACTGGCTATCTGCGCCGCCATGGGCGCGTTGGGGCTGATGGTCGACGCTCGTAGGCCCAACTATGGTTGGAATTCTCCCAACGAAGTCGTCAAGCGCGGCCGCGGCGTCGTGGTGACGGTCGTCGCCGGCATGGTGATCGCCTTCGCCGGCGCTGCCCTTACCGTGTTTGCGGCACTCAAGGTAAGCCTTCTTGCTGCCCAAGCGATCATTTTTGTCATCGCGGCGCTTTTGCTTGTGCTGGCCTTCGCCTGTTTCAATCGCGTTTGCAGACAGGACCTCCATCTCGTCTAGGGTGCTTTAGCAAAATAAAGCGAATCTTGCATTTCGTAACCGTTTCGCAAACCGCCTGTAGTTTAATAAGGAGCCAAATGTATGCCTATGTG
>DJRP01000030.1:0-196 GCA_002437815.1 Collinsella sp. UBA6357 | reverse complement strand
CCGTGCCGTGCCGGTCGGGCAGAGTGGGGGACGGTATGGTCAAGCTGTATGAGGACGGAATCTATCTGCGCAACGGGTCCGAGATCGTGCCTGCTGCCGAGGCGGTCGAGCGCGGTATCGCGCAAACGCCGGCGGATGCCAAGCGCGGCACCATCGCCTATTCGATTCTGCAGGCGCACAACACGTCCGGCGACCC
>DJRP01000020.1 GCA_002437815.1 Collinsella sp. UBA6357 | reverse complement strand
TTAGGTTCGGCATTATATCCGTCTTCCCTACTAGGTTTATAGGGAATATAAGCAGACACCCCTACAAGAACCAGCCAGCCGGTTATCGCTATCCCAGATACCCCCATGCAAAATGATCCCAAAGTGCCAGGGGCAAATGGACCATCCGTCCCGTTCGGTAAAGGTGGTCCATTTGCCCCTGGCACTTTGGGATCAAAAAAGGCCCCGGATGGGTATCCATCCGGGACCTGACAGGCGAGGTCACATGCGATGCGCGCTACTCTTCAACGAGCTCGAATTGATCGGGGCCGACTCCGCAGAGAGGGCAAACGTAATCCTCCGGGAGCTCGGGAGTATCGACCTCAACCTCATATCCGCATACCGTGCAGACAAACTTATAGGTCTTCTTCTCTTCAGCCATGATGTTCTCCTCTCGAACGTGACTGTTTGTGTACTTCACTTAATAGTATATAGTCCTATTAGTAAAATACAACAGCCAAAGCAACAATTCTGGGAACATGGCGCCAGCCCCTTTCTCGCTCCTCTTATGCCCACATAGAGAAATGGGGTAAACAATAAACATTGTTTACCCCAAATCTTAAGTAATGGAATGGATTCGTTGCAGCCTAGCGGTTTCGCTCTTTAAGGGCGCGATCGATCTCGCGTTGAACATCGCGCTTGGCCATATCCTCGCGCTTGTCATAGAGTTTCTTGCCGCGACCCAATCCCAGCAAAAGCTTGACGCGTCCATCGACATTGAAATACAGCTCCAGCGGTACCAGTGCATAGCCGCGATTGCGAAGCTTGCCGTCCAAAAAATCAATCTCCTTGCGATGGAGCAACAACTTACGGCGACGATCGGGATCGCGATTCCAAACCCCGCCATGGCTATAGGGATGAATATGCATGCCCACCAGCCAGCATTCACCGCCGCGAATCAGCGCAAACGTATCGGTGATCTGGCAAGCGCGCTCGCGAATGCTCTTGACCTCGGTGCCGGTCAGCTCAATGCCGCACTCAAACGTCTCGTCGATAAAATACTCGTGATGAGCCGAACGATTTTTAGAGATGAGTTTTCGCTCGCGTTTACTCGGCATCGTCGGTCTCCTCCGATTTCGCAGGCTTCTCGACAGCGCACTGCGCCCCGGCCGCAGCGTCCTTGCGCTTCGCCTTGCGCTCGGCGTTGAGCTCGGCATCGCTCTCGCGCACCAGCTTGACGATTGCCGCACAGGCCTCCTCGCCCACCAAGTCGCGCGCGCGGAGCGTCAAACGTGTGGCCTCCTGCTTGTCGCCCTCACCCGCCGCATCGGTCGCGCACATGATCAAGCAGATCGCGATCTCGGCCGAGGGCGAGGTCGGAACGCCCTGAAGACCCAGCTCGCCCATCACATGGTCATCACTCTCGCCCATTGCATCAGGGTAATCGTTGGTGAGGGTATTGACCAGGCGCTCGGTATGTGGGTCATGCGGCGCCAAACGCATGGCAAGACGCGCACAGCCCACCGCGGCAGAAGCGTTATCGTTCTCGGGATCCAAAAAGAATTGTCCCAGATTGCTGTACGCACGCGCCGCGCTCTTGCCGTCGCTCGCACGCTCAAGCACCGAGAACGACAAAGAAGCCCACTCCTGCTTGTCGCCGAGCGCGCGGAATAGCTCCGCCAGATCCAATCGATAGCTGCAGTTCATGGGATTCCATCGCACAGCCTGCATCAGGGCGTTGCGCGCCTCAACGTAATCCTGCTTGCGGATGTAGGCAAAAGCAAGATCCGAATACAAGCGGTCAAAAGGCACATCGACCTGAACCAGCTCGCGCGGATCCTTCTCGACACGGCGATACGCAAGACGGTCAAATGCCGACTCAAAGCTAAAGTACTGTTTGGTCTCCGTGGTCTTGCATACGGCATCGATATACTCCTCGGCCAGCTCGACCAAGCGCTCGAGCAGTGGAATAGCCGTAGCGAGGTCACCCTGCGCCAGATAGTTCTCGGCGTATGCGATATCTTCGACACTCACAGGCAGGTCCATGAGTCCTCCTCAGGCTCTTGCGGCAGGCAGACGTTATTGCCCTGCCGTTTTGGGTCAATATAAAAACCCCGAACCACCTAAGCAGTCCGGGGAATCAATTCTGGTAGCCCGTACCAGATTCGAACTGGTGATCTCCGCCTTGAGAGGGCGGCGTCCTAAACCGCTAGACGAACGGGCCATATGTAGCGATGCAATTGGCTGGGATGGAGGGAGTCGAACCCCCATTGACGGAACCAGAATCCGCTGTCCTGCCATTAGACGACATCCCAAAGTATGCATCCACTGCGCTCGGCTGTGCCTTCGCGCAAGAAAGAAATATACGGGAACAGCCAACCGCGCGCAAGCCCCAATTTTGACTTTTTTGAAATCGCTTCATCTTATGGAGGACCTGTGAACAAACGCGCTTCCCCATTCAAAACGGCCGGAGACTCCCCGCTCCCCATCTCGCAATAACCGCTCGCAGAAGCGCTGGCCACTGCGCCGTATCGCACGTGCAAGAATCAAATGAAACAGATCCCCCACCCGGACAGCGAGGTCCCCCCCGATGGAAGAAGCACTCAACTACCTGTGGGAAACACTCGAGCTCGAGATCTCCACCGCCGAATGGCCCCTCGCGCACGAGCTGCATCCCAGCATTCGCGATGATGTCGACATCCTTCAGGCAACCTATCGGGGCGGCACCTTCCTGCTGTTCCACATCGACTGGAGCTCATCGCTTTTCGACATCAAGCGCATGTATGCGGGGCTCGTAAGGCGCTGGAACCGCCCGACCGTCGTTGTCGAGAGGCGCCTCATGCGGCGCCAGTGCGACTCGCTGCGCAAGGCCAACATACCTTTCATCGTGCCGGGCCATCAAATTTTCCTGCCGTTTATGGACGAGGAATACTGGACGGAGAAACCCTCCAAGCATGATCTCATCCAAACGACGAGCGAATGGGCCGCCGGAACTTCCGATACCGTCGGCAACCGACCGGTCGAGATGTCGGTACCCGATTAGACCCCTTCGCCCTGACGACGAATGTTTGACGCAAGGACGGCGCTAGTCGCGCTTGATCCAAGAGGTCTCGGGGCGGCAGATAAGCCGGGCGTTGTTGTATGCCATGTCAAGGGTGAGGCAGGTTCGCGCGGCATAGAACCCGTCCTCGCGCTGGATAGTCAACGCGAGCTCCGGCTTATCACCCGTCAGACAGAGCGGAAGCAACAGCTGAATACGGCCACCGTAAAACTGAGGCACGGCAAGGGTATAGTTGGCAGCCGCTCGACGGGCCGCCTCCACCACCGCGCCCTCGAAGGCCCGGCGGAGCAGCAGCGAGTTGCCCTCGCCCATCAAGACCTTGGGAATACGCGAAAGGTTTTCCTCGTCACCCAGGATATGGTCGATATTGGAGCGAATGGGCAGGCGATAATCGAAAACGAGCTCAGAGGGGTCCTCCGCAAAGCGCACACGGCACGGCAGATACTCAAACGACACCAATGCGGGATCGCTCTCCTTGAAAAAGCCCTTGAGAAACCAACGCTGACGAGCATCGGGCTTGGCGTTGGGCTCGAACAGCGCGTAGACGGTCTCATAACGAGGCGTATAGAGGCCCGTGTTGAACAGGCATAGATCCCTATCGAACACGAGCGGTAGCGTCGAGGGAGAAACGGCGCCGTCGGCATCGCGCTCGACAAGATTGACGGCACGACTAAACGAGAACGAAAGGTAGTTCTTGAGGATACGGTTATTGGGGCCCCAGTCCTCGCGGTCCGCCAGGTCGACCAGCCGGTCATAACAGGGCTCGGGACAGAAGGCAAACTGATAGAGGTTGGAACAAAGCGTTTCGGGAACGATCATGACAAGCCCCTTTCACGAGACGAAGAAAGACATGGTTGCCGATAGATTTTAGGACATGGCCTACTTGGCGTATCCGCAAAGAAGCAGATCTCACTCCCGCGCCTCGTGTATCCAACGGTCGAACGTCCCCACGCACACGCCGAGTCGCTCCGCAGCCTCTTTGCGGGTGATCTGATGTCGCTCATAGGACATGCGCACCGCCGCAAATGCACGCGGCACCTGTTTGCGCGGCCTTCCAAAGCGTACACCCCGGGCCCGCGCGGCCGCTATGCCCTCGGCTTGACGCCGATGTATGTTCTCACGCTCCTTTTGAGCCACATAGCTCAAAAGCTGTAAAACAATGTCGGCGATAAGTGCGGCCGTCACATCGCAGGCGCGCTCACGCGTATCCAACAGCGGCATGTCGAGGACCACGATCTGCGCGCCCTTGACTTTGGTGATCCGGCGCCATTCCTCAAGGATCTCATCGTAATTGCGGCCCAAGCGGTCGATGGAGGGCACCGCAAGCACGTCCTCGGGTTCCAGCCGCGCCATGAGGGCACGATAGGCTGGACGATCGAAATTCTTGCCGCTTGCCTTGTCCGCGAAGATATCGGCCGCATCGACTCCCGCAACGCGCAAAGCATCAAGTTGCCGTCGCAGATTTTGATCGCGCGTGCTTACTCTTGCATAGCCGTAGACCGTACCCATTGTGGCCTCGCCTTTCCCTAGACTGGTACAACGGGGACAGGTTACTGGGCGTCAAACCGCGATGAGCGGCAATGGGTGTCAAAAAAAAGCGGGGGCAGCAAAAACGCCCCCGCTCAAACACAACCCAGGTTTAGGAGATATTGCCCAAAAACGCCTTGGTGCGCTCGCTTTTGGGATGATCGAAGACCTCCGAAGGCGTGCCTTCCTCCACGATCACGCCCCCATCCATAAAGACCACGCGATCGGCAACGTCGCGGGCAAAGCCCATCTCGTGCGTCACCACGATCATCGTCATGCCGTCGCGGGCCAGATCGCGCATGACGCCAAGCACATCGCGCACGAGTTCGGGATCAAGGGCCGACGTCGCTTCGTCAAAAAGCATGACGTGCGGATTCATCGAGAGGGCGCGCGCGATAGCCACACGTTGTTGCTGGCCGCCCGAAAGCTGACTCGGCATAAAGTCGATACGCTCGGCCAGACCCACCTTGGTGAGCTCCTCGATCGCAATCTTCTCCGCTTCTTCCTTGCTGCGCTTGAGTACCTTCTGCTGCGCGAGCATGACGTTCTTTTTGACCGAGAGGTGCGGGAACAGGTTGAACTGCTGGAACACCATGCCCAAGTGCGTGCGAACCCGGTTGAGGTCGACGCCCTTCTCGCAGACGTTCACGCCCTCGACGGTGATGCTGCCCGACGTGGGCTCCTCGAGACGGTTGATGCAGCGCAGCATCGTCGACTTGCCGGAACCCGAGGGCCCAAGTACCACAACGACCTCGCCCTTATGCACGTCCAGATCGATATCACGCAGGACGACGTTGTCGCCATAGGCCTTTTGAAGGTTCTTGATGCTCACCACGACCTCGGAGGCCGCATTGTTGTTGTCTGCCATGACGGTTCCTCCTTACAGGCCCACGGTATGATCGGCCGGCGTGGGCACGACCTCGCCGGCGCTCTTGACGGGACGTTTCTTCTTGCCGGCATCGGTACCCAGCAGCCTGCCCTCGAGCTTGCCCACCAGATGGGCCAGAGGCAGGGTGATCACCAGGTAGAACAGGGCGGCGACCACATAGGGGGTGATGGATCCCGTAGTCGCCACGATGGTGCGGGCATTCATGACGATCTCGACCACGCCCACGGCCGCGAGCAACGAGGTGTCCTTGTACAGCAAGATGAACTCACTGGTCAGGGTGGGCAACACGTTACGGAACGTCTGCGGAATCATAACGTAGAGCAGCGTCTGGAAGGCGTTCATGCCCAGCGAGCGAGCGGCCTCGTTTTGGCCCTTGGGGATCGACTGGATGCCCGCGCGGAAGATCTCGCACAGATAGGCAGACGAGTTCATGGCCATGACGATCACGCCCAACACGTAGTCATCGACCTTGACGCCCGCAAGTGGCAGGCCGAAGAACGCGATATAGATCTGTAGGAAGGCGGGCGTGCCGCGGATGATATTGACATAGATGCTCGCCAGGCAGCGCAGAATACGCGACTTGGAGATACGCATGAGCGACAGCGCGAAACCGAACGGAATGGCGAGCGGGAAGGCGACCAGCACGATAGACAGGGACATCAAGAAGCCCTTGAACACCATGGGCAGGCTCTGCACCAAGATGACCGGGTTCAAAAACAGACGCAGGAACATATTGGAGTTCCATGCCTTGACCCAATCCTGCTGCTCGAGCGAGCTCACCAGGTTGTCAAAAAACGTGACACCCTTGATTTCGACCGACGGAACCTGCGGGACCTTATGGCTGCTGCCGTCGGCAAGCGTATAGGTGGCGCTGAAATTCTCGGTGCCGCCCTCCGTGGGGAAGGTGACGCCGTAGAGCTCGAGCCTAAAGAAGCCGCCGGCGGGAGCATCCTGGCCAAAATCGACCTTGAGCGTCTGGCCTTTCGCCGTAAGCGACGGCTTCATGGGCGTACGGTCCATAAGGTCCTCGCCCGAAAGCATGGTGAGGCGGGCGCCGTCAGTCTCGAAGGTCGTGCCCTCGGGCAGCGTGAGCGTAAGCCCGTTTACGGACTCGTCCGGGTCGGCCTGAACCTCCCACGTCAGGCGCGTCTCGGTACCGCCGATAACGTCGCTGCCCGACCCGGCATTGGGGCGTGCGGTGAGCTTGGCGCTGTCAAGCGCGACGGCGTTCCGCGGAACGGACAGACCTGCGCAAAGCAGGGCGCAGGCCACGAGCAGCGAGACCGCCACCCTTTTTAGGAGAGCGGGGCCGCATACGTGAGACACCCGCTGTTTCTCGAGATGGAACAACGTGACTCCTATCGTTTCCATTACTTGCTGACGGTTGGCAATTATACGGCCGGGAAGGCCATGGGCACGTCACAAGGGTGCAGGTTGATAAACCGCAAAGGCCCTCCCCGCACAGGCGGAGAGGGCCAAAAAGCTAGCAAGCAGCTCAGATTACTTGATGCTGTACTGCTCCATCAGGGCGTCCACGGTGCCGTCGTCCGTCAGGTCCTTGATAGCCTGGTTGATATCGGACTGCAGCTTGGTGTTGCCCTTGTTGATGGCGATGGCGTACTCCTCGCCGGTGCTGATCTGCTTGATGGTGTGGCAGGTGTTGAACTGCTCGGCGGTCAGCTGGCTTGCGACGGAACGGTTGGTCACCACGGCGTCACCCTTGTCGGACTGCAGGGCGCTGAAGCACTCGGTGGCATCCTTGTAGGGAACGATCTTAGCCTTGGGGAAGTTCTCCTCGGCAAAGTCCTCGGCGGTGGAACCGGACTGGACGATGATGGTGGCATCGGCACTGTTGAGCTTGTCGGTGTAGTTGTCGGCGGTGATGTCGGCGTTATCGGCCTTGGTCACGATCGCCTGATCATCCATGTAGTAGGAATCGGAAAAGGAAACCTCCTTCTCACGCTCGGGGGTATCGGTGATGGCGGCGATGGCGACATCGTACTTGGCGCCCGAGGCGACGCCGGGGATCAGGGTATCGAAGTCGTTGTTGACGAACTCGACGTCCAGGCCCAGCTTCTCACCGACCTTCTGGATCAGCTCGAGGTCGAAGCCCTTGTAGTCGCCGTTGTCGTCCTTGTACTCGAACGGGGCGTACTCGGCAGACGTACCGACGGTCAGCGTACCGTCCTTGACGAGCGCGTATTCCTTGGCGCCATCGACCTTCTCGACCTTGGCCTCATCGGAGCTGGAAGAGCCCGCGGCAGAGCCCGAGGTGGTGTTGGACGAGCCGCAGCCCGCAAGCCCCAAAACGAGTGCCATGGCACCCGTGGCGGCAAGCGCGCCGAGTTTCTTGATCTTCATGGGTTTCTCCTTCCCGGTGGCCCCAATCTCCGGGGCCTCTAAAAACTGGAGGATATTATGCGCCCATTTATGCATAATCGCAACGCGAAAACCAATCGTAACAATGCCAAATCAAGCCCCAAGGTGCTCCACCAAGTAAAAGTCATTGCTGCGCAATCGTTCTTAACATTTTAATCTCTGCAGCATAACCAGGCATTTTGTTGGGCGTCTCCAAAATAAAGGGAAGATCGCGAAGGCGTGTGTTAGATACAATTTTTTGCATAACATGCCTACCGCCGCCCAATTCCTCGCACCCCAGGTAGCCCTGTCCGATGCACTCATGGCGGTCCTTGTGCGCACCACAGGGGTTCTTGGAATCGTTGATATGCACCGCGTGCAGGCGCTCGATGCCCACGGTACGGTCGAACTCGTCGAGCACACCGTCCAGATCGTGGATGATATCGTAGCCGGCATCGCTCACATGACAGGTGTCCAGACACACGCCGAGCTTGCCCGTCAGCTCGGGCCGACGAAGCTCCACGCCCTCGACGATGCGGGCGAGCTCCTCAAACCTGCTGCCCACCTCGGTGCCCTTGCCAGCCATGGTCTCGAGCAGCACGCAGGTCGACTGACCCTCGAACATCACCTGGCAGAGCGCCTCGACGATGAGCTCGATGCCCGCGTCGACGCCTTGTCCCACATGCGCGCCGGGGTGGAAGTTGTAGTAATTACCCGGCAGCGCCTCCAGGCGTCTCAGATCCTCAGCCATGGCCTCGAGGGCAAAGGCACGGGCATGCTCCTTGGCCGAACACGGGTTATAGGTATAGGGGGCGTGAGCCACCAGCTTGCCAAAACCGTTTTGCTCCATGAGCTCGATGAGCGCCGTAACATCGTCGGGATCCACCGCCTTCGCCGCGCCGCCGCGGGGATTGCGGGTAAAGAACGCAAAGGTGTTTGCCCCGATGGAGAGCGCCGCCTCCCCCATGGCCCTGTATCCCTTGCTTGTTGAAAGATGGCATCCGATCGTCAGCATATCTATCCTCATGTTCCTATAACTTACTCGCGGTGCAGACGGCCAAAAACCCTGAGCGCAGCCGTCACGGGCCCCGGCTGAAAGCGTCGACGCACGTCGTCGAGACGCTCCGGAATATCGATATGCTGCGGACAATGCCGAGCACACTTGCCGCAGCCGATACAGTTGCTCACCAGCTTGGGCTCCGCGGTCCGTACTGCGCTGCCGCAATAGTACTGCCATATACCGGTAAACCAACTGTGGGCATAGCTCGCGTTGTAAGCCGAAAAGCTCGCCGGGATGTTGACCCCGCGAGGGCATGGCATGCAATAGCCGCAGCCGGTACAGGGCACACGGTTGACCCGTTCAAACTCGGCAACCACGCGTGCAATCGTGTCGAGCTGCTCGGTGGTCATCGAATCCGGAAGCGAACGTTCGGCGATCGCGACATTCTCCTCCACTTGTTCGGGCGCAGTCATGCCCGAAAGCAGCATCGTTACCTGAGGGTGGTTCCATACCCACGAGAGACCCCAAGCCGCCGGCGTGCCAAGAGCCGAGTCGCCCGCGCCATCGAAGATGCAACGGGCCGTCGGCGGCAGCTTGCCTGCAAGGCGCCCGCCCAACAACGGCTCCATGACAAAGACCGCAAGACCGCGATCGGCGGCGGCTTCAAGACCGGCCGTCCCGGCCTGATAATGCTCGCCGGCATAGTTGTACTGAATCTGGCAGAAATCCCAGTCGTAGGCGTCGAGCATCGTGATGAAATCGCCCGCGCTGCCGTGGTAGGAAAAACCGATCTCGCCAATTCGGCCGGCAACCTTCTGCCGTGCGATCCATTCCTCGACACCGAGCGCCACGAGACGCTCCCATTGCGCCGGCGCGGTGATGTTGTGCATGAGGTAGTAGTCGATATGATCGGTGCGGAGCCGCCGCAGCTGCTCGTCGAAAAAGCGGTCGAAGTCCTCCGCCCGTTTGCAAGAGCCGTGGGGCATCTTGGTCGCCAGGTACACGCGATCGCGCAGCTCCAGGCGCTCAAGCGATGCGCCCACGCAGGCCTCGTTGCCCGGATAAAGATATGCGGTGTCCAGATAGTTGATACCACACGACACGGCACGCGAGATGATGGCATCGGCCGTCTTGGCATCGGGACGCCCGGCAACGCCGGGAAACCTCATGCACCCCAGGCCGAGCGCCGAAATGCGGTTGCCGCTTTTGGGGTCGATACGGTATTGCAAGGTTGCACCTTTCGCCGTCGCCGACAGAACAAGACGAAACAGGCCTGACATAGAGCCGAAACAGACCGGGATCGCTATAGTGCACGTATCGTAACGCAGTAGAGATCAAAAATCCCAAAGTCCGCGACGGGGTCGGCTATCCGGCGCGCGTCTTTGCGATCTGCCCTGCGGCTTAGGTCCCGCCAAACCAACCGACACAACAAAAAGGCGATCCGTAACCGGATCGCCCGAGTTAATCATCGGTATGAGGACGGGCCTCGACGTCGATCACGTCGTCATCCATATCGGCGCCAGAGGCATCCTTGCCATGCGGCCACTCCACGTGCACTTTTCCGCCCTTGATAAAGAACAGCACGGCAACCACCACAAGCACGATCGGTAGCAGGTGAAAGGCGACGCCTACGACGACTCCAAGGAGCGCAAGCGCGACAGAGATCGCCGCGGCAACGATCAGCAGGACGGCGATGGTGGTCAGAATGCTCATGGAATCCCTTCGTGTGCAACATATGGCATATCTACGTTGCCCCATTATAGAGATCATTAGAGCGAAAGTTCACCGTCCTGTTCGTCATCACGACAAAGCACCACGCCCACGCTTCCCAAGAGCGCGGCAACGATTACGAACGCCACGGCGACCATGGCAGCCCCATGAGCGGCCTGTGTGCCCGCAATCAGTGCCGCGATAGGGCCAAGAACACCAAAGAAGACGGCCACGATGGCGATAACGACATTCTTCGCATCCACGAGGAACTCCTTGCTCTCCCGGTATCGTTAACCCCAGTATGAAATGCGAATATCTGTCGGTCGCATCGCTTCTGTAAACGCTCGGTAAGCCGCAGTATCCCCGGCCCCTTCGTCCTACACAAAAGGACCGTTGCCACGAGTCGCCGTGGCAACGGTCCCAATTGTTCTTAAGGCAGAAGCGCCTGCGAAGCGCTATCTCCGTGCGAAACCCTACTCGTCCAGAGCGGCAAAAGCCTGCTTCAGATCCCAGATGATATCCTCGGCGTTCTCGGTGCCGATGGAAAGACGGATCGTCGAGGGCGTGATGTTCTGCTCGGCGAGCTCCTCGGCAGAGAGCTGGGAGTGCGTGGTGGTCGCCGGGTGCACGACGAGCGACTTGACGTCGGCCACGTTGGCGAGCAGCGAGAAGACCTGCAGATGGTCGATGAACTTCCAAGCAGCCTCCTGGCCACCCTTGATCTCGAAGGTGAAGATCGAGGCGCCGCCGTTGGGGAAGTACTTCTCGTACAG
>DJRP01000007.1 GCA_002437815.1 Collinsella sp. UBA6357 | reverse complement strand
TGGACGACGACTTCAACACCGCTGGCGCGCTCGGTGCCGTCTTTGGCTTCGTGACCGAGTGCAACCAGTACCTGGAGCAGGCAGGCGATGCGGCCGACAAGGCCGCTGCCGTGGCCTCCGCGGATACGCTGGTGGAGCTGCTCGACACGCTCGGCATCGAGCTGCCCGAGCCCGAGGTCAAGTTGCCGCTCGGCATCTTGGGTGTCGCCGCCGGCCTTGTCGCCTATACGGGTGACGATGTCGACGTTGCTGCGGCCAAGATTCTCGAGGCCCGTGCCGAGGCCCGCGCCGCCAAGAACTGGGAGCTTGCCGACGCTATTCGCGATCAGCTCAAGGACCTGGGTCTGGCGGTCGAGGATACGGCTGCCGGTTCGAGGATCAAGGCGCTCTAATGGCTGATAACCGTAAACGCCTCGATCCCGCCAAGCGAACGGCTCCCAAGAACGATAAGCCGAGGCGTACCGCTCGGGCTGACAATCAAAAGGGAAGGCCCCAGCCCTCTCGCGACCGTGTGCAGGCTCCTAAGGGCGAGTTCATCGAAGGACGCCGTGCCGTGGCCGAGGCGCTGCGCACAGGCTTTCCGATTAAATGCGCGCTCGTTGCCGAGGGTGGGGAACGCGATAGCTCGCTCACGCATCTGGTGAACGACCTCGAGTCCGCCGGCGTTCGCATCAAGTACGTGCCGCGCACGCAGCTCGATGCGCTTTCGAGTCACGGTGCACACCAGGGCATCGCGCTCGAGGTCGGCAACTTCCCCTACGCGGACATCGCCAACATCATCGCCCGCGCGGGGGAGGGCCCGGCGCTCGTTGTCGTACTCGACCACGTGACCGACGATGGCAACTTCGGGGCCATCGTGCGCTCGGCCGAGGTCGTGGGTGCGGCTGGTGTCATCATCGCCAACAAGCGCGCTGCCGGCGTGACGGTCGGCAGCTACAAGACGTCTGCCGGCGCCGTCATGCACTTACCGGTCGCTCAGGTGCCCAATATCGCGCGTGCTCTCGACGAGCTCAAGGCGGCCGGCTTTTGGGTCGGTGGCGCCTCGGAACATGCTGACGGGGTCTGCTGGGATGCCCCCTTTGAGGGCCGCGTCGCGCTTGTCATGGGTTCCGAAGGCGACGGCATATCGCGGCTGGTGCTCGAGAAATGCGACTTTTTGACCAAACTTCCCCAGCTGGGGCAGACGGAAAGCCTCAACGTCGCCCAGGCCACGACGGCCCTCTGCTTTGAGTGGCTGCGCCGTAACGCCGATTCGCTCGTAGACGGGGAGTAGCATATGTCCAAGAAGAATCGTGCCAAGTCAAAGGCCAAACGCTTTGGCGAGGGCTCTGCCAAGCCGATCGTCTCGGCCGCAACCTACGGTGTGGGCGGAAACGCCTTTGCTCAGGCGATCGCCGATCCGGTGTCGACTGTCCACTCCGATAAGCCCGAATTGCTCGTGGTCGACGGCTACAACGTGATCCACTGCACGCCGCGTTACGAGAAGCTCGTTTACGACCATTCGGACGATCCCTATTCGAGCGATGTACACGATATGGCTCGCACGGCGCTTATCAACGATGTCGCGGCGTTTGCTCAAGGCCGCTACGAGGCCGTGATCGTCTTCGACGGTGCCGGAAACATATCCAAGGATCGTCCCAACCTACCGTCGGCGGGGGTGCGCATCGAGTTTTCGCCGACCGGTGTGTCCGCCGATACCGTTGTCCAGCAGCTCTGCATCGAGGCACGCGAAGAGGGCCGCGCGTGCTCCGTGGTTTCGAGTGACGGCACCATTCAGGCCGTCGTCATGGGCAAGGGCGTCACGCGCATCTCGAGCCGCATGCTGGTGGACGAGATCAGGCAGATCGATAACGACGTACACGAGGCCGAGGAAGCCCCGCAGATCAAGATGACGCTCGGCAGTCGCCTTTCCCCGGAGGCCCTGGCAAAGCTCAAAGCCATCCGCGGCCGCTAGGGCATGGGGCCGCACGCGACCCCGCACTGCCGGCCGGCGCGGTTTCCGCTAACTCCACTCCGCGATATCGATTATTCGCTCGGTGCGCCATTCAAGCGCTTCCTCGATGTGGGGGAGCCTCGATGCAAGAGCTTCATTCTTCGAAAGGATCTCGATTGTCGCGTCGACAAACCCGTCGAGTTTGTCGACGTCGAACCAGCTCATGTCATCGACAAGCAACATCTGCTTGGCAGGGCTTGAATAGAACTGGGCGCTGGTAAAGCTGTGCTCGCCCGCTTTGAGTTCCTCGAGCGGTACGTTGCACCAGAGCGAGGACCCTGAGTCGAAGATGGGGGCCGGTCGGCACTCGAGCGTTTCGACGTTTCGCACTAACCCGAAGTTGCGCCAGTGGCGGTCGTAGTTGGCGATGATGTCATCGCACACGATCATACGAGCGAGGGCGGATTCGATGTCCGATACGCCTAGCCGCTCGCAACAGGTGACGTATTGCTCATAGTCGGTTAATCGCTCATCTGCACTGATCGATCGTGCTACGTAATGCGCGGGAACGTACTCTTCTTCATCGGTAAGAAAATCGTTGCAGACGCTTAGGGCGGACGTTCCGGTGCCTTCTAGCGAGTAGGGAACAAATTCGCCGGTGTCGAGAACGCGGCGATGCAGCTCGGTCGCTACCACCTCGTTATAGGGCTCCTGATTGAGGTGCGCTCCCATCTTGTGCAGTTCGCGTCGCCCGTCTTTGCAAGTCCAGAACTTTTGAAGGTTGCCGTCCGAGGTGTTGTCGGGTTTCGCGGCGGCTTTCTTGCCCTCGGGCGCAAAAGGGGCGACGGTGAGCGAGACGTCTTCGAATTCATGGTTGAAAAAGTTGATGTCTTTCCAGGCGAGATCGGACCCTCGGGGTTTGATCCAGTACTGATCGGAGAGGGAGAGACCGAGGTTTCGCTGGATGAGCTCATCGGGGACATCGACTGCGGCTTCTGTCAGCAAAGATGCCAGACCGATGCGCGCCGCGGGAATCCCGCGTCCTCTCCACCACAGGCGAAAGGCGTCGAGCGATACGGAGCGGTCGTGGGTGAAGACTCCGATTGGGGCATAGGTGAGATCGATATCGCTGCCGATATGGGTGAAATCCTTGCGTGATGTGTTGTAGACGACATGCCCCACCTCATGGGTGCGGTTCATGAGCGTAAAGGCGATCTCGTGTTTCCCGTTCCCGCGAACGGGACGCCCGCCAACTTTGTTCACCGAGCGCAGTCGTTTATCGATACTCTCTTTGTCGATAAGCCATACGCCAGAAGCTTTGCGAGCCTCGAGGGTGCCGGTTTTGATGAGCTCCTGGACTCTGCGCGGGGTGATGCCGAGCATTTTGGCCGCTTCACTGGTTGTGAGCATCGCGTAACCCTTCGTTAGAACGAATAGTTATCTTGCAATGATTGTATATAAAACTATTCGTTTCAACGAAGGGTTTCTAATCGTCACCTTGTACGTTGCACCGTTTGTCCAATTCCAGTATCCTAAACAGGCTTCGCGCAAGAGCGCCAAGCGTGCCAGTGTGGCGCAACGGTAGCGCAACTGATTTGTAATCAGTGGGTTGCAGGTTCGATTCCTGTCACTGGCTCCATGAGAGCTACGGCCCCGGTTCTTTCAAAGAGCCGGGGCCGCTTTCATTTGCCGTCAATTCATAGACGGTTCAATAGTGGATAGAAGAAAAGTGGATCTAATCGCAGGTAAGGCCTATATAGATACGCCCGGTACCGTGTATTGAAAGGTTTTCGTTGACACGCCCCGAGGGCGCATCGTATTATATTCTTCGTTCGCGGGTGACGCGGTCCCAAAGACCAAAGGAACCAGCGGATACTTGAACGATTGGGAGTTTGCCCGAGTGGTTAATGGGGACGGGCTGTAAACCCGTTGGCTATGCCTACATAGGTTCGAATCCTATAGCTCCCACCCGTCAAGTGCCTGTATAGCTCAGTCGGTAGAGCACTTCGTTGGTAACGAAGAGGTCACCAGTTCAAGTCTGGTTGCAGGCTCCATTCGGCGGTGTAGCTCAGTTGGTTAGAGCACACGGTTCATACCCGTGGCGTCACTGGTTCGAATCCAGTCACCGCTACCATAGGTAACACGGTGGCTTCTCAATATATGTTGGGGAGCCACTATGGTATGAAGGCAAAGTCCCATCCGGGGACGACCTTTAAGGAGGAGGGCTTTATGGCCAAAGAGAAGTTTGAGCGCACTAAGCCGCATGTTAACATCGGCACCATCGGTCACGTCGACCACGGCAAGACCACGCTGACCGCCGCCATCACCAAGGTTCTCTCTGAGACCGAGGGCTGCAAGGCTGACTTCACTGCGTTCGAGAACATCGACAAGGCTCCCGAGGAGCGCGAGCGCGGCATCACGATTTCCGTCTCCCACGTTGAGTACGAGACCGCTGCCCGTCACTATGCCCACGTCGACTGCCCGGGCCATGCTGACTACGTCAAGAACATGAT
>DJRP01000018.1 GCA_002437815.1 Collinsella sp. UBA6357 | reverse complement strand
CACCAACTTTCTCGACACTACCACGGGCCTATTCTTCGACCGCGTTCTCCGAGCCCTCGGCAGCCCCCTCGGTATCACCCGATGCATCGGCATCCTGGTCACCGGTCGCATCCTGTTTCTCCTCGACGGCATCCATGCGCGCCACGGCACACACGCGGTCGCCGTCTTCGACGCTCATCATCTTGACACCCTGCGTGGTGCGTCCGGTCTGGCTGATCTGATCGGTCTTGACGCGGATCACCGTCGCGCCCTCCGTGATAATGAAGAGCTCGTGCTGCGGCCCCACCGTCTTCATGGCGGCAAGGTTACCCTTGCGCTCGGTCATCTGAATGGTAAAGACGCCCTGACCGCCACGGTTCTGCTCGGGGTAGTCCGCGACCGGGGTGCGCTTGCCAAAACCACGCTCCGTGATCACAAAGAGGTCGCCCTCGCCGTTGCTGACCTCCATGCCCAGAACGCGCGTATCGCCCTTCATCGTGATACCGCGCACGCCACTCGTGTCGCGCCCGGTCGCACGCACCTGGTCCTCGCCGAACATGATGGCCTTGCCAGCCGTGGTAGCCATGATGATCTTGTCGCCCTCTCGCACACGACGCACATTGAGCAGCGCGTCGTCGTCTTTGAGGTTGATGGCGATCAGGCCGTCGCGTCGACTACGATCGTAGGCGCTCATCACGGTCTTCTTGACCATACCGCTCGCGGTGGCAAACATCAGGTACTCATCGTCGGGGAAGTCGCGACAGGTAAGGACGCTCGCGATCTTCTCGCCGTCCTCGAAGGGCAGCAGGTTTACGATCGCGGTACCGCGGGCCTGGCGCGTGCCCTCGGGCAGCTCGTGCACCTTAAGGCGATAGACCTTGCCCTTGCTCGAGAAGAACAGCACGTACTCATGCGTCGAGGCGATAAACATCTCGTCGATAACGTCGTCCTCTTTGAGATTGACGCCGCTGACGCCCTTGCCGCCGCGCTTCTGGGCGCGATAGGCGGCCACGGGTATACGCTTCACGTAGCCGGTGTGGGTGATGGTGATGACCATCTCCTCGTCGGCGATCAGGTCCTCGACATCAAAGCTGCGCTCGACATGGCTGATCTCGGTACGGCGCTTATCGCCGAACTTCTTGGAGATCTCGCGCATCTCCCCCTTGATCACGCCCAGGATCTTCTCCTCGTGGGCCAGCAGGTCCTCGTAGTAGGCGATGGCGCGGCGCAGCCCGTCGAGCTCTTCTTGGATCTTATCGCGCTCCAGGCCCGTCAGACGGCGCAGCTTCATCTCGAGGATGGCCGTGGTCTGCTCGGGGGTGAAACCAAAGCGCTCGATAAGACGAGCGCTCGCCTCGGCATCGGTCTGCGAGGAGCGGATGATGCTGATGACCTCGTCGATATGATCGAGCGCCATGAGATAGCCCTCGAGGATATGCGCGCGAGCCTGAGCCTTCTTAAGATCGAAACGGGTGCGGCGAGTGACTACGTCAACCTGGTGGTCGATGTAGTGCTGCAGCATCTCGCGAAGCGACAGCAGCTTGGGCACGCCGTTGACCAGGGCCAGGTTGTTGGCACCGAACGTCGTCTGCAGCGAGGTGTACTTGTACAGGTTGTTGAGCACGACCTGTGGAATGACGCCCTTCTTGAGCTCGATGACCAGACGGATACCCTTCTGGTTGGACTCGTCGCGCATGTCCGAGATGCCCTCGATGCGCTTCTCGTTGACCAGCTGGGCGATCTTCTCCTGCAGCGTGCCCTTGTTGACCATGTAGGGGATCTCAGTAAAGACCAGGCGGTTGCGACCGGTCTTGGTGGACTCCACATGGGCCTTGGCACGGACGACAATCGACCCGCGGCCGGTCTCATAGCTTTTCTTGATGCCGTCGGTTCCCATGATGATGGCGCCGGTGGGAAAGTCCGGTCCGGGCATGATCTGCATGAGCTCGTCGACGGTGGCGTCGGGGTTGTCGATCAGATAGCACGTGGCCTCGATCGCCTCGCTCAGGTTGTGTGGGGCGATGTTGGTGGCCATACCAACGGCGATGCCCTGGCTGCCGTTGACCAGCAGGTTGGGGAAGCGCGCGGGCAGCGCCACCGGCTCGGCGAGCGATTCATCGTAGTTAGGCTGCCAGTCGACGGTATCTTTCTGCAGGTCGCGCAAAAGCTCCATGGCGGGCTTTGCCAGGCGGCTCTCGGTGTAGCGCATGGCGGCGGCGGAGTCGCCGTCGATGTTGCCAAAGTTGCCGTGGCCATCGATCAGCGGCGTACGCATCGAGAACCACTGCGCCAGGCGGACCATGGTGTCATAGACCGCGGAGTCGCCGTGCGGATGGTACTTGCCGATAACTTCGCCGACGGTCCAGGCGGACTTCTTGTGCGGACGGTTGGGGTAGATGCCGCTCTCGTTCATCGCGTAGAGGATGCGGCGGTGCACCGGCTTCAAGCCGTCGCGAACGTCCGGCAGGGCGCGGGCGGTGATGACCGACATCGAGTACTCGATAAAGGACTGCTTCATCTCATGGCCGAACTCCGAGATCTGGAGCTGGCCGCCGTTGATATCCTCGCCGGCCGAGGTTCCGCGATCGACGGCGCCGAAGCTCTCCTCGAGCTCGCCGTCGTCATCCTCGTCCTCATCATCCTCGGCATCGGGGTTATAGGCGTTCGGGTCGCCATCCTCGCCCTGCTCGGCGCGGGCGAGCAGGCGCTTGAGATCATCGGGCATGCCGGCGTCGCCGGTATCCTCGACGTTGTCGTTGTTGTTGATATCGTCTGCCACGTTACCTCCTTTTAAGCATCAAGGAAGCGCGCGTCGTGCGCATGCTTCTCGATGTAGTCGCGGCGATAGCCCACCTCGGAGCCCATGAGCTCGCGCACGGCGCGGTCGGCCACTACCGCGTCCTCGATGGACACACGCTGCAAGATGCGGGTCTTGGGGTCCATGGTGGTCGAGGCAAGCTGCTTGGGGTCCATCTCTCCCAAGCCCTTGTAGCGCTGGACGGTGTAGCCCTTGCGCTTCTTGGTGATCTTGCCGTGCTCGGCCTTGCCGTCCTCATCGTTGTCGTCGGGGTTGAGACCCAAGCTGGCAATGGTGTCGCGCAGGATCTCGTCTTCGGGTTGACGTCCGTTGGGGTAGACGTAGTGGATCTTGTTGCGCACCTTGATGCCAAAGATCGGCGGGCAGGCGACATACACATAGCCCGCATCGATCAGCGGGCGCATGTACTTGTAGAAGAACGTCAGCAGCAGAATACGGATGTGAGCTCCGTCGACATCGGCATCGGTCATGATGATGATCTTGTGGTAGCGCGCCTTGGTGATGTCGAAATCGCCGCCGTCACCGGCGCTCGTGGTCACGCCGCAACCGATAGCGGTGATGAGCGACTGGATGGTATCGGACGAGAAGGCGCGATGATCACCCACGCGCTCGACATTCAAGATCTTGCCGCGCAGGGGCAGGATCGCCTGGATGTCTCGGCGGCGGCCGTCCTTGGCCGAGCCGCCTGCCGAGTCGCCCTCTACGATGAACAGCTCGGTCTGCTCGGCGTCACGCACCGAGCAGTCGGCGAGCTTGCCGGGCAGCGAAGCGGTTTCGAGCAGGCTCTTGCGGCGCGTGGCCTCACGGGCCTTACGGGCGGCGTTGCGGGCCTTAAAGGCCTGCTGGGCCTTCTTGACAATCTCGCGCGCCGACTTGGGATGCTCCTCGAGATAGTCGGCCAGCCCGTCGGTAACAACCTTGAGCGTGAGCGTTCGCATATACGAGCTGCCGAGCTTGGCCTTGGTCTGCCCCTCGAACTGCGGATCGGGCAGCTTGACCGAGATGACGGCAGACAGACCCTCGCGCACGTCGTCGCCGGTGAGGTTCTGCTCTTTCTCCTTGAGCAGCCCCTGCTTGCGCGCGTAGTCGTTGATCACGCGGGTGAGCGCGGTGCGGAAACCCTCGAGGTGCATGCCGCCCTCGGGGGTGTAGATGTCGTTGGCAAACGACATGACGGTCTCGCCGTACCCGGTGTTCCACTGCATCGCGACCTCGACCTCGCCCATCTTCTCGACGGGAGCATCGGGTTCCGATTTGCCCTCGATGTAGATAGGCTCCTTGAGTCCCTCGGCGACATCCTTGCCGTCGTTGAGGAACTTGACGAAGTCGATGATGCCGCCGGCATAGCAGAATTCCTCGACGCGCGGCTCGGCCGCACGCTCATCGGTCAGGACGATCTTGAGATTCTTGTTGAGGAAGGCCGTCTCTTGGAGTCGGCTGTAGAGCGTGTCGAAATCATAGACGCACGTCTCGAAGATCTCGTCATCGGGCCAGAAGCTGACGGTGGTGCCCGTGCTCTGGCTGTCGCCGACGATCTTCATCTTCTCGGTGGTCTTGCCGCGGGCAAACTGCATCTCGTAGATATGCCCGTCGCGCTTGACCTGGACCACGACCTTCTTGGACAGGGCGTTGACGACCGAGATGCCCACGCCATGCAGGCCGCCGGACACCTTATAGGCCGAATTGTCGAACTTGCCGCCGGCGTGCAGGATCGTCATGACGACCTCGAGCGTCGGTATCTTCTTGACGGGGTGCTCGTCTACCGGGATACCGCGTCCGTTGTCGACGACCGTGATGGAGTTGTCGGCATGCACCGTCACGTGGATCTCGGTGCAGAAACCGGCCATGGCCTCGTCGACGGAGTTATCCACGATCTCCCACACCAGGTGGTGCAGACCGCTCGCACTCGTCGAGCCGATATACATGCCCGGGCGCTTACGGACGGCCTCGAGACCCTCGAGGATCTTAATCTCGCCGCCATCGTAATCGTTCTCTTGTGCCACTCGTCCTCCCTTTTATGAGTATTGAGCATAGTCTTACTAGTTTAGCGTACAAAAACGCCCTCACGGGCGAGGGCGTTTGGTTCTATAAAGCCACCAGATGCGTTTTAAGGCGTTTTGTTCGCATCGGCGCCCTTCTGCCAGGCGGCACTTGCCTTCATAGCCTTACCAAGCGCCTCACGCAGACGCGCATCGGCAATGGGATCCACGGCGCGATCGATGGCGGCGTCTTCCGCCTCGGTCAGATCAGCATGGGGAGCCGGCGTGCGATCGGCGACCCGAGGGCGCTGCGGGCCGCGGTTGGCAGGCGGCACATAACCGGGCCGGGTGGTCTTGAACACCAGACCGTCCACATGTGCCCCCTCACGCTCCATGCGGGCACGGATGATCTCGCGCAGAAGTGTCATCTCCTGCGTCCACGAGGGAGCATCCAGGTACACCAGAAGCTCGTTGGACTCAGGAAGATACCGCAGGCCCGTCACGTGCTTGCCCTCGCGCGTCCCCGCGCACACGGCGTTCCAGGCACGGTAGATCTCATGGGAGCGCTCGGCCTGTCGCATCTGGGCGCGGCGCTCCGGCGTGGCGGCATCAAGGATCTGCGCTCGCATGCCCGCTAAAAATCCACCCAGCCCGGTCGTCTGGCCGGCTCTTTTATCCAGATCCTTCGCCTTATATCTCGGCACCGATCCTCACCACCTTCGCCCGGTCGATCACATCGTCCGTAAAATACCCCAGGTTCGTGGTCGTGATGACCGTCTGGATACCGTCGCCGACAAGGGCGAGAAACGCCTCGCGGCGGGCGGCGTCGAGCTCGCTCATCACGTCGTCGAGCAAAAGCAGCGGCGGGGTGCCCAGGATATCGCGGGCAACGGCGACCTCGGCAACCTTCCAAGCCAGCACGAGTGTGCGTTGCTGGCCCTGGGAGGCAAAGGAGCGGGCCGACCGCCCATCGACCGTAAATTCCAGCTCATCCCGGTGCGGGCCCACCAGGGTGACCCCGCGGCGCATCTCCTCATCCGCGCGCTCGGCAAGAGCCGCCAAAAACCGGTCGTGCGCATAGGACCGCTGTTCCTCGCGGGAAAGCGAGTCCGGAATCTCGCCGATCGTGGACACATAGGACACGTCCGCCACCTCGCCGGCGGCAACGCGTCGGTATGCCGCGACCAGCTGTTCGCGCAGGCGGGCGAGCAACGCCACCCGATGCACTAACAGCGACGCCCCGGCGGCGGCAAGCGACTCGTCCCAGGCTCCCAGCATCTCACGGGTGCACCAAGGCTCCTTGAGCAAGGCGTTTCGCTGGCCCACCGTTCGCTCATAGGCCGCAACCAGATTGGCGTAGTTCTCGTTGAGCTGCACGCCAAAATCATCGAGCGCCGCACGACGCTGCGCGGCACCGCGCTTGACCATATCCAGGTGATCGGGGCAAAACAGCACGCTCGGCAGCACCCCACGCACCCCGGCGGCGGGGCAGCGTTTGCCGTTGCGCCTAAAGGCGCGTTTGCCATCCTCGACCGCAAGCCCCATGTCCAGCACGCGACCCTCGCCCTCGATGCGCAGATCGACGGTACACGAGCCGCATCCCTCGCGCACCAGTTCGCGCGAGGCGGGATGCCTAAAGGACGCGCCGCTCGTGGTGAGCTGAAGCGCCTCGATAAGATTGGTCTTTCCCGCCGCGTTGTGCCCCACAAGCACCGTCACCCCCTCATCGAGGTCCAGACGGTACTCATCAAAGCTGCGATAGCGCACGACGGAGAGCTCACGCGCGTGCATCGTCATGACGCCACTCGCTAGATGCGCACCGGCATGACGAGGTACAGGTAGTTGATCTTGTCGTACGACTTAAAGATGCCCGCCTGCGAATAGCTCTTGAGCTCAAGGGTGATTTCCTTCTCTTTGGACAGCGCGTTAAGGCACCCGAAGATGTAGTGGTAATTGAATGCGATGGTACCCGACTCTCCCTCGGCCTGGATATCGATGGTCTCTTGGGCCAGATCCTGGTCGTTTGAGATCGAGGACAGACCCATGGTGCCGTTCTCGACGTCGATCTCAAACTTGACGGCGGGATTGGCGCTCGCGATAACCGCCACGCGCTTGAGTGCGGCGTTGAAGGCGGCGACATCGATCTTGACGCTCGTGACGCACGAGTCGGGGATCAGTTGCTTGTAGTTGGGATACACGCCCTCGATGCGGCGCGACACATAGGTGGTGTTGCCCGCCTCGAAGACCACCTGCGTATCGGTGGCACCGATGAGGATAGTGGGCTGGTCGCTCATGATGTTGAGTGCGTCGTTCATGGCGTCGGCCGGCACATTGAGCTCAAAGGAGCCCTCGAGCGTCGAGGTCTCGACCTGCGTGTCGCACACGGCCAGGCGGAACGAGTCAGTCGCCACCAGGCGCACCGTGTTGTTCTCGACCTTCATATGCACGCCGCCCAAGATAGGTCGAGCCTTGTCGGTGGACGTCACGCGCCATACGCGGCCGACCATCTCGGACAGAACGTCGGTCGGCAGTTCGACGGCACTCTCGATAGCATAAGCGGGAAACTCGGGGAAATCGCTGGCGTCAAGCGTGTTGAGCCTAAACGAGCTCTTTTGGCAGCTGATCGAAACCTGACGCTCCGAAAGCTCGAAAGACACCGGTGCATCGGGAAGGGTCTTGGTGATATTGGACAGCATCTTGCAGGGGATGACCATCTGGCCTTCTTGCTCGATATGCGCCGCGATACGGTGGCGGATCGAGATGGTGTAGTTTGAGGTCTGGAATTCCAAGATGCCGTCTTGAGCCTTGACGAGCACGCCCGATAGAATGGGAAGCGTTGAAGCAGAGGCCACGCCCTTCATGACGATGCCGATGGCTTGCGTAAGCGAGCTTTGGCTGACGGTGAACTTCATCCTTTATTACCTTTCTTTAGATATTAAATAAATTTAATAATAGTAATAACACTGTCGATTCTGTTGATTACTTATATCTTCGCAGGTAGATGCTATGAAAGTTTTCTACATCAGGCAGTTTGAAACCGGGGTGTTTTTGCACGTCTAAAACCTGCTCAAAACTTTTCATCCGTTTCTGCCCACCTTTCAACATGTTGTGTGCCCGCCTTTGACAAGTTTTCAACAGCTTGGGCGGTGTTATGAACGAAGGGTTATCTTCTTTCTGAGTGCCTTGAGGTCGTCGGTGAACCCACGATCCTCCTGGATCATCTTCTGAACCTTCTTGTAGCTGGTGCTTACCGTCGAATGGTTGCGCCCGCCAAACTCCGCACCCACGGCCGAGGTGGTCATGTCGCACATCTCGATGGCAAGGTAGATGGCGATGTGACGTGCTTTTGCGATGTTGGCGTTGCGCCTGGGCCCCACCAGCTCCTCATGGGTCACGTCGAACTCGTCCTCAATGACGGTCTGCACCGTCTGGACGTTGATCTTCTTGGGTGCGCTGTCAAAGTATTCGCTTGCGATGGTGTCGATATCGCTAAACGATAGCTCGCTACCCTCCTGCTCCCGGTCCCACGATTCGCCGGCGCAGCGCTCGCAGAAGCTCTCAAGCTCTCGGATGTTGTTACCCGACACCTCGGCCATATGTTTGATGTGCTCGCGCGTGAGCACACCCCCGCCGCGCAACGAGCTCAACAGCGAGTCGTCTGTCGGCTCCTCCGCCTGGGCGATGTTTGACTCGTAGTAGCGCTCGAGAATCTGAAGCTTCATCTCGTAGCCGGGTTCCGAGACCGGGCAGAGCATGCCGGCGTTGAAACGGCTCGTGATGCGCTCGTCCATGTTGAGGTCCTTGGGCGCGCGGTCCGAGGCGATAGCGATCTTTTTACCCTTGCGGATAAACTCGTCCATGAGCTGAAAGAAGTAATCGAGGCTCTTGTCCTTGCCCACGATGTTCTGCACGTCGTCAATGATCAAGACATCGGCGTTGTGATAGGCGTTCATGATGCGCGAGCCGCTCTTCTTTTCGATGGCTACCTCGTTGATATAGTCGTCGATGTAGGCCTGCGAGTTGGCGTACTTGACCTTGATCTGGGGAAACCTTGTTGCGATCTCGTTTTTTACGGCGAGCAGCAAATGCGTTTTGCCCAAGCCCGAGTTGCCGTAGATGAACAGCGAGGTGCAGGTGCCCGGCTCGTCGGCCGTGACGGCAAACTTGAGGGCGGAGCGGTAGGCGTGTTTGTTCTCGTCGCCGTAGACGAAGTTCTCGAAGGTGAATTTTGAGTTGGCGATACTGGGGGCGTCGTCCGGTTCAACCTCGGCTGCGTGCTCCTCGACCGGTTTTGCAACCGTCTTTGGCGCTTGGACGGACGTTTTGGGCGCCGTACCCTTCATCTGGTTCATCATGCGCCTGAAGTCATCGGCCGATAGCGTGTTTTTGACGGTGACGCCCGTGGCGCTGCCGTCTTCGCTGCCCGCCGCCGTGGGCATATTGGTCGTGCCGGTCGGCGTGGTTTCACGGGAAACATCCGCGGCGATCGCCGGCATAGCCGCAGGTGACGGGATAGCCGGTTGGGGCACCGTGGGATAAGGAGTAGGCGGCACCGATGCTGCGGCCGATACAGATGTCGCCGTCGAGGCAGCAGCAGGGGAGGCCGCACCCTGGGGGGCGACCACCTCAAGCGTTATCGGGGCAAAGGCGATCTCTTCAAGGTAGGCCTCGATGATCGCCTTGTGCTTCATGAGTTGCGCGATGGCGAATCGCGACGGCGCTTCGATGGTAAGGGTGTCCTCGGTAAGCGACAGCGCTCGAGACTGCCCCAACATGTTGATGAGACGCGCATCCCGGCCATCGCGCTGGCAGAAGGCGATCGCGTCGCCCAGGATGATGCCTGCTTCTTCGTCCATGGTTTCCCTCGTCCGTTACCGCTGTTGCTCGCGTGCCTGGCCCAACTCGGTGAGATGGTATTTTTGCCCGCGCTTGATCACCAGTCCCATTCCCGCCAGCTGGTCTAGCTCACGCGACCAGGTGGGTGCCGAGCTGCCAAACGCACGCATGAGGTCCGTGGGACCGCATTGCCCCTGCTGGGCAAGGTAGGCGAGTGCCCGCTCCCCGCGTTCGCTTACGAACAGATTGTTCGTCGGCTGCTGTGTTGGCTGTTGGGCTGCATTAGGATACATCATTTGAGCTGCGGGTTGTTGATAACTTGGATACATTTGGGCTCCTGGTTGTTGAAAACCTGGTGCCCATTGTTGGTATCCTGCGGGGGCTTGTTGATATCCCTGCGTGTTGCCATAGGGGTTTGCATACGGTTGCTGGTAGGTAGGTTGCGCCTGCTGGGGCCATCCTGCCCACATCTGTGGCGGCATCGTGTTTTGTTGGACGGCGTAGGGGTTTGCCGGGACCGTGTCTTGCGCCAGTGGTTGCTGCTCAGTGACCTGCGGCATTGCCGGCATCTGTTGGTTAGAGGGCACCGGTGTCTGTGATGCCTGCTGCATACCTGTCGACTCGGCTGCCATGGGCTGCGACATTGGCATATAGGCCTGTTGTCCCCACGGCGCCTGCCCTAGGGCGTTTTGTTGAAAACCGGTTGTGACGTCCGTTTCCTCGTGCTCGGGGCGCACGGCGGCCCCTCGGCCCCCGCTGCGTTCTATCTCCCGCACACGCTTGGGGTCCAGGCTTACCGTGACCACGGTGCCGCAGCCCATGTTGTCTTCGATCGATACGGCGCCGCCCGCGTTTTCCATGTACTCCTGAACCATGGGAAATCCCGCGCCCGTGCCCCGTATATAGCGTTTCATATTGCTGTTTGCCGAGGTTACCCCAAAATCGAAGGCGCGTTCCTTATCTTCGATGCCGGGTCCCTGGTCAGCGAAACGGATGGTGTTTCCCCCATCTAGAATCGAGATGATCGGTTCGGCAAATCCGGCGTGGATAAAGTTTTCGACAATCTCACGGATCACCATGAGGGCCATGCGGCCGCCCTGTTCCTTCATGCACTGGTAGACGGTGTTGGTTGTTTCTTCCAGATAGGTGCGGACGCTCTGCGGCTCGATCACGATCACGCGCGGCGTCGACAACATGTCGTCGTATACCGCGATACGTGCGGCGTAGGCGGTTTGGGGTGCTTCGGCGCCTTTGTCCTGTGATGTCATCGGGCTTCCATCCGCGTCTTTCACGCCGGTGAGATGGGCATTATCGGGGGCTGGGTCCCCTGAGTCCACGATGGGATAGAAGTCGTCTGACATGGCGCTCGCAATCTTTCAAAAGGTTTCGAAAGAATAGTAGCTCAGTACATGCTCCTTTCGCATCTTTCGACAACTTTTCAAAACCTGTTGAAAACTGACGAAACCGAACGAAAAGTTTTCAACATTTCCAACATGACCTGTTGAAAACTCAGTGAAATATCGTGAAATGTATTTCATTGCCGAACGAAAGCGCGCCGCTTATGACGGACCTGTGTTATCAACGCGACCTTTTACCTTTGATTTCTTGACATTTTGTCGCTTTGTTCCCTACAATCTTCAGGCTCAGTTGTCTATATCTGTATCCGTTAGCGCGGATACTCGAAATGCAGGAGGAACTTAAGATGAAGCGTACGTATCAGCCTAATAAGCGTAAGCGTGCCAAGACCCATGGCTTCCGTGCCCGTATGGCTACCAAGGGTGGTCGTGCCGTGCTCGCCCGTCGTCGCGCCAAGGGCCGTAAGCGCCTCACTGTCTAGTAGCGACATTGATCTCGCATGAGAACTATCAAGTCTCAGCAAGATTTCGAGCATGTGTTCAGTCAGGGACGGCGTTACAACCATCCGCTGATTCGAATGACCATATGTGATTCGGTCGACGAAGGCGATCCAGGAAGGGTCGCCTTCGTTGGTGCTAAGCGTCTCGGTTGCGCCGTCGTGCGCAACCGCTCCAAGCGTGTGCTCCGTGAGGCGGCTCGTAGCTGCGGGTTTCCCGTTAGGGGACGTGACATTATCTTGTTTGCCACCCCTAAGACCAGGACTTCCTCGCCCGAGGACATGAAAAGTGCATTGCGCTCGCTTATGAAGCGCGCCGGCGTTGCCGGGGAGGAGCGATGAGCAGCAGCCGTCTTCGGCGTGTTGTCATCGCTCCTATTCGCATATACCAGCGGGTTATTTCGCCCGTCTTGCCCGATTCCTGTATCTACTATCCGTCGTGTTCGCAATATGCCGTCCAGGCGATTGAAAAACATGGCGTTTGCAAAGGTTGCCTGCTTGCAGCGCGGCGTATCGTTCGCTGCAATCCCCTGCACGTCGGCGGCTATGACCCTGTGCCCTAGCGGGCGCGTGTTTCCGGAGGAACTACATGTGGGATTGGATCGTTAACATCCTTTTCGAGCTACTCAAGCTCATCCAGACCTTTGCGGTCGACTGGGGCCTGTCCATCATCATTTTGGTGGTTATCATCCGCCTGCTGCTGACGCCGCTTATGCTTAAGTCGACCAAGTCGACGGCCCGTATGCAGGTGCTGCAGCCCAAGCTCCTTGAGATTCAGGAGCGCTATGCGGACGATCCTCAGCGTCAGGCCGAGGAGATGCAAAAGTTCTATAGCGAGAACAAGTTCAACCCCTTCGGCGGTTGCCTGCCTCTGTTGATTCAGATGCCCATCTTGTGCGCACTGTTTACGTTGCTGCGCAATCTTCCCCAGTACTTTAACGGTGGCGACTTCTCGTTCTTCAATATCCTGCCCGACCTTACCGTTACCCCTGGCGCCCAGTTTGCGTTGGGTATCGGCCATGCTATTCCCGAGCTCGTTTGCCTGCTGCTGTTTGCCGTGCTCACGCTTGTGCCGCAGCTGTATATGTCGCGCAACCAGACCGGTCAGCAGGCCTCTTCCATGCGCATGATGGCGGTCGTCATGACCATCATGATGCTCTGGATGGGCTGGAGCCTGCCTGTCGGCGTTCTGCTCTACTACGATGTCTCTTCTGCTTGGCAGGTTATCCAGCAGATTTTTGTGACTCAGAAGGTTATCGACAAGGCCAAGGCCGACGAAGAGGAGCGTCAGAAGAACGCCCCACTCGAGGTTGAGGTTGTGCGCCGCGAGAAGAAGCCTCGTCCGCACAAGAAGAAGTAGTTAAGCTGTAGCTCAAATTTAGGTACCTAATTTTTTGGAGTACGTTATGTCTGATGAACTCAACGAGGAGACTCAAGAGGAGGTTGCCGAGCAGGTTGCTGGCGATTATCCCGAGATTGCCTTGCGCTATAAAGCTGGCGAACAGCTGACTGATGAGGAACTCGATACGATCGCCGATGTTGCGATTTCGATTCTTCGTTCGATCCTCTCTCACTTCGATGCCGCGGACTCGCCAATCGATGAGTATGAGGGTGACGAGGGTGAGTTGATCCTTGATGTGACGGCTCCAGATCTTGCAGTGCTTATCGGACGTCATGGTCGTACGCTTGATGCTTTGCAGGTTATGTTCTCCCTCTTGGTAAGCCGTAAACTTGGTTTTAGGTATCCTGTTGTTGTCGATGTCGAGGGTTATAAAAGCCGTAGGCAGGACAAGGTGTCGAGCATGGCCCAATCCGCGGCGGAGCGAGCCCTTCGTTCCCATAAGAACGTTTCGCTGCCTCCCATGAATGCTTATGAGCGTCGTTTGGTTCATATCGCGCTTCGTGGAAATGATGCAGTTGAGACTCATTCAGAAGGTACTGATCCCGATCGTCATGTCGTGATTGTTCCGCGCTGAGCTTATTAACAGATACTATGAGGGGGACGTGGTTTTCCACGTCCCCCTTTTTTGTCAAAAGTTCTTGTTACACTAAGTTTTGTCAAAGATTGGAGCTATTCGAGTGATTAACTTTACCGATGAACAGGTCGTAGCATATCTTGATCAGCTTGCCCTGTACTGCCATGAGTACTCATTATCCGCTGATCGCAAGCAGCTTGAGCTGTGCCTTAAGCATCTTGATTATGTTCTAGAGGCTAATAAGACAACGAATCTTACAAGAATTCTCAACGTTGATGATGCTCTTGTTCTGCACGTTTTAGATTCCCTGGTTCTTCTTCCGTATGTTAACGAGGCTCCTGAGGGTGCTTTACTTGATATGGGTACGGGGGCTGGTTTTCCTGGCATTCCTTTGACGATCTGCTCCCATCGTCCTGCTACATATATTGATTCGGTCGGTAAAAAGATCAATGCGGTAAATTCATTTATTCAGGACCTTAACCTAAAACATGCCCAAGGAGTTCACGGACGCCTGGAAGACTATGCACGATCTCATAAAAAGAGCTTTGCTGTTGTGACCGCCCGTGCTCTTGCTCCGTTACCAACGCTTATAGAGTACGCTGCTCCTTTTATCAAAGATAACGGTTTGTTTGTTATTACTAAAGGCAATCCCTCCAACGAAGAGCTATCAGCAGGCGATTCCGCTGCTAAGATTTGTGGTTTTGTCTGCCAGAAGGAAGCGAGTTTGGATCTTCCGAAAGGCCTTGGGCATCGAGAGTTTATTGTATTAAGAAAAACTCGACCCTCGTCCGTTTCGCTTCCTCGTGCAAATGGCATGGCAAAGAAGAATCCGCTTGCCTAGATGTTTCACGTGAAACATAATGATATTGAGATTAACGTGAGTGTTTCACGTGAAACGTCCTCAAATGCAAGAGAGATACACCATTAGGAGGATTCGTGGGTTTTCGCGATGTTAAACGTTCGAAAAGCGCGAAGGATACGCGTATTATCGCAATCATCAATCAAAAAGGCGGAGTCGGTAAATCAACAACGGCGGTAAATCTTGCTGCTGCTCTTGGAGAACAGAATCGCAAAGTGCTGATAGTTGACTTTGACCCGCAAGGAAACAGTACGAGCGGCTTTGGTATAGAGAAAGAAAAGCTGGACCACTGCATTTATGATGCACTGCTGAATGATTATCCGGCAGAAGAGTTAGTTTGCGAAACAAACTGTAAAAAGGTGTTTGTTGTTCCGGCAACCATTCAGCTTGCAGGTGCTGAAATTGAATTAGTGAGTGCTATAGCGCGAGAAACAAGGCTTAAGGATCTTCTTGAACCAATTCAAGATGAGTTCGACTTTATCTTTATCGATTGCCCACCTTCGCTCGGACTTCTGACCATTAATGCGTTGACTGCTGCAGATAGCGTGCTGATTCCCATTCAGTGCGAATACTATGCGCTTGAGGGTGTAACCAAACTGCTTGAATCTATGCGTATGGTCAAGTCGCGTTTGAATAAAGAGCTTGATACATACGGTGTGCTCATGACAATGTATGACTCCCGCACGTCTCTTTCAAATCAGGTTGTTGAAGAGGTTCAATCTTACTTTGGTGACAAAGCGTTTAAGACACTGATTCCTCGTACTGTTAAAATCTCTGAAGCACCGTCGTTTGGTGAGCCGGTAATCACCTATGCACCGCAAAATAAGGGCGCTAAGGCATATATGAATCTTGCTAAAGAGGTGATTAAGCGTGCCTAGTGCAAAAAAGCGTTCAGGTCTTGGTCGTGGACTCAGTGCATTAGTCTCCGAAGCAGAGTATGAAACGGGTGGTTCGGCCAATCAGGCCGCTTCTGATGTAAAGTTGCCAATAGAAGATATTGTGCCTAATCCAAATCAGCCACGAATTCATTTCAATGAGACTGAGTTGCGTGAGCTGAGCGAGTCCATCCAGGAGCACGGGGTTCTTCAGCCACTTTTGGTTCGTAAGAAAAATAAGGGCTATGAGATCATTGCTGGTGAGCGGCGCTATCAGGCTTCGAAGTTAGCCGGCCTCGAAGAAGTCCCTGTCATCATCAAAGATGTCGACGATGAACAGATGCTTGCTCTTGCCTTGATCGAAAATCTCCAGCGTTCTGATTTGAATCCCGTTGAAGAAGCAAAGGGTTATCGTCAGCTCATCGATGCAAGCGGTATGACGCAGGAAGCGTTATCGAAGGCTGTGTCAAAATCGCGCTCAGCAATTACGAACTCGCTTCGCCTTCTGGATCTACCAGAAGTTGTTCAACAGATGATTTTCGAAGGCAAGCTGACAGCTGGTCATGCGCGTGCAATTCTTGCGGTTCCGTATGAAGATGCTCGAATAAGGTTGGCAGAGAAGGTTGTTGCGGAGGGATTATCGGTAAGAGCGACAGAAAACCTTGCTCCGCTCTTTTCTGCCGGAGAATCACCTAAACCGGTGAGACCGGCAACTCCTCAGTCCTTTAAAAAGGCAGCGCGTGTCCTTCGACAGGTTTTTAATACCAACGTTCGTGTAAAGAGCACGCGAGGTAAAAACAAAATTGAGATTGAATTCAAGGATGAAGAGGAACTGTCTCGCATTCTTGGCGAAATGATCCAATTTGATCAAGGTGGTGACTCAGATGAAGAATAAGTTTATCGCGTTGATTGGATTTGCAGTTACGGTGGCAGCAGGTTCTTATGCAGGATATAAGATTGCCACCGATAAAGATCTGCAGGGCCGCCTGTTGAGGGGCGCAAGAGATTTTGTCGACACATCAAAAAAGAAAATGGATGTGATGACGGAAGACGTTGCTTTGCGAACCGCTCAAGTGACCAAAAACCCTAAGATCAATCAAGATTGGGTATCAAACCAGTGGGAAAAGGCTGGATTTTAAGGTACCTAAATATACCTTAGGTAGTCTAATTCTTAAACGGTGAGATTGATTCGGTCTGATTTCATTTTAGAAATCAAAGAAGACGTGTGTATGAGAAGGACCCCTGAGAGTTTCACTCTCAGGGGTCCAAATGTTTCATGTGAAACGTGCTTTGTAGAGGCCGCTCCCCTAATTGTTCTTCTGTACCTTAAAACGCTGCTTGAGCTGGCCGCAAGCCGCATCAATATCGTTGCCACGAGAGTTGCGAATCGTAGTTTCGATGCCACGAGATGCGAGGCGACGCTGAAGATCTTCGACCTTATGAATCGGAGAAGGCTTGAGCGGGCTACCCTCGATGTCATTGAGTTGGATCAGGTTGACGTGGCACAGCGTTCCCTCGCAGAAATCGCAAAGTGCTTGCATTTCGGGATTGGTGTCGTTGACGCCTTCGATCATGGCGTACTCATACGTGGGGCGACGGCCTGTTTTCTCGGTGTAGAGTTGAAGTGCCTCGTGCAGTCGCAGCAACGTGTATTTTTTGACGCCGGGCATAAGTTTATTTCGGGTCGACTGGACAGCGGAGTGCAGAGAGACAGCGAGCGTGAACTGCTCGGGAATATCGGCAAACTTGCGGATGCCAGGAATAACACCGCTGGTAGAAACGGTAAGATGGCGTGCACCAATACCGATACCATCGGGATCGTTGAGAATGCGAAGAGCCTTGAGGACTTCGTCGTAATTGGCGAAGGGCTCCCCCTGACCCATGAAGACAACACTGGTGGGCCGCTCGGCAAAATCGTTGGAGACGTGCAATACCTGGTCGACAATCTCCTGTGCCGTTAATGAGCGCTTGAGACCGTTGAGGCCGGTTGCGCAGAAAGCGCAGCCCATGCCGCATCCTGCTTGCGTAGAAACGCAGACCGAAAGTTTATTACGGCGGGGCATGCCGACGGTTTCGACGGAAACGCCGTCCTTAAATTCAAGAAGATATTTGCGAGAGCCATCGCGAGAGATCTGCCTGGTGAGCTCAGCGGGCGTGTCAAACGAAAAGTGGTCCTTAAGCTGTTCACGGAAAGCTTTAGGAAGGTTGGTCATATCGTCAAACGAACAGACGTTCTTCTCGAATACCCACTCGATAAGTTGCTTAGCACGAAACGTCGGCTGGCCCAGCTCGGCGACGAGTTCACGGATGTCGTTTTGGCTCAGATTACGAATGTCGTGAGCCTTATTCCTTTGATTCATGAATGCCTTTCGGTTTTGGGAAACGCAGAGGTTATCAGTACAATATGGTACCAGCTGCACCAATCATCAAGGAGGAGTCTGCCCTATGACGGGTAAAAGCCTAGAGAACATGCACGTAGCCGTTGTGTCGGGCGGCCATTCATCGGAGCGCGAGATATCGATCAGTTCGGGCAAGAACGTGGTATCAGCGCTTGAGCAGGCTGGATACGGTCATGTCGAGTTGCTGGACGCGGCCGATAAGGACTTTGCGGTTACGATATCGCAGGGCGGCTTCGATGTGGCCTTTATCGCCATGCACGGGGCGGGCGGCGAAGACGGTGCCATGCAGGGCTTTATGGAGACGCTGGGTATTCCCTACACGGGCTCGGGCGTGCTCGCGAGTGCGTGTGGTGCCGACAAGGACGTCTCTAAACTGCTCTATGCAAAGGCTGGTATTCCCGTCGCGCCCGGCGTGGCGCTGGAGCGCGGCGATGAGGTCGATGTCGAGGCGATCGTTGCCACATGCGGGTCGAAGCTGTTTGTGAAGCCGGCAGTCAATGGGTCGAGCTATGGTGTATCGCTGGTTCATGATGCGTCTGAGCTTCCGCATGCCATCGAAAAGGCGTTTGAGTACAGCGATAAGGTGCTGGTGGAAACGTGTATCGAAGGCACCGAGATCACGGTGGGCGTATACGGTGAAGACGAGCCGTTTGCGCTGCCGATCGTTGAGATCAGAAAGCCGCAGAACTGCGAGTTCTACGATTTGGACGTCAAATATATCGATCCGACCGACATTCATCGAATTCCAGCTGAGCTTTCCGAGGTGGATTACACCCGCGCTCAAGAGCTGGCCGTCCGCGCCCATCAGGCGCTTGGCTGCCTGGGCATCTCGCGCAGCGACTTCATTGTGACGGCTGATCGGGGACCGGTCATTCTTGAGACCAACACCATTCCCGGCATGACCGACACGTCGCTCTATCCCGATGAAGTTCGTCATACCGATATGACATTTGCGCAGGTATGCGATGGTTTGGTGCGCATGGGTCTTAAGCGGGCGGGCATTCAATGCTAATCGAGGACGCCGTTGCCGCGGGAACCCCACAGTTTGTGATCGATGCGTATTCCACGCTCGCCGAGCGTGCCAAAACACGAGAGTTCGGGTTGATCGAAGAAGACGTGATCGTTCTCGATACCGAGACCACGGGGCTTTCGGTGCAGGATAACGAGTTGATCGAGATCAGTGCCGCGCGTCTTTCGGGCCGCGAGGTGATTGATCGGTTCGATACGTTTGTCCATCCCACACAGCTCATTCCGCCAGAGATCACCGAGCTCACGAGCATTACCAATGCCGATGTCGCGGATGCTCCGACGGCGGTGGAGGCTGTCGCGGCGCTTGCCGACTTTGTGGGCGGGTGTCCCGTTATCGCCCACAACGCCACGTTTGACCGATCCTTTATCGAGTCGGTCAAAGGCGGCGTCAATGTTAGCGATATCTGGATCGACTCGCTTGCCTTGTCCCGTATAGCCCTGCCACGTCTGGCTTCGCACAAGTTGAGCTTCATGGCCGAGCTCTTTGGTTGCGACGCCGTATCGCACCGCGCGAACGCCGACGTCGATGCACTATGCGGGGTGTGGCGCGTGCTGCTCGTTGCGCTTTCGGATCTTCCGGCCGGCCTTATGGCCCGTCTGGCCGACATGCATCCCGATGTGCCCTGGTCGTACCGTCCCATCTTCAGCTTTCTTGCCGGGCAGAACCCTGGTTCGTTGTTTTCGCTGTCGGCCGCGCGGGCCGATGTACTCCGTGTCGATCGCACGCCCGAGCGCGTGGATGCTGATGAGCTGCCGGTGCTCCAGATGCCCTCGCGCGATGAGCTCGAGAGCGATTATGCTCCCGGAGGCTTGGTCAATCGCATGTACCCCACCTATGAGCCGCGCGACGAGCAGATCGCGATGGCCCTTGAGGTGCGCGATGCGCTGGTGACTTCAACGCATCGCGTAATCGAGGCGGGTACGGGCGTGGGAAAGTCGATGGCTTATCTGGTTCCGTTTGCCGAAGCGGCCAAGCGCAACAACATCACGGTCGGCATTGCCACCAAATCGAATAACCTCGCCGACCAGCTTATGTATCATGAGCTGCCAAAACTGGCCGCCGAAATGCCCGGGGGGCTTTCATTTTGCGCCCTTAAGGGCTACGACCACTACCCGTGCTTACGCAAGCTCGAGCGCATGAGCAGGGGGTTGGTTGAAATAAAAACAAAGCGTGATCCCGCCGATACATTGACGGCTGTCGCGGTGATCATGGCCTATGTGTGCCAGTCGGCCGATGGCGACTTGGATTCGCTGGGCATTCGTTGGCGCAGCGTCAACCGTCCCGATTTCACCACGGCTTCGCGGGAGTGCGCCCGCCGCCTGTGTCCGTTTTTCCCTGACAAGTGCCTGGTCCACGGCGCCCGCCGCCGCGCGGCTCATGCCGATGTGGTCGTCACCAATCATTCGTTGCTGTTTCGTAACGTGGCCGCCGGCGGCAAGATTTTGCCACCGATCAGGCACTGGGTGGTCGACGAGGCCCATTCTATCGAGCGCGAGGCGCGCCGCCAATGGGCGCTCGTGGTCTCTGCTGACGAGACGCGCATGCTCTTTGAGCGCCTAGGCGGGGCTAACGCGGGCGCGTTGGGGCAGGTTGCCAGTAATCTGGCTTCGTCCGATGCGGCTACGCTCTACTTGGGTGTAACGGCCAAGGCCTCGTCAACGGTGGCGCGAGCCAGCATGCATATGGCCAAGGTGTTCGACGGCGTGCGCGAGCTTGCCCGCCGCGCCCGCGGCGGCTACGACAACGCCAATCTGTGGATCGGCCCCGAGCTCCGCGAGTCGGATGATTGGGCTGATTTTCTGATCGATGCCAACACGGCACTTGATACTCTCGAACAGGCGGATAAGAACGTTGCCGGCGTGGTCGACGCCGTCAAGGGCGACAAGCCTGAGCTTGTTATCGATCTTTCGGACCTTTCTCGACGACTGCACGAGCTGCTTGCGAATTTCAAGCTCATCATCGATGGATCCGATGAGCGTTACGTGTATTCGCTTCAGGTCAATCGCAGAATGCGTGCGGGCGGCGAATCGCTTACGGCTGAGCGCCTCGACATCGGCGAGGCTTTGGCGACCGATTGGCTCCCCGAGGTTCATACGGCGGTCTTTGCCTCCGCGACCATGACGGTTTCGAAGAGCTTCGATCATTTCAACCATGCCGTGGGTCTCGACCGCATCGATAAGGCAACGTCATCGTCGCTGCATCTGGACTCGAGCTATGACTTCGATTCCAATATGGCCGTGGTCGTTGCCGACGATGTGCCGGATCCGCGCGATCGCGATGCCTATTTGAGCGCGCTCGAACATATGCTGGTGGATGCCCATTTGGCCATGGGCGGATCGGTGCTCACGCTGTTTACCAATCGTCGTGACATGGAAGAGCTCTATGATCGCGTTGAGCCTCAGCTTGCCCGTGCGGGGTTGGAGCTCAACTGCCAACAGCGCAATTCATCGCCTCGACGTTTGCGCGATCGATTCATCAGCGAAAAGACTTCGTCGCTCTTTGCGCTCAAGGCGTTTTGGGAGGGCTTCGATGCGTCGGGGGAGACGCTGCGCTGCGTGATCATTCCCAAATTGCCGTTCTCCAGCCCCACCGATCCGCTGTCGTGCGAACGGAATCTGCGGGAGGATCGAGCTTGGGCTCGCTATTCCCTGCCCGAGGCCGTTCTTGAGGTCAAACAGGCCGCCGGGCGCCTGATTCGCTCATCGACTGACACAGGGGTGCTGATCCTTGCCGATGCCCGCTTGGTTACCAAGGGGTACGGCAAGAAGTTCCTGACTTCGCTGCCCACCAGTTCGTACCAACGGATCGAGACGGCGCAGATCGGCCACTATCTGCAACTTTGGCGGCGGGCGCACGATCGTCGCCGCTAGGCCGACGCATGCGATTTACAGGACAAGCGTAGAGGCAAAGGCTTCGAGTCGTTTTGAGAGGGCGGGGTCATCGACGATGGTCGTGGTCCCGCCCTCGGCCAAAACCTGGCAAAAGAGCCACTGCTCGGAGCCGTAGCGAACCGTGACGATGGCCTCGTCTGCCTTGTGCTCGATGTGCTCGATACCGGCCCAGCTCAGCTGCTCGGCGCGCGCGGCGGGCATGCGGAGTCTTGCGACGCGGGAGATATTAGCAAGCGCTTCGTCGATCGTTCGCGGTGCCTGGGCGTGCGTGACCACGGAATCATCCGTCAGCTCAACATCCTCGATTTTGTCTAGACGATAGCTGCGTGCTCCGTCCCGGTCGATATCCCAGGCGATCACGTAGGCGCAGCCTCCGCGTGTCGTCATGTGCAACGGATCGATCGTGCGGACGGTGGCCGCGTCGTCGGTGAGCGAGCGATAGCGAATGCGGCAACGGACCCCGTCCTCGATCGCGCAGGCAAGTGTCTGCCAAAAGGGGCCATGCTCAGCTCCGCCCGAGACGCGCGGAGTGTAGCCGAGCTCTGCGGGCAGCAGAGCGCGCCTGATACGCACGGCTGCCTCGTGGTCCATATCGAGCATTTCGAGCTCGTGGTTGAGCACGGCGCCCTCGGCGGCCGTCAGGCGCAGCGGAAGCATGCGTCCCGCATCTCCCATGAGGTAGACGCGCCCGTCTTTTCGATAGCAGATGGGGCGTGCGCCCGATTCGCGGTCGGCGAGCGACGAGATAGTCTCGATCATCTCGTCAAGCGCGACGCTATCGATATCGAAGCGATGGCAAAGATCATCGACGTCCATGCCGTTGTCGGCGGCAGGCGCGAGCGTCTCCATGACGTCGATGGCACAGGTGATTTTGTCTTCGCTGGTAAGTTTGCGCTTAGGCATGGGCGGCGACCGTCCCTTCGATCAAATGGTTCCAAGCGTCTAAGAGGGCCTGGGGTGCTTGGGGGCGCATGCCGTCGAGGGCGTGGCGCATGCAAAACGCGGCGGCGCCCTTGATGCTGCGCACGTCGACGGTCCACTGCCAATGCGAGTCGACAAATGCAAGATGTCCGCGACCTGCGCTTATGGCGCGAACCATGTTTTCGGGGGAGTCTGGGGAAAACGCGAACGTGGCGGCGACCGGTTCGTTTTCCGAAAAATCAAACTCGAAAAAGATGTGGTCGTTTAAGTTGAAATCAGCAGGGATGCGATATGTCTTCGTCGGTTTCCATGCTTTGACGATGCGACCGCTGCGAAACGTTCGCACGCTGCCCGTGGCGTCATCCAAGCCGCAGAAATAGCCTCGACCATCACGTTCGAAGATGCCGTAGATGCATACGGTGCGCTCGCTTTGCTCACCACGACCGTTGCAATAGACAAAGCGAAGGGAGCGCTGCTCGGCAAAAGCACTCCAAACGGCGTCTGCCATAGGCGCATGGCGCGCGGCAGGTGCAGACGAAGGTTGTTGCCCACCCGCGAGAGCGTCGATTTTGGAGCGTATCTGCTCCAGGGGATCGGCAAAGGGCGAGGTGCCCTCCTGCAGCGTCTGATCGATCGCGGCGCGCAAAAGCTCGGCATCCTGAACGTCGATAATGCCTCCGGCGGCAAAGGTGCGCTCGCGGTCAAGGGACCAAGCGCTTTCCTCGTTTTCGGCCGCACCGGCTATACGGACCTCTTTGACGACAACGCCATGGGAGGCGAGCTTCTCGCGGTCGCGACGAAACTTGCGCTTGTCCGAGTCGGCGTTTCCCGATCCATAACCTAGATCGGAATCCGAGACGATCTGCTCCGTCGTGAGCGGTTCGGCAGAATTGTCGAGCACAAAGAACAGGTTGAGGATGCGCTGTGCCGTCGGGTCGATGGCGGGCAGTGGATCCTCTGCCTTGTTGTCGATGCGTTTGTTGCGTGTGGTCATGAATCCCCTATACGGATGGAACATATGTTGCAATGATTTTAGACCGATATGGAGATAGCGGGGGTATCGATGTCCCCATGGTGTGCTAAGGGGGCAATTAAAGCCGAATCGCGCGGCACGGGGTATACTTTCGACTATATACGGTTCTACTGTGCGAGCAGTAGCTCTATTTGTCGAAAGTTGGATGTGGAGCGCATATGGCGAACACCCAGAAATATATCAACCACCTGCTGCAGAACACGGGCATCACGCCCGCCTGCAGCGAAGAAGAGCGCTTGGCGGCCGAGGATATCGCGAGAATCTTCAGTGACCACGGGTTCGATCCCGAGGTCCAGGAGTTCAACGCCCCCGCGCCGGCGCGCATGGGCATAGCCGTCATGGGCGTTCTCGCCTTTGTTGGCGCCTTGCTCATGGGAATCGGCGGCGCGATCGGGTTGATCGGTATGCTGCTCGCCGTGGTGGCCGCCGTGCTGTTTGGGCTCGACCGCTCTGGCCGTCCCGTGCTCGCGCATCTTGGGCAGTCCGGCGTGAGCCAAAACGTCATCGCCTATCACCCGGCATCTGGTCCGCTTGCCTCTCCGCGCAACCGTCCGGTCGTCGTGGTGGCCCATTACGATTCGCCCCGTGCCGAGTTGCTCGCTCGTGAGCAGTATGCTCCCTACCGCGCGCTGATCGCCAAGCTGCTACCCATCGCCATGGTCGCTCCCGCCGCAATCGCCATCGTGCGGATCTTGCCCCTTCCCGGTTTTCTCAAAGTGCTGCTGTGGATCGCTGCGATCGTACTGGCCCTGGTGCCGTTGGTCAACGCCGTCAACATCATCGCCAACCGGTTCTTCATGCCCTACACCTCGGGATCTGTGTGCAACAAGTCTTCCGTCGCCGCTATGCTCGGCGTGATGGATGCTGTTGCTCCCTACAAGGGCGAAAACGAGTTTCCCCAGGATGTCCCCTTTGACGAGTATTTCGGCGAGCAGAAGCGCCGAGCCGCGGAGGTTGCCCGCGCCGCGGCAGCTTATGCAGCCGCACAGGAAACCAACGATTACGGCAACACGATCGAATATGAGGAGCCCAGCTATTCGGATGACGCCTTCGGCAAGACGGTGCCCGAGGATGAGGCTTCTCAGATAGATCCGTTTGCCCAGAATGAGCAGCCTGTTGCTTCGGGTACCGAGGACTCTGCCGCATCCGGGAGCACCTATGCGCCGGTCTCCGATGAGACCGCCGAGATGCCGCTGCCCACGGTCGCCGCCGAGGAAGCTGCCCAGCCTGCCGAAGAGGCCCCTGTCGCCCCCGCCGAGCCTGAGCCCAAGCTGTATCGCAACGCCGCCGGCAACGTGCGCTTTGGCGCCGATACCGTTCGCGCCTTGGGTATGCTCCCCGAGTCGTGCGCCATCGAGTACGACGAGGGTGAGGATCCTGCGACGATCGAGCCCGAGCCCGCTCCGCAAACCGTTGCCGCTTCTGCTCCGGCCGCGGTTGAGCAGGCCGCTCCCGCACCCGCTCCGCAAACCGAGCAGGACGCGGCTTCCGCATCCGATCCCTTTGCCTACCAAACTGCCCCCGTGCCGTCCGACGATCGCGCAACCGCTCCGTCGGTGACTCCGGTCGACGAGAGCTATGCCGATGAGTTCCCGCAGCGCATCTCCTATGAGAGCGATACCGATTTTTCGGCACAGCCGGTCGCCGATTCTCCCCACGCCGACATCGCGTCCACTTTCTCGGCTTTGGGCGATAGCGCGTCCAAGTTCTTCAAGGGAGCGTTTAAAAAAGGGAAGAAGTTCGTCGATGAATTTGAGGAAAAGCGCGTCGCTGCCCGCGCCGCTGCTGAGGCGGAGGCGATAGCGGAGCAGGAACGCGCCGAGCGCGAGCGTGAAGAAGCCGCCCGCGCCTTTGAGGAGCAGCAGGCTGCCGAGGCAGCTGCCGCAGACCAGCCGGTCGAGGATGCGTCTGATACCAGCGACGAAGCGCAGCAGGCCGATGCGACCACGACGTTTGAGGCTCAGCCCGTTGCGGCTGACGATGAGGTTCCGGCTAGCGACGATGTGGATGCTGCCGATCCTGTGGAGCCCACGGCGGCCGAAGATGAGGCGGCCGATTCAGAGTCTGTCTCCGATCCCGTACAAGAGGAGCCGATTTCCGCTCCCGTTTCGGTGCCCGAGGTGGTTGCAACGGATTCCGTGGAAGCCCCTTCCGCCACGGTTACCATGCCTGCGGCAGACGTTGCCCCGTCCGAGCAGAAACCGTACTCTACACAGATCTTTACCATGCCGGCCGCCGCGGACACCGATGCGACGGTTTCGCAGCCGGCTGCCCCCACACCTCAGCCCGATACGGTCGACAGCCTCATGGCCCAGATCTCCTCGCGCGTGGCCCCGCGCCCCCGCACGGATATCAACGTTCCCGATCCCGCTTCGACGTCTGTTACGCAGGCCAAGCCGAGCTTGCGATCCGTGCCCGATCCATCTGCGCCCTCGATGAACCAGGCGCGCACGTCATCTCGTTCGTCCTTGTTTGATCTGCCCGATCCTGCGGCACAGGAAAAGGATCCCTTTGTGACGCAAGGCACCGAGCCCAAGCAGGCGCCGGCGCCGTCTTCGGTGATGTCCGAGCGCATCGAGACGATTTCTGCTGACGATGAAGCCCCCGCACCTGCGCCTAAACCCAAGAAGCGCGGCTTGGGCGGTCTATTCGGTCGCAAAAAGCGCGGAGAGCAGAGCATGAGCGATTGGCTCGGCGTCGATGACGATTACGATGCCAAGAGCTCGGGTCGCGGCATCGGTTCGTGGGATAACTTCGAGGACGATGACGACGGCTGGAAGGGTGGTGCCACCTCAAGCGATGGCGCCAGCTCTGAGGAGATGCTCAACGCCGTTGCGTCGATGGGCGATGATGAGCTGCTTGGTCATGACATCTGGTTTGTTGCGACGGGTGCTTCCGATCGCGACGGCGCAGGCATGAAGGCCTTCTTGTCGTCGCATCGGGATAAGCTGCGCGGCGTGTTCTTCATCAACCTTGAGTCGGTGGGAGCCGGTCGCCTTTCCGTCGTGACCGCCGAGGGCGAACAGCGCATCCTCAAGGGCGACCGCCGTATCGCCAACTTGGTCAACAAGGTGAGCAATGCCTTCCACATCGATTGTGGCGCCTTCGAGATGCCCTATGCACGCACGGATGCCTATGCGGCCCTCGAGTCGAGTCGTCGCGCACTGACGATTGCCGGTGTTGACGGTCCCCGACTGGCGTATGCGCGAACCGAGGATGACCTTCCGTACAACATTGAGCCGTCCAACATCGACGCGGCGTCCGAGATCGTGACCGAGGTCATCCGCCGTTCGTAGGCGAGGGGGTTAAAGGTGTTTTCGTATATCAGGCGCCATTGGGTTGTATATCTGATCCTGTTTTTAACCGCCATCGCTGTGGGGTTGGGTGCCGCCTATGTCGTGGGGGTCAAGGGATCGACGCCTGCGTCGACTTTGGCCGAAGAGGTGCAAAGCGAGCAGTCGGATGGTACCGACGACGTGAGCGCATCTTCTGACGGCGGTGCTGCCGCGACGGACTCGACGGCCGAATCGGATACGGCTCAGTAGTGAGAGCAAGGCCATAGGATAAGGCGAGGGGCTCAAAAGGCCCCTCGCCTTTTTAGTGGCGTCGTGTCCGAGTCATATAGACTGCGGCACTGCCCGTGGTGAGCAACGCGGTTACCACGGCGGCAACGGGGGCAGAGCCCGTGAGCGGCAGGTCGCCCGTTGTCTTGCAGCGCTGAACCACCTGATCGCTGTCGTGGGCTTCGAGTTTCTCACCGCCTCCGTTGCGGTACAGGGCTATCTCGGCTTTATTCTCGAGCGGCTTCTGCGGTGTGTAGCCCGAGGTAGCGCGCATCTGTATGACGGCACCTTGCAGGGTGTTTCTGTCGTCGATATCGGCGCTTTCGATATCGTCGTGGTCGTCTTTGAGGTTTTCTCGCGTCCAAAGCGAGCCGTCATCGCGCGTGGTAAAAGCCTCGCTCACGCAACCGTACTCAAATCGAATTCCCACAACATGCTCTCCATCGCGCAGATTGAGTTCAGATACCTCGAGTTCGCTCGCCTCGGTGGCGCTTATATCTCGTTTCCACAGGCGCCATTCGCTATAGTCCACGCCGCGCTTGTCGTCCCCCAAAAGCTCTTTGACTTCGCCGGGTGATAGCCAGGGGTTATCGTGACCATCATCAAGGGTTGCGTTTGCCTCTTCTGCGCTGCCGTCCAACTCTTCGCCGTCAGCATCTTTGCTGTCGTCGTTATCGCTACCCGCCGTTTGATCGTGATATTTTCGATCGGTGCGATACCACACATTGAGCTTGCCGTCGTAATCGCCGGTGGCGACGGGCGTCTGCACGCTGATCAATTCGGCCGCGCCGTCTATGACGGCTTGCAGCTCGTCGGTTACCGTGCATTCGTCAACCCAGGTACCCGAGTCGTTTCTGGCATCGATCGTATACCGGTAGCTGCCATCTTCATACGGCTGGGCCTCAGCTTGGTTTTTGCCGTCGCCGTTAGCCTGAAGGACGCTGTCGAGCGGTCGGGCGATTTCCTGACGTTTATCGATAGAACCGTTGATATGCAGCGGTTTATCTTGCATGGTGACGGTCTGGATTTCGCCGGTTGCCTCGAGCTTAAACGTGATTTCTTCTGCCATGTCATAGGTGCGAGGGGTTATTTCTTCGCGCAGCGTATAGGTGCCGGGCGATAGATGCTCGATGCGGTGGGGTGTTTCCGTTGAAGTCCACGACTCGACGATCTCGCCTGTGGCATCGACAAGCGTTAGCTTGGCTCCGGGGATCTCGCCGCCGCCCGTCGCATCAACCTTTGATATGTCGACCTTGGTGTAGTCGTTTGTCATGTTGATCCGCTGTTCCACAACGGGGGTCGCACTGTCTTGATAGGTAAGGGTGACCTTCTGGGGTGTGGAATCAACGAGGTAGCCATCGGGTGCCTGTGTTTCGATAACTTCATAGGTTGCCTCGCCCGCGCCCAGCGATAGCTGCCCTGCCGTTGCGGTTCCATCTTCTTTGGTCGTAGCGGTGGCAACCGTTTGACCGGCGAGTGCAAAAATCGTGCCATCGGGCTCGACGATATCGTCAACGGCGCGCACGTCAAATGTCGCCCCGGCAAGATCGGTATCGTTGTTGGCGTCGGACTTGTGGATGCTCAGCCTGCCCGTGGCACGTCGATCGCGAAAAGATGCGATTACCACCGGTGCCAAAGCCTCATCGGAGGGAATGGTGAACGGAAGATCTTCGGCGAGCAGATACGGGGCGGCCGCCGCGCTCTCACGAAGGTAATATTCTCCCGGTTTCAAACTTTGCGGCAGCGTCACGCTGCCCGTGGCGTCGGTGGTGAACGTATCGGTCACGTGGTGGTTGGGATGCCAAACGGTTTGAGATAAGGGGTTGCGGTTGCAGTCCAGCACCTGGAACGAGAATCCGGCGAGCGGCACGGTGGCATCGCTTGCGGCGTCACGCTTGACGATCTGCAGATGCGTGAGAATGGCATGGTTGTCAACGATATATTGCAGTTTGGTTCCATCGATGAGTTGCTCAGCCGAGATAGTCCAATCGCCAACATGACGAAAGCCTTCGGGTACGGTGGATTCCACCTCATGAACGGTGTAGCCAGCGCGGTCGTAAGGGATGGCGCCGTGAGCGCCGGCCGGCCGCTCCCCCGCTCCCAACCAGGCACCAGCGGAATCTGCCGTGGATGCGTATCCGTAGACATTCGTTGTGAGCGTGCCGACGGTTTTTCCCGTTGAGTTGCTCACGACTTCAAAAGTAACGCCTCCCGCGGGCTGCTCGATACCCGATTCTTCGCTATCGCCATGGTCCTTGAACTTCGAGATCTCCAAATCGCAACTGATCGGCGTATCGCTTACGCGGCATTCGAGCTCAACCACACCGCTCTCGCCCATCTGCTCAGCGCCCACGGTGTAACTCCAGGTCTCGGAACCTGGCAGATAACCTTCGGGCGCCCGTGATTCAAAGAGCGTAAAACTGCCGAGCGGTACATCGTCGAGCGTTGCCGTGCCCTGGGCGTCGGTAACGCATGTGCGGGTCCATCCAGGCGTTGAGTCCGATACGCAGGTGAACTCGGCGCCCTCAAGTGACGCGCCCGGCTGGGCAGGTCCGCCCGTGGCGGCGTCAAGTTTGACGATGCGCACGCGCACGCGCCCCGGGTGTTCATCGATGGTGGTGCCTCCTCCGTTGTCCGAGGTGGTAAAGGCGATGCGGTCTTGACGCGGCAGATATCCTGTCGGTGCGGATGTTTCGACCAGATAGTAAGAGGTGCGAGGCAAAAGGGTAGCCCGGGCGCGTCCTGCCTCATCGAACGTGATCGTTCCCACGAGGGTTTCGTTTTGGGATTCATAGATATCAAACGTGGCACCCTCGAGTTTGTATGTGCCGTTTGATGTGGTGATGGTCGTATCGGCCGAGCGTTTTTCGAATGTAGCTTGAACGGTTGGCATCACGTAGAGCATGTCCTGACGCTGGGATCCGCTGATGGGCCCGGTGTAGCGCCGGGCTCTATGTTTGCCCGCTTTGATGTTGCCGGACACGGCGTTTTCGTAAAGCCAACGTGCTGCCTGGACGATCTCTGTGCCAGCGGAAGTATTGAACGAGCCGCTTTTGTGCGTGGTGCCGCTCGTGTACGCGAACGAGCCGTCGGGTTTGGTAGTTCCTGTGATCATCCAGACGGCAAGTTGTGTGGCGGCGCGGGCATGATCGGCGGACAGATTGTGACCGCCAAACGAGGTCTGTGTGGGATATCCATGGCAGATCACGGCGCCAAAGGCGTCATCGAGCCAGGTCCAGCCCTGGTCATAGGTGAGCCAGGGGCCGCCGGGCACGGTGGGCCCAAATCGGTCTTGGTTCATGCAGTACGATACAGACGAATCTTGAGCCTCGTATCGACCGATCAGGAACGGTCCGCAGTCATCGCTTATGGTCCTGAAGTTAAGTGCATCCCATCCATCCTGGGCCCTGGCCGCTGCGGGCAGAGCGCAAAGCGCGAGCGTGCCGAGGAACAGGAGCAGCACGAACCGTGCGAAGAGCGTTTGGGCGGGGTGATGTTTCACGTTGAACATAACTGCTCCTTGTCCCTAGAGGGTGCCGCGGAGGAGTCCTCGGCACATGGCAAAAGGGTAAAAAGGGCCGCTGTGCCGGTAAGTACCAAGCGCTGACCAAAAACTGGCCACGAGCTGTGCAGATTCGAGCGAAATCAGCTAATTAGTTCGGAACCACCGGTAGATATAGGTATGGCGAAAAATGAGCAGGTGCCAATCTCCATAGCTCGGTGCCAAGCAGGATGTTGAGCCCACAGATAAAACAAAGCGACTTTTGCTTGTCTGACTCTAGAGTACCGAGTTATAATTCCAAACTACACGCGGGCATCGCCAAGTGGTAAGGCATCAGCTTCCCAAGCTGACACTCGCGGGTTCGAGTCCCGTTGCCCGCTCCCAGATATTTAGCAAGCACGGTAACGCAGCGTTGCCGTGCTTTTTTCTGTGCAGCGTACCTTACGGAATCTTCGGTGAAGGCAATCAGGAAACTTCACGGCCTCCGCGAACGGTAGAAAAACCATCGCGAGTGGCTGAGCGATGGGATTAATTTCTGCTACATGGGATAAGTTCACCCCTTGTCGATGAATTGCGATTGCAAGCTTCCTGCTCGTTATTTTTATATCAACCGCGGTTACGAGTACACGTTCACCCCGTGTGGGTGGTAATAAGGGGAAGAAAATGGCAATTGATCTGAAAGGGGCGATGAAACGTTTTTCGGGCGCCGTAATTAAACCCGTGATGTTTCTCGCTGTTGCCGGTATTCTGCTTGCGATAAGCGTTCTAATGAAAATGGACGGTATGCCTGAGTTCGTCGCGCTTATGGGCAAGATGCTCTACACGTGCGTCAATTCCGGCGTCGTCGGTAACCTGAGCCTTCTGTTCTGCATCGGTATCGCATGCGCCCTCGCCAACAAGAAAAAGGGTGATGCTGCGGTTATCGCGGCCTCCACGCTCTTGGTGTATTTGTTCGCCAACAACTTCTGGCTCACTTCGACGGGTGCGCTCATCGAAGCCGATTCTCTTTATGGTACTGGCCAGGGCATGGTCTTGGGTATCCAGGTTGTCGACATGGGCGTCTTTATCGGTATCATTCTCGGTTGTATCGTCGGTTGGTTGTTTAATAAGTACTGTGATGTTAAGTTCCCCGAAGTTGTTAGTTGTTATGGCACGACTCGCTTCGTCTTCTTGCTCTGTATCATCGCCGCCATGGTGCTCGGCGTGGTGAACTGCTATTTCTGGCCCGTCGTCAATTCCGCCATCAACGCACTCCAGAATTTTATGCTTGCTGCGGGCTATGCCGGCCAGTTCGTCTATGCGTTCCTCAATAAACTGCTGATCCCGACGGGTATGCACCACCTGTTGTGGATGCCGTTCATGTACAGTTCTGTCGGCGGCACCGTCCAGATCGCCGGAGAGGCATATTCGGGTTCCTACAACATCTTCATGGCAGAGCTTGGCAACGCGGCGAACATCACCGCTATGGATCCGTCTATCCGCTTCAGCCTGCTTGGTTTTGGTAAGTGGTTCGGCACCATCGGAACCGTTCTTGCTTTCATCAGCGTTGCCAAGCCCGAGAAGCGTGGTGAGGTCCGTGCCATGCTCGTTCCCGTTGCGCTCGTCGCAGTTCTCGCTGGAGTCACCGAACCCTTTGACTTCCTGTATCTCTGGACCTCGCCGGTTCTCTATGTGGTTAATGCCGCGCTCGACGGTATATTCCAATGCATTCTGTTCGCGTCTGGTTTCAGGGCGCTGCTCACCGGCTTCATCGAGACTGTTCCCGGCCTTATTGCCCTTCCTGCGAGCCTGTCTCACTGGTTTGTCGTGATCCCGGTCGGTTTGGTCGCAATCGTCGTCTGGTTCTTTGTCTTCCGTTTCCTTATTCTCAAGCTCGGACTGGTGACTCCAGGTCGCGAAGACGAGCTTGAGCTTGAGAGCGAAGGTGCAACCGTTGCGGTTTCAACTGCATCCAAGCATGAGGCCATCTCCGACGAGGGTGTCCAGAACATCATCGATGGCCTCGGTGGCGAGCAGAACATCAAGAAAATATTCTGCTGCTTTACCCGTTTGCGCTGCGATCTCGTTGATATGTCCCTCATCGATGAGGACAAGATCAACAAAGTTCCAAACAGCGGCATCATCAAGGATAAAAACAATGTTCAGATTGTAATTGGCATGGCCGTGCAAGAGGTCAACGAGGCCGTCAACAAAAAGCTCGGCCGACCCATTGACTAACTCTGACAGTAGATATTTACAAGAATGAAAAAAAGGAGACAGTAATCATGGATAAGAACAAGCGTTTTGCAATCGCCATTGCCGGCGGCGCCTCCCGCTATACTCCGGGTATTCTCAAGATGCTCGTCGCCGAGAAGGACCGCTTCCCGCTGAGCAAGGTTGTACTTTACGATAACGAGGATGTCCGACAGAAGCGCATGGGCAAGTACGCTCGCGTTCTGATGAGCGAGTATTATCCCGAGTGCGAGGTCATCGACACGCTCGATCCCGAAGAGGCATTCACCGGTATCGACTTCTGCTTCATGCAGATCCGTGCCGGTCGCCAGGAGATGCGCCGTTCTGATGAGCATATCGCTCTGAAACATGGATGCATCGGCCAAGAGACCTGCGGCGCTGGCGGTTTCGCCTACGGCATGCGTTCTATCCCGGCTGTCATCAATATCATCAGGGACGTCAAGAAGTACAGCCCGGACGCGTTCGTTCTGAACTACTCGAACCCTGCAGCCATCGTTGCCGAGGCCACTAAACGCGTCTTCCCCAACGACAAGCATGTTATCAATATCTGCGACATGCCTGTGGGTATTATGAACCAGTACGCCGACGAGCTGGGTGTGCCGCGCAACTCCATCGAAGCTCGCTACTTTGGCCTCAATCACTTCGGCTGGTTTACCGCCATCCTTGACAAGGAGACCGGTCACGATTATCTGCCACAACTCAAAGAGATTTTCTCTGCTCCGCTGCCCGAGGACCATTTCGTTGACATGGATCCCAGCTGGCGCGAGACGTTCGTGTTCATGCGCAAGATGGTTAGGGAATGCGCGGATTACCTGCCGAACACCTACCTGCAGTACTACCTGTACAACAAGCATATCCTCGCTGGCGAAGATCCCGAGTGGACGCGCGCCGACCAGGTTATGGCCGGTCATGAAAAACAAATCTACGAGATGGTTGATGAGGTCTGCGAGACGGGCAAGATCAAGGGTACGAAGTACGGCTTCACCTACGAAGATCTTAAAGACGACGATCATGCCACCTACATCGTTGACCTTGCCTGCGCTTTGGCCTTCAACACACACGAGCGCTTCCTTATGATGGTTCCCAACGAGGGTATCATTCCCAACCTGACCCAGGGCATGATGGTCGAAGTTCCCTGCATGGTCGGTTCCAACGGCCCCGAGCCGTTGAACGTCGGCGAGATTCCCGCATTCCAGAAGGGCTTGCTCGAGAACCAGTATGCCTATGAGAAGCTGACTGTCGATGCGAACCTCAACGGCTCCTACATCGATGCCTGGCATGCGCTCACGCTCAACCGTTTGGTTAACGATACTGACACCGCGAAGGAGATTCTTGACGACATGATCGAGGCCAACAAGGACTACTGGCCCGAGCTTAAATAGCCACATCGATTTTGAGCGATAGAATGAGAGGGCAGGGCGATTCGTTTGTCCTGCCCCATTTTTTCGAGTACGATCGGATGGTGCACCGTGGCCGAGTATTCTCAACTCGAGCGTACCGTGATCCAGCACATAGTTTCACACATCTCCCAAAACAGGGAGCTGACGCTTACTGACATAGCCGAGCAGTGCCACGTTTCTAAGAGTACTGTCATAAAGGCCTTGCAAAAGCTTGGTTACCGTGGCTTCAGCGATTTTCATCGGGATGTTCGCCTGGGAGCGCGCTCGAGTAACGATGCGCTGCTTCCGAGTCGCGTGACGCGACTGCCGATTGAGGAGGAAGCAAAGGTTCTTTCCGATTTGCTCTATCGGCATAAAGAGGACCGGAACTTCATTTTCAAGAGCGATCGCCGCTCGGGTGATCTTTTGGCAAACTATCTCAGCCGTAAGCTGTCGCTGTTTGGGATTCTCTGTCCAGCTACTTATGACTATTCGATTGTCGACACCGTGATGGGTCGTCCGCCCGGGCTCGCCATTTTTTGTTTTCATAAGGAATTGCCGGGAAAAACGCATCTCGGTCAGCAAGAGGGTTATGGAGCCGGTTTACTTGAGGCGGCTAGGGGTGCGGGGTTCGATATCGTTGTGATAAGCGATTTGTCGAAGGATGAGCCGCATGAAGAGACAACAGCGATTTCAATCGTGCGGGACCAAGATATTACGGTCGATTTGTATGCAACTCGGGTGCTTATGCTCTTTGAGCAGACGCTTTCCGCTCTTTCCGCTCTTGCGGGGGGGGGGTCATGATGTTATCTGCTAAGCAGCGCCAGGTGTATGCAGCGGTGAGAAGCGCGGTTTTACAGGGACATAGTCCAACGGTTGATGATATCGCGCGCGAAACAGGAATTTCTCGCTCTACGGTGTCTCGCACGGCTGTCGGTGCCGGATATATGGGATGGCGGGAAATGATATCTGCCCTTGCGAGCTATTATTCCGAGAAAGCACCCGTAAGTGATGTCGGGCGCAGCGCTCGCGACATTGCTGAAATCATCGAAGAATATGAGTCTGCGCCGATTCTCGTCGACGCCGTGGGGGATTCGGAAGTCCTGACGGACTACATCATGATGCGACTTTGCGAGAACGGCTACAATGCGACTCTCTACTCGCTGGGATATTTCGACGGGTTGAAGGAGCAGGCCAAAACAGGCCTTTTGATTGTCTTCAACGAGAGCGGCATGTCGTTACTGCCATCATGCTTGGCGGCGAACATGAGGAGGTACAAGGTGCTCTCATTTACGGCTAGTCACGATTCACCTGTTTCGAAGGTCTCGGACATCAATATAGTGATCAAGAACAAAAAATCCACCGTTTCGCATTACGAGCCAAACTATTTTGCTGCTGGTTCCCTTGCACTGCTGGAGCGTGTCTTTTCGCTGCTGGGAAGATAGCTTCTGAGCCAAGGTTCGCGAGCGCTACAATGGTGCCGTTACGACCAACGTGCCA
>DJRP01000006.1:119321-124665 GCA_002437815.1 Collinsella sp. UBA6357 | reverse complement strand
ACCAACTTTGACGACACCATCTTCGATCGTGACCATAATTGATGGAAAAACTCAAAAGAGCAGAGGCCAATGAGCGCTTCGGTACCCTTGTTCTTCTGGCTGTTAGATTACGTATTGGATTGTATCGAACTTGAATTATTTGTTCACTGGTGGTGTCAGGTGTTGGCTTAGGCCTTGATCGCTCGTTATTGCTAAGTTCTTTAATTCTCGGATCTCTATAGTCGTTAACGAATAACAATGCGCACGCATCTTCAACAAAATGTTTAATCCTACCTCCGATATCCCGCCTGTATAGGAGCTTGTTTTGTTTTGAGCCCTGTACTTTTCAATCACTATATCGAGGAGTTAAAAAAATGGTTGTTATGTTTTGCGAGTTCGTAGATGGTGCCGAAATTCGCGTCCGTTTTGACTTCGTACCAAGTGATTGGCTCATGGAAGACAATAACATTTTAAACTGCGGGTATAGCCGTTGTTTCTGCTGTCGCCTTCCTACGCGTCTTCCTAGTAATATTGGTGCATATAGAAGTCGACGCTTTCCCGTACATCCACGGAGGTCTTAGAGATGGCTCTTGCGGACTGGAATGTATTTGCCTGCAAGTTTAGCGGCAAGGAGCAGGCTGTATTTGAACAACTTTGCTATTTGCTGTTTTGCAAAATGTATGGGTGCGAAACAGGTTTATCCCGTTACATCAATAATCCTGGGATTGAAACTGCCCCCATCGCGGTTGATGGCGAAGTAATTGGCTGGCAGGCAAAGTACTATCAGGTAGCTCTTTCGCAAAGGAAGCGTGAGTTAATCGATGCTGTCGATGAGGCCCATAAATGTTATCCAGAACTGACGCGTCTCGTTTTCTTTTGCAATAGGGATTTTGGTGCAGGGAAAACGTGTTCGGACGGTGTACAGGATCCCACGGCCAAAACGGAGACCGAGGACCATGCTGCCAGCCTTGGAATTAAAATCGTTTGGTTTCTTGCATCCGCTTTTGAATCCCCGTTTGTGCTGATTGAGAACGAAGCGATAGCAAGGCACTTTTTCTCTACCGATTCGTCTGATGCCTTTGGTCTGGGACTTCGCCTTGTTGAGCAGGGCAAACGCTACCTTGACTGCATTGATACTTCAGTTGTCATTCAAGGCGAGGAATTCAAAATCGATCGAAGCGAGCTGCTCGAACAGGTCTGCGGGGGCTTGCACAAGGAAAACAACGTCGTGTTGCTTACTGGTGATTCGGGTGTTGGCAAGACTGCGGTCGCCAAAGACTTTTTGTCCTCGCTCCCCGATGATTCGGTTGCTGTCGTGGTGGACTGTCATGGAGCCGATGCTTGGAGAAGCGAAGAGGACCTGCTTGGCGGTTGGCGAGGGTTTGGGCTAAGCGATGTTCAACGTGCTTTTCAATCAACGGACAAGCGTTATCTGCTGGTTGATTCTGCCGAATACTTGTTCGGGTCGCAGAACCGTTCCCTTCCAGCTGCTATATTTGACTTTGCGCATGATGGAAAATGGACGGTTCTGGTGACGGTTCGCTCTTCGTGCAGAAGAAAAATTGAAGAGCTCATTCGTGACGCATTTGAGTCTGCGTGTACAGCTGTTACGGTTAGTGGCTTTAGCGAAGAGCAGGCGCGTGACTATCTTGTTCGTTTAGGTTATGCGGACAAGCCTTCTTCAATCGTGTCCGTCCCTCCGCTCAGAAAACCAATCATTGCTAAAATCCTCTCAAAGATGGGGCCGGGGGAGATTGCGTCAGAAGAAACATTGAGAGATTTTATTCTCAACGAGCTCTATCTTAAAGGCAATAGTGAAGTTGAATCTGCTTTGAGAAAAGAGACTGTTTTCTGGATGGCGTGTCGTCGGCTTTCATTGGCCAAGATGAGCTTTACGCCCGACATGAAAGTGCTCGAACAGTTTCGAAAAGCCGGGTTTATTGTCAAATTCGATATGCAGAGCGTGCGTTTCGCTCACGATTATTATGAAGAGCTCGCAATCGGCGCGCTGCTGAATCATCTATTTTCCTCATCAGATTCAGCTAGACAATTTTTGGTTGAGCTAAATCCGGTTTTTACCACTAAAAAGATACTGACCGATTGGCTTATTGCGAGTGGCGACATAAACCGTGATGCGTTGGGACGCCTAGCTGAAGAAGTACTTGGTAACGAAGACGAATATCTGAAGTGGGGAGATTGCATTCATCGCTCGATACTGCAGTCTGATCAAACGGCAGAGTTGTTATCGCAATTTTCCTTTGAACTTAAGGCGAACGGCTGGGCGTTTGCGAGCGATCTGGGAAGAGCGTTACGGCTCTCCTGCATGGAAATTGATCATGAGGCCATGGAGCGCATGTCGAACAACGGGCTCGAAGGTGAGGTCCCTCTTCAGGAAAAGCCTTCCGGCCATGGCTGGAAGGACTACATTGCGTTTCTTTATAGCTATAGGGACGAGATTCCTCTGGAGGCGTCCTTTGGTTTCGCCAGTGTTTTAGACGTTTGGTGTAAAAGCAACTATTCTGGGGAAGCAACGCGCCTGGCGGGTTTGGTTGCACTCGCGTTGATAAAAAAGATCGAGCATGATAGCGACCATTATCGATACAGCGATGCCGAAAAAGCATGCGTTGCGATAATTCTTGAAGCGGCGGGTGAACTGAGTCAAGAATTGGCAGTCTATTGTGCTCAAGAGCGGGATTGGGATGATTGCAAGGAGCGCAATCGCCCTTTATTCCGGGGTTTGATTAAGGATTCCCTATCGACATGGCATGTTGCCCACGCTATTCCAAGTGAGTACTCGGAGTTCTTGTTTAATATTTGGACAACCAAAGGCAATCATAAATATGAATTCTATGAAATGCCTTTTGATTACGAGAAGGACTTCGCGCTTCATACCCGTGGAATATCGTATTATCCGGCAAGTGCTATGCAGACACCTGTGTATGCCCTATTTGGGGCTGATTGGAAAGTTGCTCTACAGTTGGTCTGCAGAATTGCCGACCATGTTGCCGGTTCTCTCTTACACTCTGATTTCGCTGATGAATGTTTTGAAGCGGGCATGCGGTTGGGCGAGATTGATAGAAGCTATATTTTTAGCGGCAGACTGTGGGCGGCGCACATGTATGACTGTGGATCTGATTTGTATTCGTCAATCATGATGGCGTTTGAGCGATGGCTACTTGAGGTTTCAGACATGGCTTCTCCTGAGCAGCTCGAATATGTGTGCTTTACAGCTTTGAAGACATCACACTCTTGTTCGATTGTATCCGTGGTCGTTTCGGCCGTGCTGAATGCACCGACAAAATGCCCTGACGTGCTCTGCGCGTTACTTTCCTGTCAGGCTGTGGTTATGCTGGATAAAGAGAGACGGATTTACGGAAAAATCGATCTGGGGGTCCCTTACTTCACAAAGGATTATCTCCATGAGCAGGATAGGAGCTTCGTTTCTGCATATCGAATTTGCGATAAAGCGCTTGCTGATGCTGCGTTGCAAATGCAGTTTAAAAATAATCCTCTTTTGATGGTTAAAGAGACTCGAGTTGCTGGTCAAATTCATATGATCATTGATGAAATGATGGACTCAATAGACGAAGATGACGATGCTATTAGGTGGGCGTATCAGCAGATGGATTCGCGGCGACTTAAGGTTGTTGGAAATTCGGATGATCCGGATCATCCTGGCGTGTTATTGGAGATTAATCCAGACAAGGACTTGGCAGAAAAGCTAGAACAGCATAAGGCGATGGCGGAGGATGGGATACCGAGTCAATCCGCCGCTTTTTATGCGTGGGCGCATGACGGATGGGAGCATGGCGCTCAGTTAAAAGATGGTTTCGATTCAATCAACGCGGCATTGGCACATGCTAAGAAACTGATAGATAGTGACAGCGCTACTCTGTTTCTCCGTGAGGCGTGTGAATACGCCGTCGCAATTGCTCTTCGAGATTATTTGGATGAACTTTCGGAATCCGAGCTCGAATGGTGCTTCAGGTATGTATCGGAGTGTCTGGGTGCTGCTAACGCGTATTCTTTTCATCAACACTCTTCTTTAGAGGCGCTTGTCAAAGCTTGCGTTTTGTCTGCGGCTCGGGGAGTAGGCGAGTTTCCGATCCTTGTCGCAAGGCTCGTCGTTGGTCCGAACAGGGCTTTGCACTCGAGTTTAATGAAGGCAATAAGAAACTATTATTCGGAGAATGTCCGCGCAATTGGAGCCTTTCTTGCTGGATATCTGACGGCCGGTAAATTCTGGGATAAAAGACTCGAGGGATCTTATCAACTCCCCGTTCAAGAACATCGCCCGAGTTGCGACGAGATGATGGACAATCTTCTTGTGAAATATCCGCGATTGCCGGAACGAATTGTTGCCATGGATATCGCCGTCTCTGATTTAGACGACTATTCTGCGTATGGCCCGATATATCTTGCGGCAGGCTTTACCTTGGTGACGGCGTCCAGCGACGACGGATGCGATCCTTTTGCTATAGAAGACTATATAAAGGCTGCGTCATCTGGGTTAATGGCCCACCGAGATGCCGACTGGATTTTTGATTCTCAGATTGGCTTTGTGCGACAGGTTGCGTTGTGGTTCATTGCGGTAAAACCAAGTTGCTATCGTCGTGTTCTTGCTGAGATTGCCCCTTTATTGCTTCAACGGTATGTGGGAAGGTGTTTTCTGTCAGAGTTACTCGATGCTCGGCTTCGGGGGGCATTGGACGACTCGCAATTTTTCGCGTATTGGAACGAGACTTTTGAAACGTGTTTCTCGGGAATTGTTATCTCTGATTGTAGGAGCGATCCCGATGATTTACTGGAAGCGTTGCTTTTTGCTGATCCCTCTTGGTCCCATTTCGATTTTAAGCAAATTTTGGGCTATGACCGCTGGAATGGCTTCTTCTCCAAGATTTCGCGGCGACAAAAAGGGACTGCTACGTTGGCCTCATTCGCATATCTACTGCATAAGATTATTCCCGAGCGCCTGGAAGATGGCCTTCACTGGTGTGCGACAGTTATTCACAGCGGTGGTCGCCTCTCTTCTCCGCGACTCGATTCAACTACGCAATATCATCTTGAGGATATTTGCACGCGTGCCGTTGAGGAACTGGATCAAAGCATGGCTCGGCGGGGAGTTCTGATGGGTGATTTGCGCATCGTCCTTGACTTCCTTATCGATCAATTTGATTCTTCGTGCGCGTATCGTCTACGAGGTTCGATGGAAAGGAACAACATGTGACGGTTTCATTGGTCAGAATAACTTTTTATACGACAGTGGCGCGGTTTAGGCGACCTTCATATCAGATTATTCATGGCTTATACGGTTTTGGTTTCATAGCTTTCCCGTATTAGCATATTTGAGTCTCCCATCTCTTGC
>DJRP01000006.1:99340-119282 GCA_002437815.1 Collinsella sp. UBA6357 | reverse complement strand
GCAAGAGATGGGAGACTCAAATGCTCAAGCGCTTCACTGTTGATGGTTATAGGAATTTTCCAATTCCGGTTACATTTGATTTCGCTGCTTCTCGCGATTACCAGTTTGCGGAAAACAACGTTAAAGATGGAATCGTGACAACTGCGCTTTTGATTGGAAGAAACGCGTCCGGTAAATCGAACTTCGGTTCGTCTCTGTTTGACATTACACTCGGCTTTCCGGGGGCATCTGACAAGACCGATCAGGATGAACGTCTTTTTTTGAATGCCGATTGCGGGCGGGGTACTGCGAAATTTTCCTATGTCTTTGAATTTTACGGTCGCGAAATCAATTACAGCTATGAGAAGACTTCCCCTACCACCTGGCTTCACGAGAGTCTGTTGATAGATGGAGAGCGTATTTTCGATTTCAATAATGCGCGCGGTGTTTTTGAAGATAACCACCTTGAGCGAATCGGCGCTCCCGGTATCAATTTTGAATTCTTCGATACTTCCTTGAGTCTTCTTTCATATATAACCAGCAGCCTTCCAACTAGCGTATTGGGCGTTTTGGCAGAATTGCGTCGTTTTATCTCGCGAATGAGACTGATTCGCATGGATGGCTTCCGGTTAAAAGGTTTTGAAATTAGAAAGGTTGTCGACAAGATCATACGTGAGGATAAGGTCGCCGAATTCGAGTCTTTTATTCGCGATTTTGGCGTTGACGAAACCCTTATTGTTGCTAAAGAACCCGACGGCTCTTCGGTTCTCTATTTCGATCATCCTATGCGATTCGTTCCGTTTATTGAGGCGTGCTCTAGCGGTACGAGGACCCTGGTCAAACTTTTCTCTGAACTTGAGCTAAAAGAATCAGCGAGTTTTCTGTTTATCGATGAGTTTGATGCCTTTTGCCACTTTGAGATGGCAGAGAGCCTTTTAAAGTTCTTTGCTTCCAAGACGGATTGCCAGATTCTTTGCTCTACGCACAACACTTCGCTTGTGAAAAACGGCGTTATGCGGCCCGACTGCGTCTATCAAATATCAGCAAAGGAGGGAATTCGCACGCTAGCCGAATCCACGGAGCGTGAGTTAAGGCTCGGAAATAATATCGAGAAACTCCTCCGTGCCGGGGAGTTTGAGTAGTCATGTACAGCACGTCCGAAAAGAATATCCTACTCATTGTCGAGGGTGCCAAGCGCGAGCCTCAATTACTGAAGCGGATGTTTGATGCATTTGGTCTTTTGGATGACTATCAAATCGTTTCTGTTGAAATTAACGTTCACGACTTTCTTAATAAGCTCTATCAAGAATATGGGTGCGATTTTGATGGAGTTACCTTTGCGGATTTTGTTGCTGATTCGGTGCCGGACAAGCGAGAGAGGGCGCGTCTGCTAGAAACCAGTTTTACTGACATCTTGCTTGTCTTTGATCTAGACCCACAAGATAATCGTCATGATTTTAAACGTCTTAAAGAAATGCAGGATTTCTACTGCGATAGTACTGACATGGGCCAATTATTCATAAGCTATCCGTCGGTCGAGGCCTATCGCGATTTTGACTCTTTCGACTATGCTTCGCTTAGCGATGCGATAGTTCCTGCTGATGTTATTTCGGGCAACATATCTTACAAATAATGGGTATCCAGAAGGGGAGACTTGCTGGCAGACATTGGACGTATTGATAGTTACGCCTTTGCGTGTGTTGTTGCTGTCCATGCTATGAGGGCGCTAGCAATATCCAAGAATCAGGGTTCTGGTTTTAATGTAAGTCGTGTCGACAATTTGGCCTCTCTCGCAATGAACGTTGATCACACTGCGCTACTGTGCGAGGAGATCAAATCTCTTGATGGGGATTCTCTATATGCCTGCTGTACTTGTTTATTCTTCATTTCGAATTGGCCAAAGAGGCTAAATGACGTTTGGAATAAAACAAATATGCGAGGCCTGGGTATCCGTTTGTTCTAGGAGTGTTTTTTGGCTTGTTATGCTGCTGCCGATTCGTTGTGCGTTGAAGGGCGGTTCGGGTATGGAAGATCAGGCTGTTTCGGTTCGGGACCGGTACCGCGATCTCTGCTATGCCCGGACCACGTTTTTTATGGCTGCCTCGCAGGTGCCGGCGGCCTTGGCGGCGCTCGGCATCGTAACGCCGGGCGATCGGCTCGTGGTGTTCGCGGATGACTTTGAGCATGCGTTTGTTGCGTGCTTCGATGCTGCGTCCCTCGTTTTTGTTGCGGAGCCGACGGTTGCGTCGTTCGAGGCGGCATCGGCTGGTTTTGCGTGTGGATACGGCGACGAGGAGCCGCATCTATGGTGGTTTGCCAACTCGATCGGCGGCTTCGGTCTGCGTGTGCCCGATCTGCGGGCGTTGGGCCGTGCCGCGCGCGATGCGGGGGCGTTGCTCGTCGTCGACAACACCGTCGCGTCCTGTTTCGGTTGCCATCCGTTGCGCCTGGGGGTTGCGCTTTCACTCGAGGCGCTCGACCGCGTGTGCGCGGGAGAGGCATCGCGAAAGCTCGTGGCGGTATCGGCCGCGCGCTCGCAGCTCAAGCGGCATCGGGTGGATCCGGCGGCTGAGCTTGCGAATGCACTGCTCGAGGGGCTCGAGGCGTCTGGGGTTGAGCTGTGTGCCGGTGAGCTCGAGGTGTTGGATCAGGGCCTTACCTCGCTCGGCGCCCGCATGCAGGCACACTTCGATCGCGCGCGTGCGCTGGCCGAGTATCTCGCTGCCAACGAGGCGGTCTCCAACGTGCGTTATCCGGGTTTATCCTCGCATCCCGACCATGCATGCGCGACCGGTGCGCTCGAGCACGGCTTTGGTCCGGCCGTGGAGTTCGACCTGCTTTGCGGCATGACGGCGGGGGAGTTCTTCGAGCTGCTGCCGGCGCCGTTTCGCACGTCGCCGGCCTGGGGCGCTGTGACCAGGCTCTCGGCACCAAAGGGAAAAGGCGCGCATACCGTCCGTCTTTTTGCCGGCACCGATGATCCCTTGCGGGTCGCCGCCACTTTGGACGACGCGCTCAGGCAAAAATGTGTTTCTGGACCCCGTCCTAAAAATGATCATTGATGGAGGCGATGAGGGCGGGGGCTTCGGTGGCTAGGATGTTGTTGATCTGGGTCTGGAGCGTCTCGTAGGCCTCGATCGCGCGCTCGCCGGCGGGGGTGACGCTCGAGCCGCGGGCGCCGTCGCGATCGAGCAACTTGCACCCCAGCTGTCCCTCGGCCTCTTTGACGATGCGCCAGGCCTTGGAATAAGCCATGCCGAGCGACTTGGCGGCGCGGTTGAGCGAATGCTCTTTTTGCACGCCCTGCAATAAGAGCACGCAGCCGTGACCGAACACGCCGGGGAGCCCCTCGTCATCGGACTCGATCACCAGACGCGCCATCGCCCTGTATGCCATGAGCTTCACAACTCCCCGCTAAAGTGTTTACTGGGCGTTTGCGATACGCGCGTAAAGCCCTCGTGTTCATTCGTTATTTTTGCATTGTAGCAGCCAATCTGCGCTACCATACTCCAACAGTATTGGGCGCCGAAGGTTGGGCTGGGTCCTACGAGGCCTGCAGCCGACCGGTCGCATGTTAGAAGGAGAAACATGGCAACGTTCTTTCCCGGTGAGTCCCACACGTTTTCGGAGTATCTGCTCGTCCCTGGTTATTCCTCGTCGCAGTGCATCCCCAACAACGTCTCGTTGAAAACGCCGCTGACCCGCTTCAAGCGTGGTGAGAAGCCGGCGATCACCCTGAACATCCCCATGGTCTCCGCCATCATGCAGTCCGTCTCGGGCGTGGACATGGGCGTCGCGCTCGCAACCGAGGGCGGCCTGTCCTTTATCTACGGTTCGCAGACCCCCGAGTCCGAGGCCGCCATGGTCAAGGCCGTCAAGGATCACAAGGCCGGTTTTGTCCAGTCTGACTCCACCCTTACGCCCGACATGACCATGGAGCAGGTCATGGCCCTCAAGGAGAAGACGGGCCACTCCACCATGCCCGTCACCGACGACGGTACCCCCAAGGGCAAGCTGCTCGGCATCGTGACGAGCCGCGATTACCGCCCCAGCCGCGATGACCACCAGAAGAAGGTCTCCGAGTTCATGACGCCGCGCGAGGAGCTTATCGTCGGCGACAAGAACATCACCCTCAAGGTCGCCAACGACGTGATCTGGGATAACAAGCTCAACGCCCTGCCCATCGTCGACGATAACGATCACCTTATGGGGATCGTGTTCCGCAAGGACTACGACAGCCACAAGACCAACCCCAACGAGCTGCTCGATTCCGACAAGCGCTATATGGTGGGTGCAGGCATCAACACCCGCGACTACGCAGAGCGCGTGCCGCTGCTCATCGAGGCCGGTGCCGACGTGTTGTGCATCGACTCCTCCGAGGGCTTCAGTGAGTGGCAGAAGCGCACCATCGAGTGGATTCGCGCCAACTACGGTGAGGATGTCAAGGTAGGTGCCGGCAACGTCGTCGACGCCGAGGGCTTCCGCTTCCTGGCCGATTGCGGTGCCGACTTTATCAAGGTCGGTATCGGCGGCGGTTCCATCTGCATCACCCGTGAGACCAAGGGTATCGGCCGCGGCCAGGCCACGGCGCTCATCGATGTGTGCCGTGCCCGTGACGAGTACTACGAGGAGACCGGTGTCTATGTGCCCGTGTGCTCCGACGGCGGCATCGTCTACGACTACCATATGACGCTCGCCCTGGCCATGGGCGCCGACTTCATGATGCTCGGCCGCTACTTCGCTCGCTTTGACGAGAGCCCGACCGAGCGCGTCAACGTCAACGGTCAGTACATGAAGGAGTACTGGGGCGAGGGCTCCGCGCGTGCTCGTAACTGGCAGCGCTACGATCTGGGCGGCGCCGCGAAGCTCAGCTTCGTCGAGGGTGTCGACTCCTACGTGCCCTATGCCGGTTCGCTCAAGGACGGCGTCAACGGCACGCTCTACAAGGTCAAGTCGACCATGTGCAACTGCGGCGCGCTCACTATCCCTGAGCTGCAGCAGAAGGCACGTCTCACGCTCGTGAGCTCGACCTCCATCGTCGAAGGCGGCGCGCACGACGTCGTGGTCAAGGACAGTCAGCAGTCTGTGAGCTACCGTTAAGGTATTGGATTAACCATCAGCCGAGTACAGGGCCGGGAGCAAGTCGCTCCCGGCTCTTTTTATCTCTGCACCAACTCATTCCTCTGAAATCTGCACCGTTTTGAGCGCAGCACGGGCAAAATCTGTGCAAATCTCAGACAACAACCCAAGACCCAGCCCCAACCAAGGCAACGCCACGCACTCTTTTTAGATAAAGCGAGATGCCTACGCGTCGCAGTCACCTCGCTTTATGTCTTTTGCTATCATCAACCCCGTTAACGCTGTGGGTCGTTCGCCCTTACCTTTGTTCGCTGCAAGTTCCGCACGAGCAGAAGGCGCCAGTGGCGCCTTCGTCGCGAGCAGGACTGTCCGCAGCAGCGAGCAAAGGTAAGGGCGAACGACCCCCAAGTATCAAAGGAGCTGATATGTGCGATTGCACAGATCATAAGGACGAGATCCCTGCCTACGACGCGCAGGCCATTGAGTCCAAGTGGATGAAGAAGTGGGACGACGAGAACCTCTTCGCCGTCGACACCAATCCCAACAAGCCCAAGAAGTACGTCCTCGAGATGTTCCCGTACCCCTCGGGCGACCTTCACATGGGCCATGCGCGCAACTACACCATCGGCGACGCCATGGCGCGTCAGGCTCGCATGCGCGGCTATGACGTGCTGCATCCCATCGGATTCGACGCCTTTGGCCTGCCGGCCGAGAACGCCGCCATCAAGCACAACACGCAGGCCGCCGCTTGGACCTACAAGAACATGGACCAGGCCCTCGCCACGATGAAGCGCATGGGCTTCTCCTACGATCTCGACCGTATGGTCAAGACCTGCAGCCCCGACTACTACAAGTGGGGCCAGTGGATCTTCGAGAAGCTGTGGGAAAAGGGCCTCGTCTACCGCAAGAAGAACCCGGTCAACTGGTGCCCCAAGTGCAAGACCGTTCTTGCCAACGAGCAGGTGACCGAGGGCAAGTGCTGGCGCTGCGGCGAGGTGCCCGAGAAACGCGATCTCGAGCAGTGGTACTTCAAGATCACCGCGTACTCGCAGGAGTTGCTCGACGATCTGGAGAAGCTGCCCGGCTGGCCCGAGCGCGTCAAGCAGATGCAGGCCAACTGGATCGGCCGCTCCGAGGGCGCCGAGGTCGACTTTACGCTCTGCGATAAGGACGGCAATCCCGTCGAGGACGACAAGATCACCGTCTTCACCACCCGCGCCGACACGCTCTTCGGCGTTTCGTTCTTCGTCCTGGCTCCCGAGTACGCGCGCCTGCACGAGCTCGTCGAGGGCACGGAGTACGAGGATGCGGTCATGAAGATCGTCGAGGACTCCAAGCACATCTCCGCCGTCGAGCGCGCCCAGGGCACGCTCGAGAAGCACGGCGCCTTCACGGGCCGCTATGTGGTCAACCCCGTCAACGGCGAGAAGGTGCCCGTGTGGGTCGCCGACTACGTCGTGGCAGACTACGGCACCGGTGCCGTCATGGCCGTGCCCTGCGGCGACCAGCGCGACTTTGAGTTCGCCCGCAAGTACGATCTGCCCATCGTGCCGATCATCCTCACCGACGAGGACCGCGCCGCCGTCGAGGCGTCCGGCGAGACCATCGACACCTATCATGCCGAGACCGTGGACTGGGACTCCGCCCATGTGGCCGAGGGCACGCTCGTGCAATCGGGCAAGTACACCGGTATGCGCGGCGGCAAGCACTCCGAGGGCGAGGCCGCGATCGTGGCCGACCTCGAGGCCGCCGGTTGCGGTCGCCGCAAGGTCGAGTACCGTCTGCGCGACTGGCTCATCTCGCGCCAGCGCTATTGGGGCAACCCGATCCCGGCCATCCACTGCGAGCATTGCGGCATCGTGCCCGTGCCCGAGGATCAGCTGCCGGTGACGCTGCCGCAAAACCTCGACTTGGGCGCCGGCGAGACGCTCGCCAAGTGCAAGGAGTTCTACGAGACCACGTGCCCCGTGTGCGGCCGTCCCGCCAAGCGCGAGACCGACACCATGGACACCTTCACGTGCTCCAGCTGGTACTACCTGCGCTACACCGATCCGCACAACACCGAGCTTCCGTTCTCGCGTGAGGCGGCCGACCGCTGGATGCCCGTCGACAACTACATCGGCGGTATCGAGCACGCGATTCTGCATCTGCTGTACAGCCGCTTCTTTACCAAGGCTCTGCGCGACCTGGGCTTGCTCGATGTGGACGAGCCCTTCACCAACCTGCTGTGCCAGGGCATGGTCAAGGACGAGAACGGCGAGACCATGTCCAAGTCCAAGGGCAACGTCGTGCCGCCGAGCTCGGTCATCGAGCCCTTCGGTGCCGACACCATGCGCCTGGCGATCCTCTTCATCGCCCCGCCCGAGAAGGACTTCGACTGGGATCCCAAGGCCGTCGAGGGCGCCAACCGCTTCATCAAGCGCGCCTGGCGTATCGTCTGGCAGCTTGCGATGTCCGGTGACGCCACCGCCAAACTCGACAAGGCGGCCTTCGACGACGCCGCGATGAAGCTCTACCGTGAGCGCCACCGCACGATCGCCAAGTGCACCGAGGACTTCGACCGCGGCCAGTTCAACACCGCCATCTCCGCGATCATGGAGCTCGTCAACGCCGCGAGCGCCTACCTCAACGCCACTGCCGAGGACGCGCGCGACCGGGCGCTCTGCTACGGTGCGGCCAAGGACATCGTCTCCATCCTGAGCCCGATCTGCCCCTTCTGGGCCGATGAGCTCTGGCACGAGGCCCTGCACTGCGAGGGCAACGCCTACACCGCCAGCTGGCCCGAGTACGACCTGGCCGAGACCGTCGAGGACACGGTGCAGATCGTCGTTCAGGTGCTCGGCAAGGTGCGTGCGCACATCGAGGTCGCCCGCGATGCCTCCAAGGAGGACATGCAGGCGGCTGCCGAGGCCGCTGCCGCCAAGTGGATTGACGGCAAGAACGTGGTCAAGGCCATCTGTGTGCCGGGCAAGCTCGTCAACCTGGTGGTCAAGTAGGGGCGAGTCCCTTAAGGGCACTTTAACGTGTTGATGTTGTGGAGAACCTGTGGGTCGCATGACCTGCGGGTTCTCTGTTTGCTTGCACGTTTGCGCAGGTATTGCTATAGTTTGCTTGCAAATGAAGTTGTATCGAAAGAAGTGGGGTTTCGGCCCCGCTTCTTTTTTGTATGGATGGAGGTGCCGCAAATGGTCAAGACCAAGACCGAGCAGGCGATCATCGACGCGCTCGAGGCCACAGCACCCGAGCACGACATCGATATCGTGGATGTCGAGATGGTGGGTGCCACCAAGGCCCCCTGCGTGCGCGTGCGTATCGAGGGTGCCGAGGGTCAGAGCCTGTCGCTCAACGACGTCACGGCCAACACCAAGTGGGTCGGCGACGTGATCGAGCAGCTCGACCCCATCTCGAGCTCCTACACGCTCGAGGTGTCGAGTCCGGGCATGGCGCGCCCGCTGCGCCGCCCGCGCGATTTCGCTCGCTTTGTGGGCGAGGAGTGCGAGCTCACCTCCACCGCCACCGAGGGTCGCCGCAAGTACACCGGCAAGATCGCCGCGACAACCGAGCAGGGCGTGACGCTCGAGCTCGACGGCGGCGAGACCGTGACCCTGGATTTTGATGACGTAAAGAAATGCAAGCTGAAGCCCAACTATGACTTCAAGCCCGCCAAGGAGGGAAAATAAATGGCAGCATCCGAGATGATGGAAGCGCTTATGGAGCTCTGCCAGCAGAAGCACATCGACCAGCTCTACCTGATCGACCGCCTGGAGCAGTCGCTCGCCAAGAGCTACGCCGAGATCCTGCATCTAGACTGGGGCGCCAAGGTGACCATCGACCGCACCACCGGCAAGATCTACGTCTACCGTCTGGAGCCGATCGACGATTCCATGGACGAGGAGGGCAACTACACCGAGTTCGAGGAGATCGACGTCACGCCCAAGGACACGAGCCGCATCGCCGCCCAGCACGCCAAGGCCGAGATCAACGCCATCGTGCGCAACTCTGCCCGCGAGCAGATCTACGAGGAGTTCGCCGGTCGCATCGGTGACCTCATCAGCGGCACCGTGCTGCAGTCCACGCCTGACTTCACCATCCTCAAGATCCGCGAGGGCGTCGAGGCCGAGCTGCCGCACTTCGATCAGCGCCGCTACGAGAACGAGCGCAACGAGCGCCCGGCCGGCGAGCGCTACATGCACAACCAGCATATCAAGGCCGTGATCATCGACGTCCGCGACCCCAACTCCACGCTGCAGCCGGTGCGCGGCGAGCACAGCCGTCCGCCCATCGTCGTCTCGCGTACCCACCCGGAGCTTTTGCGTCGTCTGTTCGAGCAGGAGGTTCCCGAGATCTACGAGGGTACCGTCCAGGTCAAGTCCATCGCCCGCGAGCCGGGCATGCGATCCAAGGTCGCCGTCCATTCGCTCGACGACCGTCTGGATCCCGTGGGCGCCTGCGTGGGCCCCAAGGGCAGCCGTGTGCGCGCCGTCGTGGGCGAGCTGCGCGGGGAGCGCGTCGATGTCATCCTGTGGGATGCCGATCCGGCCGCCTATGTGGCCAACGCCCTTTCGCCCGCCAAGGTCACCCGCGTCCTCATCGACGAGGAGAAGGCCTATGCCGGCGTCATCGTGCCCGACGACCAGCTGTCCCTTGCCATTGGCAAGGAGGGCCAGAACGCCCGCCTCGCCGCGCGTCTGACCGGTTGGCACATCGACATCAAGTCCGAGACGCTTGCCGCCGACATCCTCAAGAACGTGCCCGTGCACGAGGAGCCCGCTGCCGATCTGATCGGTGACGACGAGGACGAGCCCGCACGCTGCGAGTACGTCTCCGAGGACGGCGTGCGCTGCCGCAACCAGGCTCGCCCGGGTTCGCGTTTCTGCGGCGTGCACGATACCGACGCCTTCGATGATGCGGAGGATCTGATCTAGCGCGCGGCCCGCGCCGGGCTAAGGCGCGCCCCACGCTCGTTCAGTTTCATGGCACCGTTGGTGCCAGAAAGGAAAGGTGCAGTACATGGCGAAAGTTCGTGTTTCCACCCTTGCCAAAGAGTTCGGCATGACCTCCAAGGAGCTCATGGGTCATCTCGCCGAAATGAAGATTCCCGCCAAGTCCGCTTCGTCCGCCCTCGAGGACGCCTACGTCTCGATGGTCCGCAAGCAGCTCGCGCCCGTGATCGCCGCCCGCGCGGCCGAGGTCGAGGCCAAGAAGAAGGCCGAGGAGCAGGCTGCCGCCGCCGAGGAGGCCGCCCGCGCCGCCGAGGCCGAGCGCGAGCGCATCGCCGCCGAGAAGGCCCGCGAGGAGGAGCGTCGCCAGTTCGCCGCCGCCCAGGCCGCCGAGGAGGCCGCCCGTGCCGAGGCCGAGGCCAAGAAGAAGGCCGAGCAGGAGCGCCTGGCCCGCGAGAAGGAAGAGGCCCAGCGCGAGGCCCAGCGCCGCGCCGTGCCCGCGTCCGACTCCGGCTCGCGCTTCCGTTCGCTGCTCGACCAGATCGCCGCGCAGGAGAGCGTGCTCAAGGAGAAGAAGGAGGCCGAGGACAAGGCCAAGGCCGAGCGCGCCGCCGAGCGCGGCAACCGTCGCGGCCACAACGACCGTCGTGGCGGCCGCCGCGGCGAGGGCCGTGGCGAGGGTCGCGACCGCAACGCCGCGAGCGCCAACGAATCGCGTCCGCACTCCCACCGCACCAACGCCACCAACGCCGTGCCGGCCGGCATGGACTTCCCCAACCCCGACAAGCAGGGCAAGGGCAAGAAGGGCAAGCGCAACAACCACTCCGAGGAAGACCATTACGCACGCATGGCGCGTGAGGCCGAGGAGTACAGCCGCGAGAAGGTCCTCGAGGAGGCCCGCGCCGCCGTCGAGGAAGCCAGCCGCGAGAGCACCGGTCGCCGCAAGAAGCGCAAGGAGAAGCGCGAGCGCGAGGCCGCGAAGGCGCAGGAGGAGAAGAAGCTCGAGGAGGCCCTGGCTCAGGGCATCAACCCCGAGGAGCTCGACGCCATCAAGGTGTCGCAGGGCGTTACCGTCCAGGAGCTCGCCGAGGCCCTCGACGTTCCGGCCAACGACATCATCAAGCGCCTGTTCCTGCTGGGCACGCCGCTGACCATGACCCAGTCCATGTCCGACGACCTCGTCGAGCTCGTCGCCGACGACTTGGGCCGGCAGATCAAGATCATCACCCCCGAGGAGGAGAACTCCTTCTCGTTCTATGACGATCCGGCCGATCTCAAGTCGCGCGCCCCGGTCGTCACCGTCATGGGCCACGTCGACCACGGCAAGACGAGCCTGCTCGACGCCATCCGCCACACCGGTGTTGCTGCGGGCGAGGCCGGCGGCATCACCCAGGCGATCGGCGCCTCCCAGGTGCAGATCAACGGCCGCAAGATCACCTTCATCGATACCCCGGGCCACGCCACCTTCACGGCCATGCGTGCCCGCGGTGCCAAGGTGACCGACATCGTCATCCTGATCGTCGCCGCTGACGACGGCGTCATGCCCCAGACCGTTGAGTCCATCAACCACGCCAAGGCCGCCGGCGTGCCCATCGTGGTCGCCGTCAACAAGATCGATAAGCCCGGCGCCAACCCCGACCGCGTGCGCCAGGAGCTCACCGAGTACGGCATCATCCCCGAGGAGTGGGGCGGACAGAACATGTTCGTCAACATCTCGGCCAAGAAGAAGATCGGTATCGACGATCTGCTCGAGACCGTGCTGCTCCAGGCAGACGTCCTTGAGCTCAAGGCCAACCCCGACACGTTCGCCAGCGGCAACGTGCTCGAGGCCAAGCTCGACAAGGGCCGCGGCTCGGTTGCCACGGTGCTCGTGACCCGCGGTACGCTCCACGTGGGCGATACCCTGGTCGCCGGGCTCACCTACGGCCGCGTGCGTGCCATGCTCGACTCCAAGGGCAACAACGTCGACGCCGCCGGTCCGTCCGACGCCGTCGAGATCCTGGGCCTGCAGTCGGTGCCGCGCGCCGGCGACGAGTTCCGCGTGTTCGAGGACGAGCGCGAGGCGCGTTCGCTCGCCGAGCAGCGCTCGCTCAAGGCCCGCATCGAGGAGCAGAGCCACGTCAAGCACGTCACGCTCGAGAACCTCTTCGACACCATCGCCGACGCCGAGGTCAAGGAGCTCAACCTGATCATCAAGGCCGACGTCCAGGGTTCCATCGAGGCGCTCCAGGATTCGCTCGACAAGATGGACCAGTCCGAGGTCCGCATCAACACGATCCACGCTGCCGTCGGTGCCATCACCGAGACCGACGTGACCCTGGCCGACGCCTCCAACGCCATCATCATCGGCTTCGGCGTGCGTCCGGACGGCAAGGCCCGCTCCGCCGCCGAGCACCAGGGCGTCGAGATCCGCTGCTACGACGTCATCTACAAGGCCCTCGAGGACCTCGATGCCGCCCGTATCGGCATGCTCAAGCCCACCGAGGTCGAGGTCTCCACGGGTACCGCGACCGTTCTGGACACCTTCAAGGTGCCCAAAGTGGGTATCGCCGCCGGTGTGCGCGTCGAGGAGGGCGAGATCGCCGCGACCGATTCCGTGCGCCTGGTGCGCGACGGCATCGTCGTCTTCAACGGCAAGATCGCCTCGATGCGTCACTACAAGGACGAGGCCAAGAGCCTCAAGAGCGGTTCCGAGGGCGGTATCGGCCTCGAGAACTTCCAGGACATCAAGCCTGGCGACCAGATCGAGGGCTATCGCATCGATCAGGTCGCCCGTACCGAGTAGGGGGTAGCGCCATGAAGCAGACGCAGGCAACCCGCCGTCTGGGCGAGCAGCTTCGCGAGAAGCTCGGCTACATCCTGTTGTTCGAGGTGGCGGACCCGCGTCTCGACCTGGTCACGTTGACCGCGGTCGAGGTGGCGGTCGACCGCTCGTTCGCCCGCGTGTACGTGTCGTGCGACGCCTCTCGCTACGATGAGGTCATGGAGGCGCTCGCCTCCGCCAAGGGCCGTATTCGCAGCCTGCTTGCCCGCTCGCTCAACTGGCGCGTGACACCCGAGCTCGATTTTCGCATCGACCGCTCGACCGACGAGGCCGAGCGCATCACGCGTGCGCTTGAAAACAAGCCCGCCACCATGGCTATCGAGAAGGACGAGGACGGTTATCCGATCACGGAGGCCGCCCAGGAGGCTGCTGTAGATGAGTAACTGCGCAGATCTCGCCTCGCGTGAGATTTCTGACGTCGAACGACGCATCTTCGAGTTGATCGAGGATGCGTCCTCTATCGCGATCTCGGGGCATACGTCCCCTGACGGAGACGCCCTCGGGTCCGTTTTGGGCCTGGGGCTCTCCCTCATGAAGCGGTATCCGGAGAAGTCGATCACCTTGCTTTTGGCAGACGACGCCCCGGTGCCGCGCATCTATCGGTTTATGCAAGGTTCCGAGCTGTTGGTTCCGGCCTCGAGCTATAGTGCGTCGCCCGACCTGTTTATCTCGGTCGACGTGCCGGTCGTGGATCGCCTGAACAACTCGGCGGCCGTCCTTGAGCGCGCCGCCCACGTGGTGTGCTTCGACCATCATCCGGCACGCGAGGAGTTTGCCGAGCAGAGTCTGCGCCGCGTCGACGCGGCCGCGTGCGCCATGATCATCGATCGCTTTTTGGATGATTGCGGGATCGTGGCCACCGACGATATCGCGACCTGCCTTCTGTGCGGCCTGGTGACCGACACCGGGCGCTTCCAGTACCAAAACGCCGATGCGGCCGCTTTCCACGCCGCGTCGCGCCTGGTGGCGCATGGAGCCGAGCCGTCGCGGATCGCCCTTGAGGTCTATCAGAGCCAGCGCCTGGAATATCTGCACCTGGAGTCGATCGTCATGGGTCGCATCAAGACCGTGGCCGCCGGACGCGTCGCCTATTCGTATGCCTATGCGAGCGACCTGGAGACCTGCGGCGTCACGGCCGATGAATGCGACGGCCTGGTCGACGTGGTGCGCTCTGTCATGGGTGTCGAGGTCTGTCTGTTCCTCAAGGAGGTGGAGCCGGGCCGCGTGCGCGGAAACTTGCGCTCCAAGGGCCCGCTCAGCGTGTCCGAGATCGCTGCCAGCTTTGGCGGTGGCGGACATGCCGCCGCTGCCGGCTTTACACATGAAGGTTCGATTTCCGAGACGCTCTCCGCGGCACTTCCCATGCTGGCCGAGCTGGTGGGGGAGGATCCCGCGGCTGTTCGCGTCGAGCTGTAACGTATTGGATGGTACATGGCCCGTCGTAGCCCTTCTCAACTCAATATGCTGCTCGCGGTCGATAAACCCGTGGGCTGCACCTCCCACGATATCGTGGCCCAGTGCCGGCGCGCGCTCAACGAGCGTCGCGTCGGCCATGCCGGTACGCTCGACCCCATGGCCTCGGGCGTCATGGTGGTGGGCGTGGGGCAGGCGACGCGCCTGCTCGGTATGCTCACCCTCGACACTAAAAGCTATATAGCGGATATCACCTTTGGTTCGGAGACCAATACCGACGATGCCGAGGGTGAAGTTGTGCGCACCGCACCTGTCCTGCCCGAGCTCGCCCAAGACACTTTTGCCCGTGAGCGCCTGGCCGGCTTTTTGGGTCCGCAGATGCAGGTTCCGCCGGCGTTCTCGGCCATCTCGGTCAACGGCGTACGCGCCTATAAGAGTGCCCGCGCCGGTGAGACGGTGGATCTTCCCGCCCGCCCGATCGAGGTGTTCGCCGCCGACCTCATCTGCATCCGTGACGAGGGCGACGCGGTGGTGTGGACGGTGGCCTTCACGGTCAGCAAGGGCACCTATATCCGCGCACTCGCGCGCGACCTGGGCCGTTCCTGCGAGAGCGCGGCGCACATCACGGCGCTGCGCCGCACGGCGTCGGGCGTCGTCTCGCTCGGCGTCTGCCATAAGGTCGAAGAACTCTCCTGCGATCGTGTTGCGTCCTTTGCTCTCGATCCCATCGCGGCGCTCGGCGCCGTGCGTGTCGATATGCCGGAGCGTGTCGCTGCCGATATCCTCTGCGGCCGTCGCATTCCGGTTGAGTCCGCCATGCGCCCCTTTGAGCGCGGTGGTGCCGAGAGCCGCTATGCCCTGGTGATCCACGGTGGGCTCCATGCCCTGGCGCGCATCGAGGGCGGTCGTTTTGTGATGACCGACGTCTTTCCGCAGTTGATTTCCGGTGTGGCCTCATGATGCCCGCGGTGGAATGTCTCCGTCGCGATTTTCTGCGATCTGACCGTCTGTCGTGCCGCATCATCCGACTGGGGCAGGACCCGGATGTTTCGCTGGGTCCCTCATCGATTGCCATCGGTGCGTTCGACGGCGTGCACCGGGGACATCGCGATCTGATCGCGGCCATGCGCCAAGACGCGCGTGCCCGCGGGTGCGCAGCGGTCGTGGTCACCTTCGATCCCGATCCCGATGTCGTCGTGCGTGCGCATCCCGCGCAAAAACTGATGGCTGTTGACGATCGCCTGGGCGTCCTGGCGCGTTTGGGCGTCGATGCCGTGGTCGTCGTTCCCTTTTCTCGGCATATCGCCTGTTTGGATCACGTGGGTTTTTTCGATCTGCTGTCGAGCATCATGGATATCCGCACCATTCGTGTGGGGTCCGATTTTCGCTTGGGCCGCGGTGGCGCCTCGACGGTCGAGGTGATTCGCGCCTGGGGCACCGGGCTCGGCATCGACGTCTTCGGGCACCGTCTGGTCTGCGATGCGGGGGAGACGATCTGCGCCACGCGTATCCGTGCGTTGCTGGCGCAAGGGCATGTTACAGAGGCTTCCGAGCTTCTGGGCCGTCACCATATGGTGCGCGGCGAGGTTGCTGCGGGGCGCGGTGAGGGCACGGGCATGGGATTTCCCACGGCCAATATCAAGGTGCCCTCCTATATCCAGATGCCTGCCGACGGCGTCTATGAAGGTCTGCTGCTCGTCGATGACACCGTGTGGCCCGCGGCGGTCAACGTGGGAGTGCCACCCACGTATGCCGCCGATGCCGCCTCGGCCCATCTCGAGGCTAATCTGATCGGCTATGCGGGGGATCTTTATGGATGCGACGTGAGTCTGGCGTTCACGCGCTTTTTGCGCCCGTCGCGCGTGTTCGATTCCCTCGACGAGCTGATTGCGACCGTCGAGGGCAATATCGATGACATCAACCAGAACCTGGGAGATAAAGGGGTGAAGCTCGCATGATCTCGGACGAGGAAAAAGACCGCGTGCGCGCCGCCTCGGATCTTGTGGCCATCGTGCAGGAGACGGTTGAGCTCAAGCCGCGCGGTCGCGAATTTTGGGGCTGCTGCCCGTTCCATGGCGAGAAGACCCCGTCGTTTCACGTTATCCCGGCCACCCAGGTCTGGCATTGCTTTGGCTGCGGCGAGGGCGGCGACGTCTTCACGTATATCATGCGCCGCGAGAACCTGAGCTTTCCGGAGTCCATTCGCTATCTGGCCGATCGCGCCGGCATCGAGATCCATGACGATTCGTCCTATAAAGAGCGCGGCACCAAGCGCGCCCGCATCTATGACTTGTGCGCCGAGACCGCCAAGTTCTACCATGCCATGCTCATGCGCGGCAAGGACGGTCGTCCCCGCGAGTACTTCGCGAGCCGCAACATGGGCAGCGACGTGTGCCGGCGCTATTCTTTGGGCTTTGCGCCCGGGCACGGCATGCTCGTCAATCACCTGTCGCAGCTGGGCTTTACGCCGCAGGAGATGATCGATGCCAACGTGGCCGTCAAGCGCGGACGCGGGCAGCTGTCGGACCGTTTCTACGACCGCGTGATGTTTCCCATCTTTGACGAGCAGGGCCACAACATCGCCTTCGGCGGCCGCATCATGGGCGATGGGCAACCCAAGTACCTCAACACGGCCGAGACGAGCGTGTTCCATAAGAAGCGCAATCTCTATGGCTTCAACTGGGCCAAGGAGTTCATCGTCGCGCAGAACACGGCTATCGTGGTCGAGGGCTATACCGACTGCATCGCCTGCTGGGAGGCCGGCATCAAAAACGTGGTAGCCACGCTGGGGACGGCGCTGACCGAGCATCACGTCAAGACGCTCACGCGCTTTGCCAAGCGTATCGTCTATATGTTCGACGGCGATGCCGCCGGTCAGAAGGCGGCCCGTCGCGCCATCCAGTTTATCGAGCAGGACTCCATGGACCTGCGCTGCGTGGTTCTGCCCGACGGCAACGACCCCATGGAGTTCATCACGGCCCATGGTGGCGAGGCGCTCAAAGAACGTATCGATGCCGCCGAGCCGCTGATGGATTTCGTCTACCGCTCGCTCGAGGAGTCGAGCGACATCACCACGCCCGGGGGGCGCGCCAAGGCCCTCGAAGACGCCCTGGAGCTCATCTATCCGTTGCGTGACAGCTACATGATCGACACGTATTTCATGCAGATCGCCGATCTTTTGGGGTTGGACATGGAGACGGTCCGGCAGAACTCCGGCCGCGTGTTTCGCCAGGTTGCCCGTGCCGAGGAGGCCGAGCGCCGTCGCGAGCAGGCATATGAGCGTCAGCGGGCTCAGCAGGAGCGCGCCGGTGGCGGCGATACTGCAGACGGGACACGTGGCAACCGGGGGCAGCGGCCCTCGCGGGCAGCGTGGGCGTCGGGCGCCACACCGCCTGCGGTTCCTCCCGAGGAGGAGCCCTACGACTACGTGCCGCTCGATGCCTACGGCGCGGCCCCGGTGGAGATTGAGGATGATTTGCCGCCGTTGGATCTTCCCGTCGCTGCGGGCTCGGATGCGCAAGGTCCCTCGAACCCCTCGGTGTCGGCTCCGGTCGTGCTGACCGATCTCGAGCGACGTTCGCTGGGAGGGGAGCGCGAGCTGCTCACGCTGCTCACGACCTACCCCGATACGTTCCGCCCCTTTGCGGAGCGCATCGGCGAGATCGACTGGGTCGATGAGCGCCATCAGGCGATCGCCTGGGCCGTGCTCGCCACCCCGCCGGGCACCGATCCTGTCGCCTGCATGGATGCCGCGCGCGCCGTCTGCCCCGAAGCCGCCACCTTGGTGTCGGCGGGTTCCATCTCGACCACGAGCAAGCATCCCACCGAGACCAACATCGCGTTTCTGCTCGATACGCTCGAGCTGTACACGCTTCAGCGGCGCATGCGCGCGGCTCAGGCCAAGCTCAGGAGCGACCGTTCGCTCGATACGGATGCGCGCCGTGCCCTGGTGGTGCAGACGACCCAGGATGCGCAACGTCTGCGCGAGCTCGAGAAGTCGATCGAGGGCGTGGCGGACCCGTTCAAGTTGCTCGACTTGGGGGCCGGGGCGCCTGCAACATCCTAGATGTTGTGGTCTCGCTGCGAATATGACCTAATAATGTGTGCTCACCTTGGGTATAGGGGTGGGTACGTGTGATAAAGTAATGAGTCCTGTGGACTACGAAGGGAGAATCTGTGCCTAAGAAGACCGAGAGCACGGGTACTGGGCTGGAAGCCTACGTTGCAAAGCTGATGGGCAACGGCTCGAACAGGACATCGGTGACCGAGGATGAGATCCAGGTCGCCCTTAAGGGCATCGATGTCACGGACGAGCAGCTGGGCGCGGTGTACACCGCCCTGCGCAACAGCGGCATCCAGATCATCTCCGCCAACGTCGACGACGACAGCCATATGGACGTCGATGACGACAGCGATTCCAACGACGGCTTCGATGAGGACGATGAGGATCGCGATTCGGGCTCGCTCGACGACCACGAGCTCAAGATGGCCCGCCAGGCCGATGCCGAGATGGGCTCCTCCAAGAGCAAGAAGAAGCGTACCGTGCGCACGGCCCGCTCCCGCTCGCGCGTCCGCGGCATCGATGCCTCGACCGTCATGCTCACCGGCGATCCGGTCCGCATGTACCTCAAGGAGATCGGCAAGGTCGACCTGCTGACCGCCTCGGAGGAGGTCGATCTCGCCATGAAGATCGAGGCCGGTCTCGAGGCGACCGAGAAGCTCGAGGCGGCTGATGCCGGCGAGATCGAGCTCACCCGCGCCGAGATGCGCCGTCTCACCCGCGTCGAGAACGTGGGCCTTGAGGCCAAGCAGGCACTCATCAGCGCCAACCTGCGTCTGGTCGTCTCCATCGCCAAGCGCTACGTGGGCCGCGGCATGCTCTTCCTCGACCTGATCCAGGAGGGCAACCTGGGTCTGATCCGCGCCGTCGAGAAGTTCGACTACCAGAAGGGCTTCAAGTTCTCCACCTACGCCACCTGGTGGATCCGTCAGGCCATCACCCGCGCCATCGCCGACCAGGCCCGCACCATCCGCATCCCGGTGCACATGGTCGAGACCATCAACAAGCTCGTCCGCGTGCAGCGCCAGCTGCTGCAGGATCTGGGCCGCGACCCGACTCCCGAGGAGATCGGTGCCGAGATGGACATGAGCGCCGACCGCGTGCGCGAGATCCAGAAGATCAGCCAGGAACCCGTCTCGCTCGAGACGCCGATCGGCGAGGAAGAGGATTCTCAGCTCGGCGACTTTATCGAGGATTCCCAGGCGGTCGTGCCGCCCGATGCCGCGAGCTTCTCCATGCTGCAGGAACAGCTCACCCAGGTGCTCGACTCGCTGGCCGATCGCGAGCGCAAGGTCATCGAGCTGCGCTTCGGTCTGGTTGACGGGCATCCCCGCACCCTTGAGGAAGTGGGCCGCGAGTTCGGCGTCACGCGTGAGCGCATCCGCCAGATCGAGTCCAAGACGCTGGCCAAGCTGCGCCACCCGAGCCGCAGCTCCAAGCTCAAGGACTACATCGAGTCCTAGGAGGCTATGCGTTTTTGAGGGCGCCCGATTATAGGGCGCCCTTCGCTATAACGGGCCCCGATTCTGTGCGACGTTTCGTGCTCAGTCAAATTTTTCAAAAATAGTTCTTGCCCTCGCGCTCAACGTCCGTATAATTAACTTCGTTGCTTGAGAGCACGCACCTATTCCTCGGTAGCTCAATGGT
>DJRP01000006.1:69870-99172 GCA_002437815.1 Collinsella sp. UBA6357 | reverse complement strand
CGAGTCCTACCCGGGGAGCCAGGTTGTTAAACCCGTCGATTATTCGGCGGGTTTTTCTTTTCCGAATTATTTGTTACGTTATCAACATTTCGTATGTTTGGTTGGTGCCCATTTTCAATCCAGGGCATGCAAGACCCAATCGTTGTAGAATAACGAAACGATTGCTCCCACGAGATGGTGCCGCGCACCAGAAAAGGAGATTCCCGTGTCTGAGACCATTAACGGCAGCCTTAGCGTCTCCAACGACGTCATTGCCGATATTGCCGGTTACGCTGCGATGTCCTGCTACGGTGTCGTCGGCATGGCCGAGCAGCTTCAGGGCGCCGAGAGCGTGCGCCTGCTTCCCGGGCAGCGCCTGCGCAAGGGCGTTCTCGTCTCCACCGATGAGAACGGCCTGACGGTCGATCTGCACGTGGTGCTCGAGAACGGCGTCAACATGAAGTCCGTCTGCCACAACCTTTCGAGCTCGGTATCTTTCACCCTGCAGGAGATCGCCCAGATCGATCCCGCCGGCCTCAAGATCGGTATCCACATCGACGCGCTCAAGAACCGTCTGTAATAGCGTCCGAAACCGGAGATTCAACTACTCATGATTGCAAAGACCATTCGCACCTGTTTTCCGATCGCTGCGGCGGCTGTTTCCGATAAGGCCGAGGAGATCAACAAGCTCAACGTGTTTCCCGTTCCCGATGGGGATACCGGCACCAACATGTCGCTGACCCTCGCGTCGGTCGTCAAGGAGCTCTCGGCGCTTCCCGCCGATGCCGATATGGAGGCCATCGCCGGTGCCATCACCCACGGTTCGCTCATGGGCGCCCGTGGCAACTCCGGCGTCATTACCTCGCAGATCCTGCGCGGTGTGGCCGAGGGCCTGGTGGGGGTCGAGGAGCCCGTCACCGCCGCCCATGTGGCCGGTGCGTTCCGCCGTGCCGTCAAGGTAGCCTTCCAGGCCGTGCGCAAGCCCATCGAGGGCACGATCCTCACGGTGCTGCGCGACGTGTCGACCAAGGCCGACGAGTGCGAGAAGAAGAAGTACTCGGTCGAGGATGCTCTCGACGCCATCGTCGTCGAGGCCTATCAGTCCGTCGCCCGCACGCCCGATCTGCTGCCGGTGCTCAAGGAGAACGGCGTAGTCGACTCCGGTGCCTTCGGTTTTGCGATCTTCCTTGAGAACTTCGTCGCCGCGGCCCTGGGCCGCGGAACCGTGGTCGAGGATTTCTCGGCTACGTTCGATTCCAGTGCCAGTTCCGCCCGCGGCGATGCCCTGGCCCGTGTCGAGATCGAGGCCAACGACGACTGGGAGGGCTCCGAGTACCGCTATTGCAACGAGTTCCTCTTCAAGGCCGACGCCCCCTTCGATGAGGACGAGTGCCTTAAGTTCCTGGGTTCGATGGGCGACTGCGAGCTTCTCGTGGGCGCCTACCCCGACTACAAGATTCACGTGCACTCCAACACGCCCAACCTGGTGCTCGAGCATATGCTCCAGCTCGGTCAGATCTACGAGGTCTTTATCCACAACATGGAGATGGAAGCCCACGATCGTACCGCCAAGATCCACGAGGATCAGGATAAGGCCGCCGAGCCCGCCAAGGCGCTCGGTTTCGTGGCCGTTGCCGCCGGTTCGGGCGAGGCCGACATCCTCAAGTCGCTCGGCGTGGATGTGGTCGTCTCGGGCGGTCAGACCATGAATCCCTCGACCGCCGATCTCTTGGCGGCCGTCGACCAGGTCAACGCCACCTCGGTCATCATCCTGCCCAACAACGGCAACATCCGCATGGCAGCCGAGGCCGCGGCTTCGGCCTGCACCGACAAGAAGGTCGCGGTCGTGCCGACCAAGACCGTCCCGCAGGCGTTCTCGGCCCTGTTCGCGGTTCTTCCCGATAGCGAGCTTGAGGACGCCGTCGCCGCCATGGCCGACGCCATCTCCGAGGTTCGCGACGGCGAGGTCACCCGCGCCGTGCGCGACTCGAGCGCATCGGACGGTTCTCCCATCCATTCGGGCGATGTCATGGGTATCATCGGCGGCTCCATCGACGTGGTGGGTTCCGATGTCAAGCAGGTCACGCTCGACTGCATCAACCGCATGCAGGAAGAGGAGGAGGGCGACGCCCTGACGATCCTTGCCGGCGAGGAGCTCTCCGACGAGGCGTTCCAGGATATCGTGGATGCCATCGAGGAGGCCCAGCCCGATCTTGAGATCGATGCGCACCGCGGTGAGCAGCCGCTCTACCCCGTGATCTTCTCGATCGAGTAGGGGCGCATCATGGGCGAGGCCTGCTCCGTCGCACGCGTCTCGGAGCGCCTTGCCCGCAGCTTGGTGCTCGATGAGGATATCGCGCGCCTCAAATATGTTTCCGGTAAACGTGAGGAGGCCCTTCGTCGGCTCGGTATCGAGTCGGTGAGGGACCTCCTTTACCATATCCCGCGCCGCTATCTCGACTTCACGCGTGCGTGGTCGATCGAGATGGCACCGATTGGCTGTACCTGCACGATTGTCGCCACGGTCGATCGCATCGTTCAAAAGCAGCCGCGTCCCCGCATGCAGGTGACCGAGGTTTCGCTGGTTGACGAGACGGGCGTGCTGCAGGTCGCGTTTTTCCGCCAGCCTTGGATCGCCCAGCAGCTCAAAGTGGGCGACCGCCTTGCCGTCATGGGCAAGCTCGAGTTTGCGTACGGGTTTAAACAGATGGCCTCGCCGCACTTCGAGAAGCTCGAGGGCGAGCGCAGCGCGGGCACGATCCTTCCCGTCCATTATGTGAGCGATGGGTTGAGCCAGGCGTGGATGCGCCGCATCGTGAGTTCTGCGCTCGAGATGGCGGGGGATTTCTGCGACCCGTTGCCCGCCACGCTCCGCGTGAAGCGTCATCTCATGAGCGCTTCGCGAGCCGTGCGGGCGATGCACTTTCCCGTCACGATGGCCGAGCGCGATATCGCCCGGCGCCGTCTGGCCTATGAGGAATCGCTCTATCTGCAGCTGGCACTGCGTCTGCGCAGCGACGAGGGCCTGGTGGACGTGAATCCCGTGGCGCACGTGGCGGGCTCGCATATCCAGGCGCTCAAGGACGCGTTGCCGTTTACGCTGAGCGACGAGCAGCAGGCGGCGCTCGATCAGATCCTGGGCGATATGGCTGATGGCACCCATGTGATGAATCGCCTGCTTCTGGGCGATGTCGGTACCGGCAAGACCGCCGTGGCCGCCTGCGCCGTGGCCGCCTGCGCCGATACGGGCACCCAGGCCTGCATCATGGCGCCCACCGGGGTGCTGGCCCGCCAGTATGCGGCCAAGACCGGACCGTTGCTTGAGCAGGCAGGCATCTCGTGGGCGCTGCTGACCGGCGCGACCAGGCCCGCGGAACGTGCATCCATTTTCGAGCGCCTGGCCTCCGGCGAGCTCGATGTGCTCTTTGGAACGCACGCCGTGCTCAACGACGATGTCGTCTTCAAGCGCCTGTCGCTGGTGGTCATCGACGAACAGCACCGGTTCGGTGTGGGGCAGCGCAACCGCCTGCGGGCCAAGGGACCTGGCGCCGATCTGCTCGTCATGACCGCCACGCCCATCCCGCGCACGCTGGCGCTCTCGGTCTATGGCGATCTTGAGACCAGCATCATTCGCCACCGTCCCGTCGAGGGGGCCGGCGTCACCACCAGGGTGCTCACCGAGCCCAACCGCGATATCGCCTACGGCGCTATCCGTGAGGCCTACGAACGGGGGCAGCAGGCCTATGTGGTCTGTCCGCTGGTGGAACCGAGCGATTCGGCCGACGAGCTCGAGGATGTTCCGGGCCTTGCGCGCGACGACGACGGTCGCGTTAAGGTGCCGGTGCCCCTGCACGATACGGCTACCGAGCTCGAACGCCTGCGGATGACCTTCAAGGGCATGCGTATCGAGCGCCTACACGGCCGCATGAGGGCGTCCGAGAAGGACGAGGTGATCGATGCGTTCAAGCGCGGCGAGATCGACGTGCTCGTTTCGACCACGGTGGTCGAGGTGGGCGTCGATGTGCCCAACGCGACCGTCATGGTGATCGAGAACGGCGAGCGGTTCGGCCTGGCGGCCCTGCACCAGCTGCGCGGACGCGTGGGGCGCGGCACGTTTTCGGGTTCTTGCTTTGTCATGACGCATGCCAAGGGCAACGGCGGCGCCTCGGCCGCCCAGGATCGCCTGCAGGCGCTCGAGGAGACCTCGGACGGCTTTGCCCTGGCCGAGATGGACTTACGTCTGCGCCACGAGGGAGAGATCCTGGGTTATCGCCAATCGGGCGGCGTGACGCTGCGCTTTGTGGACCTTGAGGCCGATGCCGACCTGATCGAGGCCGCCCATTTGGACGCGATGGCGCTCTTGCGCTATGCTTCAAAGCTTGATGCGCCCGCGACCCTGCCCCTCAGGCAGGCGGTCGTCGAGCGCTACCGTCATATTTTCAAGGAGGTCAGCGGAGGATGAGGATCATCGGCGGCGAATGGCGCGGCCGCAAGATAGAGGAGCCGCGGGGGCGCGAGGTGACGCGCCCCACGACAGACCGTGTGCGCGAGGCCTGTGCGTCCATGGTGCTCTCGGCGCTCGACTTCGATCTCGATGAGGTCCGTGTCCTCGATGCCTTCGGTGGCTCGGGGGCGCTCGGTATCGAGATGCTCTCGCGCGGGGCGCGCTCGCTCACCACGTTCGAGATCGACCGCAACGCCTCGAAGCTCATTGCGCGCAACATCGAATCGGTCAAGTGCGACCGTCGGCGCTATCGCGTGATCACCGGCGACGTCTTGGCCTCTGCCGCACGCGGGCGCATACCGGGCGGTCCGTTCGATGTCGTGCTGCTCGATCCGCCCTATGCATTTGGCGCCGAGCCTGTCGAGAGGCTGCTCGAGAACCTTGCCGCTCATGGACAGCTGGGCCCCCATGCGATCGCTCTGTTCGAGCATGCGTCCCAGGATGCGGGCGCCCGTCCGGCCGGATTTGTCGTCGAGCGCAAGAAGCGCTACGGCATCACGGCGGTCGACCTGCTGCGCTGGGAAGACTCCGCCGATGTGGATGCCGTCGAGAAAGGGGAGGACGCCGATGCCTGATCCCATCAAGCGCGTGCTCGTGCCGGGCACGTTCGACCCCATCACCTTCGGTCACGTCGATGTGATCCGCCGCGCGCGCCGCATCTGCCCCAGCGTCGTGGTCGCCGTCGCCGAGTCGCTCGGCAAAAACGGCGTGGGCACCACCTTCACGCTCGAGGAGCGCGTCGAGCTTGCCCGTCGGGCGCTCGGCGGTATCGACGGCGTCGAGGTCAAGCCGTTCACCGGCCTGCTGGTCGATTTCGCCCATGCCCAGGGTGCCGGGGCGGTCGTCAAGGGTCTGCGCGCCATGACCGACTTCGAGTACGAGCTGCAGCAGGCCGATCTCAACTACCGTCTGGACAGCGATCTCGAATCGATCTTTGTCATGAGCTCTCCCGAATACGGTTACATTTCGAGCTCCATCGTGCGTCAGATCGCCTCGTTTGGCGGTGACGTCTCGGAGTTCGTCCCGCCCTGCGTGGGCGCCGCGCTCAAACGCCGTTTCGGCTAACCGCTGCAGCTCGCATGAGCTGTGCTAAACTCTTTGATTTGATATGTTCCCTATGAAAGGAGACCGGATGCCGGGCGAGAATTTTCCTGGCGATAGGATCGTGAGCCTGGTCGATGAGCTCGAGGGGCTCATCGAGGAGGCTAAAACGCCTTTCGGCAAGAACCCTCAGTTCAAGGTCATCGACGCCGATGTCTTCTTCAACATCCTCGACGAGATTCGCATGAGCTACCCCGAGGAGTGGCAGAAGTCCCGCCGCATCCTCAAGGAGCGCGATGAGCTCATGGCCTCCGCCACCGCGCAGGCGGATTCGATCATCGCCGATGCCCAGCAGCAGGCGCTCACCATCGCCGGCGAGCAGGAGATCGTACGTCTGGCCCAGCAGCAGGCAGACGACATCCGCGACCGTGCACAGCAATACGAGCGCGAGACGCGCTATGCCGCCGAGGACTATGCCGAGCAGGTCTTCACGCATCTCGAGGAGAACCTCAAGAGCCTTACCGGCACGGTGGCTCGTTGCCGTCAGCAGCTCAACGAGGGCGCCAACAACCAGCAGAACGGTCAATGGTAATGTCTGAGTTTCCCTGCGTGACCGTCGATCTTTCCGAGCAGCTCGAGTTTCCCGGCGATTCCTATCCGGTTACCGGCATCGTCGATGTCGCGACCTATAACGTGGGCGAGAAGAGCTATGCACTCGATGACGGTGTCTCCTATGATGTCGTCTTCACCAATGCAGGCACCGGCGTGCTTGTCTCGGGAATGGTCCGGGCGCACGTTACCGGCGAGTGCGATCGTTGCCTCGAGCCGGCACACTTTGATATCGCGGGCGAGATCGAGGAGTTCTATCTCTTCAACGAGCCCGAGGATCCGGAAGCCTATGAGGACGGCTATGAGCTGCTCGGCGAGGATCGCATCGTCGATCTGGGCGAGCCCATTATGGATGCCGTCGTCATGGATACGCCCTTTGTGGTTTTGTGCCAGCCCGACTGCAAGGGTCTATGCCCCACCTGCGGTTGCAATCTCAACCATGAGAGCTGCGACTGCGCCGCTAAGGCCGAGGATGAGTGGGCTGCCGCCACGGAAAATCCATTTGCAGCCTTGAAGAATCTCAAGCTTGATGAATAAATCTGTGGTAGTATCGCTACTTGCGCGTAATCGCCACACTGGATAGTTCATAAGGAAGGTCACTATGCCCGTACCTAAACAAAAGCAGGGTCGTATCCGTACGCACACCCGTCGTTCCGCCAACATGAAGATCTCGGCTGCGGCTCAGTCCACCTGCCCCCGTTGCGGTGCCGTGAAGCTCCCGCATCACGTGTGCCCCAGCTGCGGCTTCTACAAGGACCGCGAGGTCATCGTTACCGAGTAGCTCTGCTGCCGATGGACGATGCCGTTCCAACAGGAACCACAATGGCCGGCTCAGCGAGTCGGCCATTTTTGTATAAGGAGTATTTCTGATGAGCAAGGTTCGCGTTTGCGTCGACGCCGTTGGCGGAGACGAGCAACCCCAGGTGGTGCTGGAGGGTATCGCCGCGGCTCTTGAGGCCGATTCCGATCTTGAGGTTATCGTCGTGGGCCCCGACGAGCTCGTGTCCCCGTTCTGTGCCAGCCATGCGCGCGCCGAGGCGCTCGTGGCGCCCGATGTGATCACCATGGAAGATGATCCTATCCGTGCCGTCATGACCAAGCGCAAGTCGTCGATCGTGCTCGCCTGCCGCGCGATCAAAAAGGGCAACGCCGATGCGTTTTTCTCCGCTGGGTCCACCGGTGCCATGACGGCGGCGGCAACGGCCTATGTCACGCCGTTCAAATATGTGGATGCCGAGGACGGCAAGCGCCATCCCGTGCGCCCCTGCCTCACCAACGCCCTGCCCAATCGTGCCGGCGGCCTGACGGTGCTGTGCGACATGGGGGCCAACCCCGATGTCGAGGTGGGCGACGTGGTGCGTTTTGCCCAGATGGGCGCCGCCTATGCGCGCGTGGTGCTGGGGATCGCGAACCCCCGTGTGGGTCTGCTTTCCAACGGCACCGAGGAGCATAAGGGCTGCGACTTCACGCGCGCCTGCTATCCCGCCATGCAAAAGAGCGTTCCCGGGTTTGTCGGCAACTGCGAGGGCACCGATCTGACCTCGGGCAACTTCGATGTCGTGGTCGCGGATGGATTCTCGGGCAATATCGCCCTCAAGGCCACCGAGGGTGCCGCCAAGTATCTTATGTCCGAGCTCAAGGGCGCCTTCATGTCCTCGCTGGGCACCAAGGTCGCGGCGCTCTTGCTCAAGCCCCAGCTGCGTGAGCTCAAAAGCAAGCTTTCGGGCGACGCCAAGGGCGGTGCCATCCTGCTGGGCTTGCGCGGTGTGGTTTTGATCGGTCACGGCGCCACCTCGGTCGAAGCCGTCATGAACGGTACGCTGGCCGCGGCCGAGGCCGTGCGCGCCAAGCTCGTGGACAACGTGGCGGCCTCCATGGACGGTATCGTTCTGTAACCTGCTTGCCACCGCGCACCCTTGGTGTGCGGTGGGGTAGAATCAATTCCGCTATGCAACATGCAAGGAGAGGAAGTCCCATGGACCGCTCTGATATCTTTGAGAAGATCGCCGACATCGCCGCCGATGTCCTGGGAATCGACGCCGGTGAGGTCACCGAGGAGACTACCTTCGACGATCTCGATGCCGATTCGCTCGATCGTCTGCAGCTCGTGACCGCCATCGAGGACGAGTTTGGGCTTGAGATCGATGACGAGACCCTTCTGTCCCTCAATTCCGTTGCCGATGCGATCGAAGCCATCGCGGCGGCCAAGGAGGCTTAGGGCCTTGGCTCTCTCTACGAGACTCACGCGTGCCCAGGAGATCCTGGGCCACGAATTTTCGGATAAGAAGCTGCTTCGCTCGGCGCTCACCCACCCGTCTGCGGTGGAAGGTCAGCCGGTTTCGGCGAGCTATGAGCGCCTTGAGTTTCTCGGCGACTCCATTTTGGGCGCCGTGGTCGCCGAGTCGCTCTTCAAGACCTATCCCGAGTTCGATGAGGGCAAGTTGACGCGTCTGAAGGTGTCGCTCGTGTCGGGCGCCACGCTGTCGGACGTGTCCCATGAGCTGGGTATCGATGATTTGATCATCTTCGGTGCCTCCGAGACCGGTACCGGTGCGCGCGGTCTGCATTCTGCGCTCGAGAACGTCTACGAGTCGCTCGTGGGCGCACTCTATCTCGATGCCGGCTGGGACGTGGCGGCGGAGTTTATCCACCGTACCCTCAAGCCGCATCTTGCCTCCGAGCGCGCCGAGCATCCTGCCAACCCCAAATCGTTTCTGCAGGAATGCGTGCAGGCGGACGGTCATGAGCCCCCGGCCTACAAGCTCGTGGGCTCTGAGGGCCCTGCCCATGCACCGACTTTTACCGCGGTGGTGCTTGTCGACGGCATCCGTCAGGGCCGTGGTAACGGTTCGTCTAAAAAGGAAGCCGAGGCAGCCGCGGCACTCGAGGCGCTGGAGCGCATGGGCTATACCACCAACGGCGTGATCCTTAAGAAAAAGCCCGTCTAAGCGAGGTTTTGTGTATCTCAAATCCCTCACCCTCAAAGGGTTCAAGTCGTTTGCCGACCGTGCCCACATGACCTTTGAGCCGGGGTTGACGGTCATCGTCGGCCCCAACGGTTCGGGCAAATCGAATATCTCGGATTCCATCCTCTGGGTTCTGGGCGAGCAGAGCGCCAAGCAGCTGCGCGGCCAGGCCATGGAGGATGTTATCTTTTCGGGCTCCTCGGCCCGTAAGCCCGTGGGCGTCGCCGAGGTGACGCTCGTGCTCGACAACTCGGACCACATGCTGCCGGTCGATTTCGACGAGGTTGCCGTGACGCGGCGCATGTATCGCTCGGGCGAAAGCGAGTACCTCATCAACTCGAGCCCGTGCCGCCTCATGGATATCCAGGACATCCTCCACGATTCGGGTCTGGGAAAAGATACGCATTCCATCATCAGCCAGGGCAAGCTCGATGCGATCCTGCAGAGCCGTCCCGAGGAGCGCCGCGCCCTGATCGAGGAGGCCGCCGGCATCTCCAAGCACAAGCGCCGCAAGGAGCGCGCGCTCAAGAAGATCAAGTCGATGGACGAGCACCTGACGCGTGCGCGCGACATCAACAAGGAGATCGCCCGCCAGCTCCGGCCGCTTGAGCGCCAGGTGGATCGGGCCCGCAAGTTCAAGGAACTCTCGGAGCGCGCCCATGAGCTCACCCAGATGCTCGCCGTCGATGAGCTGCGCGGTCTGCAGGCACAATGGGCCGATCTGGAGAGCGCGTCGAAGGAGAGCGCGGCCGAACTCGAGCTTGCTCAGTATCGTCTGTCCGAGAAGGAGCGCGAGCTCGAGAAGCTGCAGGTGATGCTCGAGGAGAAGGGTCTGTTCGTCGGAGATCTGGGCGAGCAGCGCCGCCATATGCAAGACGTGGTGGGCCGCATCAGTTCGGACATGCGCCTGCTCGAGGAAAAGGGCCACAACATGGTCTCGCGCCTCTCCGACATGCGCGGCCAGATCTCGGGGTCCGAGCACCAGCGCCGTCGCGTGGTCGAGGAGCTCGAGGATGCACGTGCCGCCCTCGATGAGGTGACCGGTGCGCATGCCCAGGCCCAGGCCGATGTCGATGCCGCGGGCCCTGCCGCCGACGAGCTGCATCGCCGCCGCCAGACGCTCGATGCCGAGATCTCCCAGCTCACGCGCGAACAGCGTGAGATCCAGCGCAAAAGCGACAATGCCGCGCTCGAGCTTGCCAAGGTCAAGGACTCGCTCTCCAACGCCGAGGCCCAGGATGGCATGTACGCAAGTCGCCTTGAGCAGATCGAGGGCGAGGCCGAGCAGATCGCGGCGTCGCTTGTCAGTCGAAAAGACCGTTCCGAGGAGCTCGACGTGCTCCTCGAGCAGGCACGTACGGCGCAGGCCGAGGCGCGTCAGGCGACCGAGACGGCCCGTGCAGCGCTGCGCGAGGCGCGCGACACCGAGGCCGAGGCCCGTACGCACCTGTCCGAGGTGCGCTCCGAGCTTGCGAGCCTCAAGAAGCTCGACGCGCGCTTGGCTGACGGCTCGTCGCTCGCGAGCCGTCTGGTCGGAGCGCTCGGGGACGACGTGCGTGCCCGCTTGGGCGATGTGATCGAGGCGCCGCGTGAGCTTGAAGGTCTGGTCGAGCAGCTGCTCGCCGGCGATATCGATGCCCTGTTGCTCGATGATTCCGCGACGCTCGCCCGTGCGGGCGAGCTTGCCCTGTCGCAGCAAAAGGCTTCGGGCGAGGCCTTGCTTGTGTCCCGTGACGCCGAGGCCCCCCATGGTCCGTCCGAGGCCGCTGGGTATCGCCTGATCGATAGACTTGAGGTCCGCGAGGGTTTCGCCCCCGCCGTCGAGGCGCTCCTGGGCGGTGTCTACGTGGTCGATGGTCTTTCTGCCGCCCTTGCCGCGCCGGCGTTACCCGGTGTCACGTACGTGACGCCTCAGGGCGCCCGCATCAGCGCGGGCGGCATCGTTCGCGTGGGGCTCGATGCCGGCGAGGCGTCGGGCGCTCTGGAGCGCAAACGCCGCATTCGTGAGCTTGAGGCGCTCGAACCCGATTGCGCCGCTGCGTTCGACCAGGCGGGTACGCACGTGTCCCAGGCCAACGAGACGCTGGAGCAGGCTCGGGCGGCCGAAGGAGATGCTGCCGGCGAGATCGCTCGCCTGGAGGGGGAGCGCCGCTCGCTGCTGTCCGAGATCGGTCGTCTCGAGCAGTCTGCCAACAATGCCGAATCCGAGCGCGCCCGCATCGCGAAGCGCCGCGAGCAGGCCGCCGAGGCGGTTCGCGCCGCCCGCCCTCGCGTCGATGAGCTCACGCGCACGCGAGACGAGGCGGCGGCGCAGGCAAGCGATATCGTGCTCGAGATCGCCGAGGCCAACGATGAGCTCGACCGCGTGCGCCGCGACGACTCCGAGGCCGCCGGCAAGCTCGCCGACGCCAAGGTGCGCCTCGCGCAAGCCTCCGAGCGCCTTCGTTCGCTCAAGGGCCGCGTTCCCGAGCTCGAGCACCGGCTCGAGGGTATCGACCGTCGCATTCGCGGCACGCGCCAGGCGTCGCGCTCGTTGGAGCTTTTGCGCCTGCGCGTCGATCCCACCCACGAGCGCTACACGGCCCTGCTCGAGCGTGCCTCTGATTGGGCCGCGCGCCTGCGCGACCAGGCCTCGATCGAGGAGGCCGATTCTGCCTCGCTCAAGGCGACCATCGAGGACGCCAAGTCCGAGGTGGCGCGCGCCAAGGAGCGCGTGGAGACTGCCACCGCGGCCCAAAACGAGCACAAGGTCGCGCGCGGCAAGCTCGAGGTTCAGGTCGAGGCCGCCATTAAGGCCATCACGGCCGACGGCAAGACGGTCCTCGAGGAGGCTCTCATGCTTCCCGCGCCCGACGACCGCGACCGTGCCGAGCGCGAGCTCAACCAGCTGGTGCGCCAGATCAACAACCTGGGGCCCGTCAACCAGGTGGCTATGGAGGAATACGAGCAGCTCAAGGGGCGTGCCGACTATATCGAGGCCCAGCTCGCCGATCTCGAGAGCGCGCGCAAGGCGCTCACCAAGATCACCGTCGCCATCGACCGCAAGATGCGCAAGGCCTTTCTGGTCACCTTCGAGAAGGTCGATGCCAACTTCCGTGAGATCTTCTCGATGCTCTTCCCGGGCGGTCAGGCCCATCTGGAGATGACCGATCCCGAGCACCCGGCCGACACCGGCATCGAAGTCGTGGCGCAGCCGCGCGGCAAGCGCATCACCAAGATGATGCTCATGTCGGGCGGCGAGAAATCGCTCACGGCGCTTGCGTTGCTGTTTGCGGTCTATCGTACGCGCACGGTGCCCTTCTACGTGCTCGACGAGGTCGAGGCGGCGCTCGACGACGCCAACCTCTCCAAGCTCATCGGGGCCATCGATGTGCTGCGTGCCGATACGCAGCTCTTGGTGATCTCGCACCAGCGCCGTACCATGGAGGACGCCGACGTTCTCTATGGCGTATCCATGCAGGCCGACGGCGTGAGCCGCGTGGTCTCTCAGAAACTCGATCGCGAAACCGGAAAGGTCGTGAATGCATAGATGGGATTTTTTGATGCTCTGTCCCGCGGACTCGAACGCAGCCGCGAGGCCTTAAATGAGGTTTTCTATTTTGGCGGCGAGGTCGACGAGTCGTTTTGGGAAGACCTTGAGGACACGCTCGTTATGGGCGACATGGGAGCCGATATCGCCATCGAGGTGAGCGACGACCTGCGCGACGTGGCGGCCAAGAAGAACCTCAAGACCGCCCCGCAACTGCGTCGCGCTCTGGCCGAGCGTCTGACGCAGCACTTTGTGCCGGTCGACTCCGACCCGTTTGCCGATACGCCGAGCTGCGTGCTGTTCGTCGGCATCAACGGTGCCGGCAAGACCACCACGGTCGGCAAGATCGCGAGCGCCGCGGCCGCGGCGGGCAAGAACGTGGTGATCGGCTCGGCCGACACCTTCCGCGCCGCCGCCATCGAGCAGCTCGATGTCTGGGGCGAGCGCGCCGGCGTGCCCGTCATCAAGCGCGATCGCGGATCGGATCCGGCGAGCGTGTGCTACGACGTGCTCGACGAGGCCGACCGTAGGGGCAGCGACCTGGTGCTCATCGATACCGCGGGCCGTCTGCACACCTCCTCCGAGCTCATGCGCGAGCTTGCCAAGGTGGTCAACGTCACCCGCAAGCGTGCCGAGAAGATGGCGGCGGGCCCCATGCCGGTCTACGTGGTCCTCGTGATCGACGCCGCCACCGGTCAAAACGGACTCAACCAGGCGCTGGAGTTCAACGAGGCGCTCGGACTCGACGGCATCATCATGACCAAGCTCGACGGCACCGCCAAGGGCGGCATCGCGCTTGCCGTCGCCGAGAAGCTCAAGCTTCCGATCCTGCGCATCGGTGTGGGCGAGCAGGTCGAGGACCTGCAACAGTTCGATGCCAACGATTTCTGCCGTGCCCTGGTGGGCGAGTCCGAATAAGGAGTAACCGTGTTCAATTCTCTTAGCGATCGCCTCAACGATACGTTCGACCGTCTGCGCGGCAAAGGCAAGCTTACCGAGGCTGACATTAACTCCGCCATGCGCGATATCCGCATGGCGCTGCTCGAGGCCGACGTCAACTTCAAGGTCGTCAAGGACTTTGTCGCCAAGACCAAGGAGCGTTGCCTGACCTCCGAGGTCATGGACTCGCTCACGCCGGCACAAAACGTCGTCAAGATCGTGCTCGACCAGATGACCGAGCTTCTGGGTTCCACCGAGTCCAAGCTCGTCTTCTCCAACCGCATTCCCAACGTCATCATGCTCGTGGGTCTTCAGGGCTCCGGTAAGACCACCGCGGCGGTCAAACTCGCCTACATGCTCAAGAAGCAGGGCCGTTCGCCGCTGCTCGCAGCCTGCGACGTCTACCGTCCCGCCGCCGCCGACCAGCTCGCCACGCTGGGCGGCGAGATCGGCGTCCCGGTCTTCCGCGGCGATGGCGCGCACCCGGTCGATATCGCCAAGGGCGCTATCCAAGAGGCCGTCGATCATCTGCGCGACGTGGTCATCGTCGATACCGCCGGCCGTCTGCAGATCGATGAGCAGATGATGCAGGAGGCCGTCGACATCAAGAAGGCCGTCAAGCCCGACCAGGTCCTCATGGTGGTCGACGCCATGACCGGTCAGGATATCGTCAACGTGGTGTCGACCTTTGCCGAGCGCACGGACTTCGACGGCGTGATCATCTCCAAGCTCGACGGTGACGCCCGTGGCGGCGGCGCGCTTTCCGTGCGCCAGGTCACCGGCAAGCCCATCAAGTTCGTCTCGACCGGCGAGAAGCCCGATTCGCTCGAGACGTTCTATCCCGATCGCATGGCCAAGCGCATCCTCGGAATGGGCGACGTGGTCGGCATCATCGAAAAGGCCCAGGAGGCCGCCGATGCCGAGCAGCTCGAGGCTGCCGAGCGCATGCTGCGCGAGGGCTTCACCATGAACGATATGCTCGACCAGATGAAGGCCGTCAAGAAGATGGGCGGCATGAAGGGCATCCTGGGCATGCTTCCCGGCGGCCAGCGGGCGCTCAACCAGATGGGCGGCAACATCGACGAGGGCGTCTTCGATAAGAACGAGGCCATGATCATGTCGATGACCAAGGAGGAGCGCCTCAAGCCCTCCATCATCAACGGTCAGCGTCGTGCCCGTATCGCGCGCGGCGCCGGCGTGACCCCCACCGAGGTCAACACCCTCATGAAGCAGTGGGGCGAGATGAACAAGATGATGGGCAAGATGCGCACCATGGCCAACCAGATGGGCGGCAAGAAGGGCAAAAAGGGAAAGAAGGGCAAGAAGATGCGCATGCCCAACATTCCCGGCCTCGACGCCATGGGTCTGGGCGGCCTAGGCATGGGTGGCGGCAAGTCCGAGACGGATATGCTGCGCCAGATGGAACAGCAGATGCGCAAGTAACGCAGCTTTGATCCCAAAGTGCCAGGGGCAAAGGGATCATTTTGGAGGTAGATGAATGAGCCAAGCCGATGTCCAGTTCGTCAAGATGTGTCGTGACATCCTCGAGAACGGTACCACCACCGAGGGGCAGAAAGTTCGCCCGCATTGGGAGGACGGCACGCCCGCCTATACCATCAAGAATTTTGGTGTCGTGGCTCGCTATGACCTGCGCAAGGAGTTTCCGGCCGTCACACTGCGCCGGACGGCGCTTAAGTCCGCCATGGACGAGGTGCTCTGGATCTACCAGAAAAAGTCCAATAACGTGCATGACCTCAAGAGCCATATCTGGGATGAGTGGGCCGACGAGTCCGGCTCCATCGGCAAGGCCTACGGTTATCAGATCGGCCAGAAGTCGCACTACCCCGAGGGCGATTTCGATCAGATGGACCGTGTGCTCTTCGACCTTAAGCATACGCCGTTCAGCCGTCGCATTATGACCAACACCTACGTGTTCAGCGACCTTTCCGAGATGCATCTGTACCCGTGCGCCTATTCGTGCACCTATAACGTCACCGAGCACGCCGGAGATGCCAAGCCGACGCTCAACATGGTGCTCAACCAGCGAAGCCAGGACATTCTTGCCGCCAATAACTGGAACGTCTGTCAATACGCCATTCTGCTCATGATGGTCGCGCAGTCCGTCGATATGATTCCGGGTGAGCTGCTCCACGTGATCGCCGACGCGCACATCTACGACCGTCATGTCGATATCGTGCGCGAGCTGATCGAACGTCCGCAGTACCCGGCGCCCAAGGTCACGCTCAACCCCGACGTCCATGACTTCTATGCGTTCACGACCGACGACCTGATCGTGGAGGGCTACGAACACGGGCCGCAGGTGCGCAATATACCCATCGCGGTTTAGGGAGTGCTTATGGATATCGAACCTCGTCCGAACCTCAAGGCGATCGTCGCCGTGTGCGACGACTGGGGTATCGGGGCCGACGGCGGCATGGTCGTCGCCAATCGCGCAGATATGCGTCATTTCGTCGCACAGACCACGGGCCACACGGTGCTCATGGGTCGGCGCACGCTTGAGAGCTTCCCAGGTGGTCGGCCGCTCAAGAACCGACGTAACGTGGTGCTCACCCGCGATCCGCTCTTTGCGCGCCCGGGTATCGAGACGGTCCATTCGGTTGCCGAGGCGCTTGAAGCCGTGGCCCACGATGAAGAGGTATGGGTTGTGGGCGGCGGCAAAGTCTACGAGCAGCTTTTGCCGTTTTGCAGCGAGGCCGTCGTAACTAAGAACCATTGCCTGCGCAACTCCGATACGTTTTTCCCCAATCTCGATTGCGACCCCGCCTGGCGGATCACAACGGTGTCCGACTCCGACGAGGTTGCCGAGGGCGAGGGCGATGCGGGTGTCGGTTTTGAGTTCGTTACCTATCACCGAGTCATGGGATAGCATGCCTGCTTGGACGGGTACCATAGCAATCAGCATGATTCGACGGGCCCTGCGGGGCCCGTCTTGTTCGAAAGGCTCATCATGAGAACCATCATCCTGTACGCGTCCCGTCACCACGGGAACACCAAGAAGCTCGTCGACGCTATCGTCGAGTCGCATCCCGAGGTCGATACGCTCGACGTCAAGGCGCTGGGTAAAGACGAATATCCCGACCTTTCCGAGTACCATCTGATCGGCGTGGCCACGGGCATCTATTATTCCGAGATCGACAAGGACATGGCGCGTGTGCTGTCCAACGTGCTCACTCCGCAGGATAAGGTTTTTGGCCTTATGACCTACGGCGGCAAGAACAAGTGGTACGGCAAGGACATCGACGGCATCTGCCGCATGAAGCAGGCGATCTTCATGGGTGTCTACGGATGCGAGGGCTATGACACGTGGGGGCCCTTCAAGCTGGTGGGCGGTGTGCAGAAAGGTCATCCGACCGCCGAGGAGATTCAAGGCGCCGTGGCGTTTTTCGATAAGCTCGAGAAAGAGTACGGCGATATCATCGTTTCCGAATACGACAAGCGCGCTAAGCGCCGCGCGTACGAGGCCGAGCATCCCGCTGGCGGTCTGACGGCCAATATCAAACGCACCGCCAAGAAGATCGCGGGCAAGTTTTAATGGGTGTTTGCGTCCAGCATATCGATTCGCTCGAGGATGAGCGCCTGGCGGTCTATACCAAGCTCACGGAACGCGAGCTGCGCTGTGTCCTGGAGCCGCAAAAGGGCATTTTTATCGCCGAGAGCGCCAAGGTGATCGAACGTGCCGTGCGGGCGGGCTATGAGCCGCTGAGCTTTTTGATGGGGGAGAAGTGGCTCGAGAGCATGGCTCCGATGTTCGCGGAGATCGATCGACGCTGGCCGGATCGGGATATTCCCGTCTTTGGGTCCTCGATGGATCTTATGGAGCGGCTCACGGGCTTCAACGTGACGCGCGGCGCCCTGGCAGCGTTTCGCCGTCCCCGCCAGGTTCCCGCTGACGAGTTTCTGCGCGGTGTGGTCGACGCGGCGGGGGATCGACCGGTGCGCGTGTGCGTGCTCGAGGGCATCGTGGACCACACCAACGTCGGTGCCATCTTTCGCTCGGCCGCGGCGCTCAACGTCGATGGTATCTTGGTGAGCCCCACGTGCTGCGACCCGCTCTACCGTCGTGCCGTGCGCGTGAGCATGGGAACGGTGTTCCAGGTGCCGTGGACGCGTATCGGTAGCGAGGCACGGGTGTGGCCGCACGACGGACTCGCCTGTCTGCACGATGCCGGGTTCACGTGTGCCGCCATGGCGTTGACCGACGACTCCGTCTCGCTCGACGATCCCGCACTTTTGCAGATCGAGCGCCTTGCGATTTTCATGGGAACCGAGGGGGCGGGCCTTAAGGTCAAAACCATCAAGGGCTGCGACCGCGCGATCCGCATTCCGATGGCTCACGGCGTGGATTCGCTTAACGTTGCTGCCGCCAGCGCCGTGGCGTTTTGGCAGTTGTGTCCGCACATGAGCAACGCGTACCATTATCAACCCGGTCTGTACCACTGACGAGTGGATGCGCATGGCTTTGAACGAGGGAAAGGAACTGCATGGCAACACGCGCTGAATCGATCGATGTGACGCAAGGTGTCATATGGCGCCAGCTGCTCGCACTTTGCGTGCCGATTTTCTTCAGCTCGTTTTTCCAGCAGGCCTATGCCCTTATCGGTACCTATATCGTGGGGCAGTTCGGCGGCAAGTTGGCCCTGGGCGGCGTTCAGGCTTCGATGGTTCTGACTGAGCTGTGCGTCGGGTTTTGTGTCGGACTCGGTGCGGGCTGTGCCGTCATCACGGGGCAGTATTTCGGTCAGCGCGATAATGAGCGTCTTTCGCGCTCGATTCATACGGCTATGACGCTTGCCCTGGTCGGCGGAATCGCGCTATCGGTCGCGGGCGTCGTCCTTGCCAAGCCCATGCTTATCGCCATGAACACGCCGCCTGGGCTTTTGGCTGAGGCCGTGGCCTATACACGCTGCTATTTTGCGGCGATGTTCGCAGCCGTCGTCCTTAATATGGGCACGGCTCTTCTGCGAGCCGTGGGCGACACGCGGGGTCCGGCGCTTATCATCGCCTCGGGCTGTGCGGTCAACGTGGTGCTCGATTTGGTCTTTGTCGCCGTCTTGCATCTCGAGGCCCTCGGGTGCGGTATCGCCACGGCCCTTACCATCTGCAGCAACGCGTCGTTGATTGTACTGAGGCTCGTGAAGGCGCAGGGCGCCTGGCGACTCGATCTTCGCCGTCTCGGTATCGACCGCAGGATCTGCCGTTCCATGATCTCGTGCGGCCTGCCGCTCGGTATCCAGTCGGCGGCCTACAGCGTGAGCAACATCGTCATCCAGGTGGCCGTCAATGCCTTTGGGGCCGATGTCACCACGGCCTGGGGCCTGTCGGGCCGGCTCGATGGCATCATCTGGATGGTTACCGAGGCGCTTGGCGTTGCCATGACCACGTTTTCGGCTCAAAATTTCGGCGCACGCAACTATGATCGCATGCGCCGGGGCTACCATACCTCGCTCGTGCTGTCGTTTTCCGTGATCGGCGCGATATCTCTGCTGCTGATGGCCTTTGTCGATCCGCTCTCGCACCTCTTTATCGATGACGCGTCGATCGCTTCCTATACCGCCACGATCATCCGGTTCATCGCGCCGTTCTATGCCATCTTCTCGATTATCGAGAACTCGTCGGGCTCGATCCGCGGGGCCGGTGTGAGCATGCAACCGATGCTTTTGACGCTCTTTGGCACGTGCGTGCTGCGTATCGTCTGGGTGTTTGTCGCCGTGCCGATCAACGATACGCTCGAGACGTTGCTGCTGGTCTATCCCGTGACCTGGACCATCACCGCGGTCCTGTTCGTGTGGTACCACCACCGCGGCACCTGGCTCGGCCTGCGATTGGGGACGTAGCAAAACGACAGGTTTTTTAACCTGCGATTTGTGACAGGTTGACTGACAGCGATTTGCGCCTGTTAGACGTTTTTACACCGTGGCAACGGTATGCTCGCTTCACAGCGTTTCCGTTGAAACTGACATTCAGACAATACTTCTGGCAGACTATATTCACATGAATCCCGTGAAGGCGGGGCACGGAGCTGCTGATTCGTATCGTTGGTCTAGTTATTCTGCCTATATCAAGGGCTACGATTCATTTGACTTCTGCAATCCCGAATTGGTTCTCGAGCTGATCGGCGGTTCGCGGGGCTATGCGGATCATTTTCGCGAATGCGAGGGGGCGTATCCTTTGGAGGGCGGAGTGCGCTGGCTCGTTTCTGACTCGCAATGTATTGATGTCGCGCGTAGCCTGATCGCGCCTGTTTTGCTGGATGACGTCAAGGCGCTTCCACGACCCGAGCGAGACCGCATCCTGATCACATTACGCCGAGAGGGTCTCACCGTTAAGCAGATCGAGCGTTTGCTCGGTATTGGGCGATGGGTTATCCAGAACGTGACAAAGGGCTGGAGGCTGCCCATGCAGGAACTGTGACAGCGGTTTGCGTTTTCGACGCACCTGCGGTTTTGCTACGTCCCCAATTGCAGGTCAGTATTCGATGCCGGGGCGGGCTAGGAGCCCTTCGTCAAAGTAGTGCTTGATGGGGCGCATCTCGGTCACCAGGTCGGCGAGGTCTGCGAGCGGCAGCAGCCCCCGACCCGTGAGGACCAACTCGGTCGTTGCCGGCTTGGCGGCTATAAGGGCCTCGATATCGGCGCGCGTCACAAAGCCGCGGCGCATGGCCTCGCCCAGCTCATCGAGGATCAGGACGTCCACGGAACCGATGCGTTCGCGTGCGAGCCCCATGATCTGCTGGGCACACTGCTCCGGCGTGTCGCGGGTTGCCTGCACGATCTCAAGACCCGTGCGCGCGGCCATGTCATGCTCGGCGCAGTGGAGCTTCTTGGCGAACTGCAGCATCAACACATCGAGTCCGTATCCCATGGCGCGGAAGGCGAGTCCCAGCGCGGCTGTCGTCTTTCCCTTGCCGTCACCGGTATATATCTGGACTTTTCCAACTTCCAGAGATGCCATATCTGTCCTTTCGGGTGCGTCCGCGGTTTATCGTGCCCGCGGTTGGGTATCCTTGAAGACATTATCAACCCCAATAGATGGAGTTCAAGCAGATGGAGATGGATGACCACAAGCGCCGGAGGAACATGATCCTCTACGTGCTTATCGCGTTTGTCGTCTACCTCGTGCTCTCGACCGTCCTGTTCCCCAATATCGGACAGACGCAGCAGATCACGGAGACCGATTACTCCACCTTTGTCAAAGCGCTCGACAAGAAGAGCGTCGACAAGGTGCAGTACAACACGGACGACTATACGATCTATTACACCAAGAAGGGCGAGGACGATAGCATCGCCTACAAGACGACGGGTGTGCCGAGCGATACCGGCTTCACCGATCGCGTGCTCGATGCCGGCGCATCGCTCGAATCGGTGGTGCCCGACAAGAACTCGGGCCTGATGACGTATTACCTGGTCACCCTTATCTTGCCCATGGTGATCTTCTTCCTGATCGGCTGGTGGCTCAACCGCCGCATGAAAAAGGCGATGGGCGAGGACGGACCGTCCATGAACTTCGGTGGCGGCTTTGGCGGCGCGGGCGGCGGCCTGGGCAAGTCGGGCGCGCGCGTGATCGCTTCCAAAGACGTGGGCGTCACCTTCAAAGACGTTGCCGGCCAGGAAGAGGCCAAGGAGTCCCTCAAGGAGGTCGTCGACTTTCTTGAGAAGCCGCAGCGTTATGAGGAGATTGGTGCCAAACTGCCGCGCGGTGCCCTTCTGGTGGGACCTCCGGGTACCGGCAAGACCCTGCTCGCCAAGGCAGTTGCCGGCGAGGCCGGCGTGCCGTTCTTTAGCATTTCCGGTTCGGAATTCGTCGAGATGTTCGTCGGTCGCGGCGCCGCCAAGGTACGCGACCTGTTCAAGCAGGCCAAAGAGAAGGCCCCGTGCATCGTCTTTATCGACGAGATCGACACCATCGGCAAGAAGCGCGACGGTGGCGGCTTCTCGGGTAACGACGAGCGCGAGCAGACCCTGAACCAGCTTCTGACCGAGATGGACGGCTTCGACAATCATAAAGGTATCGTCGTTCTGGCTGCCACCAACCGCCCCGATAGCCTCGATCCGGCGCTTTTGCGCCCCGGGCGCTTCGACCGCCGAATTCCCGTCGAGCTGCCCGACCTGACCGGCCGCAAGAATATCCTTGAGCTTCATGCCAAAAACGTGAAGACCCAGCCGCCGATCGACCTCACGGCCATCGCGCGCGCCACGCCGGGCGCCTCGGGTGCCGACCTTGCCAATATCATCAACGAGGGCGCCCTGCGCGCCGTCCGCGAGGGTCGCAAGCGCGCCACCCAGGACGATTTCGAGGAATCGGTCGAGGTCGTTATCGCCGGCCAGCAACGCAAGTCCACGGTGCTTTCCGACCACGAGAAGCAGGTCGTGAGCTATCACGAGATCGGCCACGCGATCGTCGCCGCGCGCCAAAAGCAGTCGGCTCCGGTCACCAAGATCACGATCGTGCCCCGCACGAGCGGAGCGTTGGGCTATACCATGCAGGTCGAGGAGGACGAGCGCTTCCTTACCACCAAACAGGAGGTGCTCGACAAGCTGGCGGTCTATTGCGGTGGACGTGCCGCCGAGGAGCTCATCTTTGGCGAGATGACCACTGGTGCCGCCAACGACATCGAGCAGGCCACCAAGCTCGCCCGCAACATGGTGACGCGTTTCGGTATGTCCGATGAGTTCGGTATGATGGCGCTCGGCACCGTCCAGAACGCCTATCTCAACCAGGACACCTCGCTTACCTGCGCTCCCGGCACGGCCGAGCGCGTTGATGCCGTGGTCGCCAAGCTGATCGAGGACGCCCATGCCAGGGCGATGCAGATCTTGAAGGAGAACAAGTTCAAGCTGCATGAGCTGGCGCGCTACCTGTACAAGAAGGAGACCATCACGGGTGAGGAGTTCATGAACGTCCTTACGCGCGAGAATCCGTTGATGCCTAAGCAGTAGCGAGACGGCCACATTGAATGTTTGGGGCGGCCCTACGGGGCTGCCCTTTTTGGTGTATCGAAGCGGAGGGACCTTAATGAAGATCGTGGTAAGTGCCTGCCTGATGGGCGAGGATTGCAAGTACAACGGGCTTGACAACTATCATCGGGCGCTCGTGGAGGCTTGCGAGAAGACGGGAACCGAGGTGGTACTGGTTTGCCCCGAGGTGTTCGGCGGGCTTCCCACGCCGCGTACGCCGGCCGAGATCGTCGACGGGGTCGTCCGCGATCGCGAAGGGCGCGTGGTGTACCGCGCGTTTCGCATGGGTGCGCGGCGCGCGCTCGATATCTGCGAGCAGCAGGGCGGTCCCGATGAAATCGGACTCGTGGTGCTGCAGGATCGCAGCCCCTCGTGCGGCGTGGGGCACATCTACGACGGGACGTTCAGCGGATCGTTGACGGCAGGCAACGGCGTCTTTGCCCAAATGGCGATCGAGCGGGGCTATCGCGTGATTCCCGCCAGCGCCTTTCGCGCCGATATGCTCGACGGTTAAGAGCTCGAGAGCGTTTTCCGATCTTTGGGATTGCTGCATGAAAAAACGGCCTACGCACAAACGCACGGAGGCCGCTCGCTTTCAACTGGCTGCTACCGGTTGCTAGAGCGTCTGACCGTAGGCATCTGCCGCTTTGATGGCGGCGGCGAACTTGTCGTCCGTGAAAGGTTCGGGATTGCCCTGCTTCCACTCATTGGTGGCGTGGGCGTGCTCGCACAGCGCGGGGATGTCATCGAGCGAAAGACCGACCTCGGCAAGCGTGACGGGAAGTCCCATCTGCTTGTTGAACGCGGCGTAGCGCTTGAGGTTCTCCTCGTCGCCGGTGTAGGCAAACAGCACCAACACGCCTAGGCTCACGACCTGGCCGTGCAGATAGGTGCCCTCGCGCGGGATGGCGCAACTCGCGTTGTAGAACGCGTGCGCGACGCTCGAGTTGAAATAGTAGTCGTTCTGGTTGGTGAGGTTTGACACGTAACCGGTGTTGACCACGATGTCGAGGGCGATCTGTTTGACGGCATCGCTCGAGAGGTTGTTGCGGACATCCTCGAGGCCGGGCACGCCGTACTCGAAGAGCGGCTCGGAGCAGGTGTGGGCGAGAGCCAGGCCCAAGCCGGCGGTATGCTCGAGGTTGCCGGCGCTCGTGGCGTATTCGACCTCGGGTTGCTTGGAGAGGGCGTCGCCCACGCCGGCCCAGAAGTACTCTGCCGGAGCCTCGGCGATGATCTTGGGGTTGATGAAGATATGCGCGGGGCAGTTGGGGTATGCGTAACCCTCGAGCGAGCCGTCGTCGTTGTACACGACGGCGATAGCCGTTGCGGCCGAGCAGTTCGAGCAGATCGTAGGCACGGAAAAGACGATCTTCTTGAGCTCGATGGCCGCGGTCTTGACCGTGTCGATGGCCTTGCCGCCGCCGCAGGCGATCAGCACGTCGGCCTCTTGCGCCTCGGGCAGGTTGACGACCTTGGCGATGTTGCCGCGTGTCGAGTTGGTGCCGTAGACGTGCTCCGTCAGGATCTGCACGTCGGTCCCCTCGAGCGCCTGACGGATCTGCGGGGCGGCGGCAGCGAGTGCACGCTTTCCGCCGATCAGGACGACCTTTTTTGCCCCATATTCGGCCAAGGTGGCGCCCAGCTCTTTGAAGCAATCCTCTCCGACGGTGTAATCGCTCATGCCGATGGTGCGCATATGGCCCCTTTCTCTCTGATGAACTAAAGTGACTTCTGGTATTTTGCGCCCCCGTGGGCTTGTTAAGCGCGCGATTTTAAAATCTATGAAATGCCGTTACAAGGTTTTATGAGCGTGTCTCGCGTGCTACCATACTCGCGTTGCGTTGATGGGGACGAGTAATCGGTCCGCGCATGCCACAGAGAGCGGTTATTTGCTGAGAAGCCGCGTATGCGTCCGATGAAAATCACCCCGGAGCTGCGACCCCAAAGGATGGCGCGAAGCGACTCGTGCGTCATCCGAGTAGACGTCGCCGGGATGGTCGCCGAGACAGGCCAGCCGAGTATGGATGCGAGCGCGCGCAGGCGGGCGAGGGCATCTAAGCTGGGTGGTTAAGCGAAGAGCTCATGGCAGGTTTTGGACCTGTTATTTTATGGCGCTTCGTCCCAGCTTGTAGGGACGGGCGCTTTTTTGGTGCCCGACGGGCGGGTGACGCCCATGACAAGAAAGGGGTACCGTGGCAAACGAGTACAAGCAGACGATGAATCTGCCCAAGACCGGTTTTCCCATGCGTGCCGGTCTTTCCAAGTCCGAGCCCAAGCGGCTCAAGGACTGGCAGGACAACAAGGTCTACGAGCAGCTGCTGAAGAAGAACGAGGGCCACGAGAAGTTCGTGCTGCATGACGGTCCTCCGTACGCCAACGGCCCGATTCACATCGGCCACGCCATGAACAAGATCTCCAAGGACATGATCAACCGCTATTGGGCCATGCAGGGCTATGAGACCCCGTATGTCCCCGGTTGGGACTGCCACGGTCAGCCGATCGAGCATAAGGTCGAGACCCAGCTTGGCACCGAGAAGTTCAACCAGACCCCTACGGCCAAGATCCGCGAGCTGTGCAACGAGTTCGCCGTCGAGAACATCGAGCTGCAGAAGGCCGGTTTCCGCCGTCTGGGCGTGCTCGGCGATTGGGACAATCCCTATCTGACGCTCTATCACCAGCACGACGCCGCCGACATCGAGGTCTTCAAGGCCATGTTCGATAAGGGCATGATCTATCGTGGACACAAGCCGGTCCACTGGTGCAAGCATTGCCACACCGCGCTTGCGGAGGCCGAGATCGAGTATTCCGACGAGACGTCGCCCTCGATCTTCGTGCGCTTTGAGATGACCACGAAGCCTGCCGGTCTGGAGGGCTTCGACGGCCCGGCCGACTTCATCATCTGGACGACGACCCCGTGGACGATTCCCTCCGACCAGGCCGTCTCGCTCAAGCCGGGCGAGTCGTACGTGGCCGTCGAGCACGAGGGCCGTGCCGAGGTCATGCTCGAGGCGCTTGCTCCCAAGTGCTGCAAGGAGTTTGGCTGGGACTACACGCCGGTCATGGTCGACGGCAAGCCCTATGTGGTGCCGGCCGAGACCTTCCATCACATCCATTACAAGCAGCCGGTCTTCGACGGTGTCGAGGGCGTGGCGCTGCTCGCCGACTACGTGGGTGTCGATGACGGTACCGGTATCGTCCACAACTCGCCCGGTCACGGCGTCGACGACTACTTCGCCTGCCTCAAAGAGGGCATCACCGACGTGTGCATGCCCGTCGACGACGACGGCAAGTTCTACACCGGCGACACGTTCGGTACCGGTGGTCCCTTCAGCGGCATGGACACCGACGAGGCCAACCCTCACATCATCGAGTTCCTCCGCGAGCGTGGAACGCTCGTCATGGAGAAGAAGATCACGCACAGCTATCCGCACTGCTGGCGCTGCAAGCAACCGGTGCTGTTCCGTGCCACCGACCAGTGGTTCGTCTCCATGGACAAGACGGGCCTGCGCGAGCAGGCCGGACGCGAGATCCGCGACAACGTCACCTGGTATCCGGCCCACGCCGCCAACCGTATCGGCGCCATGGTCGAGCAGCGTCCCGACTGGTGCATCTCGCGCCAGCGCAACTGGGGCGTGCCGATCCCCAGCTATACCTGCGCCGATTGCGGCGAGAAGGTCATGAACGACGCCACACTCGACGCGGTCATCAAGCTGTTCCACGAGAAGGGCTCCGACGCCTGGTTCACCGATGCCCCCGAGAGCTATCTGGGCGATGCCTGCACCTGCCCCAAGTGCGGTGGGCATCATCTCAAGGCCGATAAGGACATCCTGGATGTCTGGTGGGATTCCGGCGTCTCCTGGAAGGCCGTGTGCGAGTTCCGCCCTGAGCTCAAGTATCCGGCCGATGTTTACCTTGAGGGCTCTGACCAGCATCGCGGCTGGTTCCAGAGCTCGCTGTTGACCTCGGTGGGCGCCAACGGGCACGCGCCGTACAAGGCAGTCGTCTCACAGGGCTTCACGCTTGACGGCCAGGGTCGCAAGATGTCCAAGTCCATCGGCAACGTCATCGATCCCAACAAGGTTTGCGACGAGATGGGCGCCGACATCATCCGTCTGTGGGTCGCTTCGGTCGATACCTCGGCTGACGTTTCCATCGACCATGAGATCCTCGCGCGCACGTCCGATGCCTACCGCCGTTTCCGCAACACGCTGCGCTTTTTGCTCTCCGAGCTCGAAGGCCAGTTTGAGCCCGAGACCGACGGTGTCGCCTTTGCCGATCTGCTGCCGCTCGACAAGCTTATGGTCGCGCGCCTCACGCAGGTTCAGGCCGAGGTCGATGATGCGTACGCCAAGTACGAGTTCAACCGCGCCTACCGCGCGCTCTACGACTTCGTGGTGACCGAGCTTTCCAACGTCTATCTCGACGCGCTCAAGGATCGCCTGTACTGCGAGAAGCCCGGTTCGCACGCGCGCCGCAGCGCCCAGACGGTCGTTGCGGAGCTGCTCTCCATGCTCATGCGTGACCTGCAGCCGATCCTGGCCTACACGGTCGACGAGGCCATGGCCTATGCACCCGCCGGCTGTGTGGATCACCAGAAGTACGCCGCCCTGCTCGATTGGTACCGTTCGCCCATCACCGTCGATGAGGCCAATGAGTTCGAGGGTGTGCTCGAGGCTTCGCTGGAGCTCCGCGGCGCCGTCACCAAGGCGCTCGAGGATGCCCGTGCCGCCGGCACCTTCACCAAGAGCCAGCAGGTTCGCGTGAAGGCGACCGTACCGGCCGACATGTACGCGCTGCTCACGGGCGACAAGGCGGTTGACCTTGCCGAGTTCTATATCGTGTCCGATGTTGAGCTCACCTGCGGCGACGAGCTTTCCGCAACCATCGAGGCGGCCGAGGGTGAGTGCTGCGACCGCTGCTGGAACTACCGCACCACGGTGGGCGAGTACAACGGTCATGCGCATATCTGCAAGCGCTGCGCCGAGGCTCTTGCCTAGCGTTTAGGTGACATAGCTTCGCTTTGCGAGGTTCTGTAGAGATGGGTGCCTTGATTATCGGGGTGCCCATCTTTTGCTATCGTTACAAAGATTGAAACGATGGTATAGGGAGGTCGCATGGCGCGGGATGGCAAGGAGATGACGCCGAGCAGGGCATGGCGTCTGAGGGTTGTGGGCGGTATCGCCTGTCTGGTGCTGTTGCTCGATCAGCTGTCCAAGCTTGCTGTGCGCGCTTCGGGTGAAAGCCTGCATGTCACGGTGATCCCCGGTGTGCTGGACGTTACGTTCGTGCGCAACACCGGCGCTGCCTTCAGTTTCGGCGAGGGTCATGGGATCCTTTTCGTTGTGTTGGCCGTTGCGGTGGTGGCGGCCGTCGTGGGTTATCTTGCCAAGTCGCCCGAGCTGTCGCGCACCGAGGTTGCAGGTCTTGCCCTGGTGTGCGGCGGCGCCGTCGGCAACGCCATCGATCGCCTGGTTTTGGGCTATGTGACGGATTTCATCGCTACGACCTTCATCGACTTTCCCGTCTTCAATATCGCCGATATCGCCATCACCTGCGGTGTCGTTATCGCCTTTGCGGGCTATATCTTCCTGTCGCCCGCGGTGCAACATGTCGATGCTACGGCCGAGCTCAATGCACGCGATGAAGCTCATGCGGCACGTCGTGCCAAGAAGCGGGGCGAACGCGCTAAAAAGATGCGCGAGAGGGGCGAGCGATAATGGCCGATATCCATATTCTGGTCGATGGTAGCGATGCCGGCGTTCGCCTCGACGCCTTTTTGGGGTCCAACGATTCGTGTCCCACGCGCTCGGCTTGTGCGCACCTGATCGAGGGCGGTGCGGTGTCGGTCAACGGCGAGACCTGCCTGTCCAAAAAGTATGCCGTACGTGCCGGGGACCGCATCTCCGTCGAGCTGCCCGAGCCGCACGACTTCTCCGAGGTCGTCGGCGAGCCTATTCCGCTGGATATCCGCTATGAGGACGAGTACCTGATCGTCCTTTCCAAGCAGCGTGGGCTGGTATGCCATCCGGCCCACGGACATGAGTCAGGCACGCTTGCCAACGCGCTTGTCTATCATTGTGGCCTGGATCATCTGGGCACGGTGCAGGGGGAGGACCGTCCCGGAATCGTGCACCGCCTGGATCGTGATACCTCGGGTCTTATGCTCGCCGCCAAGGACGACGATACACAGCGGGCCCTGCAAAACCTCATCCGCACCCGCACGCTTGATCGGCGCTATATCACGCTCGTCCAGGGCCATATCGCCATGGATGAGGGAACCATCAACACCGGTATCGCCCGCTCCACGCGCGATCGGGTGAAGATGGCGGTATCGGACGATCCGTTTGCCCGGCAGGCCATCACGACGTTTCGGGTGCTCGAGCGTTTCGATGCCGAACGTCGGGACGATGGCTACACGCTCGTCGAGTGCCATCTGTATACGGGGCGCACGCACCAGATTCGCGTTCACATGCGTCATATCAACCATCCTTGCGTGGGCGACCCGCTGTATGGGCGAGCGGATGAGCGTTTGGACTTGGGCCTGACGCGTCAGTTTCTGCATTCATGGCGTGTGGCGTTCGATCACCCGATGACGGGGGAGCGCATCGAATGCCGTGACGAGCTGCCTTGGGATCTTGCCGCGGCGCTCGACGAGCTTGCGCCGCGCTCGCTCGGCCGCACGGCGGCGGGCGAGCAGATCGTCCCCCAGCTCGGTCTCCTAGACTAACCTGGTCCCAAAGCCCCTGGCACTTTGGGA
>DJRP01000006.1:69388-69833 GCA_002437815.1 Collinsella sp. UBA6357 | reverse complement strand
TGGCACTTTGGGATCACTTTGGGACCAGTTCGTGTGTTTTTTCGCTGCGGGTGTCGCCTGCGCTACACTGCCTTTTGTTTCGATTCGCCACGTACGGGAGCCGGCATGCTCGCTATCCTGCAACAGTATTTCTCTGAGACCACGCCTATCGTGGTCTTTAACCAGATCGTCATTACGTTGCTAACGCTCTGTTTTCTCTACCAGGGCGTGTTCTTTATCATCGGTGCCCTGCGCGGCGAGGTCGCCCCACCGCGGGCCAAGAAGCTTCATCGCTATGCCTTCTTTGTGGCCGCGCACAACGAGGAAGCCGTGATCGCCAACCTTGTCCGTTCGATCAAGGACCAGGATTACCCTGCGGAGCTGATCGACGTCTTCGTCGTTGCCGACGCCTGCACCGACGATACGGCGCGTCTGGCCCGCGAGGCCGGCGCCATCGTCTACGAGC
>DJRP01000006.1:0-69376 GCA_002437815.1 Collinsella sp. UBA6357 | reverse complement strand
CGCAAGGGCAAGAGCTGGGTCATGGACTACGGGTTCGATCGTATTCTCAAAGAGTACCCGGGCCGCTACGAGGGCTACTTTATCTTCGATGCCGACAACGTGATCTCGCGCGATTACGTGACCAAAATGAACGATGCGTTCGATCAGGGCTATATGGTGGTCACGAGCTACCGTAACTCCAAGAATTTCGGCAGCTCGTGGATCAGCTCGGCCAACGCCACCTGGTACCTGCGCGAGGCCCGTTTTCTCAATAACGCCCGCTCCATCTGCCATACGTCGTGCGCGGTTTCGGGGTCCGGCTACCTTATCTCGGCCCATGTTATCGAGGGCATGCACGGCTGGCAGTTCCATACGCTGACCGAGGATATCCAGTTCACCACGTTCTGTGCCATCCATGGCATCCGTATCGGTTACGCCCCCGCCGAGTTCTTTGACGAGCAGCCCGTGACCTTCAAGGCGTCATGGAAGCAGCGTATGCGTTGGACCAAGGGCTTCTACCAGGTGTTCTTTACGTATGGCAAGCACCTGGTCAAGTCGACGTTCCGTTACCGTCGCTTCGCCGCCTACGATATGTTCATGACCATCGCGCCGGGTATGCTGCTATCGCTCATCTCGATGCTTGCCAACGCCACGTTTTTGATCGTCGGTGGGCTCTCGCATGGTTTTTTGGCGACCGAGGTCGAGATGCAGTCATGCGTGGCCTCGCTCATCATGACCTTCGCCAGCATGTATCTCACCTTCTTCATGCTGGCGCTGCTCACCACCATTTTCGAGTTCAAACATATCCACTGCCAGCAAAAATGGCGTTTGGTGACCAACCTCTTCACCTTTCCGATCTTCATGTTCAGTTATATCCCCATCACGGTGGCTGCCTTGTTCCTCAAGGTCGACTGGGTGCCCACGCAGCATGCGGTGAGCGTCACCCTCGATGAGGTCATGGAAGGCGCCAAGTAGACCGTATCGTTTCGATCGCGGTGGTCGGATAGTCAGGAGGCGTTCGACGTGGATGTCCTGTTTTGGTTGCTGCTGGTTGTGGCCGCGCTGATCGATGCCCGCGAGCGACGCTTTCCCAACGTGCTTGCCCTTGCCTGCGCCCTTTGCTCCGTGCTGTCCGTCTGGATCGACGGGGGACCGTTACGGCTGGCTCGGCATGCGGCGATCGCCTTTGTGTTGATTTGTCTGCTCCTGCTTCTCGAGGTTGTGTGGCGTGCGTACCGCGGTTCGGCCGGACTGGGCCTTGGTGATCTTAAGGCGCTGGTTTCGTTGGTCATTTTCAATCCTCTGAGCGCTATGCTGGGATTTGCCCTGGCATTATTGCTGCTTGCCGCCACCTGTCTGCTCATGCACCGTCGCTCGCTTCCGCTTCTTCCGTTTTTGGTGCCGAGTTTTGCCGTGTTTGTTCATGTCCTGGGCTGACGGTTGGCGGCAGCGTGACCGAAAGGAGCCGCTATGGGTGTCCATGATGCCAATGCGATCCGCGCCCGCATGGATCGCATTCCCGCAGCCCCGTCCGCTCAGCTGGCGGAGCGCATCGCCCGAGATCGGGCCGACGGTTGGCACAATCCCTTTCGTTGCGATGATGCGGACGCCCTTCGTCGCGTGGGGCGAGCGTCCGACATCGCCACCTTGTGGCGTCCTGCCTTCGTGCGCGACACCGAGAAAATCCTGCATCTGCCGGCCTATGCGCGCTATGCGGGTAAAACCCAGGTGTTCAGCTTTCGCAGCAACGATGACCTTTCGCGCCGCGGTCTGCATGTGCAGCTCGTGGCACGCATCGCCCGCGATATCGGTGCCGCCCTTGGTCTCAACTGCGATCTGATCGAGGCGATCGGCCTGGGACACGATCTGGGCCATACGCCGTTCGGCCATGCCGGTGAGCGGTTTCTCAACGATATCTACCACGAGCGTTGCGGTCGGTTCTTTTTCCATAACGTGCAGTCGGTTCGCGTGCTCGACGTGCTCTATGGGCGCAATCTGGCCCTGCAGACGCTCGATGGGGTCCTATGCCATAACGGCGAGTATGAGCAGCAGGTTTTTGAACTGTCCGATGCGACCGGGTTCGACGACCTGGACGAGGCCGTGGCATCGTGTCTGTCGAAAGGCCCCGACGCCATCGCCCATCTGCGCCCCATGACGCTCGAGGGCTGCGTGGTGCGCATCGCCGACATCTTGGCCTACGTGGGGCGCGATCGCCAAGACGCCATCGCGGCGGGCCTGCTTGCCGACGATGCCTTCGATGACGGGTTGGGCGGACGATACAATACCTGGATCCTCACGCACGCTTCGGCCGATATCGTCGAGCACAGCTACGGCCGCGACCGCATCGAGATGAGCGCGGATCTGTTCGAGGAGATCCGACGGGCTAAACGCGAGAACTACCTTAAGATCTATGATGCCGGCGGTATCGAGGGGGTCTGCGCCCAAGAGCTTCGGGAGGCCTTCGAGCTCCTGTACGACCGTTGCCTGGACGACCTGCGTGCGGGCGACGAGAACGCCTACATCTTCAAGCATCATGTCAAACGCATCGAGGAGCAGCTTTCCTTCTATGGCCGCCGCTACGAATGGCAGGACGATCTCGATCAGACCGTCGTCGACTATATCTCCAGCATGACCGACGATTACTTCATTGAGTTGGTGACCAAGCTGTTCGATGTCCCTACATTTAGACAGCGTACCTATATTAACGAACGGTAGTTCGCTATAATGCTGAAGAAGCAAGCACAAAACATGGGATAGGTATGGACGATCTGTTTTCCGAGGCAACGCGCAAGCGCTCCTTTGACAACGCGCCGCTCGCCGTGCGCATGAGGCCTACTACGCTCGATGAGTATGTGGGACAGCAAAAGGCCGTCGGCCGCGGGTCATGGCTGCGGGCGGCAATCGAGCATGATGTGCTGTCGAGCGTGATTCTCTATGGGCCGGCCGGTACGGGCAAGACCACCCTCGCCCATATCATCGCCAACCATACCAAGAGCGAGTTTGTCGAGGTCAGCGCCGTTACGGGAACGGTCAAGGACCTTCGACGCGTGATCGATGAGGCCAAAACCCGCCTCAACACCTATGACCGCCGCACGATTCTCTTTATCGACGAGATCCATCGCTTCTCTAAATCGCAGCAAGATGCTTTGCTGCACGCGGTCGAGAACCGAACCGTCGTCATGATCGGCGCCACGACCGAGAACCCTTACTTCGAGGTCAACTCCGCCCTGCTGTCCCGTGGACGCGTGGTGGAACTTGAGCATCTTAAGGACGAGGATATCGCGGTGTTGATCCGGCGTGCCCTCACGTCGCCCCGGGGGCTTGATGGCAAGTTTGCAGCTGACGATGAGGTCGTAAAGACCATTTGCACGCTTGCGGCGGGGGATGCCCGCTCGGCCCTGACCACGTTGGAGCTGGCGAGCGAGATCGCCGTCACCCGTCCTGACACCGATGGCGTGCCCGTCCCTGCGCCGGGTGATCCGTACGTTATCACCGTGGATGATGTGAAGATCGCCAACCCGCGGCGTGGCTTTACGTACGACAAGAACGGCGACATGCACTACGACATCATCTCGGCGTTCATCAAATCCATGCGCGGCAGCGATCCAGACGCCACCGTCTATTGGCTGGCGCGCATGATCGATGCGGGTGAGGACCCCAAGTTCATCGCTCGGCGCATCATGATCCATGCCAGCGAGGACGTGGGCAATGCGGATCCGCAGGCGTTGCTTGTGGCCCACGCGGCCTTTAAGTCCGCTGAGGCCATCGGGTATCCCGAATGCCGCATCAACCTCGCGCAGGCGGCACTCTACGTGTGCCTTGCCCCCAAATCCAACGCGTGCGAGGCCTCGATCGATGCCGCGCTGGCCGATATCCACTCGAGCGGTCTGCGCGAGGTCCCGAGTTATCTGCGCGATCGCCATCGTCCCGGCTCGGATGAATACGGCGTGTACAAGTATCCGCATGACTATCCGGAAGGGTGGGTCGAGCAGCGCTATCTGCCCGAGGGTTTGGAACGGGGCGCCTTTTGGAAGCCGGCGGGACGCGGCTGGGAGGAGTGGCGTGTCGAGCAGTCGGCGCGCGACCGCAGCGGCAAGGCGCCTCAGACGGAGGAGTAGCGTAGCTGTGTGGTAGCTGTCCGGGCGCAAACCGCGCTCGTTTTTGGGTACCATAGGCTTGTTTGTCTAAAGATTCCTAATGTTTGGGAGGCAGCATGGATCCCATCACCATCGCCCTAATCGTGCTCGTCGTCGCCGGCGTCTGGGCCGTTGTCGAGCTCGCGCTCACGCTTCGCAAAACCCGCGACGTCGTCACCTCGCTCGACAAGACCGTCGGCGACCTTAACAACACGCTTGCCGAAGCGCAGCCCATTGTGGCCAAGCTCGACGGCGCAGTCGACGAGCTCATGCCCGCGCTTGGCCAGGTCGAGCCCATCCTCGCGTCAAGCAAGACGGCCGTCGATGCCCTGACATCAAATCTGGTCGAGATCGAGGGCGTGGTTCGCGACATCTCCTCGGTGACCGGCAGCATGGCTGACGCCAGCAACGCCGTCTCGAGCGTGACCGACTCGGCCGCGGGGGCCGTTCAGAAGCTTATCGACAAGGTCAAGGCTCCGGCCGCCGATGCGGGTCGCAAACTTGCGGCGGCCCGCGAGGAGCTCGAGGCTCCCGATGCTCCCATCGAACGCACGGTTGTCTTAGATGGTTCCGAGTCCGATGGGGCTTCGGCTGCTGAGCCTGCTGCCACCAAGCGTTATTACACCTATGATTCCTGCGATGATTCCCAGGAGGGTACCCATGAGTAGTCTCGATAGCTGCCCCATATCGTTGACCGTGGCGGCCGATCCCCATCTGGCCCGTTTGGTGCGCATGACAGCTGCCAACGTCGCCATGCTGTCCAACATGTCGGTGGACCGCGTGGAGGATATCCGTATGGCGGCCGAGGAGGCCTTTATCTATGCCTGCTCCGCCGCGCCCGATGCTCCCGCTACGATCGATTTCGAAGTCGACGCCCAGCACGTGGGCATGTTTTTCTCATTTGACGGCGCGGATGCTCGGGAGTCTGATCCTCAGACGGCGGCGTATGCCGAGCTCATTCTCAAGAGCGTGTGCGATTCGTACGAGAAGACCGCCTCGCCGCTTACCCTCACCCTGCAACTCAAGGCGGATGTCTGATATGGCCGATATTTCCCGGAGCGGCAAGACCGCTTGGGACAAAGAGAAAACCCATGAGCTGTTTCGTCGGTTCAAAGAAGAAGGCGACCAGGACGCGCGCGAGCAGCTCGTGATGTCCCACATGAACCTGGTGAGGTTCTTGGCCAACAAGTTCAAAAATCGCGGCGAGCCGCTCGATGACCTCATGCAGGTTGGCTATCTTGGCCTGCTCAAGGCGATCGATCGCTTTGATCCCTCGCGCGGTCTCGAGTTCACCACCTACGCGACGCCCACTATCATGGGCGAGATTAAGCGCCATTTTCGCGATAAGGGGTGGAGTGTGCGCGTGCCGCGCCGTCTCCAAGAGCTCTCGGCCAAGGTCAATCAGGCTACGGATACCCTCACCAACCAGCTGCAGCGTTCCCCCAAAGTCGAGGAGATCGCGGAGTATCTGGGTGTTACGGTCGACGAGGTCCTCGAGGCCATGGAGTCCTCCTCGGCCTACAGCTCGGTTCCTATCGAGGCGCCCGGCAACTCCGATTCGGATGACGCCCCCTCGATTTTGGACCGCTATGCCGATGATGACAACGAGCTCGACTTCACCGACGACCGCTTGGTGATCGAGGATGCCATTCGCGACTTCACCCCGCGTGAGCGCGAGGTGATCGAGCTGCGCTTCATTCAGGGCATGACCCAGATAGAGATCGCAAAGAAACTCGGTATCTCGCAGGTGCAGGTTTCGCGCTTGCTGCGCCGTACCCTCAAAAAGATTCAGGACAAGATCGACCCCGACGGAGTGATGTCGCGCTCATGAGCCAAGACGCCCCCTATACCACCGACCGAACCCTGCGCGACACGCGCATCGCAGTGCTCCGGATCTGGGGTATCGTCGGTCTTATCGTGATCGCCGCGGCGATTCTCAACGTGATGGGTATCCTTGCCCCCGTGGTCGAGTTTCTCGCCGTCGGCTCCATCATCGCGTTTGTGATGTCGCCGATCGTCAACGCCCTCGAGCACAAAGGCGTTCCCCGCGGCGCGGGTGCACTTGTTGCCCTCGTGGTCGTCGTCGCCGTTATCGTGGGAGCACTGTGCATCCTGTCACCGATCCTGTTCGGCCAGATCATGGAGGTGCTCACCCGTCTTCCCGAACAGCTCCGTGTCGCGGGCAACGATATCAACGAGCTCGTGTCTCGTTTTAAATCGATCAAGACCTCGCCGCTCAAGGATTATTTCGATACCAACCTGACGTCTCTCGTCTCGGTGGCTTCGCGCTATGTCACCCAGCTGGCCGGTGAGCTGGGGCGAGGTGTGTTTCCCTTTGTGTCGAGCATGGCCTCGCAGCTGTTCGTGATCTTTTTGGGCCTGGTTCTGGCTTACTGGCTTGCTTGTGACTACCCGCGCATCCATCGCGAGGTGTGCACCATCATCGGGGGCGAGAAGGAGACGTCGTATCGTTTTATGGTCGCCATCCTTTCGCGCTCGGTGGGCGGCTATATGCGCGGCATGGTCATCACGTCGATCTGCGGCGGCGTGTTCGCCTATATCGGTTTTTTGATCATCGGTCATCCGTATGCAGCCCTTATGGCGATCTTTACCGGCATCATGCATCTTGTCCCGGTCGTGGGACCGTGGATCAGCGCCGCGATCGCCACGGTGCTCGCTTTCATGTTCAGCCCGATGCTGGCCCTGTGGACGCTCGTGGTGACCATGGTCGCGCAAAACGTGACCGATAACGTCGTGTCGCCCAAGGTCATGCAGAGCTCCGTGCAGGTGCATCCGGCCATGAGCTTAACGGCGCTCGTCATCGGCTCTGCCCTCATGGGGCCCATCGGCATGGTTGTCGCCATTCCGTTGTGTGCCGCGCTCAAGGGCATTTTCGTCTATTACTTCGAGACCGATACCGACCGACAGATCGTCGCGTACGACGGTGCCCTATTCAAGGGCACGCCGTTCCATGATGCCGAGGGAAAGCCCGTCGCCGCCTACGATGCCCTGGGCGACGATTCTTTTGTGTATGAGTCGGAGCTGATCGATAACGAGGCGGCACCCAAGGGCGAGGCTATGCCCAAGCCCGAGCTCGACAACCCTTGGCTCAAGCTCGCCGGTCTGCAACCAGACGCCTCCGGTTTGTTCAAAAATCCGTTTATCCATGATGACGATGACGGGTCCGATAAAGATTCCGATACCGGCATCGACGGGTCGATGGATGAGGGCGACGATTCACAGTAGCCATCGCACATGCTAACATGCACTTTCGCTGAAGGGTCGTCGTGAGGCGGCCCTCTTTTTTGCGGCGACGCCGTGGGATGGTATCATCTATGCGTTTGAATGTACCGATTTGTATGCATGGGAGATTCTCCAACTATGAGTGCAGACTTTCCGTCGATGACCACCGCCGAGATCCGCTCCAAGTTTCTTAACTTCTTTGAGGAGCGCGGTCTCAAGCTCTATTCCTCTTCGTCGCTCGTGCCCGACGATCCTTCGCTGCTGCTCGCCAACGCCGGCATGAACCAGTTCAAGGAGTATTACCAGGGCAAGAAGACCATGAAGGAGATCGGTGCGTGCTCATGCCAGAAGTGCGTGCGCACCAACGATATCGACTGCATCGGCGAGGACGGCCGCCATCTCTCGTTCTTCGAGATGCTCGGCGATTTCTCGTTCGGCGGCGTCTCGAAGCAGCAGGCCTGCGCCTGGGCGTTCGAGCTCATCACCAAGGAGTTCAAGCTTCCGCTCGATCGTTTGTACTTCACCGTCTTCACCGATGACGATGAGACCCATGATGTATGGCGCTCCCTTGGTGTGGCCGAGGACCATATCTCGCGCCTGGGCGAGGACGACAATTTCTGGGCCGCCGGCCCGACCGGCCCTTGCGGTCCGTGCTCCGAGATCTATTTCGATCAGGGTGAGGAGGTCGGTTGCGGCAAGCCCGACTGCAAGCCTGGCTGCGACTGCGACCGCTTCCTTGAGTTCTGGAATCTCGTGTTCACCCAATATGATCGCCAGGAGGACGGTTCCATGCCCGAGCTGCCCCATCGCAACCTCGATACCGGCATGGGCCTGGAGCGCATGGCTGCCATCATGCAGCACAAGAGCGCCAACTACGACGGCGACCTCATGCAGAACCTCATCAAGCTCGGTGAGCAGATCAGCGGCAAGACCTATGTTGCCGATGATTATGCGGGCGCCAGCCGCAGCCTTCGCATCATCGCCGACCACGCGCGTGCGGTCGACTTCATGATCTCCGACGGCATCCTACCCGGCAACGAGGGCCGTGAGTACGTGCTGCGTCGCCTGCTGCGCCGCGCCGTGTTCCACGGTCGCCTGCTTGGCATCGAGGGCGCCTTCCTCACCAAGTTCATCGATGAGGTCAACAACCAGATGGGCGAGGCCTATCCCGAGCTGCTCAAGAACGTTGCTCTCGTCAAGGGCATCGTCGCCTCCGAGGAGGAGCGCTTCTCCACCACGCTCGATAACGGCCGCGTGTACCTGGACGAGGCGTTGGCCTCCCTTTCCGCGGGCGAGGTGCTGTCGGGCGATGTGGCCTTCAAGCTGCACGATACGTTCGGTTTCCCCATCGACTTGACGGTCGAGATCGCCGGTGGTGCCGGCCACGACGTCGATATGGACGGCTTTACCTCCTGCATGGAGGATCAGAAGGCCCGTGCCCGCGCCAACGCCAAGGGCGATGCCTGGGGTTCCTTTAACGACGTATGGGTCGAGCTTTCGGACAAGGTGGCCGCCACGGAGTTCGATGGCTATGATCACGATGTGCTCGAGGGTGCCAAGGTTGCAGCCATCGTCGTCGACGGAGCCTCCGTCGAGAGCGCTACGGCCGGTGATGCGGTCGAGGTCGTGCTCGACCGCACCCCGTTCTATGCCGAGATGGGCGGTCAGCAGGGCGATGCCGGCGAGCTGACCGGCTCCGACGTTAGGGTTGCCGTTACGGATACCAAGAACCACAACGGCCTTTTCGCCCATGTGGCCACCGTCACCGAGGGCGAGCTTCACGTTGGCGATACCGTCGCCGCTGCCATCGATGCCGAGCGTCGCGGCTTTTTGCGCCGCAACCATACCGCCACGCACCTGCTCGATGCCGCCCTTAAGCAGGTCCTGGGCGAGCATGTCTCGCAGGCCGGCTCTTTGGTGACGCCCGAGCATCTGCGCTTCGACTTCACGCACTTCGAGGCCCTGACGGACGAGCAGCTCACCGCCGTCGAGAACCTTGTCAACCGTGAGATCTTCGCTTCCAAGCCTGTCGTGACCCGCGTCATGGGCATCGAGGAGGCCAAGGCCGCCGGCGCCGTCGCCCTGTTTGGCGAGAAGTACGGCGATGTCGTGCGCGTCGTCTCCGTGGGTGCCGAGGACAAGCCGTTCTCGCGCGAGCTCTGCGGTGGCACGCATGCCGCCAACACCGCCGAGATCGGTCTGTTCAAGATCGTGTCCGAGTCTTCCACCGGTTCCAACGTCCGCCGTATCGATGCCGTGACCTCCAAGGGTGCGCTCGACTACATGGCTGATCGCCTCGCGCTCGTCGATGCCGCGGCCGCCCAGCTTAAGTGTCGCGTGGACGAGGTTCCCGCACGCGTCGCCAACCTGCAGGCTGAGCTGCGCGACACGTCCGTCAAGCTCAAGAAGGCCCTCACCGGCGGTTCGTCTGATGCCATCTCCGGCGCTATCGAGGGGGCGCTCGACGCGAACGGCTATAAGCTCGTCGTTGCCGAGCTGCAGGGTCTTGAGGCTGCCGATCTGCGCAACGTCTGGGACACCGTGCACCAGAAGGTCTTGGGTCCTGTGGCCTGCGTTATCGCCAGCGTGACCGAGAAGGGCACCCCGGCGCTGCTTGCGGCCGCCAATGACGAGGCCGTCGCTGCCGGTTTCCACGCCGGCAACGTGATCAAGCAGATCGCTGGTTTTGTCGACGGTCGCGGCGGCGGTCGTCCCAATATGGCTCAGGCGGGTGGCAAGAACGCCGCCGGTATCGCCGACGCGCTCAGCGCGGCCAAGTCTGCGCTCGGCTGCTAGGGCGCTCAGTGGTTGCGCTCGCGCTCGACATAGGGGAGACCAGGATCGGCATCGCGGTCTCGAGCCGCGATGGACGGGTGGCGATGCCTGTCAAGGTGCTTCCTGCGGCGGAAGTCACGGGGATGGCCAAGAGCTTCCGCTATCTGGTCGAGGACTATGAGCCCGACATCCTGGTGAGCGGGCGTCCGCTCACCATGTCGGGTGAACCCGGCCCTCAGGCCGAGCGCGTCGCCGCTGTCGCTTCCAAGATCGCCGACGAGCTCAGCCTTCCCCTTGAGTTCGAGGATGAGCGCTTGAGTTCGGCTGAAGCCAAGCGGATTCTGCGCGAGCAGGGGCTCAACGAGAAGCAGATGCGAGGCAAGGTCGATATGATCGCCGCCAGCTTGTTTTTACAATCATGGCTTGACCGTCAGAACCAGGAGGGTTAACCGCTATGTCCTCTCATATGGATCCGCGCTCACATGCGCAGCAGCCGACCCCGCGTTCTTCGACTCCGGCGGGCAAGCGCTTCAAGCAGCCGGGAGGCGCGATGCCTTCGGGCTCCCGCGGCTCGTGTCCGGCCCAGCCCACCGCTCGTCGCGCCGCGACGCCCGCGGGGGCTGCTCGTCCGACGCAGCGAAATGCTTCGGCGCGTACCGTGTCCCCTGCGACGCGGTCGAGCTATAACGCTCCGTCCGCAAGGGCTCGTCGGGCGCCGCAAAAAAAGTCCCCGCTACCGTTGATCGTCGGGGGCGTTGCGGCCGTTCTCGTCGTGGCTCTGGTTCTTATCTTTGCCGTTCCGGCCGTCAAGTCTCTCTTTGGCGGCGGCGACTCGAGTGTGGCAGCCGGCCAGACGGTCACGGTTACGATTCCCGACGGCGCGAGCGGTGACACGATCGCTTCGCTGCTCTCCGAGAAGCACGTGGTCGAGAACCCCAAGGATTACTATGCGGCGGTTAAGAAGCTCAATGCCGACATGTCGCTCAAGCCCGGCACGTACAGCTTTACGACGGGCATGGATGCCTCCAAAGTGGTTCAGCAGCTTATGGAAGGGCCCAATGCCGGCTCGGATGGCCTGACGATCCCCGAGGGCCTCACCGTAAAGCAAACTGCCGCGTTGGTTGCCAAGGCCTATAGCAGCATCAGCGAAGATGACTTCATCAACCAGGCCAAAGCGTCCAACTATGTAAAGGACTACCCGTTTCTTGAGGGCGTGACCGACGACTCGCTCGAGGGTTTCCTGTGCCCCAAGACCTATAATCTGGGCAGCAAGCCCACGGCGGACAAGGTGATCCGTGCCATGCTCGATCAGTACCAGACCGAGTACGCATCCCTTGATTTTGCTGGCTGCGAGGCCAAGATCATGGAGCGCTACGGCGTCCAGATGAGCGATTACGACATCATCAACCTGGCCTCGATCGTGGAGCGCGAGGGGCTCAATGCCGAGCAGCGCGCCCATGTGGCCTCGGTCTTCTACAACCGTTTGGCCGGCAAGCTCGACGGACAGCGCTATCTCAACTCCGACGCCACGATGATGTATGTCACGGGCGGCGAGGTCACAGCCGACGACCTGCAGAGCGATAGCCCCTATAACACCTATAAACATGAGGGCCTTCCGCCCACGCCGATCTGCTCGCCTTCGATCGAGGCCATCAAGGCCACGCTTGAGCCGACGGATTCGGACGACCTGTATTTCTATATCACGCAGGATGAGGAGCATTTCTCCCAAACCTACGAAGAGCATCAGCAGTCCTGGAGCTAGACTATGAGGATTTTCAGCCCCGAACGATATGTGGCATCGGTCGACAGGATCGACCTTGATACGCTTTGGGCGGACGGCAAGCGCGCCATCCTGCTCGATCGCGACAACACGTTGGTGCCGCGCGACACCGAGGTCGTGCCCGACGCTGTGGCCGCCTGGCTTGATGATGCTCGCGCGCATGGTTTCAAGCTGTGCATGGTCTCCAACAACTGGCATCGCGACCAGGTTATGGCCAGCGCGCGCGAACTGGGCCTTCAGGCCATCAGCCACGCCATGAAGCCTGCTCCCTTTGCGCTCAAAGCAGGCCTCAAGCGGTTGGGCGCCACGCGGGACGAGGCGGTGCTTATCGGCGACCAGCTTTACACGGATGTGTGGTCGGGCAATTTCGCCGGCGTCGATACCATTCTGGTCAAACCGCAGGCGACGCAGGATCTCTGGTATACCCAGATCTTCCGCATCTTCGAACGCCGGGCCCTGCGCGACCTTACCTGCGAGGAGTAAGGCCCCATGCCTCCGATTTCCAAGCACGGTTGCGACCATATCTTTTTTATCGGCTTTCTGGGTGCCGGCAAGTCGACGCTCGCTCGCAATCTCGGTGGCATGTTCAAGCGTCGTTTTGTCGATACCGATCGCCTGGTCGTGCGGCGCTCGGGCAAATCGGTCACCGATCTGTTTGAGACCGAGGGCGAGCAGCGCTTTCGCGAGCTGGAGACCGCGGCGCTCGAATCGCTTCGTCACGATCGAAGCCTGCTCGTCTCGTGCGGGGGTGGCATCGTGGAGACGCCGCGCAACATCGACCTGATGCACGAGATGGGAACCTGCGTGTACCTCGAAGGCGATTTTTCCGACTCGATGCGTCAGATCAGACGGTCCGATACCCGCCCCGACTTTCGTTCGCCTGAGCATGCCGCGCGTCTGCTCGAACATCGTCGCCCTCTTTACCGTAAGGCCGCGGATATCACCATCGATATTCGCGGTAAGTCTTTTCAGGACGTTTCGTATTCCTGTGCCGAGATGCTTTTGGAGCGTGGCCTGCTATGATCCGCCGTCAACTCATCAATCTTTCGAGCCGAAGTATCGACTATCGTGTCGGTTTCGGTGCGCTCGACGAGCTTTCCCGTATGCTGAGCTCCGCCGTCGGACGCCCTAAGCGTGCCTTGCTTGTGTCCGTGCCGAGTGCGCTGGCGAGCCATGGCGAGACGGTCCGCCGTTCGCTTTCTGATGCCGGCTTTGCTTTCGAGGAACTGACGCTGGCGGAAGGGGAGCGGGCCACCACGCTCGCTGCCGCCTCGCAACTCTTTGACGCCCTCGATGCCGCGAACATCACCTGCGATGACCTGCTCGTGGCTTTGGGTGGTCGCGTCGTTTGTTCCCTGGTGTCTTGGGCTTCCCGCCAATGGTGCGGGCGCACCGAGTGCGTGCTCGTGCCCACGACCTTCGACGCCATGGTCTGCTGCGCGACCACCATGGATCCCATCGAGACAGGCACGGGGGCTCCGTTGATTTCCCTGCGGCCCGAGCCGGGCGTGGTTTGCTGCGATCTCGATCTCGTCCGCGCCGCCGATCCCGTCCGGCTAAAACCTGGCTATGTGGAACTCGTGCGCTCGATGATGGTGTCGAGCCGGGTTCGCTGGAACCAATTTGGCGAGTATATCCCCGAGATCCTCGAGGGGGGCGAGGTCGCGCTCATCAATGCCCTGCAGTGGTCTCAGACGGCACGCAGGGATGTGTTGACGGCCACCAACCCCAGCAGCCGCATGGCGCTTACGTTCGGTGCATCCTGCGCCCGGGCGCTTCGTCTTTGCTTGGGAAAAGACATTCCCGCCTGGCAGCTGATCGCCGAGGGCATGCGCTTCGAGGCCCGCATGGCCGTCGATATTGCCGATTTTGATGTCGAGGATGTGTTCGAGCTCGACGACCGTCTTGATGACCTTGGGATCGAGGAGCTCGCTTTCGATATCGAGCCGGCTCGTTTTAGCGAGGCGTTTCGCACGGAACACGCTCGCCGATCCAATCGGCAGATGCTCGCGCTCCCGGCCGCCCCGGGCGCCGTTCGTCTCCATGTGGTCGAGGACGATGTTTTCGAGCGTCATGCCCAGGCGTATCTGGCATCGCGCGCCGAGCTGCTCTAGGATAGTTCGCGGGCGAGTCGGTATACGTACGGCCCTTTCGCCGCACGCCGCTCGGCTTGCGCGAACCACTCGTTCGTCACGCGTATAACATGACGGCGGCGCCCGGCGCCGCTCTGCGTTGGAAAGGATATCTGTATGTCACAGTTTGCCGCCGGCCCCGCGGGCCGTATCGAGCGCGTCCGTGCCCTTATGGAAGAGCGCGGCTACGATGCCATCGTCGTGCGCGACGAGGCCAACCTCCGTTGGCTGACCGGTGTCACCGGTGTTTTCGATTTTACGTTCGAGTTTCCTCATGCCGCCTTCATCACGGCCGACGGCTGCTGGTTCCATACCGATTCGCGCTACCTCAACAGCTTTCAGGAAAACACGCCGCAGGGCAGCCCCTGGGTCTACGATATGGACGAGGGTACGATTCCGTCCTGGGTCGCCGGCAAGATCGCAGCTCATAAATGCCGCGTCTGTGCCGTCGAGGACGATATGCAGCTGAGCTTCTATCAGGGCATCCAGCGCAGCCTCGAGGATAAGTCCGTGGCCTGCATGCTGCCGCAGATGCACGGTGACATCCGTCTCATGCGCGCGGTCAAGGATGCCGAGGAAGTCGCACTCATGAAGCACGCCCAGACCATCACCGATGCCGCTTTCCAGCATATGCTCGGATATATCAAGCCCGGTCTGACCGAGAAGCAGGTGCGCAACGAGCTCGAGAACTTCATGTTCGCCCACGGGGCCGATTCGCTCGCCTTCTCCTCGATCGTGGCCTCCGGCCCCAACACCGCCAATCCCCATGCGGTTCCGAGCGATCGCGTGATCGAGAAGGGCGATTTCGTGCTCATGGATTACGGCGCGGGCTATAAGGACTACCGCTCCGATATGACGCGCACCGTGTGCGTCGGACAGCCCACGCAGGCCCAGCTCGATCTATATGCGCTCGTGCGCCGTACGCACGAGGAGTGCGCGGCCGCCGTGCACGCGGGCGTCGACGGTCATGACATCCATATGCTGTCCAAGAAGATCATCGGCGATGCCGGCTATGGCGACTACTATAACCATGGTTTGGGCCATGGTGTGGGCATCGACATTCACGAGCTGCCCAACTTCGGCCGTACGAGCAACACCGTCGAGGAGGGCGCCGTCATCACCATCGAGCCCGGCGTCTATCTGCCCGGTGTGGGCGGCGTTCGTCTGGAGGATTACGGCATCGTTACCAAGGACGGCTACGAGCCCTTTACGCAATCGCCGCACGAGCTGCAGATCATCGAGTGCTAGAAGTTCTATGGGGCGTGTCGGTATCGCCTGCCATAGTTGTATAATTCCTGCCGTATGTAATTTGGGGCGTTATCGCGCCAAGCAATGCTAGAAAGGTCATTATGCCTACCATCTCCACTGCCGACTTCAAGAACGGCCTCGGTCTTCGCATCAAGGACAAGGTCTATACCATCGTCGAGTTCCAGCACGTCAAGCCTGGCAAGGGCGGCGCTTTCGTGCGCTATAAGACGCGTGACATCAAGTCCGGTCGTGTCGTCGAGAACACCTGCAACGCCGGCACCAAGTTCGAGAGCGTTATGCTCACCACCCGCGAGATGCAGTACCTCTACAACGACGGCGCCGACTACATCTTCATGGATAACGAGACCTATGAGCAGGTGCCCGTTCCCGAGGATATGGTGGGCGAGAACTCCAAGTGGCTGCGCGAGAACGATGTCTGCCAGCTGCTCTTCGCCGACGATGAGCTCATGGGCGTGACGCCGCCGATGTTCATCGAGACCACCATCGTCCAGACCGACCCGGGCTTCAAGGGCGACACCGTCCAGGGCTCGACCAAGCCGGCCACCATCGACACCGGTGCCGTCATCCAGGTCCCGATGTATCTCAACGAGGGCGAGACCATCAAGGTCGATACCCGCGACGGCAAGTTCGTTTCCCGCGTCTAAACGCGTTTCGTTCTAAGGAGGATCCATGCCTCAGGAGATCAAGATCGATGGCATCGGTATCGCACCCGACGTGCTGACCGCCATCGTTTCCCGTGCCGTCACGGAAGTCGAGGGCATTGCCTCCGTCGGCGTCAAGAACCTTGCCACCAATCTCGTTTCGATGATGCTCTCGTCCAAGACGCCGGCTTCCGAGCCGGCGGTCGAGGCCGAGGTCGTCGACGGTAAGCTTGCGCTTACCGTTCGCGTGGTCGTGTTCTTCGGCTATCCGTTCAAGAAGCTTGCCGAGTCCGTCCGTTCTGCTGTGGTCGGCGCCATTGATGCCCAGGTGGGCGTCGAGGTCGAGCGCGTCGATGTCTGCATCGACGGCCTTGTGTTCCCTAAGGAGTAACCTTTGAGCTTAAAGGTCTATCGCGGGCGCACGCTCGCCCGAAGCCAGGCGCTTCAGCTGCTGTTTCAGGCCGAGGCGCTCGACAGCCCGCTCGAGGCTGTCATCGAGGGGGATTATCTGATCTCCAAGGGGCCGCTCGACCCGTATGCGCTCGAGCTGTGCCGTGGCGCCTATGAGCACATCGATCGTATCGACTGCGCCTTGCGCGCCATCGCCAAGAACTGGGCGCTCGAGCGCATGCCGGGTGCAGACCGCAACCTGCTGCGCATTGCGGTATACGAGATGCGCTTCCTTAAAGACGAGGAGGTCACCGACGCCATCGTGATCAACGAGGCGGTCGAGATCGCCAAGGCTTACGGTACCGATCAGTCCGCGAGCTTCGTCAACGGTGTGCTCGGCAAGATCGCTCGCACCGAGGAGCTTCCCGGACAGGATCTGTATGAGGAGCTTTTGGCCGAGGATCGTGCACGCGAGGAGGCTCGTGCCGCCGAGGAGGCCGCCAAGGTCGAAGCTGCTCGTTCTGCTGCCGGTGTTGTCGATGCCGTTGTGAGCGATGAGACCCCCGAGGTGTCCGAGGAGTAGGTATGGCCGAGTCCACGACGCGCAATTTCGATGAGATTTCGGAGCGTCTTGACGAGATTATCGCGACCGTTCGCTCGAAGGACACCTCGTTGGAACGGTCGCTTGATCTGTTCGACGAGGCTATTGCCTTGGGTTCGAAAGCGGTCGACATGGTCGATAAGTTCGAGTTGTCGCCTCGCGAGGCTGCTCAACTCGAACAGGACTATGAGACCGATGCTCACGAAGATGCTCAAGAGTCGAATGGTTGATGTATCTCATGAAACGTGTACGTCTTGATGACGAGCTGATTTCACAGGGCATCTGCGCCGATCGCGCGGATGCCCTTCGCACTCTCATGGCCGGTCTTGTCTCTTCGGGCGGGGAGCGCCTGACCTCTCCGGGACAAAAGGTCGCTCCGGGCTTGCCGTTGCATGTTAAGGGTCGCATCCCCTATGTGGGGCGCGGCGGTCTCAAGCTCGAGGGCGCACTCGATGCCTTCGGTATCGATCCCTCGGGCCTTTCTTGCCTTGATGTGGGATGCTCTACGGGTGGTTTTACCGACTGCCTGCTCAAACGGGGTGCCATGAGTGTGGTGTCCGTCGATGTGGGACGCGCTCAGTTCGATTGGTCGTTGCGTCAGGACAGCCGTGTGACGCTCTGCGAGCGCACGAACATCTGCGATCTTCCCGCTTTGGGATATGAGGCCTCATTTGATTTGGCCGTTTGCGACGTATCGTTTACGAGCATCGCCCATATCATCGATGCCGTTTTGGCATGTTTGAAACCCGATGGGTCTTTTTGCACACTCGTTAAACCTCAGTTTGAGGCACCGGCTGCCGAGGTGGGCGAGGGCGGCCTCGTGACCGACCCCGCGGTACGCGCGCGGACGCTCTCGCAGGTCGTTAAGCTGTTTGCCGACAAGGGCCTGTATCCCATCGACGTGTGCACCTCTCCCATCCACGGCGCCAAGGGCAACGTGGAGTTCTTTTTATACGGTTCGCGGTTGCTGGACACCGATGCACGCCTCGCACATTTGGATGCCCAGGTTGAGAAACTGCAGTCGAAGGCGGCGTCACTATGAAGGTCTTTCTCGTTCCCAACTATTACAAGCGAGAGGCTGTCGAGAGCGGCTTGATGCTCGAGCTCTGGCTTTCGCGCCAGGGCTATGAGGTGGTATGGGCTGCCGACCAACGCTCCCAGATCCAGACATCTCCCGATATCGAGGGCTGCGACCTGGTGATCACGCTCGGCGGAGATGGGACCCTTTTGCGCGCGGCCCGTATCGTCAACTACCGTGAGATTCCTATCCTGGGGCTGAGCTATGGGCACCTGGGCTTCTTGACGGCTGCCAGTCCCGAGGAGCGCGATGTGCTCTCGGTGGTGTCCGATGCTCTCGCCGGTGAGCTGCATGTGAGCCGTCGTGCGACGCTCGCCTGCGACGTCGTCTCCGTCAATGACGATGGAACCGAAGACATGGTGCGCGCGTTCGCGCTCAATGACATGGCGCTGACGCGCGGCCCGCTTTCCGATATGGTCGAGTTCGATATGTCGGTATCGGGTCACCATATCGACCGCCTGCGCGGTGACGGCGTGGTGGTGTCCACGGCCACCGGATCTACCGGGTATGCCCTGTCTGCCGGCGGCCCTATCGTGAGTCCGGATTACAGTGGTATGGTGTGCGTCCCCATCGCCCCGCATACGATTCAGGCCCGCGCTTTTCTGACTTCACCTTCCGATGTGGTCGAGATCCGGATGTCCCAGGATCGTCCCTCGGTTCCCGCAATCGCCATCGATGGGCAGTTCGTCACCTGTGCCGGCACCGTTGATCGCGTTATGGTGCGTCGCGGCCCCGGTGATGTCCTGCTGCTCGATTACGGTCCCGAGAGCTTCTATAATTCTGTTTCGCGTGTGTTCTACGGGGTGCGCCGTGATCGATGAGCTGCATGTTTCCAATATCGCCCTGATCCGCGATGCCGATCTTGTCCCCAGCTCGGGGCTGACGGTCTTGACGGGTGAGACGGGTGCCGGCAAGACGGCGCTGCTGTCGGCACTCAAGCTCATTTTGGGTGAACGCGCCGATTCCTCGACGGTTCGCGAGGGTGAGTCAGCTGCCGTGGTCGAGGCTCGCCTTTATGCCGGACCCGAAGATGAAGACGGTTTTTGCGTGCAGCGCCGTCTTTCGGCTGACGGCCGTTCGCGCGTTAAGATCGATGGATCGATCGCAAGTGTTCGTGAGCTTGCCGGTCGCGTCGCTCCTTTGGTCGATCTGTGCGGCCAGCACGAGCATCAGCGGCTACTCGATCCGGTTAACCATGTCTCTATGGTCGATGCTTGGGCAGGAGAGTCCGTCCTGGCAGCCCGCGATCGCTATCAGGCCTGCTTCAAGACCTCGCGCGCGGCGGCTAAGGAGCTCAAGCGGCTTGAAGACGCTTCGCGGGCGCAGGATTCGCGTGTCGAGGAGGCGCGTTTTGCCCTGGCGCGTATCGATGAGATCGATCCCAAGCCCGGCGAGTATGAACACCTTGAGGATGTGCTGCCCCGGTCAGAGCATGCCGAGGAGCTCGTTCGTGCGGTCGCGGAGGCTCATGAGGGGCTTGCTGCCGAGGGCGGGGCACTCGACGCCATCAACGAGGCGGTTTCGGCTCTGACGTCGATGGCGCGCGTCGACCGCAAGCTCGGCGATCTTGCCGACGAACTCTCATCGGCTGTTATATCTCTTGAGGATTGTGCCTCCGAGCTGCGCCGATATCGTGACGGCATCGAATTCGACCCTGCCGAGCTCGCACGCATGCAGGATCGTTACCGCGACCTCAAGGGTCTTCTGCGTTCGTGGGGCCCCACGATGGACGATGTATTCACCCGTCGCAAAGAAGCGAGGGAGCTCATCGGTCTGGTTGACAACAGCTCGGAGATGCTTGCGGCGGCCCGAGAGGCGCTGGCTGCCGCGGAGCGCGATCTGTTTGCTGCCGCCAAGGCCCTTAAGCGCACCCGCAACGAGGCGGCTCCGCAGTTCTGTCGAGAGGTCGCCGCGCAGATGGCACGGCTCGAGATGGGCTCAGCCGAGCTCGTGTGGGATGCTCGCGACCTGCCGCGCGGCGAATGGACGCTGCTGGGACCCTCATCCTATGAGCTGCTCTATCGCAGCGGGTCCGGTCTGACGCCGCGTCCGCTGCGCCGTATCGCCTCGGGCGGTGAGCTTTCGCGTGTGATGCTTGCATGCAAGGTCGTGTTGGGCAATGCCGACCATGTCGATACGCTCGTCTTCGATGAGGTCGATGCTGGCGTGGGAGGTTCGACCGCCCGTGCCTTGGGCGCGGTGATCGCCGATCTGGCAAAGACGCATCAGGTGATCGTCGTGACGCATCTGGCTCAGGTGGCGGTTGCCGCCGATAAACACTACATGGTCTCAAAGACGCCGGGCGATGTTCCTGAGACACATCTGACCGAGGTCACCGGCGAGGACCGCGTCAGCGAGATCGCCCGTATGCTCTCGGGCGATCTCACCGAGGCATCGCTTGCCCATGCCCGTCAAATGCTCGACGGTATCTAGGCGCCGAGCTTGTCCTTTAGAAGCTGCAGGGCGTGAGCGTAGCCGTCGAGGCCCTCGCCGGTGATGGTGGCAAAACAGGCGAGACGCGCATAGGAGACCTGACGGAAGTCCTCGCGCTCCTCAACGGCAGAGATATGCACCTCTACGGCAGGGATCGAGACCGCTTTCAAGGCGTCAAGGATGGCCACGCTGGTATGCGTGTAGGCGGCGGGGTTGATCACGATGCCGTCGACGTTGCCATAGGCCTCTTGGATCTTATCGACGATAGAGCCCTCATGATTGGACTGGAAGACCTCCACCTCATCAAAGCCCAGCTCGGCTCCAGCCTGCTTGCAGCGGGCGACGAGCGCCTCGTAGTTGTCGCTGCCGTAGATGCCGGGTTCGCGAATGCCCAGCATGTTGAGGTTGGGTCCGTTGATGACCAGTGCTTTCATATGTTCTCCTCAGCGTTGTATCTGATGACTAGAGCGCCGGCGGCAAGGCGTCCACGACGGCTTGGGCGGTGTTGGCGGCGCAGTCGAGCGAATCGATGGCCAGATCTGCCCAGGCGTGGTAGCGCGGCATGCGCTGCTCGGCGAGCTTATCGATGCCGTCGCGGGCCGTGATGGGACGGCCCTTGTGGGCGAGTTCTTCGAGCTTGCGGTTGAGCATGACGATCTGGCTGTTCTGGTGCAGCAGCGGATAGTTCTCATCGCGGGTGACCACGCCTCCGCCGGTCGAAAGCACGAGATGTGACCGACGGCTTATCTTGGAGAGCTCCTCCGTCTCGGCTTGCCGGAATGCCTCCTCGCCGCGTTGCACGATAAAATCGGCGCAGGGCATGCCGAGCGACTGCTCGAGCGCTCGATCGAGATCCACGTGCTCGCGGCCCGTAAGCGCTGCGATCTGTTCGCCGACACGGGTCTTGCCCGAACCGGGCATGCCGATCAGGGCGATATTCTGCTCGCGACGCGATAGACGCTCGGTGACATCGATGACCTGATCGATATCGACCGGCTTGCCGATATAGCGCTCCACTGCCTGGGCCGCCTGTGCGACAAGCATGAGCAGACCGCCGATGCACGGTATCCCTTTCGATTCGGCTTCGAGCATGATGCCGGTGCGGGCGGGGTTGTAGACGATGTCGATCACGCCCGCAAGCGCATCGAGGCCCGCGAGGGTGCAGGCGGCGTCGGGACAGTGGGGATACATGCCGGCCGGCGTGCAGTTGACGAGCAGGGCGGCGTCTGCCTGATCGGCAAGATTTTCATAATTGACCGCACGGTGGCGACCGACGGGCACCACGTCGGCGCCCAGGTCCTCGAGAACCATGCTTGCCGTGGTGCCGGCGCCCCCCGAGGCTCCGAGCACGAGCACCTTCTTGCCGGCAACGTCCACGCCAAGTTGCTCGACGAGGCACCGAAAGCCAAAGTAGTCGGTGTTGTCGCCGCGCAGGCGCCCATCGGGCAGGCGCGTGATGGTGTTCACGTTGCCCATGCGCTCGGCGAGCGGCGATAGCTCATCGAGGTAGGGCAGCACGGCGCGCTTGTAGGGGATGGTCACGTTGGTGCCTTCCCATTCCTGGCCACATATGAAGGCCTCGAGCTGCTCGGGTTCGCGCTCGAAACGCACGTAGTCGATACCGGCGAGTTCGCGATAGATGACGGGCGTGTAGCTGTGGCCGAGCACGCGGCCTAGAACGCCATAGGGACGGTCTGCCACCTAAATCACCTCCGTGTAACTGCCAAAATAGGTAAAGCTCTCGCAGACGTCGTCGATCGAGTCGAGCAGATCGTCGAGCGATTTGCTGCCATAGGGGCAGTCCAGATCAAAGTAGAACATAAACTCGAAATCGCGGCCGGGGATAGGGCGGCTTTCGAGTTTGATGAGATTGATGTTAAGGGCATAGAAGCGCTCGAGCACGCGGTAGAGGGCACCCGGCTCGTTGGTGGTCGTCAACATGAGCGAGGTGCGGTCGGCGCCGGGGTAGATCCGCGGCTCCGAGCTGATCACCACGAAGCGGGTGTAGTTGTTGTCGGAATCCTGGATATCCTGATCGATCAGCGTAAGGCCGTAGAGTTCCGCACAGCTGCGCGAGGCGATGGCGGCCACGTCGTTGCGCTCGCTGTTAGACACGAACTCCGCGGACATGGCGGTGTTGGCGTATCGGGTGGCCTTGAGGCCGTGGCGCTCGATATAGCCTTGGCACTGCGAGATGGCCTGGCTGTGGCTGAAGATCTCGCGCACATCGTCGAGTTTGGTGCCCGGCTTGGCCAGCAGGTTGTGGTCGATCTTGAGCCGGACGGAGCGCACGATATGGAAGTCGTAGCTGGAGAGCAGGTCGTAGACGGCGTTGACCGAGCCGGCGGTGGAGTTTTCGATCGGCAGCACGCCGAACTCGCAAAAGCCGTCGGCGACGGCCCTCATCACGCCCTCGAAGGTGTCGAAGAACGTGATATCGGGCACATCGAAGGCCTTGCAGGCGGCAAGTTGGCTGTAGGCACCCTCGACCCCCTGGCAGCCCACGCTGGCGCAGGCGGGAAAGGGGTGGTCCACGGGCACGACTGAGGCATGGGCGCGTTCGGAGACCGTGGTTCCCTTAAGACCGTTGATATAGCGCATCTGTTCGGCCTTGCTCATGCTCATGAGCAAGCGCCACAGGGTGATGGTCTGCTGCTCGTAGCGCTCGGGAACGCGGTCCGCGACATTTTTGAGCTTTGCCCGCTCACGGGTGGGGTCGAAGACGTTCTTGCCCATTTCGACCTTGGATTTTGCCACCTCGGTTGCGATATCCATACGTTCCACGAAGCGACGGAGCAGGTCCGAGTCTATCTCATCGATCTTTGTTCTGATCTGTCCTAGGTCCATGTTTCTCCTATGCCTTTCGGCCGGCATGCTTTGGCTTCGCGGTAGCGGACCGGCCGTACTGTCGTCCTAGTTATGCACCGCGGCGCGTGCGCGCTCTATGTCATACGCGCCGTCTTCGAGCAAAGCGTCGAGCACAGCCAGCGCTGCGGCCGCCTCGGCGACAGGCACGGCGCGCGGCACGATGCAGGGATCGTGCCTGCCGTGAATCTCGAGCTCGGCGTTCTCGTTGGTATCCATGTTGACGCTTTGCTGCTCGCGTGCGATCGAGGGTGTGGGCTTGACCGCCATGCGCCACATGATGGGCGCCCCGGTCGAGATGCCGCCCAGGATGCCGCCGGCGTTGTTGGACTCGACGATCACCGAGCCGTTCTCGGGGTCGATGCGGTAGGGGTCGTTGTTCTCGCTGCCGCGCATGGCCGCCACGGCAAAACCCATGCCGAACTCGACGCCCTTGACGGCCGGGATCCCAAAGGCGATATGCGCGATCCGATTCTCCATGCCGTCGAACATCGGGTCGCCGATACCGGCGGGAAGTCCATAGATGCCGCACTCGACGATTCCGCCGACCGAGTCGAGCTCATCGCGCGCGGCGAGGATCTCCTCGCGCATGCGGCCCGCGGCCGCGTTGTCGATACAGGGCAGATCGTTGGCGAGGATGGCCGCACGGTCGGCCTCGCGATAGACCATGTCGTCCATGGGCAGGTCGGATATACCGCCTACCTGTGCCACGTGGGCCATGATCTTGATGCCCATCTGCTCGAGTGCCTGCAGGGCGATGCCGCCGGCGATGCACAGGGGAGCTGTGAGGCGGCCGGAGAAATGTCCTCCGCCGGCCACGTCGTGGAAGTTGGCATATTTGATGCGTGCCGGATAGTCCGCGTGACCCGGACGCGGGGTGCGCCTGAGGCCCGAGTAGTCCTTGGAGCGCGTGTTGGTGTTCTCGATGATCGCGGCGATCGGTGCCCCCGTCGTGTGGCCCTCGGCCACGCCGGCGATGATATGGGCCGCATCGGCCTCACGGCGGCTCGTGGCCGTCTTGTCGCGTCCTGGTGCCCGTCGCTCCAGGAACCGCTGAAGCGCTTCTTGGTCCACGGGGATGCCGGCGGGAATGCCGTCAAGCGAGCAGCCGATCGCCGGTGAGTGCGACTGACCGAAGATGCTCAGGTGCAAAACGTTGCCAAAGACCGATGCCATGCTATTCCTCCTCGAGCGTCACCGTTCCGCCGAGCAGGCGGTAGTGGTCGAAGAAGTCGGGATAGGATTTGTTGACGGCCTCGGCGCCGTGGATGCGCACCTCGCCGCTCGCACGGCTGGCGGCCACGGCGGCCATCATAGCGATGCGGTGGTCGTTGTGCGCATCGATATCGCCGCCAGTGAGCGCGTCCACGCCGTCGATGATCAGGTCGTCGCCGGCGATGGTGACCTTTGCCCCCAGGGCGCTCAGCTCGCGCCTGGTCGTCTCCAGGCGGTCGGATTCTTTGATGCGCAAGCGGGCGCAGTCGCGGATGTGCGTGCGGCCCTGGGCAAGCGCCGCCACGGCCGAGATGACCGGGACCAGATCGGGGATGTCGTGGGCGCTCATCTCGAAGCCGACGAGCTTGTCGGACTGCACGGTGGCGGCGTTGGTCGAGCGCACGATCCGGGCGCCGAACTTGGAGAGCGCCGCGAGCACGTTGCGGTCGCCCTGCGCGGAGCTGAGCGACACGCCGTCCACGGTGATCGGGTCGTCTCCCAGGGCGCCGGCGCACAGCCAAAACGCCGCGTTGGACCAATCGCCCTCGACGCAGACGGTTCCCGGGGTGCGGTAGCTGCCGCCGTTGGTGCGGAAGCGCGTGATCTCGGGGGAGCCCGCCTTGGCGGGGATGCGCTCGACCGCGATCTCGACCCCGAAGGCCTTCATGGCCTGGATGGTCAGGTTGATGTAGGGACGGCTCTCGATGAGTCCGGTGACCTCGACGCATGAGGGCTCGGAGAGCAGGGGTGCCGCTAAAAGCAGGCCCGATATGTATTGGGAGCTCACGTTGCCCGGAAGCTTGAAGGTGCCGGGGCGCATGCGACCTGCGGTCTTGAGGGGAAAATCGCCCAGGCCCTCAAGCGTGCAGCCCGCGGCGATGATCTCGTCCGAGAGCGGGGAGAGGGGGCGCTGCCCGAGCCTGCCGCGTCCGGTGAAGGTCGCGTCGGCGCCCAGGGCGCAGGCGACCGGAAGCATGAAGCGCAGCGTGGAGCCGCTCTCGCCACAGTCGAGGGTGGCGCCGGCAAGGGCGCGCAAAAGGCCGAATTCGATACTCTTCATGGTGGGGTGCACCACGTAGCCGTCGTCGACGTTCTCGATGCGAGCGCCCAGGGCCGTCAGGCAACGCACGGTGGCGTCGATGTCGGCACAGGTGGTGTTGCAGATGACGTGGGTCTCGCCGTTGGCCAGGGCCGCGGCGATGATCAGGCGATGCGCCATGGATTTCGAGGCGATGGCAGGAACGGTGCCCGCGAGCGGGGCGGGCGTGATGCGCGCTAGCATGCGGCGTGGTCTCCCTTCTCGCCGAGACCTTCGGCGATGATGTCGCGAAACGTGGAAAGCGGGGTGGTATCGATGCTGCAACGACCCAGATCGTGCGGTATGACCAGGTCGATTGTGTCGCCGCGGCGTTTCTTGTCGTGCAGGGCCTCGGCAAAGATGTCGTCGGCCGCAAGGTCGCATCGCGTCTTGAGCCCGTGGCGGCGGCAGAGCTCCTCGATGCGTTGGGGCAGCTCGGCCGGGCAGATGCCGCGCAGCGCCGCGGAGCGCGCGATGATGCCCATGCCGATCGAGACGCAGTTGCCGTGCCCGAGCTCAAAGTGCTCGCAGGCCTCCACGGCATGTCCCGCGCTGTGGCCGAAGTTGAGCAGCTTGCGCTGGTTGGACTCGCGCTCGTCCGCCACGACGACGGCACGCTTGATATCGATGTTGCGGGCGATGATGAGCGCCACGCGTGCCACATCGCTCATGAGCAGCTCAAGGGTGAGCGGCGTCTTCTCGAGCTCTTCGAACAGCTCGGGATCGGCGATCACGGCGTGCTTGATGACCTCGCCGCAGCCGTCGGCGAACTGTTCGGCCGAAAGCGTGGCTAAGCAACCCACGTCGGCGATGACCACGCGCGGTTGCCAGAAGGCGCCGGCGAGGTTCTTGCCGGCCGCGAGGTCGATGGCGGTCTTGCCACCCACCGAGGAGTCGACCATGGCCAACAGGCTCGTGGGGATCTGGACAAACTGGCATCCGCGCATGTAGGTGGCGGCCACAAAGCCGGCCACATCGCCCACCACGCCGCCGCCGAGCGCCACGATGACATCGGAGCGGGTGAGCTCGTGCTCGGCCACGAACTCCAGGATACCCACGTAGGTCTCGGCGCGCTTGTGGGCCTCACCGGCCTCAAAGGTGCAGATGTCGACGGTGTAGCCCGCCTTCTCGAGGCTCTGCTTGACCGGGGTCTGGTAGAGCGGCCCCACATTGGTGTCGGTCACGATGACGGCACGTTCGCCCCCGGCGGCGGAGCGCACGAGCGCGCCCGCCTCCTCGAGCAAAAACGTGCCGACGTGCACCTGGTAGGGACGTGCGGTATCGACATCGATGGTGATGGCCATAGATTGCATCTCCTATCGTTGGCTCTCGTCGTCGAGCGAGCGCTTGATACGGTCGCCCTCGGCAAGGAGGTTTTCTAGATAGCGGCGGTCGCGGTTCTTGAGCGCGGTGCTGTAGGCCCCCAGCGCTTCGATCAGATGGTCGATCTCGAAGGCCAGGGCATCGGCATCATCGATCATAAGCTCCGACCACATCTGGGGATTCAGGTGCGCCACGCGCGTGAGGTCGCGATAGCTGCCGGCCGAGAAACCGTGGTGGACCTGGGCGGTCGGGCTTTTGACGTAGGCGTTGGACACCACGTGGGCAAGCTGGCTCGTGAACGCGATCACCCGGTCGTGCTCGGCGGCGGTGGTGACGCTGAACTTGGCGAAGCCCAGCGGCCGTACCATCTCGCGGACCTGCCCTAAAAGCTCCAGCTTCAAGGCATCGTCCACCGCGGGCGGCACGAGCACCAGCGGTGCGCCCTCGAACAGATCGGCACGCGAGTGGGCAAATCCCGAATACTGGGTGCCCGCCATGGGGTGTGCGCCCACGAAGTAAAAGCCATGGTCGCGGGCGAGCTCGAAGGCGCGATCGCACACGATGCCCTTGACGCCCACGGTATCGATGACGATCGGCCCCCAGACGCCTTCGGTGTCCGTGGCGTCGGCCAGGGCCTCAGCGTGGTCCTCGAGCCATGCGATGCAGGCCTCGGGATAGGCAGCGAGTACGATGATGTCGCAGGTTCCGAGGTTCTCGTCGCTCAGCTCGCCGGCGACGGTGCCCATCTCGGCAGCGCCCATGACGTCTTCGTCGGGGTCGTATGCGAGAACCTTGACGCCGGCCCGGGCGTAACCGCGTGCGAAGCTTCCTCCGATAAGACCGAGGCCCACCACACCGGCGACCTTGGGGCCCGCGGCGTTCACGCGTGCGTTTCTGACCGTGCCCATGCGCTTTAAGCCTCCACCGTCTCGTCGACGATGACCTTGCGGATGGCACGGATGCGGCGCATGGTGTCATCGAACTGGTCGGGGGTGAGTGCCTGGGCGCCGTCGGACCAGGCGTGGCTCGGATCGTCGTGGACCTCGATCTCGAGGCCGTTGGCACCGGCTGCGGTGGCGGCGAGCGCCATAGGCTCGACGTAGCGGGTGTAGCCGGTGGCGTGGCTCGGGTCGGCGACGACCGGCAGGTGCGACAGGTGGTGCAGCACCGGTACGGCGTTGAGGTCGAAGGTGTTGCGCGTGCGGGTCTCGAAGGTGCGGATGCCGCGCTCGCACAAAATCACGTTGTCGTTGCCCTCGCTCATGATGTACTCGGCCGCCATGAGCAGCTCGTCGATGGTGCCCGACATGCCGCGCTTGAGCAGGACCGGCGTCTGCGTCTTGCCCACCTCTTTGAGCAGGGGGAAATTCTGGGCGTTGCGCGCGCCGATCTGCATGACCTCGATGCGCTTATCTAAGAAGACCTGGACGTCGCGCGGGTCCATGATCTCGGTGACGATGGGCATGTCGAGCTCATCGGCAGCCTCGCGCAACAGGTCCAGACCGGCCGGGCCCATGCCCTGGTAGGCGTAAGGGGAGGTGCGGGGCTTGTAGGCGCCGCCGCGCAGCATCGTGGCGCCCGCCGCCTTCACGCGGCGGGCGATGCGGATGAGGTTGTCGCCCTCGACCGAGCAGGGGCCTGCGATGACCTGGAACTGGTCGCCGCCGATCTTGACGCCATGGCCGCAGTCGATGACGGAATCCTCGGGATGGAACTTACGGTTGGCGCGCTTGAAGGGCTCCGAGACGCGCTGCACACGCTCGACGACATCCATCGACTCGAGCAGGAACGGGTCGACCTTGGTCGTGTCACCGACCAAGCCGATCACGATCTCGTTCTCGCCGCGCGAGACGTCGGTTTTAAGACCCTTTTTCTCGATCCAGCTGACGATATGCGAGATGGCTTCGTCTGAGGCTGAGCTTCTGAGTATCGCGATCATGGGGTGTGTGCCTTTCACCGATTGTGTTATTACGTCTGTCGAGGGCTGCCGGGCCGCTCGTTCTATAAGTGCATGAAAGTTTATACTAACTGACTTGCTTTTGCGCCCTAAAGTGTTGATCGCGCTGCGTTCGACGCGAGCGCTATACGTTGTTTTCCGCGGCGTTTGATGTCACGGCTCTGTGGTGCTTGAGATTTTTATGCCCGCGGGCCGCTTCTTGGGTATAATCACAAGCGTTCGCCCTATTAGCTCAGGGGATTAGAGCGTCTGCCTCCGGAGCAGAAGGCCGTTGGTTCGAATCCAACATGGGGCACCCGCACAGGCAAGGCCGTCCGTACCGCGTATGGTTCGGACGGCTTTTTCATATGCACGCCACGCCGCTAAGGAGCGTTTATGGCAGATACCGATATCGAGCAGGGTCTTACGACCGCCCAGGTCGAGGAACGCATCGCCGCCGGCAAGATCAACCTCAACATGGAGCTCAAGACCAAATCGGTTCGCGAGCTTATCATCGAGAATCTCTGCACGCTGTTCAACCTTATCAACCTGGTCTTGGCGATCCTGGTGCTTGTCACCGGCTCGTTCAAGAATCTGACGTTTTTGTTCGTCGTCTTTTTGAACACCGGCATCGGCGTGGTGCAGTCGATGCGCTCCAAGAAGATGGTCGACCGGCTCACCCTGCTCACGAGCAAAAAGGCCGTGGCGGTGCGCGACGGCGTCGAGACCGAGCTCGATCTCGACCAGATCGTGCTCGACGACATCATCCGACTGGGCCGTGGCGACCAGATTCCGGCCGACGCCCGCGTGGTATCGGGGGAGTGCCTGGTCAACGAGAGCCTGCTGACCGGCGAGAGTGACCTGATCAAAAAGCAGCCTGGCTCCGAGCTCATGAGCGGCAGCTTTATCGACTCGGGCCTGGTGCGCGCGCAGGTGGTGCACGTGGGCGCCGACAACTATGTCGCTCGCATCAACAACGAGGCGAAATACGTCAAAAAGGTCAACTCCGAGATCATGAACGCGCTTAACGCCATCGTGCGGTTCGCGAGCATCCTTATGATCCCGCTCGGTATCGCCCTGTTCTCCTCGAGTGTCAACGGCATGTACGACAAGGCCGGATGCCCCGGCGACGGCATGTGGGCTTGGCTCTTCGGGCAGATCATGTCGGGCAAGATGCCCTCTTCGGCGCTGCTCTCGACCGTCGCCGCGCTTCTGGGGATGATCCCTCAAGGCCTGGTGCTTTTGACCTCGTCGGTGCTTGCCATCGCCACGGTGCGCCTTGCCCGCCGCAAGGTGCTCGCCCAGCAGCTGTACTGCATCGAGACGCTCGCCCGCGTCGATGTGCTGTGCCTGGACAAGACGGGCACCATCACCTCGGGGCGCATGGAGGTCGAGGGCACCTATCCTCTGCCGGTCGAGGGCGTGGCGGGCACGCAGATGCCGAGCCTTCCGATCAGCGAGACGGTGCTTGACTTCGCGCTCGCCAACGTCGCGCGCGCCACGTCGGCGGACGCTAATGAAACCTGCCAGGCCCTGCTCAACTACTATGCCGATCGCGCCGTCGACGTGTCCGCCCCGCTCTCGGTCGTGCCGTTCTCCTCGTCCAAGAAGTGGTCGGGCGCCTCGTTTGCCGAGGGCTCGTTTGTGATGGGCGCCGCTCAGTTCGTCCTCTCCGAACGCGTCTTCTCCGCGCTTGAGGAGCGCGTGGCCGAGCTTGCCGACACCTGCCGCGTGCTCGTGGTGGCGCGCGTCGACGGATTCACCCCTGATGGAGACATGGTGGGCGAGGCGCTGCCCGTGGGCTTTGTCACCATCCGCGACGAGATCCGCACCTCGGCGGCCGAGACCATCGGCTACTTCAACGAGCAGGGCGTGACGCTCAACGTGATTTCGGGCGACGACCCGCGCACCGTCTCGTCCATCGCGCGCGTGGTGGGGGTGCCCGGCGCCGAGGCCTATGTGGACGCCACCACGCTCGACACGCCGGCCAAGATCGATGCCGCCGTCGAGCGCTATCACGTGTTCGGTCGTGTGACCCCGCAGCAGAAACGCGAGCTTGTACAGGCGCTGCAGCGCCGTGGTCACACGGTGGCCATGACCGGTGACGGCGTCAACGACGTGCTCGCCCTCAAGGAAGCCGACTGCTCGGTGGCCATGGCCGCCGGGTCGGATGCTGCGCGCAACGTGGCCGAGATCGTGCTCGTCGACAACGACTTCGCCTCGATGCCCGCGGTCGTGGCCGAGGGACGTCGCTCCATCAACAACCTGCAGCGCTCGGCGGCGCTGTTCTTGACCAAGACCCTGTTCTCGATGGGGCTGGCCGCTCTCTGCATCGCCTTCCCGCCCTATCCGTTCGAGCCGATCCAGATGACGCTCATCAACTTCTTCTGCATCGGCGCGCCCGGCTTTGTCTTGGGCCTTGAGCCCAACAACGCTCGCGTCAAGGGCTCTTTCTTGAACAACGTGCTCAAACGGGCGCTACCGGCTTCGGTCGCCGTGATATTGGCGGCGGCGCTCGATATCCTGTGCGCACACCTCTTCGGGCTCGACCAGCTCACGCTTTCCACGATGTGCCTGGTCACGTCCTGTGCGGCGAGCGTGAGCCTTATCTGGCGCATCTCCCAGCCCATGAATCCGTTGCGCTGCACGCTCTTTATCTTCGTGGTCGTCGGCATCCTCACGGGCGTCATCGGCTTTCCCAAGCTGCTTTCGATCGCACGGCTCTCGCCCTCGGTGGTGGTGATGCTCGTGGTGATCGTGGCGCTTACCTGTACCGTCTTTTTCAGGCTGGCCTACGTTTGCGACACCCTCGAGCCACGGCGCCGTCATGCCGCCACGGGCTTCGGGCGCGGCGTCCGGGTGCGTCTGGGGCGTCGTGGGGCTACGGTGAGCTCCACCGGCTCGTCGGCGGCCCGCCTGGCGAGCCGTGTTGCCGGCGATATCGTGCAGCGTCGCGAGCAGCGTGCCGCCCGAGAGGCCGAGATCCATGCGCGCGAGGGTATCGAGCAGGCGAAGCCCCCCGTTTCAACGAAACCCGAACGCTCTGCAAAGCATCGCTCCAAGCTCACCAAGTCCTCGGGCGGCATCACGGTCTCCATGCCCTCCAAGCGCCGCCGCAGCTGATACGCTGTGCTCATTCGCTGCAGCTCCGACCCGATTTGCGCAGCGCGGCCGTTTGTGTACTATGCTCTGATTTCCCTTTGACTCGATATCCCGAAAAGAGGATGCATTGATCTGCCCGCATTGCTTTAAGACGATCGAGGACGGCTCCTCGTTCTGCCCGCATTGCAATACCTATGTCGGCCCCGGCGACGGTCCCGAGCACACCGAGTTCGTGTTTTGCGACGGGTGCGGAGCGCGCCTGTCTCCCCATGATCGAACCTGTCCCAAGTGCGGTCGTCCGGCTCCTGGGATCCTTTCGAGCGATGCCGCCGCGTCCGATCTTGCCGCCGGTCGTACCGCGGGTTTCCCGCGCCTTACGCAGGAGCAGATCGATACCGAGGTGCCGCACGCTCCGGCCTCTGCCGCCGCCGTGCTCAAGGACGCCGCCGATCCCAACGAGACCTGCGTGCTTCCTGCCTTCGACAAGGATTTCGGGATCCCCAAGGTCGATATCCCCGGGCTTCCCTCGTCAAAGACCGATGCGGACGATGCGCATGAGACTAAGAAAACCAAACGCAAGGTGCATGCGGATGAGGACGCCTATCACAAGCATAAGCGCCATATCCCCAAGCCGGTGATTTGGGTCGTGGTGCTTGCTCTGATCGCGGGAGGCACCTATTACTTTGTCACCGAGGACCCCTTGGGTGTCATGCCGGGCTTCTATGCCCAGTTTGGCCAGGCGGCGCAAAGCACGTTTCCCACCCGTCAAAAGAGCGAGGATGAGAATAGCGACTCGGCGTCGTTCGATGCATCCGAGCAGGATGTCGTCCAGGAGCAAACGGTTCTCACCGACGATCAGCTCTATACCAAGCTCTCCGATATCTACCAGACGATCGTGTCCTATAACGATGACGATCAGATCGGCGATGTGATCACGTCGTTCAACAGCGGCTATCTGCGCACTTCGAAAGATACCCGTACCGAGCTCTCGCAGGGCGCCTACGATCTGCGCGACCGCATCCAAAAGACCATCGATGAACTCGATAACCTCAAGTACAAGGACGACACGGTCTATGCGGACGATATCGCGCACCTCAAGCAGCTCGCACAGTGGATGCACGATCGCGTCGACGTGATCTGCCAGAGCTGGGACATCTCGCTTGCCGTTCCGGATGGCGAATCCATGAGCTCGCACAGTTCTGAGATTCTCGCGCCCATCGCGCAGGCGGGCAACTCCGCGCTCAACCAGTTTGACGCCAACGTCGATAGCTGGAAGCCCCAAAAGCTCTCATAGGTTTCGCGTTTTGCCCCACACGGCTTAAGCCTGGCTTTAAAACGGGCGTGCGCAATTGATGGAACCTCACGCTTCTTGCTACAATTCTAAGGATTGAGCAATAAATTCATGAGGGAGGATGCCCATGTTTGGTTTTAAGAAAGAGCTTTATACGCCCGAATACCAGCTTGCGGGCGATGAGTCCGCGATCATCGAGACGTCCAAGGGCACGATTAAGGTCAAGTTCGACGGGGAGGGCGCTCCCATCCATGTCGCCAACTTCTGCGAGCTTGCCACCATGGGCTTCTATGACGGGCTCAAGTTCCATCGCTACGTACCCGGTTTCGTGATCCAGGGCGGAGACCCCAACACGCGCGATATGTCCGGCGCCGACGTCGCTGCCGGTCTCGAGGGGCCTGACGGCATGCCCGGTACGGGTGGTCCCGGCTACTGCATCAAGGGCGAGTTCGCCACCAATCCGCGCAACAGCCATGTTGACGGCGCGCTGGCCATGGCGCGCTCCATGGATCCCGACTCTGCCGGCTCTCAGTTCTACTTCTGCCTGGGTGCCCAGCACAACCTCGACTCGGGCTATACCGTGTTCGGCAACACCGTCGAAGGCCTCGACGTGATCTCGCAGCTGCGCGCCGGCGATGAGATCGTGCATGTCGAGATCGTTCACGAGTAGGGAGATCGTTTTGAACACCCAGCTTCTTCAACAGGGGCGTGCGGCCTACCGCGCCGGTGATTTTTCTGCCGCCGCCCAGATGCTGTCTCAGGTCAAGACCGAGGGCGAGGTATGCGGCGAGGCCGATCACCTGCTCGGTAACGCCCTGATGCATCTGGGCCGCGCCGCGCAGGCCGCCGAGGCCTATGCGGATGCCCTGAACGATGCCGCCTACGGCAAGCGCGGCGCGCTGCTCACCAACCGCGGCAAGGCGCTTTCCGCCGCGCGCGACTTTGCCGGCGCCGCCCAGGCGTTCTCGGCGGCGACGCAAGACGCTTCATACGCCACCCCCTATAAGGCTTATCTGGGCCTGGGCAACGCCTTGTATCAGCAGGGCGATTTCGCCAACGCCGGCACCGCCTATCGCCAGGCCGCCATCGACGGGGCCAACCCCGCTCCCGCTGCCGCCCTTGGCGAGCTCGGGCAGTGCTTCATCAAGCTCGGTCGCCCCGAGGACGCCGTCGAGACCTATCGTACCGCCCTTGATTTCGCCGGTCCGCGTGACGACAGCCGTGCCATCAATGCCGGTTTGGGGCAGGCCCTGTCTGCCGCCGGCCGTCCTTCCGAGGCCCTCGACGCATTCAGTGCCGCGACCGCCGATGGTATCTATCAGCTCTCCGAGGAGCAGTCCGACGAGCTCGCTCGCGTGCACGATGCCCTCGACGCGCTCTCCGCGCAGTCGGCTATGTCGACCGCTCCTGCTCCGGCGCTCGCCGATACGCAGGCCGGCATCGATCCGCTCGACCCGACGGGTCAGACCGGTCAGTTCATGCCCGATCCCTCCGATACCGGCTTTTTTACGCTCTCGGAGTCCGAGATGGTCCAGCAGGACCGCAAGGAAGCCAAGGTGCGCCGCCGTCATCGCCATACGGGGCTCAAGGTCTTCTTGGTGCTCCTGCTTTTGATCGTCGTCGTGGGCGGCGGCCTGGGCTATGCCTATACGCGCGGCCTGGGCTTCCCCTCGCAGGAGTCCGTGCTCACCGATCTGTTCCAGGCGGCTTCGGACGGTGACACCGCACAGGCCGAGTCCTGCCTTGCCAGCTCGCTTTCCGAAGAGGCCAAGTCCACGATCATCTCGACCGTTCCGCAGGGTTCTTCCGTTGAGATCGAGGGCATGGATCAGTCCATGACCGAGACGTCCGCCAAGGCCAAGGTCTCGCTGTCCAAGGGCGGCGAGCAGGAGTACGACGTCACCTTCGTTCGCTCCGACAACCATATCGGCTGGGTCGTTTCCTCCCTCGACATCGATCTTTCGGCCGCTGATTCCGAGTAAGGCTTATGGGGTTTGTGGTATGCCCGCCCGCGGCCGTGGTGCCGCGGGCGGGCATGCGTTAGACTCTTTTGAGGTTTTTTGCGCCAAAATCATTCAACACATCGGGAGTTGCGTTGTTTTCTTTGATGGACATGTTCTTCGGTAGCTATGCGGGTGATCTTGCGATCGACCTCGGCACCGCCAATACGCTCGTCTCCGTGCGCGGCAAGGGCATCGTGATCCGCGAGCCCTCCGTGGTCGCGATCGACAAAAACGACGAGCGCATCCTGGCGGTGGGCATCGAGGCCAAGCGCATGCTCGGTCGCACGCCTGGCAATATCGTCGCCGTGCGCCCGCTTAAAGACGGCGTTATCGCCGACTTCGATGTGACCGAAGCCATGCTGCGCTACTTCATCGACAAGGCGTCCGAGAAGCGCTATCCCTGGACCCCGCGTCCGCGCGTCGTCGTCTGCGTTCCCTCGGGCGTCACCTCGGTTGAGAAGCGCGCCGTCTTCGAGGCGACGATCCAGGCCGGCGCCCGTCAGGCCTATCTGATCGAGGAGCCCATGGCTGCCGCCATCGGCGCCGATCTTCCCGTTGAGGAGCCCACCGGCTCGATGGTCATCGATATCGGTGGCGGTACTACCGAGGTCGCCGTCATCGCCATGGGCGGCATCGTGGTCTCGCAGTCTATCCGCATCGCCGGCGATGAGTTCGACCAGGCGATCTTGACGCATGTGCGCGATGCCTACAACCTTGCCATCGGCGAGCGCACGGCCGAGGATATCAAGATCAAGGTCGGTTCCGCCGTTCCGCTCAAGGACGAGCTCGATGTCGAGGTGAACGGCCGCGACGTCATCACGGGCCTGCCCAAGACGGTGCGTATCGAGAGCGAGGAGATTCGCCGCGCCCTCAACAAGCCGCTCGACGAGATGGCCAAGGCCGTCAAGGACGCCCTTGACGCCACGCCGCCCGATCTGGCGTCTGACCTTATGTACTACGGCATCCTGTTGACCGGCGGCGGTGCGCTGCTCCGCGGCCTCGACGTGCGTTTGCGCGACGAGACGGGCGTCTCGGTCAACGTGAGCCCCACGGCTCTTGACAACGTCGTCAACGGCTGCGCCCGCGTGCTCGAGGCCAATGCCTTTGACGGTGGTTTTGTCCAGACCAACGCTTAGTTCCACGAGAAGGCGGTTCCCGGTTGGCACGATCCCAGGGTTTCTCTTCCAATCTCAATAGCAAGCGGCAATCAACGGGTATGCGCCCGTTGATTGTTTTCAGCCTCATTTCGGTGCTGCTGCTCACCCTCTATATTCGCGAGGGCGAGTCGGGGCCCATCCATGCCGTGCGCTCGGGTGTCACCACCATCACGTCGCCCGCTCGCTTTGTGGGGTCGACGGTTGCCGTGCCGTTCAACGCCGTGGGCAATATCTTCTCGAACCTCACGGCCTCGCCCGAGACCCTGCAGGATCTCAAAAAGCAGAACGAGGAGCTCACGAGCAAGGTCGCCGAGCTGTCCGAGGCCCAGAAGACCGCCGAACGTCTCGAGGGGCTCGTGGGGTTGCAATCGACCTATAACCTCAAGTCCACGGCCGCACGCATCATCGGTTCATCGGGTGATGCGTGGACCTCGACGGTCACGATCGATAAGGGCTCTGCCGACGGCCTGACGATCAACATGCCCGTGACAAGTTCGGCGGGCGTCATCGGCCAGATCATCGAGGTATCGGCAAAGACCTCCACCGTTCGCTTGCTGGGGGACGAGTCGTCGGGTGTCTCGGCCATGGTGCAGGACACGCGCGCTCAGGGCATGCTGCAGGGCCAGGCCGACGGCACGCTGCGTCTCGAATACGTGAGCGCCGACTCCGACGTCAAGGTCGGCGACATCATCGTCACCTCGGGAATCGGCGGGGTGTTTCCCAAGGGCCTGCCGCTCGGTACCGTCTCGTCGGTCGAGAAGTCGGCCAACGACGTGTACTACACGATCGTGGTCCGCGCCCAGTCCACGACCGAGAATAACGAGGAGGTCCTCGTCATCACCTCGCTGACCGACGAACAGGCCGCCTCCGACGACGACGTTTCGAGCGCCAACTCGACGCCGCAGGGCACTTCGCGCACGAGTTCGGACACCAAGACAACCGATACCTCGAGCGATGATACGGACGATACGACCGATTCGGCAACGGGCGAATAGGAGGGAGCGACTGTGGAATTACGTGAACAATCTTCGAGCTCCCGCTCGTTTGCCATCGCCGCCGTGGTCTGCGTTCTGCTGCAGACGGGGCTTGCTCCCCAGATCGACATTGCCGGTGGGCGCATCAACTTCATGATCATCCTTGTCTGTCTCGAGGCATTCTCGGGCGACCCGACCAAGACCGTTGTCTGCGGCTTTCTCTCGGGGCTTTTCTACGATCTTTCGGCCGCCGTCCCGGTCGGCGTCATGTCGCTTTTGCTTACGACCGGATCGTTTGCGCTCGTGCATGGCGGAGCGCTGCAATCCGGTGCCACCGCCACCTCTCGCGGCTGCACCATCGGATTGTTCGCCTTGATCGTTAATGTGGTCTATAGCGTCATCCTGCTGTTTATGGGGCTCGAGACGAGCATTCTGGTGGCGATCTTCGGCCATGCGCTCGCTTCGTCGGTCATGACGGGTGTCGTTGCGATTCCGTTTGTGGCACTGGGTGCCGCCTCGCAGGGTTCCAGTGGCTTCTCGGCGCGTGGCTCGCATGCGGGCGGCATGCGCTTCAAGCCCAAGACGCGCGGGCTCAAATAGGGGAGCGCCGCCTATGTCCTCATGGCTTATGGTCGTGATCGCCGGTATCGTGCTTATCGTCTCCATCTTGGCGGCGATGCTCATCATGCGCAGCGGCGATTCGCGCTTTACCTTCGATACCAAAAACGGAACGCGCCCCCGGGCGACCGAGGGCGAGGGCAATACGCCCTCGGTCGCCTTCAAGGGGCGATTTACCATGCTAACCGCAGGTGTCGGTGCCCTGTTCGCCGCCCTTGCCGCCAAGCTATGGTCCATGCAGATGGTGTCGTCCGACTATTACGAGACGCAGGCCCAGGAAAACCAGACCCGAACCGTCACCACGCCGGCCGTACGCGGCCGTATCCTCGACCGCAACGGCGTGGCACTCGTCACCAACCGTCCCTCGCTGGCCGTTGTCGCCTATCGCGATCTGGCCGACGATACCGTTCTCGTGCGGCATCTGGCCAACGTGCTCGGCATGCCCTATATGGCGGTGCTGCGCAATATCCAGGACAACTCCGAAGGTGCTCAGAGCCTGCATACTATCGCCACCGATGTTCGTCGTTCCACGGTCGCCTACATCCAGGAGCATGCGGGCGAGTTTCCCGGTGTGCAGATCGCCGAGCGCACCGAGCGTCAGTATCCTTACGGCGAGACGGCCTGCCATGTTTTGGGCTATACCGGCACCATCACGGCCGAGCAGCTCAAGGCGCAGAACAAGAAGAGCTCGGATACGAGCGAGGAGGCTGCCGGCCAGATCAGCTACCAGTCGGGTGATATCGTGGGCCAGGCGGGCGTCGAGATCTATTACGAAAATCTCTTGCAGGGAATCCGCGGCGAGCAGACCGTCAAGGTCGATGCCAGCGGCAACGTGACCGGACAGGCCGGTGCGGTGCCCGCCAAGGCCGGTTCCGACATCAAGCTCACGCTTGACCTCAAGATTCAGCAGGCATGCGAGACGGCGCTTTCGGACGCCATCGAGCGCGCCAAGAATTCCGGCTACTCCAACGCGGGCAATGGCGCGGTGGTGTGTCTCGACCCCAATAACGGCGAGATCCTGGGCATGGCCTCGGAGCCCAAGTTCGATCCGTCGGTGTTTATCGGCGGCGTCTCCAACGATGTGTGGACCGAGCTCAACGACGACGAGGGATCGCATCCTCTGGTCAACCGCGCCATCGGCGGTCAGTATATGTCGGCCTCGACGATCAAGCCGCTCTCAGCACTTGCCGGTCTCGAGTTCGGCACCTATACGTCGACCCAAACTACGGACTGCACCGGCTATTGGACCGGTTTGGGTAAGAGCTGGGGAAAGTACTGCTGGCTGCATTCGGGGCATGGCACCATGACGTTGCAATCCGGCATCGCCAACTCCTGCGACCCCGTGTTCTACGACATGGGCAAGGCTTTCTTCTACAGCGATGACCACCCTGAGGGGCTGCAGGAGGTCTTCCGTCGCTGGGGCCTGGGCAAGAAGTGCGGTATCGACTTGCCGAGCGAGGGCGAGGGCCGTATCCCCGACGCCGAGTGGAAGGAATCCTACTTTACTGACGCCTCGGCTGACGATCGCGCCTGGAACGCCGGCGACATGACCAATATCGCCATCGGCCAGGGCGATATTCTGGTCACGCCCTTGCAGATGGCGTGCGCCTACATGGGTCTTGCCAACGGCGGCAAGCAGTACACGCCGCACGTGTTCCTGTCGGCGGTCTCGCGCGACGGCGATGGAGACGCCTACAAGTACAACGGGCGCGGCACCAAGAAGCGCCTTAACGCCAAGATCGCCAATGACAGCGATCTCACGCTCGTTCGCAACGGCATGCACGACGTTATCTATTCCGCTTCGACCTCGACGGCGGCGCATTTTACGAGTCTTTCGTGCGAGGTGCTGGGCAAGTCGGGAACGGGCGAGAAGAGCGGCGAGGACGATTATGCCTGGTTCTGCGCCTATGCCCCCGCCGACGATCCCAAATACGTGATCGCCACCGTGCTCGAGCAGGGCGGCGGCGGCTCGGATACGGCCCTGCACGTGGTGCGCGATGTGCTCGGCGCCATCTACGACGAGCCCGATGACTCTTCGGTCTCGGGCGATTCTTCGGTTCGATAGAAGGTTGTTCGGATATGGTCAACATTCCCTTTCTCCGTCCGCGTGACACATCGGCCAAGGGCAGCCTCGATCGCGTCAACAAGCAGATCTCGACGTCTCGCTCGACCTTCCGCCAGCAGGTGAACGTGGGGGTCCTGGTCGCCACAATCGCCTTGGTCGCCTATGGTGCGCTGATCATCTGGTCGGCGTCGCAGTTCAAGGCCGATGCCTCGTTTCCGCGCCACGTGCTCGGCATCGCCATCGGCACGGTGCTCGCCGTCCTTGTCTGGCGCAGCGACCTGCGCGGTATCTCGAATTTTTCGACGGCGCTTTTGATCATCGACCTCATCGTGATCCTGTCGCCCAAGATCCCCGGCTTGTCCTATACAGGCGGTCTGGGCATGACGGGCTGGATCAAGATTCCCGGCATCGGGCTGACGTTTCAGCCCGTCGAGCTCGCCAAGCTCATCACGATCTTCTTTATCGCCACGCTCGGCTCACAGTACAACGGACGCATCGATACGGTGCGCGACTATGTCAAGCTCTGCGGCATGCTTTCCGTTCCGTTTCTTGCGGTCGTGGCGATGGGCGACTTGGGCTCCGGTCTGGTCGTGCTCGTGTCGGGCGCCGTGGTCATCTGCATGAGCGGTGCGCGGCGCGAGTGGGTGCTCTCGACGCTTGCCCTGCTGGTGGGACTCGTGGCGCTCGTGCTCGCGCTCGATTCGGTGCTCGATTCCATGCTCGGTCACGACGTGCTCATCAAGCAGTATCAGATGAACCGCCTTACGGTTTTCATCGACCCGGATGCCGCCGATTCCGATGACGCCTACAACCTCAAGCAGGCGTTGATCGCCGTGGGCTCGGGCGGCTTTTTCGGCAAGGGGCTGGGGCACGCCACCCAATCGACCGGCGGTTTTCTGCCCGAGTTCCATACCGATTTCGTCTTTGCCTTCTTGTCCGAGACGTTTGGTTTCTGCGGGTCTTTTCTGCTGCTGTGCCTTTTCGTGCTGCTCATCTTTTCCACGATCCGCGTGTCCATTAAATGCGAGTCGCTCTTTCTCAAGCTCTCGTGTGTCGGCATCGTGGCCATGTGGACGTTCCAGATCTTCGAGAACATCGGCATGTGCATTGGCATGATGCCGATCACGGGCATTCCGCTGCCGTTTATCAGCTTCGGGTCGTCGTCGATGATGATTCAGCTGCTGACGGTGGGTATCGTACAATCCATATGGCGGCATCGCTCTGCGACCGCCTAGAGCATCCGCGACAAACGAGGGAGTTGCCATGCATATACCTGTTGACAAGATCGGCCGCGTGCTCAAATCGGGCGCAGGCACGGCCAAGGATTCCAATACGCCGGTTCGTGTCTCGGTCTATCTCGATGAGTCCGCTTCGCGTTTTCTGGTCGAGACCGTTCGCGACGCCTTCGTTCCCCAGACCACCTCGGGCATCGTGCGTGTCGAGCGCCTGGGTGACGAGCGTATTGCTCCCAAGGCCGACACCGATATCGTGCTCATTTTGAGCTGCGGGTCGGAGCGTCTGGAGAGCGCGGTGCATCAGATCGTGATCGCCGGTGCCCCCGTGTGCGTGCTTGCCGAGTCCGCTGTCGAGGTGCCTTTTATCCAGGAGTCGACGCCCGTGCTCGGTATGGTCGCCGCGACGGACAAGACCTATCTGCTCGAGACGCTTGCGCGCTGGATCCTCGACCGCACCGAGAAAGAGACGGCTTTCGCGGCTAACTTCGCCTTTATGCGCATCGCTGCCGCCAATCGCATCATCACCTCGTGCGCCCTCACCAATATGGCAACCGGCGCCCTGGTCTTTATTCCCGGTGCCGATTTTCCCGTCATGGCCGCCGCCCAGGTGGGCATGGTTTTCGAGCTTGCTGCGGTATTTGGACACGGCATCAAGGCCGAGCGTGGTTACGAGGTCGCTGGCGTGCTCGCCGCGGGGCTTGCCATGCGCGGCGTTACCCGTGCGATCGTCAAGCGCACGCCGCATATCGGTTTTGCGGTCAAGGCACTTATGGCAGGGCTTGGCACCTACGGCATGGGCAAGGTCCTGTGCGAGGTCAATGAGCGCGATATCGACTACACTCGTGCCAACGAGGTGCTCTCCTCTACGTTCTCCCGTGTTCGCGACGCTGCCAAAAACGTCTCGGACATGGCCCGCCCGACGTCTCCCGTTTCGGTCGATGTCGTCGACACTGCAGCTTAAGGGGTTACCTTGCGCGTTTTGTACCAAGATCGTTTTCATGATATCGAGCCGCTGCTCGCCCATGTCGAAAAGCCTGTGCGCTATATCGACCATGAGTGGGGAACGCGTTCCAAGGCCGAGGCCAACTACCGCGTCTGTCTGATCTATCCCGATGTGTACGAGGTGGGGCTGCCCAACCAGGGCCTGGCCATCCTCTATAACATCCTCAACAAGCAGGAGGGCATCTCCTGCGAGCGTGGCTATGTACCGTGGCCCGATATGGCCGATGCCATGCGTGCGGCGGACGTGCCGCTGCTGTCGCTCGAGGGGGCGGCTCCGGTCGCATCGTTCGATCTGGTGGGCTTCCATATTCCCCACGAGATGGCCTGCACCAACTATCTCGAGGCACTCGACCTGGCTGGCATTCCGCTCATGGCCGCGGATCGCGGCGAGGACGATCCCATCGTCGTCGGGGGCGGACCCTCGGTCTACAACCCCGAGCCGCTTGCGCCGTTTTTCGATGCGATCCTGATCGGCGAGGGCGAGGAATCGCTGACCGAGATCTGCCGTCTACACGAGCGCTTGCGCGATGAGGGCAAAAGCCGCGCGCAGATCGTCGAGGCGCTTGTGAGCGTCGCCGGCACCTATGTGCCGAGTCTCTACGAGGTGCGCCACGATGAGCCCTCCTCTCCGCACGGCTACACCGTTCCGCGTCCCGGTACCGGAGCGCCCGAGGTCGTCTACAAGCGTGTGGTCGAGGATTTCGGTGCTACCGAGACCCTGAGCCAGTCCTGCGTGCCCTATGCCCAGCTCGTTCACGACCGACTTTCCGTCGAGATCCTGCGCGGGTGCGCGCGCGGCTGTCGGTTCTGTCAGGCCGGTATGACCTACCGCCCGGTGCGCGAGCGCACGGCCGATCAGATCGTCGACTCGGTGCTCGAGGGACTCAAAATAACCGGTTATGACGAGGTGTCGCTCACCTCGCTTTCCACTACCGACCATTCCTGCATCCGCGAGGTTCTGGGGCGTCTCAATCAACAGCTCGAGGATACGGGCATCCGTGTCTCCATTCCCTCGCAGCGCCTCGACTCCTTCGGTGTGGATATGGCCGAGTCGGTCGCGGGCGAGAAGAAGGGCGGTCTCACCTTTGCCCCCGAGGCGGGCAGTCAGCGTATGCGCGACATCATCAACAAGAACGTGACCGAGGAGGACCTCGACCGCGCCGCCAAGGCCGCCTTTGAGGCCGGATGGAACCGCATGAAGCTCTATTTCATGATGGGTCTTCCCGGCGAGCGCGACGAGGATATCGTGGCCATCGCCAACCTCGCCGACCATGTGCTCGAGCTCGGTCGCTCCGTGGTCCCCAAGAACCGTCGCGGGTCCATCTCGGTCTCCATCTCGGTCTCGGTGTTTATCCCCAAGGCCCAGACGGCGTTCCAGTGGTGCTCGCAGCTCGACTACGATGACGTCAAGCGCCGTCAGCACCTGCTGGTCTCGAGTGTCAAGAACCGTGCCGTGCGCGTGCACTACCATGACGCCGAGACGTCACTGCTCGAGGCCGCCCTTTCGCGCGGCGGTCGCGACATGGCGCCGGTGATTCTGCAGGCGTGGCGCGACGGCGCGCGCTTCGACGCGTGGACGGAGCATTTTTCGCTCGAGCGCTGGAAGCAGGCTGCCGCGAGCTGTGGCATCGATCTGTACGATGTGGTTCAGCTGCCCTATGAGCTCGATTGGCGCCTGCCCTGGGAGCACGTGAGCCCGGGCTGCTCGCGTGGTTTTCTAGAGCGCGAGTACCGCCGTTCGCTCGAGGGCATCACCACGCCCGACTGCACCCGCACATCATGCACGGGGTGCGGCATCTGCCCCACGTTGCATGCCAAGAACGTTTTGGTAGGTGAGCGCGCATGAGTGAGCGCCTGAGCGATAAGACCACCCTGTACCGCATCCGCGTGCGCTATGGCAAACGCGGCCGGCTCAAGTATCTGGGGCACCTCGAGGTCATCCACACTATCGAGCGCATCGTGCGTCGTGCTGGGCTGCCCTATGCCGTGACCCAGGGGTTCTCGCCCCATATGCGGGTCGGATTCTCGTCCGCGCTGCCCGTGGGCACGTCTTCGACCTGTGAGTGGTATGACTTGTTCATGATCGAGAAGCTGCCGCTCGAGGACGTCTTCGCACGGCTGCATGCGGCATCTCCCGCCGATCTCGCACCGATCGAGGCGGCCTATATCGATGTGCGCACGCCTGCGCTCACCGCGCAGCTCACGCGCCTGGCCTATCGCATCGACTTGACGATCGCGCCTGGGGCGCAAGTCGCCGTTGAGGATATCGCGCATGCCATCGATACGCTGCGTGCCGGCCACGGCATCGACTATGCCCGCGGCAAGAAGTCCAAACGGCTCGATCTCGACCGCACACTTGTGGGCTACGAGCTTTCGGCGGGGGAGAAGCCCGACCATATCGTGCTCACCCTTGACACCCATGCCGACAACGAGGGGTCCATGCGTCCCGAGATCCTTTTGGCTGCTGTTGATGTTTTGCTGAGGGGCTTGACCCCGGGCGTGGATGCCCCTATCGTTTCCACCGGTATGCAAGACCTCGTGACCATCTGCTCCTACGATGTCGAGCGATACAACCAGGCGTGTGAGGACGAGGGCCGACTCGTCAGCCCCCTACCTGTGCAAACTTATGGATTTGCTTCACATACTCGTTGACGGGGGTATATTCGCCTGCTACTATATTCGGCTGTTGCACTAACTGATGCATGAAGGGCAAGTAAACATGTACGCAATCGTTAACACGGGCGGCAAGCAGTACAAGGTCGCCACCGACGATGTCATCACCGTCGAGAAGATCGAGGGCAATGAGGGCGATAAGATCACCCTGCCGGTCATCTTCCTCAACGATGGCAAGAAGATCGTCACCGATCCCGCCAAGCTGGCCAAGGCCAAGGTTACCGCTCAGATCGTTGAGCAGTTCAAGGGCGAGAAGCAGCTGGTCTTCAAGTTCCACAAGCGCAAGCGCTATCGTCGTCTCAAGGGTCATCGTCAGCAGCTGACCAAGCTTAAGATCGTCAAGGTCCAGGCTACGTCTCGCGCCAAGAAGACCGTCAAGGCAGAGGCCGAGGCTGTTGCCGAGGCTCCCGTCGCCGAGTAGATAACACTCGTAACGAAAGAGTAGGTACACTAAATGGCACACAAAAAAGGACTCGGTTCCTCCCGTAATGGCCGTGACTCCCGCGGTCAGCGCCTTGGCACGAAGCGTTTCGCCGGCCAGACCGTAACCACGGGCACGATTCTCGTCCGTCAGCATGGCACGCACATCCACCCGGGTGAGAATGTTGGCCGTGGTAAGGACGATACGTTGTTCGCGCTGGTCGACGGCACCGTTGAGTTCCACAAGGGCGCCAAGCATAGGGTCAGCGTACGCCCGCTCGCGAACGCGTAAATTACCCTTCATAGAGCATATATGTGGGAGACGCTTGAGTTCTAGGATTCAAGAGTCTCCTTTTTTGTTGGAGGCGAACCATGTCACAGTTCACCGATATGAGCCGCATCAATGTGTGCGGCGGCGACGGCGGAGCCGGATGCATGTCCTTCCGCCGCGAGGCCTTTGTGCCCAAGGGTGGTCCCGACGGCGGCGACGGCGGCCGGGGTGGCAACGTCATCATCCAGGCCGATGCCCAGCTTTCGTCTTTGATCGACTATCGATTCAAGCATCATTTTCGTGCCGAACGCGGCACGCACGGCCAGGGCTCGCGCCGCAACGGCAAGAGTGGCGAGGATCTGGTCCTCAAGGTGCCTATGGGCACGATCGTGCGCGAGCTCGATCCCGAGACGCAGGAACCTCTGTGGGATATCGCCGATCTGGTTCACGATGGCGAGCGCGTGATCGTCGCCCCGGGCGGAGCCGGCGGTCTGGGCAATACCCATTTCGTGACCTCGGTGCGTCGTGCCCCGGCTTTCGCCCAGCTTGGTGAGCCGGCCGAGGAGCATTGGATCGAGCTCGAGATGAAGCTCATGGCCGATGCCGCCCTGGTGGGCTTTCCGTCGGTGGGCAAATCATCGCTGATCGCGCGCATGAGCGCCGCGCGCCCCAAGATCGCCGACTATCCCTTTACCACGCTGGTGCCCAACCTGGGCATGGTGCGCGCGGGGGAGTACTCCTATGTCGTCGCCGACGTCCCCGGTCTTATCGAGGGCGCGAGCGAGGGCAAGGGTCTGGGCCATCAGTTCCTACGCCATATCGAACGCACGGCGCTCATCATGCATGTCATCGATATGACCGGCGGCTATGAGGATCGCGATCCGGTTGAGGACTATCACGTTATCAACCAGGAGCTCGAGCGTTACGGTGCCGATCTTGCCGATCGTCCTCAGATCGTCGTGGCCAACAAATGCGATGCGCCCGGCACCGCCGACAAGATCGCCGAGCTCAAACGCGCCGCGCTCGACGACGGCCACATGTTCTTCGCGGTCTCTGCCGTGACGGGTGCCGGTCTTAATACCCTGATGCTGGCCGTGGGCGAGCAGGTTGCCAAGCTGCGCTCCGAGCTTTCTACCTCCGACGAGCCGGTCATGCTGCGTGATGAGGAGTGGGAGCGTCGGCGCCTGCAGCGCGAGAAGCGCTTCCGTGTGATCCAGGAAGAGCCCGGTGCGTTTCGCGTCGTGGGCCGTGCCATCGAGCGCATGGTCATCCAGACCGATTGGGAAAACGAGGAAGCCGTCATCTACCTGCAGCATAAGTTTGCGCGCATGGGCGTCGACACCGCGCTCGAGAAGGCCGGCTGCTGTGCGGGCGATGAGGTCCGTATCTGCCAGCGCGCCTTTGATTTCGAGGGTGCCGAGGACTTCGACGAATTCGATGAGCTGCTCAGCGATGAGGAGCGCTTGGTCGCTGCCGAGGCCGACGGCGCGGATGAGGCTGGAATGGCGGAAGCCGAGGGTGAGGGCATCCAGGTAACGCCTGACATCGAAGACGGTTCTTCTGTTTCCGTTCCCAGCGATACGGAGGCCGAGTAGCCATGTCGATGCGTGGCGGCATCGGGCTTCCGACCCTCGATCTTGCCGAGGGTCGTGAATACCGCTTGGGAATAATGGGCGGGACCTTCGATCCGATCCACTACGGCCATCTGGTCACCGCCGAGCAGGCACGCGAGTCGATGAATCTCGACAGCGTGCTCTTCATGCCGGCGGGTGCTCCCGCCTTCAAGCTCGACAAGCATGTGACCGATGCCGAGGACCGATACGCTATGACCGTGCTCGCCACGGCGGCTAATCCCGCCTTTTTGGCAAGCCGTTTCGAGATCGACCGCGAGGGTGTCACCTATACGGCCGATACCCTGCGCGAGCTGCGAGATTTCTATCCTGACCGCGTCAAGCTGTATTTCATCACGGGTGCCGACGCGATACTCGATATCGTCTCTTGGCATCGGGCGGATGAGATCGCCGGGCTTGCCACATTTATCGCCGCCACGCGTCCCGGCTTCGACATCGGCGAGGCCCGTTGTCGCATCGAGGCCTCCGGTCTCGATTTCGATGTACGCTATATTCAGATCCCGGCGCTCGCCATCAGCTCCACTAATATTCGAACGCGTGTGGCGCGCGGTATGAGCGTGCGCTACCTGACGAGTGAGTCGGTGATCGGGTACATCAAAAAGCGCGGGCTCTACCGAGGGCTCGACGATCATGCTTTGGATTCGTGATGGGGGAGACCGTCGTGGTTGAAGATCAGTTTGAGGGAGAGAAGCGCGATCAGCTGGTGCATGCGCGCGAGCTGCTCGAGGTGCGTATGGCGGGTAACCGCAAACGCTACCAGCATTCGCTGGGCGTGGCGCAGACGGCATGGGAACTGGCGCGCACGTACGGTGTCGATGAGTTCGATGCGGCGGCCGCCGGTTTGGTGCATGACTGGGACAAGGTGCTCGACGATAGCGAGCTGGTGGCGCGGGCCCTGCACTATGGCATCAAGATCGCGGGTTCTCCGAGTGCCGCCACGCCCCTGTTACACGGTCCGGTTGCCGCCTATGAGTTGCCCCAGCTCTTTCCGGAGTTTTCACAAGCGGTCTTTCAGGCGGTCGATCGCCATACCGTGGGCGCATGCGATATGACGCCGCTCGATATGGTGGTGTTTGTGGCCGATGCCATCGAGCCCAACCGCCATGGTGACTATGCGGTGGCGCTGCGCGATATGGTGGGCAAGGTATCACTTGATGAGTTGTTCTTCTCCTGTTTTGCGCAGGGTCTCGTCTACGTGATCCAGTCCGGCCGCTATCTTTATCCCACGGCTATCCAGATCTATAACCATTACGCCCGGCTGCGCTAGGCCGGGCGCCTATTTGAAACGAGGTATTCCATGGCCGATGAGACCATGAACGAGGTCGAGCTTGAGGATGGCGCCGCGCCCTCCAAGAGCTTCGCCGCCACATCCGATCGCACGGCGGCTTCCCTGTCTACCGCAGGTGTATCCGCCGAGGAGGTTGCACGCGCCGCGGCCCAGGCGGCCTTCGACAAAAAAGGTGAGGACGTGCAGGTGCTCGACCTGACCGAGCTCTCCGACGTGTGCGACTACTTTGTGATCGCCACCGGTACCAACAATCGCCAGGTGGACGCCATCGTCGACGAGATCGAGGAGAAGGTCGCCGAGTCCTGCGGGGAGCATCCGTTCTCCATCGAGGGTCGCGAGCAGAAGACCTGGCTGCTCATGGACTACGGCTCGGTCGTCGTCCATGTCTTCACCCCCGAGGCCCGCGACTTCTACCGCCTCGAAAAACTCTGGGGCGACGCCCCCCAACTCCCCCTTGCTCTTTTTTAGGACGGGGTCCACAAACACATCCGTGCATTTTTAGGACGGGGTCCAGAATCGCACGCCACACATGCCATCTGAGCCGATACATTCGAGAACTATGAGTGTATCGGCTTTTGTTTTTAAGGGGCTCGTGATACTATAGAACACACGTTCTATATTGTTGGGGGTCGCCATGACAAGGACTGCTCGCAAACATTCGGAAACCGGCTTGTATCATGCGATGCTAAGGGGATGCGCCGGACTGCTGATTTTCGAGGACGACAATGACCGCTGCTATTTTGTCAATCTTATGAGCAGGCGTCTGTCTAAGTTTGATATCGAGATATTGTGTTGGTGCCTCATGGATAACCACGTGCATATTCTCGTCGAGGATCCCAATGACGCCATCAGCAATGGTTTTCATGGTCTTGCAACGGCCTATGCCCGTTATTTCAATTTCAAGACGGGTCGACGGGGCCCTCTGTTTCAAGATCGATTTGAGTCCGTTCCCATCGAAAGTGAGCGACAGCTGCTCAACTGCGTACGATATATCCATAACAATCCTGCCAAGGCGCATATGGCTGCAGTCGATGAATACCGCTGGAGCAGTTTTTCGGAATATATGGGCGAGCCTCGGGTCTGCTCATGTAGTCGGGTGCTTGACATCCTTGGCAGCAGCGAGCGCTTCTACGAGTTCTCAAAAAGTACTGTTCCCAATGACTATTTCGTTATCACGGGAGGCAGAATCCAGGATATTGATGCGCTTGAGGCGGCAACGGCCCTGCTTGATCCCGTAAGGCCCTGTGACATCAAAACGCTGCCGAGGTCCGAGCGCGACGTATTGCTTGCCGATCTCAAGCAACGGGGTTTTACCATCGATCAACTCGTTAGAATCACGGGGATCGGTCGAAGCATCATTCAGCGTGCTCACAAAGCTGCCGCATGAGTTTGCTGACCCCGTCCTAAAAACGGCGTTGGCGGCCGAAGGATAGGGCGTCTTTGCCAAACTTATCGCGCACCGCGTCGATGGCGACGGAAAGGTCCCGCCTATCGCTGGACTGCGCGCCTCGGTCGTCCACTTCGCAAAAAAGATCGGTCTGCACCCCGCCCTCGTGGTCGAAGTCGCTCATGCCTATGCCGATGAGCCTGATATGCATCCCGTCCTTCCAGATGCCGTCGAGCAGCTCGCGCGCGGCGGGCACAAAGAGGTTCTCGTCATCGGTGGGATGCGGAAGGCGGCGCTGGGCGGTGCGCCCGCTGCCCCAGGTGAACTTGAGCTTGAGTGTGACGGTGGCCCCGGTGAGCCCGGCGCGTCGCAGCCGCGCCCCCACGGACTCTCCGAGCAGCGCCAGCGCCGCATCGACATCCGCTCGGTCGGTAAGGTCGTGCGCAAAGGTACGCTCGTTGCTTACCGATTTGACCTCGCGCGCCTCGTCGATGCGACGGACCGCGGAGCGCTCAAGCCCCAGAGCCCGTGTGCGCATGACCTCCCCGTTGACGCCGAAGACCCCGGCGAGCACATCTTGAGGTGCACGCGACAGGTCACCGAGTGTGAAGATGCGCATGCGACGTAGCCGCTCCTCGGCGGCGTGTCCGATGCCGCTCATGGCCGCTACCGGCAACGGCGCCAAGAAGCGCTGCTCGGTTCCGGGACGAACCACGGTGAGCCCGTAGGGCTTGTCGCGCTCGCTGGCTATCTTTGCCACGGTCTTGTTGCATCCCAGACCAATCGAGCAGGTTACGCCGAGTTCCGCCACGCGGTCGCTGATGCGCCGGCATATCTCGACCGGTTCCTGGGGTTCAAAGCGGCCCGGCGTGATGTCAAAGAAAGCCTCGTCTATCGAGACCTGTTCCACATAGGGTGTTTCTTGTGCGATGATCGCCATGATTTGAGCGCTGGCCTGTGCATAGCGTGCGCGGTTGCCATGTACCCAGATAGCCTGTGGACACAGTCGCTGAGCTTGTGCCGACGACATGGCCGAATGGACGCCAAAACGACGGGCCTCGTACGAACAGGTCGAAACCACGCCGCGCGATTCGGCATCCCCGCCGACGATGAGCGGCTTGCCGCGCCATTCGGGGTGGTCGAGCATCTCGACGCTCGCGAAAAAGGCGTCCAGATCCATGAGACCCACGGCGGGTCCCACCCAAGGTGGCATGACCGCGTCGGGGTGACTCTCATATCCGTATGTATGTTCGCGTCTCTCCATAAGCAAAGTATACCGCCCAACCTGGTCCCTTCGCCCCTGGCACTTTGGGACCACCGCCCCACGGGTGGTCCCAAACTGCCGGGGGCGAAGGGACCAGGTGATGTGGGGTGCGTGGATGAGCTTGCAAACCTTTGAATCTTGTCTAATATATGGATTTGCCTTCGACTATACTGAAGAAGTTGCTCTCACGGACTTCACCTGCCCGCGTCGATGGCGTATTATGTTCAACTGTTTGTTTGTAGTTGCAGCCCCTAAGCTGCTTGGTTGGAGGAGTTTCCTTTGGCAGTCAAGATTCGCCTTGCTCGTCACGGCGCTAAGAAGCGTCCGTACTACCGTGTCGTCGTCGCCGATTCCCGCGCTCCGCGTGACGGTCGTATCATCGAGGAGGTCGGTCGCTACAACCCGATGACCGCCCCCAAGACCATCAACCTCGACATCGAGAAGATCAACGATTGGCAGTCCAAGGGCGCTCAGCTCACCGACGCCGTCGCTGCTCTGGTCAAGGCTGCCAACGAGGGCGAGAAGACCGAGACCGTCGTCAAGAAGTCCAAGAAGCAGCTCGCCAAGGAGGCCGCTGCCGCCAAGGCTGCCGCCGAGGCCGCTGAGGGCGCCGAGGAGTAAATCGTGCCCGAGGTTGACGCTGCACAGCTCGAGGGTGAGGCAATGCTCTCAGATCGCATCGCCGATCTCGTCGAATATCTTGTTGTCCAGATCGTCGACGACCCGGATTCCGTAAGCCTCGAGGTCATCGACGGCACGGATACCTCCACCATCGAGGTTTCCTGTGCTGAGTCGGACGTCGCAAAGGTTATCGGCCGCCGTGGACGCACCATCAAGGCGATTCGCACGCTCGCCCGTGCCCTCGCCGCTCGCCTCGACACTAACGTCGAGGTCGAGGTTCTGGGCTAGGACATTGAAAGCCCGGTACAAAAACATCGCCCGTGTGGTCAAGCCGCATGGTAGGAAGGGGGAGGTCCTCGCGCAGCCGTTGCGGGGGCTTCCTTCTCTTATAGTGCCCGGTATGCGCGTGGCACTCACGCCGCCGGCGCTCAAGCGCGACCGTTTCTGCACGGTGCAGACGGTCACCGATACGGGTGATGGCGATCTGGTCAAGTTCGACGGCATCGACGACCTTACGTCGGCCGAGGATGTAGTCGGCTGCTATGTGCTGGCGAGCACGAATGATTTCGAGCTCGACGTTCTGACATCGGCTTATGCCGACCTTATGGACCGCGAGGTCGTTGACGATCGCTTCGGTTCGCTGGGGCGTATCGTCGAGGTCATGAGTACGCCGGCCAACGATGTCTGGGTCGTCGAGGGATCTTTGCACGGCGAGGTGCTGATTCCCGTGATTGAGCAGGTCGTGCTCGGCCTGCCAGATGATGGCCCTATCCACGTCCACTGTATGGACGGTTTGATCGATTCAGAAGATAACTAGGGAGGACCGCATGCTGATCGAGACCCTGTCGGTCTTTCCCGAGATGTTCGAACCCGTGATGTCGACATCTATCCTAGGCCGCGCCCGCAAAGCCGGCCTTTTTGATTTCCGAGCGTATAACCTGCGCGACTGGACCCATGACCGTCATCGCACAGTCGATGACGAGCCCTATGGCGGCGGACAGGGCATGCTTATGAAGGTTCCGCCCATCGCCGAGGCCATTCGTTCTATTTCCGCCGAGGGCCCTAAGCCTACGGTCGTGTTTTTCACGCCGTGTGGCGAGCCCTTCGATCAGCACGTGGCCGAGCGTCTGCTCAAAAGCGAGCGGCTGCTGTTCGTATGCAGCCGCTACGAGGGCGTTGACGAGCGCGCCTATGCCTTTGCCGACGAGCGTCTATCGATCGGAGACTACGTGCTCACGGGTGGTGAGCTGCCCGCGATGGTGGTCGCCGATGCCGTGGTTCGCCTGATTCCCGGTGCGCTCGGAGACGAGATGAGCAACGTCGACGAGTCGTTCTCGACGGCCGAGGACGGCGGGCTGCTCGAGTATGCGCAGTACACGCGCCCCGCCGAATTCGAGGGTCAAGGCGTTCCCGAGGTCTTGACCTCGGGAGACCATGCCAAAGTCGATGCGTGGCGCCGGAGGAATGCCATCGAGCGCACGTGCCGATGGCGACCCGATCTGATCGAGTCGGCGCGTCTCACGCCCGAGGAGCGTGCTTATGCGCAGCAGATCCTCGATGATGCCGCCACGTCCGCACGCGTTTCGACCGAGGGGGAGTAGCCATGGCCCCATCTCAAAATTCATTCGTTCGCAATGCCCTGGAATGGGTGTTGATCGTCGTCATCGCCCTTGCCGCGACCTTTCTTATCCGCACCTTTGTGATCGAACCCTTCGTGGTGCCCACCGGTTCCATGGAGTCGACGATCGAGATCGGTGACCAGATCCTGGCCCAGAAGGTGACCGTCGAGCTGGGTCAGCCCGTCAAGGCGGGCGATATCGTGGTCTTCCATAACCCCGATGCCTCCTCCGAACACGATGTGCTGGTCAAGCGCGTGATAGCAACCGCGGGCCAGACCGTTGACTTGCAAGATGGCCGCGTGCTCGTCGATGGCCAAGCGCTTGACGAGACCTACACCCAGGGAGCGAGCTATCCTCTGGGCGTTCAGGCACCGGGCGTCGAGGTGAGCTATCCCTACACCGTTCCGGATGGTTACGTGTGGATGATGGGCGACAACCGCGAGAATTCAGCGGACTCGCGTTACTTCGGCCCGGTTTCGCAGGACCAGATCATCGCCGTGGCGCTCGTGCGCTATTGGCCGCTCAACCGTATCGGCACCATTGAGTGAAAACCGTTATAGTACCTATTCGACCGATTCCATCGACGAGGGGATATTAGAGGCATGAACGCTTCATCGCTTTCCTTCCAAGACATCATCCTGCGCCTCCAGCAGTACTGGGGCGAGCAGGGCTGCGTCATCATGCAGCCCTACGATTCCGAGGTCGGTGCCGGCACGTTCCATACCGCCACGACCCTGCGCTCGCTCGGTCCCGCCGAGTGGCGCACCTGCTATGCGCAGCCCTGCCGCCGTCCCGCCGACGGCCGTTACGGCGAGAATCCCAACCGCATGCAGCATTACTACCAGTTCCAGGTGTTGATCAAGCCGTCTCCGGTCAACGCTCAGGAGCTCTATCTGGGTTCGCTTGCCGCCATCGGCCTCGACCCCAACGATCACGACGTCCGCTTTGTCGAGGACGACTGGGAGAGCCCTACGCTGGGCGCCTGGGGCCTTGGCTGGGAGGTCTGGCTCAACGGTATGGAGGTCACCCAGTTCACCTACTTCCAGCAGGTCGGTGGCATCGAGGTCGACCCCGTTCCCGTCGAGATCACCTACGGCCTGGAGCGCATCGCCATGTACGCGCAGGGCGTCAACTCGGTCTATGACCTGGTGTGGAGCTATCTGCCCGACGGCACGCCCATGACCTATGGCGACGTGTTCCTCGAGAACGAGCGCGAGTTCAGCGCCTACAACTTCGAGGTCGCCAACGTCGAGATGATGCGCCAGAAGTTCGACGACTATGAGGCCGAGTGCCACTCCTGCCTTGAGGCCAAGCTGCCGCTGCCGGCGTATGACTGCGTCATGAAGTGCAGCCATGCCTTCAACCTGCTCGATGCGCGCGGAGCGCTTTCCGCAGTCGAGCGCGCCAACTACATCCTGCGCGTCCGCGCCGTCGCCAAGGCCTGCTGCGAGGCCTATCTGGCGGAGGTTGCCGGCGAAACCAACGATGAGTCCCAGGAAGGCGAGGTGGCCTAAGAATGGCTGAGACCAAAGATTTCCTGTTCGAGATCGGCACCGAGGAGATGCCCTCCGCGCCGCTCAACAATGCCGTCAAGCAGCTCGGCACCATGATCGCCAAGGGTCTTGATGAGGCCGGCCTGAACCATGGCGCCGTTCGTGTGATTTCGAGCCCTCGCCGCCTGGCGGCGCTCGTCGCCGACGTTGCCGTCGCCACCGACGAGGTCCACGAGGTCAAGCGCGGTCCCGCGGCTAACATCGCTTTCGATGCCGAGGGCAACGCCACCAAGGCCGCCCAGGGTTTTGCCCGCAAGTGCGGCGTGCCGGCCGATGAGCTGATCCGTCGCGAGGACACCGACGGTCGCGAGTACGTTTTCGCCGAGAAGAATATTCCCTCGGCTCCGGCTACTCCCATCCTGAGCGCCCTGTGCGAGAAGACCATCGCGGGGCTGCAGTGGCCCAACTACCGCAGCCAGCGCTGGGGTCACGAGCATGCCACCTTTGTGCGCCCGGTTCGCTGGATCTGCTGCCTGCTGGGCGAGGACGTGGTGCCGGTCAGCTTTGCCGACGTCGCGAGCGGCAACACCACGCGCGGCCATCGCGTGCTGGGTCCCGGCGATCATGTGGTGGCCAACCCCGCGTCCTACGAGCAGGTGCTCGAGGACGCCGGCGTGCTGTCCGCCGAGCGTCGTCGCGAGAAGATCCTTGCCGGCATCGCCGAGGTCGAGGCTGCCCGTCCCGGTTGTCACGTCGACACCCCCAAGAAGGTCTTCGAGGAGGTCATCAACCTCTGTGAGTGGCCGACAGTGCTCGTGGGTACGTTCGATGAGGAGTTCCTCAAGGTGCCGCATGAGATCATCTGCGAATCGATGCTCACCAACCAGCGCTATTTCCCGATCTACGACGGAGAGGGCAACCTTACCCGCGAGTTCGTGGTCGTCTCCAACTCCAAGCCCGAGAACGCCGAGCGCGTGATCGATGGCAACGAGCGCGTCGTGCGCGCCCGCCTGGACGACGCCAAGTTCTTCTATGAGGAAGATCTGAAGGTCTCTCTCGATGAGTTCCGCGAGCGTCTGGCCAAGGTTGCCTTCCAGGAGAAGCTCGGCAGCGTGCTTGCCAAGTCCGAGCGCATCGAGCAGCTCGCGTTGGCCATTGCGCGCGAGGCCCGCTACGGCGCCCAGATGGCGGCCGACGCGGCGCGCGCCGCGCACCTGTGCAAGGCCGACCTGGTTTCGAACGCCGTGGTCGAGTTCACGAGCCAGCAGGGTGTGATGGGCGGCTACTACGCGGCTGCGATGGGGGAGACTGAAGAGGTCGCTCACGCTATCCGCGACCACTATCGTCCGCGTTTTGCCGGTGATGAGCTGCCCGAGGGTACGGCCGGCTGTATCGTAGCCTGTGCCGACAAGCTCGACACCATCGCGGGCATCTTTGCCATCGGTGAGCCGCCGACCGGTTCTTCCGACCCCTATGCGCTGCGTCGTGCCGCCATCGGCATCATCAATATCCTGCGTGACCGCCTGCATGTCGACCCCACGTCGCTGATCGACGAGGCGCTTTCGCTCTACGCGGAGCAGGGAATCGAGTTCGACGCGGCGGCCGTCTCCGAGCAGATCCGCGAGTTCTTCCATGGCCGCCTGGTGAGCATGGCTCGCGACGAGAAGGTTCCGGCCGATACCGTCGCTGCGGTTTCCGCCGTGCACGTGATCGATCCGACCGTCTTCTTTGCTCGCTGCGCTGCGCTCGACGAGGCTCGCAAGAACGATGCCGAGACCTTCGACAACCTAGCCACGGCCTATGCGCGTGCCGCCCATATCGCTCAGCCCGAGCTGGGCGTCGATTGTGACCGCGCCTTGATGGGCGAGGCCGAGGTCGCCCTGCTCGAGGCTACCGATGCGGCGCAGATCGCAGTCGACAACGCCCTGGCCGGTCAGGACTATCCGGCTGCCTTTGCCGCTCTTGCCGCCCTGCGCGCTCCGATCGACCGTTTCTTCGACGAGGTCATGGTTATGGATAAGGACGAGCAGCTGCGTGATAATCGTCTTAAGCTGCTTAACCGTTTCGAGGCCGTGTTCTCGGGCGTTGCCAATATCGGCGAGCTCGCCCGCAAGAAATAACGTCGGCCCTTTGCTAAATTTGACCCCGTCCTAATTTGAGGCACGGGGTCGCCTTGGAGGTCGTCATGGATTGCCCGGTCGCTGTCCAGCCCACCGTCATCGTCATCTCCGATTCGCTCGGTGATACTGCTTGCGAGGTGGTGTTGGCGGCGGCCGGGCAATTTGATGAAGGGGCCTTTCGGTTGCTGCGTCTTCCCAAGGTGGAGGATGTTGAGCAGGTCAGACGCTTTATCGATCCGCGCGTGGACGCCGATCATCGCGATATCGCTGTGTTCCACACGATCGTCGACCCTGTCTTGCGCGCTCGCGTGCTCGAGTATCTGAGCAGTCTTCATATCCGCGCGGTAGATCTGATCGGCCCCACGTTGGCGGTCCTCTCATCGCTTATCGGTCAGGCGCCGCATGGTGTTGCCGGTGCGATCCATAAGACCGATGAGCGTTATTTCCATCGCATCGAGGCGATGGAATACTTTGTGGAGCATGATGACGGTCGCGGCTGCGATGACCTTTCGGGTGCCGATATCGTACTCTTGGGCGTTTCGCGCACCTCAAAAACGCCCTTATCGATGTATTTGGCCTTTCAGGGCTATAAGGTTGCCAATATCCCCTTGGCTCGTGGCATGGAGCCGCCGCGGTCCCTTTTCGAGGTGGATCCCATGCGTCTGTTTGGGCTTATCTCTACCGTCGACGTGATCAGCGAGATTCGCGATAGCCGTCTGGGCGACGATTATGCGCGCGCCGTCGCCGGTACCTATGCGGCACCCGAGAGCGTGGCCGATGAGCTCAAGGAGGCTCGCGCTCTCATGAAGCGCCTGGGTTGCTTTGTGGTGCGCACCGACGGCAAAGCCATCGAGGAAAGCGCGGCCGAGATCATCGATCATCTCACCACTATCCAAGCCGCCCGCCTGCACAATTTAGGACGGGCCTGATTTTCGCATGATCTCACGATCCCACTGAGCAAATTTTGCTACATTCAACCCCGTCCTAAATTTGTAGGTAAAACGTTTTTGCAGTGGTTGAGCTGGTGAAACGATTTATCTGACACTCCATAGTTTTATCACCTTTACCTACCGTTTACCGCCAGTTTTAGCACGCTCACCTATGCTCGCATCCTTTGCGTAAACTGATATATCACTCGCCGTATAGTACCCACACAGCCCGCCGACCGGCGGGCGTTTCGTTACCACGGTCTTGGCGCCTGGCGCCGGAAGGGGATGTATCGTGAGCGATCAAAAAAGGGTCTACCGCTTTGGAACCGATGCCCAGGGGGCTTGTGTCACCGAGGGCGATAAGTCTATGAACTTTATCCTGGGCGGCAAGGGCGCCAACCTTGCCGAGATGAGCCGTATCGGCCTGCCCGTTCCCGGCGGCTTTACCATTACGTGCCAGACCTGCGTCGCCTACTCCGGCGCCGGCAACGTCTGGCCTGCGGGCGCACTCGACCAGATTGCGGCCGCCGAGGCCGATCTCGAGGTCCGTTGCGGCAAGAAGCTCGGCGATGCCAACGATCCTCTGCTCGTGTCCGTTCGCTCGGGCGCTCCGTTTTCCATGCCCGGCATGATGGACACCGTCCTCAACCTCGGCCTGAACGACATCTCCGTCCAGGGCCTCATCAAGCAGACGGGCAACGAGCGCTTTGCATGGGATTCCTATCGTCGTTTCGTCCAGATGTTCTCGAACGTCGTCATGGGCGTCGACGGTGATCTCTTCGAGGACGCAATCAACGAGAAGAAGGCCGAGAGGGGCGTGAAGCTCGACACCGAGCTCGATGCCGAGGACCTGAAGGCCCTCACCGAGACCTTCAAGCAGATCTTCGCCGTGAACGTCGACTCCCAGGCTCACCCCGAGGTCACCGGCGACGACGGTCGTGCCGCTTTCCCGCAGGACCCCAAGCTGCAGCTCCGCCTCGCCATCGAGGCCGTCTTCGGCAGCTGGATGAACGAGCGCGCCATCATCTACCGCAAGCAGAACAAGATCTCCGACGACCTCGGCACCGCCGTGAACGTCCAGGTCATGGTCTTTGGCAACAAGGGCGACACCTCCGCCACCGGCGTCGCGTTCACCCGCAACCCCGCCGACGGCACCAAGGAGTTCTACGGCGACTTCCTCGTGAACGCCCAGGGCGAGGACGTCGTGGCCGGCATCCGCAACACCGAGCCGATCGCCGACCTCAAGACCCTCCCCGGCCTCGAGGAGGCCGGCAAGCAGCTCGACGAGATCTTCGTCAAGCTCGAGGAGCACTACCGCGACATGATGGACATCGAGTTCACCATCGAGCAGGGCAAGCTCTGGATGCTCCAGACCCGCGTTGGCAAGCGTACCGCCATGGCGGCGCTCGCGATCGCCATGCAGTTCGAGGCCGAGGGCGCCATCTCCAAGGAGGAGGCCGTCATGCGCGTGGCCCCCGAGCAGCTCGATCAGCTCCTCCACCCGCAGTTCGACCCCAAGGCCGACTTCAAGGTCCTGACCAAGGGCATGAACGCCTCCCCGGGCGCGGCGGTGGGCCAGGTCGTCTTCTCCGCCGAGGACGCCGTCGACTGCTCCATGCGCGACAAGCCCTGCATCCTCGTGCGTTGGGAGACCACGCCCGACGACCTCAAGGGTATGGTCGCCGCTGAGGGCATCCTCACCTCCCACGGTGGAAAGACCTCACACGCGGCCGTCATCGCCCGTGGCATGGGCGCCCCCTGCGTCTGCGGCGCCGAGGCGCTGAAGATCGACGCCAAGCACAAGGAGGTCACCGTCACCGGTACCGACGTCGTGCTGCACGAGGGGGACATCATCTCCATCAACGGCACGACCGGCGACGTCATCCAGGGCGCCGTGCCCCTGGTACGCCCCGAGCTCACCGGCGACCTCGAGACCATCCTCGAGTGGGCCGACGAGATTCGCGAGGACGCCTCCCGCGGCCGCAACATCGGCGTTCGTGCCAATGCGGACAACCCCGAGGACGCCAAGCTTTCCCGCGAGTTCGGTGCCGAGGGCATCGGCCTCGATCGCACCGAGCACATGTTCCTGGGCGATCGCAAAGAGATTATCCAGTCGTTCATCCTTGCTGAGCGAACCGGCGCCAAGCAGCAGGCCCTCGGTCAGCTCCTCAAGGTCCAGACCGACGACTTCCTTGGCATGTTCAAGGAGATGGACGGCAAGACCGTCATCGTCCGCCTGCTCGACCCGCCTCTGCACGAGTTCCTCGACAACCCGCGCGATTATGCTGTCGAGCTCGCGCATGCCGAGGCCCGCGGTGAGTCCGATATCCAGCTCAAGGCCCGTCGCGACATGCTCGCCCGCCTGGACTCCTTCCAGGAGGCCAACCCGATGCTCGGCCTGCGCGGTTGCCGCCTGGGCATCATCTATCCTGAGCTGACCGAGATGCAGGTCCGCGCCATCGCGAGCGCCGCTGCCCACCTCAAGAAGCGCGGCTTCGACCCCAAGCCCGAGATCATGGTGCCGCTGGTATCCACGGTCGACGAGCTCAAGGTGGTTCGCGAGCAGATCGAGTCCGTCATCAAGGCCGTGTCCGACCAGACCGGCGTCGACCTGAACATCCCCGTCGGTTGCATGATCGAGATCCCGCGCGCAGCCGTGACCGCCGACGAGATCGGTGAGTACGCCGACTTCTTCTCCTTCGGCACGAACGACCTGACCCAGATGAGCTTCGGCTTCTCGCGCGACGACGTCGAGAGCGCGTTCATCCCGCAGTACCTCTCCAAGAAGATCCTGAAGACCAACCCGTTCGAGACGCTCGACGCCGGTATCGCGAAGCTCGTCAAGCTTGGCGTCGAGGGCGGCCACAAGGCCAACGAGAAGATTATCTGCGGCGTCTGCGGCGAGACCGGCGGCGATCCGGACTCCATCCAGATGTACTACGACCTCGGCCTCGACTACGTTTCCTGCTCGCCGTACCGCGTGCCTATCGCCCGCCTCGCGGCCGCGCAGGCAAAGATCCGCTCCAACGGCGGTGCTCAGAAGCTCGCGTAGCTCGTAAGCTTTAGGTTTATGCAAGTGGGGAGGGAAGCTATCGGCTTCCCTCCCTTTTTCTTGCTACAGTTGAAGGCCGGGTTTGGTCGACGGGAGGTTTGGTTTGGTTGCAAAGAAGCGTCGCACGCTCTCGAGCGTTCTGCTCGTCGTGTTCTCTCTTGCCTTTGTTGCCTGTTGCGGATTCGTTCTTTGTGGCGTCGTGAGCGGTACTTTTTCTCAGGATGGTCCAGCTGGGGGAGAATCCACGAGCGCCTCTATCGCGACCTGGCCCGATTGCTCATGGGACGATGTCTCCAAAATGGCCGATGAGATTGAAAAAGCCCCCGATTATGACTCTGCCCGTTCGTTGGCAGCGTCGTATGGACTGCTTGACGCCGACGGCAAATTGACTTCGCAGCCCAAGCAACTCATTTTGAGCAACAACGTCGCCGTTCCGGTGCGCCTCGTCGGAATCTGTGCCGATGACCTCGCCGATGGGTCGAGAAAGGCCGGATTGACCTTCTTTGCGGGCCCGATCGCCCAAAAAGCGATGAACGATTCGGGAACCAACGTCGGCGGATGGGAGGGCTCAAGCCTAAGGGCATGGTTGGCTTCCGAAGGCCAAGCACTGTTCCCGGAGGATTTGTCTTCTCGCCTCAAAGCCGTTCTCAAGACGACGAATAACGTTGGCGCCACCGAGGATCCTGCGTCGGCCCTTTCGCAGACCTCCGACACGCTTTGGGTTCCCTCATGCTCCGAAGTGTTCGGCGAGCTCACCTGGTTTGCCCAGGAGTACGGCGATTCGCCTATCTGGAACACCGCCTATACGGACTTCAAGCCCTTTGATGAGTCTATTTCCAACGAGGGCGCGCAATACGAGCTCTTCTCGGAGGCCGGAATCGCGGACAAGCAGGATCCCGATGATTTCATGGCCTCGTTCTTGGGCGTATCCACGGGAAACTGGTGGACGCGCACCCCGTATCCCGTGAGCTTCATAGAGGGCGATGACGAGTTGTACTATCAGGTCAAGGGTTCCGGCTATCCTTCAACGCTCAATTCTGCGGCTCAAGAAAACTGCCTAATTGTTGGATTCTGCCTTTAGTTGTGAAATTCTTGCGCCCGATGTTCGCGTGCCGTATACTTCAACCTTGTGTGTAAGCCTATGTGTCGTTCGCAATCGCGTCGGCACCTCTAGAGACGAGGAAACAAATGGACTACATCCGCGCAATCGAGCGTCAGCAGATCAGGGAGGACATCCCCGAGGTCAAGGTCGGTGACAACGTCAAGGTCTATTACCGCATCGTCGAGGGCGACCGTACCCGCGAGCAGCTGTTCCAGGGCGACGTCATCCGCATGAGCGGCGAGGGCTCCCGTGAGACCTTCACCGTCCGCAAGGTGTCCTTCGGCATCGGCGTTGAGCGTACCTTCCCGCTCCACTCGCCCAAGATCGGCAAGCTCGAGGTTGTCCGTCACGGCGCTGTCCGTCGTGCCAAGCTTTATTACCTCCGCGATCGCGTGGGCAAGGCTGCCCGCATCCGCGAGAAGCGCTAAGGCTTGTTTCGCGTATAGTGCGCACCGGGGCCGCTCCTTGTGGGGCGGCCCTTCTTATGGAGGAACAGGATGCCTACCTCACAGATTCATGCCTCCACGGCAAAAGAGATCGCCGCGCTCCTTAGCGACGCGCCCATGGACGAGGCTCGAACCCTCATCGAGCGTTATCGTGACGATCCGCGAAAGCAAGTGCAGAAGGCCGTCGCAACGGCCGAGCACAAGCTGCAAAAGCTTGAGGCCGAGACGGCTCGCGTGGACGAGATGTACCGCTTCCAACGTGAGCTTGGCGGCGAAGGCATCATCCTCGGCGTCGATGAGGTGGGAAGAGGTTCCATCGCGGGCCCCCTCACGGTGTGCGCCGTGGCGCTACCGGACGAGCCGCATATCTACGGGCTCAACGATTCCAAGCAGCTTACCCCCGCAAAACGCGAGGTCCTGGCCGTAAAGATCGAGGAGATCGCCCTCGCGATTGGCACCTGCCACATAAGCCCTCAAACCATCGACGAGGTCGGCATGGCGCAGGCGCTGAGAATGGCCATGACAGGCGCCATTGAGGATGCCGGTATCGATCCGGATTGCGTTCTCATCGACGGAAATCCCATTCACGTGCACCCCAAGGAGAAAACCATCGTCAAGGGCGATGCCAGAATCGCTTCCATCGCTGCCGCCTCGATCGTCGCCAAGGTGACGAGGGACCATCTCATGGTCGCCTACGACGATGAGTTCCCCGGCTATCACCTGGCCGATTGCAAGGGATACGCCTCCGCCGAGCACATCGCCGCGATTAAGGCCCAGGGTCTTTCCCCCATTCATCGCTTCTCGTTTTGTGGGAATTTCTTGGAGACTCCCTCGTTGTTTTAAATTGACACGTTTTGAAAGCAATCTCAGTTTGAAGGGTTTTCAACACACCTTGGTCGTGCTTGTTTAGAAATCCTTTTTGAGCTGTCGGATTGTTGTCAGCATTTTGTCAACTTTGTGCTAGAGAGCAGCAAGTTTGCTGTAAGTCGAGCATGAGAGCCTTTTCTCACGCAATCCATTTGTGAGGAGGCCCGCAATGTGCGATGAGTGCTATGACTACGACCCCAGTCAGTTCGAGGAATACGACCCTTCGGAATTCGAGGACCTAGATTCGTTCGAGCCCTATGAGGACATGCCGGATGGCAACCTGGATTTTCTTGGCGAGGTATACGAGGCCTCGTTCGATTCTTATGGCAACGCGATTCTCGACCCTGCCAGATATTACCTAAGCAGACCGGCCGAAGAGCTCTCCAGCCATCAGCTTGGTGTGGAGGGCGAGCACATTGCGGAGCAGTACCTCATAGACGAAGGCTACGACATCCTTTGCCGTAACTGGCGGTGTCGCTATGGCGAGGCCGACATTGTTGCCCGTGACTCCGACGGTGCGGTTGCCATGGTCGAGGTAAAGACCCGACGCGTCCGTCGCTTTCAGAACGCCGTTCCAGAGCTCGCCGTCAATGAAGAGAAGCAGGGGCGCTACGCAAAGATCGCAGCCCGCTATTTGTCGGAGAACGGGCCTACGGGCTCCGTTCGCTTCGATGTCGTCGCGATCACGGTGAGGGGCGAGGAGCCTATTCACGCTCGTCTCGTCCGATCCGCGTTCGTCTTGGATCGGTAATGGGATCGGGAAGGGCGGAGGTACGCTCCGCGATGCTCCACGGTGTTGAGGCCGTTCCGGTGACCGTGCAGGTGAGCTCCTCCGAGGGAATACCCGGAATCACCGTGGTGGGAAGCCCCGACTCCCAGATCAGGGAGGCGCCGACTCGCGTGCGCGCGGCCCTTCAAGCCGCGGGATATGAAATCCCCCGGTACGCGATGACCGTGAACCTCTCCCCGGCAGAGGTCAAGAAGAGCGGCACGGGTTTCGACCTGCCCATAGCGGTCGCCGTGCTTCTGGCCTCTTCCCAGGTTTCTCCTAAGCTTGCGGAGGCGCTCTATGCGGGGGAGCTCTCGTTGGCGGGCGACGTCGTGCCCATCCGAGGGACCGCCGCCTATGCAAAGACGGCCGGCGAGTTCGGCATGGAGCTCGTTACATCCGCCGAAGCCTCCGTGAATCCCGGCTCAGCCCGCGGGCTGGACAACATCTCGCAGCTCAAGGGCGGGCTCGAAGGTCTAGGCGCTCCGCGAGGCTGCCTCACGCCGTACGAATCGGGCGCTTCAGCCGAGTCAAACGATGACCTGGACTTCGCGGAAGTCATAGATCAGGAAATCGCGAAACGCGCAATGGTGATCGCGGCCGCGGGACGCCATGGCATGCTCATGGTCGGCCCTCCCGGAGCGGGTAAGACCATGCTCGCAAAGAGATTCCCCACGATATTGCCCCCGCTCTCGGACGAGGAGATGGAGGACGCCGTTCTGATTCATTCGGTTGCCGGTCAACCCATCGACGACATTGTGCGCGGGAGAAGGCCCTTTAGGGCGCCGCACCATTCGATTACCGTCAGCGGGTTGGTCGGCGGCGGGCGCCCGGTGCTACCGGGGGAACTTTCTCTGGCAAACAAAGGAGTGCTCTTCCTAGACGAGATCCCCGAGTTCGCGAGCAACGTCCTCCAGTCCATGCGCCAACCGCTCGAGGAACACGTCGTGAGGCTCGTACGCGCGGCCGGAATCTATGTGTTCCCTTGCGACTTCCAGCTCATCGCGGCGGCAAACCCTTGCCCATGCGGGCACCTCGGCGATCCAGGCCATCCCTGTACCTGCAGCGCCGCGAAAGTGACCTCTTACCAGAACAAGCTCGGCGGTCCCCTGATGGACCGTATCGACGTGGTCTGCGACGTTGCACGCCCCTCAGAGAAGCGCGTCATACGCGGCGGTGCGGGGATGTCTTCTTTGGAGATGCGCGACCTCGTGGAGTCTGCTCGGTCGTTTTCCCATTGGAGGGAGCAGAGACCCACGAAGAGTCCTGGGCCGGGCGGCGTCTGCTTCTCGGAGGGCGCGACGGACCTCTTTGAGGAATACGCTGGTCGGCTCAAGCTCGGAGGGCGAGCCATCGTGCGCATCTCCCGAGTGTCGAGGACCGTCGCCGACCTGGCCGAGCACGAGCTCGTTGAGGAACAAGACGTCGTAGAAGCTCTTGGATTTCGTTCAAGGTCACAGCTTTAAGGAGGGTCAATGGATATGGGCGGAACACAAGGATGGGACCTCGATTCGGAGAGCGATGCCTATCCCCAGAGCATTAAGGAGCTTACGAACTATCCCGAAAGGCTGTATGGTCGCGGTTCCGTCGAAGTACTGAGCGGCCCCTGTATTGCGATAATCGGAGCGCGCAGGGCAACTCCCTACGGCCTTGCCGTGGCAAAGATGGCCGGACGGGTCGCTGCCGAGAGCGGGGTCTGCGTCGTCTCGGGAGGGGCGATGGGCTGTGATTCCGCTGCTGCGAGGTCGTGCCTGGACTCGGGCGGCAAGACGATCGTCGTCTCGGGCTGCGGGGCAGATGTCGTCTATCCCCAAACCTCCTCCGATGTCTACGAGCGCGCGGTCTCGACCGGCGGTGCCGTGATTTCCGCCGAGCGATGGGGGAGCCCGCCGAGACGATGGGCGTTCCCCAAGCGAAACGCCTTGATAGCCGCCTTGGGTTCTTCTCTCGTGGTAACGGAAGGCGGCTATCGGTCGGGCACCCTAGGAACGGCCGACGCGGCCCTCGAGCTCGGAAGGCACGTCTACGCCATCCCAGGCTCCATTTTCTCGCCGTTGTCCAAGGGCACGAACTCGCTCGCGTGCGAAGGCGCTCGTCTCATATCGGACGAAGAGTCGCTTGCCATGAGCATCGCCATGGATTTTGGAACGCTGCTCGCACAGGGCTCGACGGTTACGAAACCGGCGGGGCCGATCCTCTCTGCGCTTATTGCGAACCCTATGCGCCCAGACGACCTCGCTTCCGCGTTGGGCGAAGAGGTACTCACGGTCTTGAGGACGCTGACCGATTACGAAGCGAGAAACCTCGTCGTGAGGCTTCCTGACGGAAGGTATTCACCTTCTGAGGCGTATCTCATGGGAGAATTGCGCTAAGGTAGGCAGGCATATTTGGGCTCGGTCGCCCTCATTCGAGAGGAGAGAGATGCAGGAGAAGGTTACGGTCATCGGCGGTGGGCTCGCGGGTTCCGAATGCGCCCTTCAGCTTGCCAAGCGCGGCGTCGCGGTTCGCCTTGTCGAGCAGCGTCCACAGCACCGTTCCCCCGCGCACCATACCGACCTTTTTGCCGAGCTCGTCTGCTCAAACTCCCTTAAATCGACCAAGCCAGATTCTGCGGCGGGCCTTCTTAAACGGGAGCTCGAAGGCATGGGGTCGTATCTGCTCGGCTTTGCCCGTCAAGCTGCCGTCGCGGCCGGCGGGGCATTGGCGGTCGACCGCGAGGTCTTTTCCAGACTTGTGACCAAGGCGATCGAGGACGAGCCCTTAATCGAGGTCGTCCACGAGGAAGCGAAGTCGATACCCGACGGCCCGTGCGTGCTCGCGGCGGGCCCCCTCTGCGCAGACGAGCTCTTCCACTCGATAGAGACTGTCGTAGGGGAGGGGCACATGTCCTTCTTCGATGCAGCGGCGCCCATCGTGGACGCAGACTCCATCGATCGCGGTGTCGTTTTCTCTCAGTCGCGCTACGAGGAAGGCACGGGCGATTACCTCAACTGCCCCATGGAGAAAGACGAGTACGAGCGTTTCATCGACGCACTTCTTTCCGCCGAGAGGGTCATTGCCCGGGATTTCGAGCAAAACGACCTCTTCTGCGCCTGTCAACCCGTCGAGGAAGTGGCGAGGACGGGCAGGGACGCCATTCGCTTTGGGGCCCTCAAACCCGTGGGACTCACCGACCCGAGGACGGGCCATCGCCCGTGGGCAGCTGTCCAACTGCGTGCTGAGAATTCCGATAAAACCGCCTACAACCTTGTAGGCTTCCAGACGAACCTCACTTGGCCTGAGCAGCGCCGCGTGTTCCGCCTCATCCCAGGTCTTGAGCAGGCGGAGTTCCTTCGCTACGGCGTCATGCACCGCAACAGCTTCGTCGATTCCCCCCACGTACTCGACGCTACGTTCAAGATCCCCGGGACTCAGGCCCGCCTTGCCGGACAGATTTGCGGCACCGAGGGCTATGTCGAGGCGATTGCCTCGGGCCTCCTGGCCGCGTTGAACACCTTCGCGGACATGAACGGCCTCCCGGAGGTGAGCCTCCCGAGAACGACTTCCTTCGGCGCGCTCGTCGCCTATGCCATCGACCCGCAGACGAAAGACTATCAGCCCATGCACGTGAACTTTGGCCTTGTCCCCCCGCTTGCGGAGCACATCCGCAACAAGGGCGAGCGGCGTGCGGCCCTGGCGAGAAGGGCCGAGGCCGATTTCGACTCTTTCGTCGAGTCCCGCCCCGATTTGGGCCTACCAGGCGTAGCACATGAACGATGATACCGAGCTCGTTGAGGCTTACTTGGCACAGCTGACTGAAGTGCTCGGCCTGTCAGAGAACACGAGAAGGTCGTACGCGTCGGACCTAGCCTCATTCCTTCATTGGGTCGACCGGGAGGAGCTCGGGCTTCTTGACGTCGGGCATCGTGAACTGAGGCGCTATCTCGCCTATCTTTCGAAGGCACGTTACGCGACGACGACCATAAACAGGCATCTGTCGGCTGTTCGTGGTTTCTATGAGTGGGCCATGAGACATGGTTACCGCGTCGAAGGCTCCCTTGCCGCCGTCGCGAGCCCAAAGAACCCTCGAAGGCTGCCCAAGACCATGTCCGACGAACAGGTCGAGTCCCTTCTCGCGACCTGCGACACGGGGACGGCGGTGGGCCTCAGGGACCGTGCGTTTCTTGAGCTCGCTTACGCGACGGGGGCACGCATCTCCGAGATATCCGGGTTGGACATCGTGGACGTGAACTTTGGCGACTCAAGCATCAAGCTCTTTGGGAAGGGCGAGAAGGAGCGGGTCGTTCCGGTCTACGACCTCGCGCTCGAGTGGGTCTCCCGATACCTGCGGGAAGCGAGGCCATCGCTGTCCCGCGCGCGGAGTGCGTGGAGCCCCGATGGTGATCAGGCGCTCTTTCTGTCTACGCGGGGCAACAGGATGAGCGCCGCCGCCTTGCGGCGCGTCTTCGAGCGTTGCGTTCTCGCGGCCGGCCTCGACCCCGCGCTCACGCCCCACGCGCTCCGCCACACGTATGCCACCGAGCTTCTTACCGGCGGCGCCGACCTGAGGAGCGTCCAGGAATTGCTGGGGCACGAGAGCCTTTCCACGACGCAGATCTACACGCACCTTTCCGTTGAGCGTCTCAAGCAGGCAACGAAGACCTGCCACCCGCGCTCCCAATGTTCCACAGAACCTGCAGGAAATTAGCTGCAGTCCAGAGGTGTCCTCTGCTATACTCAATCGCTGCTGTGCAGGACGCATGGCATGTCGCATAACCAAGCGGCATAAATTCACACGCGTGGCGACTCGCCTGCCGTGGTGCCCGAGGCATTAAGCCAGGCCTTGGGTGGCAGAACGGGGATGATACCGCGCGGAGGACCAACCACAGGAGGTTACCATGGCTAAGATTACTATCCAGACCCTTCTCGACGCCGGCTGCCACTACGGTCACCAGACCCGTCGCTGGAACCCGAAGATGAAGTCCTACATCTTCGGCGAGCGTAACGGCATCTACATCCTCGACCTCAAGCAGACCATGTACGGCGCCGATGCTGCCTACACCTTCCTCAAGGACACCGCTGCCAAGGGCGGCACCATCCTCTTCGTGGGCACCAAGAAGCAGG
>DJRP01000002.1 GCA_002437815.1 Collinsella sp. UBA6357 | reverse complement strand
GCGTCGAGCTCGGCAAGCAGCTTGCCAAGCAGATCACCCCGGCTTTCCACGATGATGCCGCCAAGGACGCCCAGGACGCCTCCACGCAGGCGCTCATCGAGTTCTACCGCGCGCATCGCAAGTAATCGCCAACGGCAATCGGTTTTTGCAGGACCCCTGCGCCCTCTGTGGCCGCAGGGGTCTTTTGCATGCGCTATGTTTGGTACATTACAGACATTTTGCACGGTGCAACCGTGCATGCATCGGCTTTATGTATGATGGGCAACGAAAGACACGGCCCTGGTAGGAGGAGGCTCTCATGGCGATCAAGGCTATCGCGATGGATATCGACGGCACGCTCACCAATGATAAGAAGGTCATTACCCCGCGCACGCGTGAGCGCCTGCTCGCGGTGCAGGAAGCGGGCATCAAGCTCATTTTGGCATCGGGGCGTCCCGTGTGGGGCTTGCATGCCCTGGCCGAAGAGCTTGATCTGCAAAACAACGACGGCTTGCTGGTGGCTTTCAACGGTGCGCACGTGGTCGATGCCCAGACCGAGGAGGTCCTCTTCGATCAACCCATGCCGGCCGACGAGCTCAAACGCCTGATTGCTCATCTGCGCAACTTTGAGGTGATCCCCTGGATCACCGAGGGTCGTAACCTCTATGTCGAGGATGCCTATCGCTGCATGCTCACCCTGCGCGACGGCAGTCAGATGAACATCGTCAAGTATGAGCGCGATGCCTGCGACCTTAAGATTCACGAGGTCGAGAACCTTCTCGATATCGTCGATGCCGGTCCCGTCGACAAGTTGCTCACGGCGGGAGACCCGCTCTATCTGGAGGCCCATCACGAGGAGATGTACGCGCCCTTTAAGCGGACGCTCTCGGGCATGTTCACGGCCGACTGGTACTTCGAATACACCGCGCAGGGCATCGACAAGGCTCATGCCCTTACCGGCGCTCTGGGAAAGCTCGGCATCGATGCTTCCGAGGTCGTTTCGTTCGGCGACGGTCAGAACGACAAATCTATGATCGAGTGGGCGGGCACCGGTGTGGCCATGGGAAACGCTGTTGACGAGGTCAAGGCCGTGGCGCAGATGGTGACCGATTCCAATAACGATGACGGCATCGCCGTGGCGCTCGATAGGCTGCTAGGCTAGAATCGCAGCAACGTATGCTCAGGGGGCGCTCGTGTGCGGGCGCCCTTTTCTATGGAAGGGGATCGGCCGTGGCAGATTATCCGTTCGAAGCTGTGATCTTCGATATGGACGGCGTGCTCGTCGACACCGAGTACTTCTATGTGCAGGAGCTTTGCGCATTTAGCAGGGAGTTTGGCATCCCTGTGACCGAGGACGAACTCAAGGCTCAAGTCGGTGCGTCGCACCAGGCGTTCGTGCGCATGATTCACGAGTGGTTCGGGCGGATCGGGCGCGCCGACTTGACGCCCGAGGACTCTCTCGGTGTTTATCTCGATTGGGCGGGCAAGCGTTCTTATGACTATCGTGCGTTGCTTAACCCCGGCGTTGCGAAGACGATTGATGCCCTTAAGGACCGCGGCGTGCGCGTTGCCCTTGCGTCCTCCTCGCGCATGGTGAACATCCTGCGCGTGCTCGACGAATGCGGGCTTACCGGCAAGTTCGACCCGATCGTGTCGGGCGAGCAGTTTATCGAGAGCAAACCTGAGCCCGACATCTACCTGCATATGATCAGCTTGCTGGGGCTTCCTGCGAGCGCTTGTTGCTGCGTTGAGGACTCCGTTCCGGGTATCACGGCCGGCAAGCGCGCGGGCCTTACCGTTATCGCCAAACGCGAGGAACGGTTTGGCTTCAGTCAAGATAACGCCGATGCGATTGTTGACGCGATTCCCGACTTGCTGCGGCTAGGGCGCGGTAAATCAGACCGCTTGGAGCTTCGTCGGTGACCCGTTTATCCAAAAAGCGCCCTTCGTGAGTTATGGGACAAATATAGTAGCAGCGATATGGGGGGCCAAAGATTCAATTTGAAGCGCCAGATGATCGTTGGCTGACGAGTGCATTATTCTTGAATTGTCAGTTATATGACACATGAGTAAATATGTCATATAACTGACATGTGTTTTCGGCATAAATAATTGTGTCAATTTAAGAGGCATAACTCACGGATCGCACTTTTTGGCTACGCGATATCGAGCGCGAGGAGTTGGGCTGCATTTTTGGCTGTGCGCTGGCGGATAAACGCCGTCTCGACGTTCTTGAGATCGGCTATAGTTCGCGCGGCGCGTAGAAGAGAGCTTTCGATCGAGTCGGCTTCGACCATTTCGCCCGCCTGAGCCGGATAGTCGGTTTCGAGAAGCATCTGATCGGTGGAAACTTGGCGCGCATATTCCCGTCCGCGCTTGGTGGCGAGCATGCGCTCGTTGATCGAGAAGTAGCATTCGGCGGCCCTGGCCCGGGTGAAGTCATCGCTCGCACCGCTGAACCAGTGGAAGACGATTGCGGGGGAGTAGGGGCTTGCCTTGAGCAGCCCGTGTCTCTCCAGGGTGTCGAGGACCGCGCCCGCCGCCCGTACCGCGTGGATCGACATGACGCGGTGGGGGAGCGGATGCGTGGCGAGCGTTTTACAGAGGCGGCCGAACGCTTCGGTCTGAGTGCCCTCGGTGCCCCTGAAACGTGGAGAGAAATCGAGCCCGACCTCTCCGATGAACCGCACGCTCGCCGCTAATTTGCAGAGCAGGTCGACTTCGGCACTGCCACAGTGTCCATCGGCGATCCACCAGGGATGGAGTCCGAGTCCGGCCTCGATGCCTCCGAACTTGTCGTCACGTTTGACCGCTGTCTGGTAATCGCGCGGGTCGACGCCACAATCGAACATGGCGAGCCCCGCCCCATCGAGCCGTGCGGCCACATCGTCGGCATTTGACATAAGGTCGAGGTGGGCGTGCATATCGATGAGGCGGGTCATGTTCATGTCGGGGCGCTTTCCGGTTAATCCAGGCGTTGGCCATCGGAGCGGACGCGCTCGGTGCCGCGGCCGCTGATCTGGCGGATAACCTCGCCGGCAATCATCTGCCCCATGATGGGTGGCATAAAGCTCGCGGTGCCGAGCTCGGTGCGCTCGTGGATGTTGGAGGGGTCGCGGCGGCGGGTGCGCACGGGCTCCTCGCAGCTAAACAACACGTGCAGACTCCTGATGCCACGCTTCTTGCATTCTTTGCGCATGATGCGACTCATGGGGTCGCGGACGGTGTTGAAGATGTCGGCGAAGCGCAGACATTCGGGGTGCAGCTTGTTGCCGCCGCCCATGGAGCTCACCAGACGCAGACCGTGGTCCTGGGCGTACTTGGCGACGGAGAGCTTGGCCGAGATGGTGTCGATGGCGTCGACAACATAGTCGAGTTTGCCGCCCGCCTGCTCGATGACGCTCTCGAAGAACGCATCGATGTTGTCGGGGAGGATGTAATCCGTGCGTTTGATAACGGTGGCATCGGGGTTGATGTCGTGGATCATGGCCTCCATCACATCGACTTTGCGCTGGCCGATGGTGCTATGGAAGGCGATGGCCTGGCGGTTGATATTGGAAGGCGCAAGCACGTCTTTGTCGAGAATCACAAAATGCCCCACACCGCCGCGCGCGAGCGCCTCGCAGCAGTTAGAGCCCACGCCGCCGCAACCGAGTACGAGCACCGTGGCCTCGGCCAGTTTGTCGAGCGCCTCGCGCCCCATGATGATCTCGAGTTTGGTGTCACGGGTCTCTACGGGCATGACGGTTCCCTTCGTTTCGGGCGGTCACGTCCGTATGCTCCGGGCGCGCTCCGCGGGTCTTGCCTATGGGGATTATAGGTAATAGCCGGCCAAGCTTCTACACGAGGAGACGCAGGACGGCGATCACCGCGAGCGCGTAGACGAGCTTGGTGAAGGCATCCTGGTTCACGCGCTTGGCGATCGAGCGTCCGATGAGCACGGTGACGATGATCAGTGGAACGGTCCAGACCATGGAGAGGAACCCCTGCCAGGTGATCATGCCTAGGCTGATGGAGATGGGCAGCTTGATGAGGTTGACGATGAGGTAGAACCAGGCCGTGGTACCCAGGAACCGCATGACGGGGAGCTTCTCGGATAGGAAGAAAATCGCCGTGACCGGGCCGGCGGCGTTGGCGACCATGGTGGTAAAGCCGGCGAGGATACCGCAGATGAAGCGCTTGAACCACGGGAGGAGCTTGTCGAGGTGGCCGGTCCCGCTCTCGGCGTCCGGGGACTGCGGGGCCCCTGCCGCGTTGCCGCGCTCGCCCAAGCGCTTGCGGGCCAGGCCAATGAAGTACGCCGCGACGAACACGCCCAGGATGACGCCGATGGTGCGCCGCATCTGCGTGTCGCCCGCGACGTAGAGGAAGGCGATGCCGCCGGCGATGCCGACGATCACGAAGGGGATGATCCTCACGAGCGACTTGACGGAGACGTTGCCGCGATATGCCCAGATGGCGCTCCAGTCGGCGCAGATGGCCATGAGCAAGGTGAGGCCGGAGGCCTGGTGGGCGGGCATCACGGCGGTGAGCGTCGCGATGGAGAGCAGTCCCGCGCCCGAGGCGAGGGATTTATCGATGCCGAATAGCACGGCGGCGAAGGCGATAGCGAGATACGTGGTCGGTTCCATGGGTTCCTGCCTGAAAGGTCGATGGGATAAAACGCGACCAGTATAGAATCGGATCGCGCGCGGGGGAACCGTCTGAGTGTCTCTCGCCGCCCGCCTTGTCCAGGCGCCCTGGCCGCGTGTGCTCATGGCCTGATAGAGCGGATAGAGCGACAAGCCATGGTCTTTCCATGCGCGTCGGGCGCGTGCGCGCCGGGCATGCGACAATAGCCACCATGTGAACAAACCCCGAGCTAACGGAGTATAACGTGGCAGAATTCATCTACCAGATGTATCAGGCTCGCAAGGCGCACGGCGACAAGGTGATCTTGGACGACGTGACGCTGAGCTTCTATCCCGGCGCTAAGATCGGCGTCGTGGGCCCCAACGGCATGGGCAAGTCGACCCTGCTCAAGATTATGGCCGGCCTCGAGGAGGTCTCGAACGGCGAAGCCAAGCTCACCCCGGGCTATACCGTGGGCATCCTGCAACAGGAGCCGCCGCTCGACGACGACAAGACCGTCATCGAGAACGTGCGCATGGCCTTTGGTGACATCCTCGCCAAAGTCGACCGCTTCAATCAGATCGGCGAGGAGATGTGCGACCCCGACTGCGACATGGACGCCCTCATGGCCGAGATGGGCAAGCTCCAGGACGAGATCGACGCCGCCGACGGCTGGGACATCGATTCCAAGCTCGGCCAGGCCATGGACGCCCTGCAGCTGCCCGATTCCGACATGCCGGTGAACGTGCTCTCCGGCGGTGAGCGCCGTCGTGTGGCCCTCTGCAAGCTCCTGCTCGAGGCCCCCGACCTGCTGCTGCTCGACGAGCCCACCAACCACCTCGACGCCGAGTCGATCCTGTGGCTCGAGCACTTCCTGCATAACTACCAGGGTGCCGTCCTCGCCGTCACGCACGACCGCTACTTCCTGGACAACGTCGCCGAGTGGATCTGCGAGGTCGACCGCGGCCATCTCTATCCCTACAAGGGCAACTACTCCACCTATCTCGAGACCAAGGCCGCCCGTATCGAGGCGCAGGGCAACCGCGACGCCAAGCTCGCCAAGCGCATGGAGGCCGAGCTCGAGTGGGTGCGCTCCAGCCCTAAGGCCCGTCAGGCCAAGAACA
>DJRP01000019.1:48464-84919 GCA_002437815.1 Collinsella sp. UBA6357 | reverse complement strand
GCGCCTGGGCATCGGTGTTGATCGCGACGAACTCGACGCCGCGGATGCCCTCCTCGATCATACGGTTGACCGCGTTGGTACCGCCGCCGCCGACGCCGACCACCTTGATGACGGCAAGATAGTTGTTGATCTCTGTCTCGTGCATGTCGGTCCTCCGAACAAAGGTTATAGCGATAGCATGGGTTGACCCCTGCTGACATTAACCTTCAACTTGAAAGTAAATGCAAAGGTAAACCGTATTATGTTTGCACATTATGAACGTTATCGTCAAATAATGTCCGTCTAAACCCAAACAATCCAGATAAACGGCGCCCCGCGATAACGGGGAGCGCCGTTTTGATGCACGGCATGCGCAAACGGGGGTCCTATGACGTCGGCGCGTTGCGGAACGTGTAATTGCCCGCCGAGCGCACATTGATATAGGTCACACCCTCGACTTGGCTCAGAAGCTTGGTGACGATGCGCTCCTTCTTGGCGATATCGGAGGCGTCGCCGAGCGACACCTCGACACCCGACGTAAGGTTGGCGGAGATCGCCTCGACCGAAGGAATCGAAATGTCCTTTACCTGGGACAGAAAATCCGAGGAGAATCCACGGGCATACTCAAGACCGCATTTGACAACCTTGGAAGAGACTGCCTGGCCCGAAACCGGCTCAACATCGGCAGAGACATCGGTCAAAAGGACGGCGCCGTAGTGCTTGGCGAGTGCCAGAGCGGCGTCGAGCCCGGTAAGCGTATTCGCACTCTTCCCCGAGGTGACTATGTTTCCCTGATCGTCGACATCAACCGTAGTCGAAAGCGGGGCGATCCACGTGTCGTCGTCCCCGATAGCCCAGACAAGCTCATCGGAGGTGATATAGGCGATGGCGAGCACCTTGCGCTCGGTCGGCGTGACCACCAACGTGTGGGGATAGCGTCGTTCCACATCCACGCCCGAGACCCAGGGATTCTGCTTGAGGTTATCCACGATGGCATCCGTATCGACGTTGAACAGCGAGGTTCCCTCCGGGATATCGATCAGCTGCTGGGCATCGTGCTGCGAGACGTGCTCGCTGCCTTTGATCTGGATGTCCGTGGCCGCAAACAGCCCTGAATTGATTATGATCAGCGCAGCGATGACAAGCACCGCTACCACGCCCACGACGATGCCGACGATTTTGCCCATGCCCTTGGGCGTGGAGATGGACGATGCAGCCGAGGTGAGTACCCGGGGCATCGCAAACGTCCGCTTCTTCTTGACGGGACCGGACGGAGACGACACGGGCACCGCGGTGAAGGACCGCGGTTTGGATTGGCCAAGTGTCTGCGCGGGATGCGCGATCTTAGAACCCGCCGTCTTGGACACGATAGGACGGGATGCGGATCGGCTCGTCGTGGAGCGGGGAACCGCCGGCTTACGTTGAGGCGCGGGCCTCACGGTTTTTGAAGCCGGCGACATCAAGGATTTAGAACCGGGCTTTCGAGCAAACGGAGCAACCGGCCTGGCGCCCCGGGTGCCAGGCAATGACGAGAAAGATGGTGCATTGCGATGAGCGGAAGACGAAGACGCTTGCCCCCCGGCTCGACGGAAGGTAGGTTTCGATGCTCTAGAAGCCGAGGAATTTAACTTCCGGTCTGAGCTCGATGCCATACGCCTCCCTCACCTTTCCATGCACATGTTTGATGACCGCCAGCACGTCGGCAGCCGTTGCGGTTCCGTTATTGACGATAAAGTTAGCGTGAACGGGAGATACCTCCGCGCCTCCGATCGAAAAACCTTTCAATCCACAGTCCTCGATCAGCTTGCCCACGCTCATGCCCTCGGGATTGCGAAATACCGAACCGCATGAGGCTCGTCCCATAGGCTGCGTACGCTTGCGACGAGCCAGGTAACGCTCCATCCGTTCGCGAATATCGGCCTTGGGCTCCGGTGCCAGCTTGAGCACGCACTCGAGGATGATCTCGTTGCGCGGCAGACCGCAGGTGCGATAACCCCACGTGACATCGGCGCCGGCATAGTGCTTGATACCGCCCGAGGCGGGATCGAACGTCACGACGTCCTCGATCACCGAACCGATCCAGTCCGTGCGCGTTCCCGCGTTCATGGAGACGGCTCCCCCGACCGACCCGGGGATACCGACACAAAACTCCAGACCGGAGAGCCCGCGCGACAGGCAATCGTTGACCAGACGCGCCAGCATGACGCCGGCACCCACCGTGAGCGTGCAGCCGTCCTCCGAGATGAGCGTCCGCTGGAACTCGCGTCCCAGCGACAGCACGGCACCGCGGTATCCGGCGTCCGCAACCAGCAGATTGGATCCCTTGCCCAAAATGACCCAGGGGACCTTCTCGCGATCGAGCACCGTCACGGCGCGACGCAGCGCGTGGTAGCTGTGGCAGGTCACAAACAGGTCTGCCTTGCCGCCGATGCGATAGCTCGTATGACGTGCCAGACGCTCGTCCTCGGAGACATCGGTGTCCACCATGCCGGAGAGCGCCATGACGGCGTTGAACAGTCCCATGGCGCCTAGGCGTTTTTCTTGGCTTCGAGATACTCGATGAACTCGGGGCCGACGGTCGTGACGTCTCCCGCGCCCATAGTGAGCAACAGATCGCCCTCGCCCACCAGGCGCTCCAGTTCTTCGTTAAGCTGCGTGCGGCTCGAGCAGTAGACAACCGTCTTTTCCGGGTGCTTGGCACGCACCGCGTCGGCGAGCATCTTGGACGTAACGCCAGGGATGGGCATCTCGCCGGCGGAGAACACATCGATCAGCAGCAGCTTATCGGCATCCGCGAACGCGTCGGCGAAATCGTCGCACAGGGCCTGAAGGCGCGAATAGCGATGCGGCTGGAAAACGACATCAACATGCTGGTAACCCAGAGAGGACGCAGCGGCGAGCGTAGCCTTGATCTCGGTGGGATGATGACCGTAATCGTCGACGACGGTCACGCCGTCGATGTCGCCCACGTGCGTGAAGCGGCGGCGCACGCCCTCAAAGCTCGACAGGGCCTTTGCCGCGGCGTCAACGTCAAGCCCGAGCACGCGAGCAACAGTCAGAACGGCCGTGGCGTTGAGCATGTTGTGGCGACCGGGGTTGCTCTTGATCTCGACGGCATACTCCGAGCCATCTTCGAAGCGCACCTTGAAGTCGCTCTGGATGCCAGAGGTCGACGCCTGCTCGCACACCACATCGTTTGCACCGTCAAAACCGTAGCTCAGGACGCGACGGCCGGTGGAGCGGGCAAGATCGACCAGATGGGGGTTCTCGCCGCACACGATGACGGTGCCGTCCTCGCCCACCAGGCCCATGAACTTGGCGAAGGTGGCCTCGATCTCCTCGATGCCCGAATAGTGATCGAGGTGGTCCGCCTCGACGTTGGTCACGACGACCACATCGGGATCAAGATACAAAAAGGAGCTGTCGGACTCGTCGGCCTCGGCGACAAAATAGTCACCCGAACCGTTCTTGCCGTTGGTGTCGTAGCCCTCGACGATACCACCGATCAAGAAGCTGGGATCGAGCCCCATACGGTCGAGCATGGTGGCGCACATCGAGGAGGTCGTGGTCTTGCCGTGCGTTCCAGCGACGGCGACGGTGGTGTAGCCGTGTCCCAAAGCCGAGAGCATCTTGGCGCGCGGCCACACCGGAATACCGAGCTCACGGGCACGCACGAGCTCGGGGTTGGATTCGGGAATCGCCGTCGAGACCACGACCACATCGGGGTTGACCTCGTCGATCGTGGCGGCCTCGTGCCCAACGTGGACTTTCACGCCGGCACGGGTGAGCTGACGGATATAGCGGGAAGTCTTGAGATCGGAGCCGGTAACGACGTAGCCGCGCTCGTGCAGCACGAGGGCGATGCCGCTCATGCCGGCACCACCGATGCCGATAAAGTGGGCACTCTTGAACTCGGGCGCGGAGACGTTCGTCTGGGAATCTGCCATTGCTCGTCTACTCCTTGCAAAGATTATGACTGTAACCCGTTCACTTTACCGCAAACGCGTGGAGCACATGTCGGCAAGCTCCTAAGAGCGCAATCCCTCTACCGCATCGGCGAGCATCGAGGCCGCCTTGTCCTGGGCAAGACCGCGTGCCGCCTCATGCATGCGCGCACGAGCGGACGCATCGTCGATGAGACCGAGCAGCTCGTCTGCAAACGCCGGGGCATCGATATCGGCATCGGCGCACATGCGCGCGGCGCCGGCATCGACAAGATAACGGGCGTTGGTGGTTTGATGATCGGCCGTGGCAAAGGGATAGGGCACGAGCACCGACGGCACCGCGAGTGCCGCGATCTCGGCAACGCTCGAGGCACCCGAGCGCGACAGCACCAGATCGGCCGCGGCGAGCATGTCGCCCATGTTGTCGATATAGGGTTGAACGCGATAGCGCTGGGACTCGGCATCGCTCAGGGCGAGCGCTTCTTTGGTCGCATCGAAGCCATCGGCTCCGGTGGAATGCAGCACGTAGACGCCATCGCGCGCGAGCAGCTCGGATTTAAGGGCGGCCACCCGCTCGTTGAGGTGTTGGGCGCCGAGCGACCCGCCAAAGACCAGCAGCAGCGTCGCGTCGTCGGGCACACCGAGCGCTGCCCGTCCGCGCGAACGGTCGCCCTCGATAACGGAGCGGCGCACCGGGTTTCCGGTGAGCAGCACATGCTCGGGATCGCCCTCCTTCTCAAAGGCCGAGCGGGCTGCGGGAACCGAGATGCACACGCGGGCGGCGTGGGCGCTCATCATCTTGTTAGCAAGGCCGGGCACCGAGTTCTGCTCATGCAGCAGATACGGAACGCCGGCGCTCTTGCACCATCCCAAAAGCGGCACCTCGACATAGGCGCCGAAACCGATGGCGGCATGGGGCTTGCCCGCCTGAGCAAAATGCTTGCCCAGGGCGCGCTTGGCCTTGTTCACGCGCCAAAGCGACGAGAGTGCCGTCCACGGACGCGAACGGTCGAAGCCCGTGACGGTGATGGGCACGAAGTCAAATCCGGCCTGGGGGACAAGCTTGCCCTCGAGCTTATGGGACTGGCCCACGAAAACCACGTGATGGCCGCGGTCGCGCAGTTCCTCGGCCAAAGCGAGTGCGGGGTTGATATGCCCGGCGGTGCCGCCGGCGGCGATGGCGATGGTCTTGTTATCGGTCACGATAATCCCTTCTTACCGTCGGTCCCTCGGAATCGTCGCGCAGACGCGCCGACGGATCGGAATTCAAATCGACACGCCCATACGGATTCGACGACGCGCTCGGACGCGACGAGACGCGAGAGCCAGAACGGACGCGTGCATGAGGGCGCACGGAGCCGCTCGGGTCGGCCTGTGCCGAACCGGCGAGTACCGAAAAGCCGCTGCGGGAACCGCTCGCGCCACGGACATGCGGGGTCCCGGCCGTGCTTTCGTCCATGACGGCGAAACCTTCGCGTCGACGCTCGTACTCGTCCTTGCGGGCGCTTTCGTTCGAGACGCGCAGGATCAGTCCGGCCAAGATGAGCGATGCCCACATGGACGAGCCGCCGTACGAGACAAAAGGCAAGGGCTTTCCCGTCATGGGCATGACGTTGAGGATGCCCAGGGCGTTGATCAAAAACTGAATGGCCAAAATGGTGGCCGAGCCGGCGGCGATCAAGGCCCCTCGCCTATTGACCGCCTGCTGGGCGATCTTGATGGCGGCAAATATCATAAGGCCGAAAACAATAAAGAACAGCACCGTTCCCACAAAGCCGCATTCCTCGCCGATAATGGCGAGAATATAGTCGTTGTGGGCTTCGGGCAGATAGTTGTACTTCATCGTGGAGTTGCCGATACCGCGACCGAACAGACCGCCCGAGGCGAAGGCCATGATAGCGAGCGTTGTCTGGTAACCATCGCCGAATTCGTCCGCCCACGGATCGCCGACCAAGAAAAAGCGCATCATACGGTAGGGCTGGGCAACAAAAGCGACAATCACCAGAGCGGCAACGGCGAGAGCAACTCCGGCCATCGTAGTCCACGAGACGTTGGAATAGAGCAGCATGGCGGCGAACGTGAAAACGATAATCGCCACGGTACCGAAGTCGGGTTGGAAAAATACCAAGATAAGCGAGGGAAGCAACGCCACTAGATTTTTAACGAAGCGATTCGCATCGCCACCCGGCCGGTACAGACGGTCCAAAAAGCAAGCTGTCATGCAAACGACAACGGGCTTAAGGAATTCGGAGGGCTGCAGGGTCATGAAACCCAGGTTGATCCAACGCGTCGCGCCTCGACTGCTCGAGCCCATGAGCATAACCAAGCCCAGCAAAGCGAGTACAAACCCATATAGGAACCAAAGGCCGGGGGTATCGAACCAGGCATCCCCGAGCTTACGCGCCACGATGTAGGCCAAAATCAGACCGGATAGGATATAGAGCGCCTGGTGCCAGAGAAAATAGATCGACGATCCGTTCTCCGCCGCCGCCTCGACCGATGAAGCCGAATAGACCATCAGCAGGCCGAAACCCAAGATCGCGAAAAGGCAGGCCAAAAAGACCAGGCGCGGGCGCATGATGCGCGCCGGCACGCCGGCGATGTAGCGTTCGGCGGCACCGGAGACGCCCGTCATGGCCCTGCCGCGCCCCTCGCGGCGGGTCGGGCGCCCGTTGACGTTACGGAGGGAGTCGGGCCTCCGTCCAGGTTGCGTGCGGGGGCTCTCCTCTCTCACGGACACACCCCTATTCCGATTGACCCTGCGCAGCGGCAATTTCGGCCACATAGGCCTTGAACACGCGACCGCGCTCCTCATAGCCCGAGAACTCATCGAACGACGAGCAGGCCGGGGACAGCAGGATCACATCACCGCTCGAGGCGAGCGAACGCGCCACATCGACCGCATCGCGCAAGTCGTCCGCCTGTGCGATGTCGACATCCCCGTCGACATCGGCAGCGTCCATGGCTGCCGTGAAGCGTTCGCGGGCGTCACCGAAGCACACGACCGAGCGCACGTTGGCCATGACCACGCGGGCAAAATCCTCGAGCGGCGTGCCTTTGTCATGACCGCCGAGCAAAAGGATCACATCGTCGTCGGGAAACGCCGTCAGAGCCTTCTCGACAGCATCGGTGTTAGTCGCCTTCGAATCGTTGAAATAGCGCACTCCGTTAATCTGCCCGCACGGCTCCACACGATGCTCGAGCGGGGCAAACGATTTGAGTCCACGGCAAACACCCGAGACGTCCGCATCGGTAGCCAAGGCGGCAACCGAAGCGCACAGGGCGTTGATGACGTTGTGATGTCCGGAGATCTTGAGCTCGTCCACGCGCAAAAGCTGATGTTCGACGCCGGCCAGACGAACCGTCAGCACGCCATCACGGACAAAGGCGGCGTCCGATCCCTCCTGCTCGTCAAAGGCAACGCGGCAGATGCGACGTCCGGGAACATAGATCTCATCCGCAAACTCGGCAATACCGGCATCCTCCGTGTCGATGACCACCAGGTCGTCATCGGACATGTTCTGGAACAGCTTGATCTTGGCCAGCGCGTAGTTCTTGTGGCTCTTGTGCCACCCCAGATGGTCGGGGGTGATATTGAGCAGAACGGCGACACGCGGATGCAGCTCCGAGGTCGTGGCGATCTGATAGCTCGAGAGCTCGGCCACGAACCACTCGCCCGCCGCACGGCCGTCGACCTCGTTGATGGGAGGCTCACCGATGTTGCCCACAGCCACGCTCGCCTCGCCGGCGCACTTGAGCAAATGGTCGGTCAGAGACGTGGTGGTCGTCTTTCCGTTGGTGCCGGTGATACCGATCCAGCGCTCAGGCGACAGACGATAGGCGAATTCGGGCTCGCCCATGATCTGCGAGGCATGATCGCGGCCGGAAGCAAAAAAGGCCGAGAACTCCGAGATACCCGGGCACGTCACGCACACATCGTAAGTACCCTCGACAGACTCGGTGCCGTACACAAAACGAGCGCCCGCGGCCTCGAGCGTGCGCGTCGCGTCGTTGGACTGCGAGGTGCCACCGCCGTAGACGGTGAGCGCGCTTACGCGCTCGGGATGCTTGACGGCCCAGCGGGCGACATCGAGACCGGACTTGCCCTGACCGAGAACGAGCAGCGTGAACGTATCGCTAAGAGACATGGAAAATCACTATCCCAACTGGAAGAACAGGGCAAGACCGATAGCTCCGAAAGCGGCCGCGACGATCCAGAAACGGATGACGACCTTGGTCTCGGCCCAACCCTTCTTCTCGAAATGATGATGGATGGGTGCCATGAGAAAGACGCGTTTATGCGTAAAGTGGAAGCTCACGACCTGGATCATGACCGAGAGCGTCTCGACGATAAACAGCCCGCCGATGATCAGCGAAACCACCTCGGTGTTGGTCATGATCGAGGTGCAGGCGAAGGCGGCACCGAGCGCAAGCGAACCGGTATCGCCCATAAAGATGCTCGCCGGATAGCAGTTGAACCACAGAAAGCCCAGGCAGGCACCGGCGCAGGCCGTGCAGAAGATCGACAGGTTGATGTCGCCGTGCATATAGGCCATGGCAGCCATGGCGAGCATCGCGATCATCGAGGTGCCGCCGGCAAGACCGTCCAAACCGTCCGTAAGGTTGACAGCATTCGAGAGGCCGGCGATCAAAAGCCAGCAGAAGACCAGGTAGAGCCAGGGAATGCTGAAATTCGAGCCGCCGATGGCGAGCGTGGTGGTCAAAACGCCCAGATCGATGGTGAGCCCGCCGGGAAAACGGATCTCGGGGGCGACACCGCACCAGTTGACGGACAGCAGTGTGAAGATGACGCAGATCAACGTAAGGCCGATCATCTTGGCGTGCGGGGTAAGGCCCAGCGAGCGGCCGTGGGTGACCGAGGTAAGGTCGTCGATCAGGCCCAGCAGACCCGTCGCGAGCGTCGCCAGCAGCACCAGCACGAGCTCGGTGGTGAGCTTGCCCATGATCAGGCAGGTGAGCGAAACGGCGATCAGGATGACGACGCCGCCCATGGTGGGAGTACCCTGCTTGATGAGATGACGCTTGGGACCGTCCGCGCGCACCTGCTGGCCGATACCCTCGACCTTGAGCAGCCTGATCCAAAACGGCATGAGCGCCAGCGCTATGACGGCCGCGATGCCGAGGCCCAAAAAGGCCTGATACGTGGGGTACGAGGGATTTCCGAACATGCGCTAGCACACACCTTCCACAAAGCGATCGAGCTCAACGAATCGGGAGCCTTTGACCAGAACGACATCGGCAGCCTCGAGGGCCCCGCCCATGCGCTCCAAAACTTCCCGATAATCGGAGAGTACCTGGATGCGGTCCTCGTCCATACCCATCATGCGAGCGGCCTGGGCCATGAGGCGCGCGTTGTCGCCGCCCACGCACACCAGAACGTCAACGTCCTTGGCGGCCGCGTAGGCGCCCACGAGCTCATGCATGCGAGGAGCCTCGTCACCCATCTCGCCCATCTCGCCCAGGATGGCCACACGCGCACCCGAGCATTCAAGCGAGCAGAGCAGGTTGAGGCCGGCGGCCATGGACTCGGCACTGGCGTTGTACGAGTCGTCGATGATGCGTGCGCCGCTTTGGGCGCGCTTGATCTCCTGGCGATGACCGGTGATCTTAAGGTTTCGGAAGGCACAGTCGATCTGCTGGGCACTCACGCCCAAGCGGTATCCGACCGCCGCCGCCTTGACGGCGTTGGGAACCGACTGGGCACCGGGAACGGCGAGCATGGTCTCGACCGAAGAACCATCCCCAAAGACCAGCGTGAAAACCGGGTGGCCCTCGTCATCGATATGAACGTCCTGGGCGCGCACCGTATCGGCGTCGGTCATGCCGGCGCACATGACCTCGATGCCCGCGGGGTTGGCAAATCGGTCGCGGATAAAGGGGGTGAAATCATCCTCACCGCCCAAAACCAAGAGAGATGCCTTGGCGTCAGCGCCACCCATACCGGACACGATCTCGGCCTTGGCGCGCGCGATGTTTTCGCGGCTGCCCAGGATGCCGATATGCGAGGTGCCGATCTTGGTCACGATCGCAAAATCCGGTTCGGTCGAACGCGACATGCGCTCAATCTCGTGAAAATGGTTCATACCCATCTCGAGCACGAGCATCTGCGTATCCGCCGGGGCCGAAAGCACCGTAAGCGGCATGCCGATCAGATTGTTATAGTTGCCTTTGGTCGACCACACGCGATAGCGTTGCGCCAGAACCGCCGCAAGCGAGTCCTTGGTCGTGGTCTTGCCGATGGAGCCGGTGATGCCGATCACCGTGACGTCAAGCGTCTTGCGGTAGGCATGGGCAAGATCGAGCAGGAACTGCTCGGGGTCATCGCACGTCAAAAGCGAGCAGGCGTGCTCGCGGGCAAGTCCGATCAGCTCGTCGTCCGGCTCGCGCGTCATGATGACGGCGCCGGCGCCGGCGCATACGGCCTGAGCGGCAAAATCGTTGCCGTCGACCCGCTCGCCCGGGAAGGCGACGAATATCGTCCCCTCCTCGACCTGGCGCGAGTCGATGACGCATCCGCGACAGACGCGCCCTGGCTCGGTGGTCACAGGTTTAGCCCCCGTGGCAGCCTCAAGCTCTTGTACGGCAATCTCTATCATTGCAGCTCCCCGTGTAGCCGATAAATATCTAGCGGCCTATTGTATCTCAGCCCCGCGCATGCGTGGTGCAGGCCATGTGAACACCCCATCAGGCTCAACGGCTGCACCCTACTGTGTCGGTTGGATGCCCAGCGTATCGAGCGCGCTGGACATGATGGTCTGGAACGGAACGGCCGCGGCATCTGAGCCCTGCGGCGTGCCGTCGAGCGTGATGTAGCACAGGACCTTGGGCGAGCTCGCTGGGGCAAAGCCCATAAAGGACGACATGTAGTTGTCCTTTTGGTAACCGCCGTCCTCGCTCGCGCGTTCGGCCGTACCGGTCTTGCCCGCCACGTCGTAGCCGGCGACCGCACCGCCCGAACCGGTGCCCGATTCAACGACCGTCTCCATACACGAGACCACCTGGGCGGCGGCATCGGCCGAGATAACCCGCTTGCCCTCGCCCCAGTCCTTATCTTCGCCTTTGCTCGACTTGAAAAAATGCGGGGTCATCATGACGCCGCCGTTGGCGATGCCGCCCACGGCGCGGGTGATCTCGATCGGCGAGACCGATAGCGCCTGACCAAAGCTCATGGATCCCAACGTGGCCCCGTCGTATTCGCTGCGGTCCTTGACGATACCCAGGCTCTCGCCCGGAAAGTCCACGCCGGAGGCATGCCCGATACCCCACTTCTTGACGTACTTGGCAAAATCCTTCTCGCCGATCTTTTCGCCCACGAGCACAAAGCCCACGTTGGAAGAGCGGCGCAGCATCTCGCGCACCGTCATCGTCATGGAGTAGTCGCGCTTGTCGGCATCGGTGACGGTGTCGTCACCCACCTTGATGCTGGCGGGAACCGCAAAATCGGTCTCGGATGTGATGACGCCCACGTCGCAGCCGGCACCGGCCACGAGCGTCTTGAACACCGATCCCGGCTCATAGGCATCCGTGACCACGCGCAGGTTCATATCCTCACTGCGCGCGTTCTCAAGATCGGTCTGATCGTAGGTCGGATAGGAACATGCGGCCAGGATCTCGCCGGTCGAGGGATCGGTCACGATCGCCGACCCGTACTTGGCCTTGGTCTGCTCCACCGATTTGGCGAGCGCGTCCTCGGCATCGCGCTGGATATTGACATCGATCGTCGTGACGATATCCGTACCGTCCTGCGCGGCCACCTTCTTGTATGCGCCCCCCGCGATGTAGCCGCCGTCGCGCGAGCGCTCGCGCACCAACGACCCGTTGGTGCCGGTGAGCATCTTGTCGTAGTGCTTCTCGAGCCCGGTCAGGCCCTTGTTGTCGACATCGACCACGCCGAGCACCTGCGACGCAAGGTTTCCATAGGGATACACACGCTTCATGGCCTGTTCGAACAACACGCCCGGCAGGTTCTTCTTCTCGAGGGCCTTGCAATCGTCCTCATCGACCTGACGCTTGATATACACCCAGGTGCCATCGCCCTCGACGAGCTTGCGCACCGCCTTGCGCGTGAGCCCCGTCGCCTTGACGAGCGCCGACACGGTCTTGTCGACATCCTCCACCAGCTGCGGGTTGACCGCGATGTTGCGGCACTCGACCGATGAGGTCAGCACGTTGCCGTTGCGGTCGTAGACCGTTCCGCGCTTGGCATAGAGCGTCTCGGAGAGCAGGCGGCGCGCATCGGCGCGCTGGCGCAGCTCCTCGCCGTTGAAGATCTGATATTCAGCGAGCTTTTCCACGCCGAGAAGCCCGGCAGCGCCCAAAAGGCCGAGCACGATTCCTCGCCTGGGAAGCGGCTTGCCCGTCACCCAGGCATTTCTGTCGACATGCGGCGAGCGACCGCTGCCGACGCGCACGCCCTCGTTGCGGCGCAGGCGGCCCGAAGCGTCAGCGTTCGAGCGGTTGCCGCGCTCATTCGTCCGTTTTGTATCGTACGCAGAACGTCCCTGCGAGGAGGGACGTCCGTTTCCGCGCCCCCGCGAGGAGGAACGGTAATCATCGTTTGTCATGCCTTCCGTCTCTACTGGGCAGCGGAGGAAGCCGTCGCGCCCGAAGCGGCGTCGGCGGCGTCCTGGGAAAAATCAAGGGTGACGCTATCCTCGGGCTCGGTCATGCCATACGTGCCCGCCAGATCGCGGATGCGCGTGTCGGCACCGTACACCGAGTGCATGACCTCCAGATCGGAGCTCTCGTCCGTGGCCTTCTCGAGCGTATCGGTGAGCTCGGCGTTGCTGTTAAGCATGCCGGCCGTGACGCCCGCAAGGGCCACGCGAACCGCACCGATCGCGATAAAGACAAGCGCGACGATGCAGAACGTCTTGAGAACACCCATGAAAACCGGGCTTACGCCCTGGTTAGCTTCACGACCCGCGCCGGTATAGACATCGAAACGAGGCGTCTGATGCTCCTGCGGAGCGGTAGGCGCCTGCGGTGTCTGGCGGTATGCGGGCGCGGCGTTCATATCATAGGCGACGGCTGCGTTTGAAGTGTAAAGGCCCATGATATGTCGCCTCCCATCCCAAAGTTCGTTAGTAGTGCGTTTAAGCTGCGTTTATGGTGCGGACGGGATGACCAAGATGGCGTCTTGGTGCGCTAGAGGCGCTCCGCGACGCGGATTTTGGCTGATCTCGCCCTCGGGTTGCGTTCAACCTCTTGCGGTTGTGCAACCAAGGGTTTGCGGGTGATGGCCTTGAGTATCGGCACGTGGCCGCACACGCACACCGGAATCTCCGGCGGACAGGTGCACCCCTGGTTCATCTCCCTGAAGTGGTTCTTGACGATACGGTCCTCGAGCGAATGATACGAGATAACGCAGATGCGCCCGCCCGGATTCAGCCACCTGGTGGCCGCGTCAAGCCCCCGTTCCAGCACGTCGAGTTCGTGGTTGACCTCGATGCGGATCGCCTGGAAGCTCTTCTTGGCGGGATGCCCCCCATGCCGACGAGCGGCAGCCGGGATACCCGCTTTGATGATCTCGACGAACTCGCCCGTGGTTCGGATGGGTTCCTTCTCGCGACGACGCACGATCTCGCGCGCGATCTGCGAGGCAAACTTCTCTTCTCCATAGACGCGAAGAATCCGGGCGAGGTCGTGTTCGTTATAGGTGTTGATGACCTCAGCTGCGTTTAAGGGATTGTTTCCCGGATCCATCCGCATATCCAGAGGAGCGTCCTCGTTGTACGAGAAGCCCCTCCCGGGGATATCGAGTTGCGGCGATGACACGCCCAGATCGAACAGGAATCCATCGACTCCGGGAACCTCGGCCGAGCACAGAAGCTCGTCCAAGTCGCCGAAGTTGCCCTTGAGCAGCCGATGCGGCACACCGGGAACCTCGCGGTCCAAGCGTGCGCCGGCGGCCTCGAGGGCCATGTCGTCCTGGTCGACACCGAGCAAAAGTCCCGTCTCCCCCACCTGCGCGGCCATCTTTACCGAATGGCCGGCACCGCCAAGGGTGCAGTCGCAGACGACGGAGCCGGATTTGAGCCGCAAGGACTCAAGCACTTCGCCGAGCATGACAGGTTCATGCCGATATTCTTGTGTCAAGCTCCCACGCTCCTTTCGTGCGCTCCATCAAGCCCTAACTGAAGAAGAGGTCAAGCAGGGCCTCATCATCGTCGTCCTCCTCGGCGGCGGTACGATCCCAGATCTCGAGATGGTCGTAGTTGCCCACGACGGTGACCTCGCGGTCCAGGTTCGCCTGCTGCCGAAGCGACTCAGAAAGACCGATACGACCGGCGCTGTCCACATCCATCGATGCGGTGCGACGGTTGACGGCCCTCATGAGCTTCTGGTCGTTGATGTCACGCGGGTTGAACCCATCGTGACCCTCGCGACCAGCGAACAGGCCCTCGACCCATTTGTCGAAAGCCTCGGCAGAGAACACGTACAGAGCATCGACATCCAGGGCTTTGAACACGCGGACGTGCTCCCCGAGCTCGTCACGGAGGGGTGCAGGCAGGGACAGACGGCCTTTTGCGTCGAGATTGCGCTCGTACGAGCCCGTCATTCCCATGTGCGCCCTCCCCTCGGTTACTCAGATGGCACGTTCGCGGGGAACCACCCCGCCTGTCGACGTCATTTATATTATGGGCAGCCCCCACTTTTCGCAACACTTTTTCCCACACCTTCCCCCACCACGCCCCACCGCTCCACCCTCTAGATATGGGTCTACACCCCCGAGCATGTGTTCGAAAACACAATATGTTGTGTTGAGAGCAAAGGCGGGGTGGCACCGCTGGCACCCCGCCCTGAAACTTCAACCTTCAAGTTGAGCTTGAGCCGAATTTTGGAACGTTAACGGGCGGTTCACAATCCCCTCAAGCGCCACTTCGCCCCACACCCTACCCCACCGCGCGGACACGGGCGTCACCCAAAATCGAGACACGTCCCAAGGGCAGGCCATGACAAGATCCTACGCCCGCGGATGGGCGGCAAGGTACACCTCGGCAAGCTGCGAGCGATCGATATGGGTGTAGATCTGGGTGGTCGAGATGTCCGAATGTCCCAAGATCTCCTGAAGGGCGCGCAGGTCGGCGCCGCCCGCCAGCATATGGGTTGCAAAAGAATGACGAAGCGTATGGGGGTGCAGGCCCTCCACATGGACCCGAGCCCCATAGTCCTCGCAGATCGCGTGGACGCTTTGACGCGACAGGCGGCCACCGTTCTTATTGAGAAAGACCGCCGACGTATCCCGCCGACGGGCATGCGCGGCAAGAAGGGGGCGACCCTCATCTATATAGTGCGCAAGGGCGCGAGCCGCACTGCCCACGATGGGAACGAGCCGCTCCTTGGACCCCTTGCCCAGCACGCGTAAGAAGCCCTCGTCAAGATAGACCTCGCGCATATCGAGCCCTGTCAGCTCGCTTGCGCGCAGACCGCATCCATAGAGCACCTCGAGCACGGCGCGATCACGCAGCCCCCGTTCATCATTGCCAAACGGCTGATCGAGCAGGGCGCCGACCGCCTCGATCGAAAGCACATCGGGCAGGCGCTCCTCTTTTTTGGGAAGCTTGACGGCAGCCGCCGGCTGGTTTGGGGTCATGCCCTCGCGCACCATAAACGTATGAAAGCCCTTGACGGTCGACAGCGAGCGCTCAACCGATGCATCCGAGTAACCGCCATCGCGCCGATCGGCAACAAAATGCTCGATATGCGACCGCATCACGTCATCGGGCGCAGCGACCCCCTCTCGATCCAAGAAGGCAAGATAGGTATCGAGGTCGCGCCGATAGGCGGCGATGGTGTTGGGGGCCAGCCCACGCTCAACGGCCAGATAGTCCAGATACTCCTCCGCCGCATGCGCAAGCGCCCCCGGCACCGCAAAGGATGCCGAGGGCGTAACATCGCAAATCTGTCGACGAGCCGCGCTCAACGATTAGTCGGTCGCAAGGTTCTTGGGAGTGACCTCAAGACGGTCGACGCCCTCGTGCTGGCCGATCGAGGCGCGCACGAACTCGCGGAACAGCGGCTGCGGCTTGGTCGGACGGCTCTTGAACTCGGGATGGGCCTGCGTGGCGACAAACCAGGGATGGGTCTCGCGCGGCAGCTCAACCATCTCGACCAGGCGCTCGTCGGGCGAGATACCCGAGATAACAAGGCCGGCAGCCTCGAGCTGGTCGCGATAGGCGTTGTTGAACTCGAAACGATGACGATGACGCTCATAGACAAGCTCCTCGCCATAGGCCTCGCGCGCAAGCGAACCCTCGGCAAGCTTGCAGGGATAGGCACCCAGACGCATGGTGCCGCCCTTTTCGGTAACATCCTCCTGAGAGCTCATGAGGTCGATGACGCTGTAGGGACCATCGGGGTCGAACTCCGAGGAGCTGGCGCCGGCAAGACCGGCGACGTTGCGGGCGAACTCGCAAACGGCGACCTGCATGCCCAGGCAGATGCCCAGGTAGGGAATCTTGTGCTCGCGGGCAAACTCGGCCGCAAGGATCTTGCCCTCGAGGGCGCGCTTGCCAAAGCCGCCGGGAACCAGGATGCCCGATGCATCACCCAGAACCTCGGCGACGTTGGCGGCATCCAGGCTCTCGCCGTCGACAAGCTGCACATCAACATGGCGGTCGTAGAACACGCCGGCATGATGCAGCGCCTCGATGACGGACAGATAGGCATCGGGCAGCTGGGTGTACTTGCCCACCACGGCGATCTTTACCTTGTCGGCATGGCAGTTGGCATGGTTCTGCTTGCGCAGGAACTCGTTCCACTCGGTCATGTCGCGCTCGCGCGGATCGAGACCCAGGCGCTCGCAGATGCGCAGGTCGAAATCCTGCTCGGCCAGCAGCTGGGGCACATCGTAGATGCTCGCGCAGTCCTCGTTGGTAAAGACGCAGTCGGTGTCCACATCGCAGAAGCTGGCGATCTTGCCGCGGATGGCGTCATCGATGTGATGGTCGGAGCGCAGCACGATGATATCGGGCTGGATGCCAAAACTGCGCAGCTCCTTGACGGAATGCTGCGTCGGCTTGGTCTTGACCTCGTGGGCGGCAGCGATATAGGGCACGAGCGAGACGTGGATATAACAGACGTTCTCGGGACCGGCCTCCTTGCGGTACTGACGGATAGCCTCGACAAACGGCTGGGATTCGATATCGCCGATGGTGCCGCCGAGCTCGGTGATGACCACGTCGGAGCCGGTCTGCTCCTCGATACGACGGAATTTGTCCTTGATGGCATTGGTGACGTGCGGAATCACCTGCACGGTGCCGCCCAAAAAGTCACCGCGACGTTCGCGGGCGATCAGGTTCTTGTAGATGGCGCCCGTGGTGAAGTTGGAGTCACGGGTGAGGTTCTCGTCGATAAAGCGCTCGTAGTGGCCAAGATCAAGATCGGACTCGTAGCCGTCCTCGGTCACGAAAACCTCGCCGTGCTGAAAGGGACTCATGGTACCCGGGTCGACGTTGAGATACGGGTCCGCCTTCTGCATCGTGACCTTGTATCCGCGTGACTTGAGCAGACGGCCCAACGATGCGGCCGTGATGCCCTTGCCCAAAGAGGACACGACGCCACCGGTTACGAAGACATGCTTGGTCATATTTGGTTACCTGCGCTTCCCGTATAGGTCCACAATTCTTACCTTACGGGTCTTCATTGTAATACTCGCCCCATCGCTATGGGAATAAATCTTGAGCGCGGCGGCGTTTTCTTCAACTTGAAACAAAACCGTCCCGTCGATGCGGGACGGCTCGTCCGCTCTTCTTTTTTAGGAGGGGGATGGCGCCGAGACCTATGCGGGCTGTCCCTCGGACATGTTCTTGACGAGCATGCCGGCACGGACGCCCTCAAGGTACCAGCGACCGCGATCGGTAACGGCCATGCCGTTGGCAAGCTGACCGCCGTCATCGTTGTAGCGCGAGACAAGCTCCACGAGCCCCTCGCCGTTCAGGCGGTCAAGCGCCGCACGGGCCCGGTAAGGTGACACGTCCACGCGTTCGGCGAGCTCTTTGCGCGACAGCTCGCACAGACCATCTGCGGTCTTGGCGTTCTCGGCGATCTCCAACAGAACCAAGACCTCGACGCGCTTCATGTCGTCAACGCTCGCTCGACCTTTACCCGCCATGGTTGCCTCCTATAACCGGACCGGGTGTCTCAAGAGCCCAAAGCCCGGCGCCTCCCCCATTCCGGCGCCTGCCCCAAGCAACGATTTCAAGGGTTATTGTATACCCCTCAACACGGTTACCACAGGTAGATGCCGTATTTTTGTTGGCAACGTTTGTCATTTTTACACAGTTGGCGCCGTGCGGGCCTCAAGGATCCGCACGGCGCCAAGATCATCGGATGAACGACGGCAGGCATCAGCGGTGGAAGAACCCGCGACGTTCGAACTTGGGCTCGCAGCACACGTTGATGCCGAGTTTGCGCAACACGGTCTCGTCCGTGGGAGAGATGATGACGCTGAAGAAGGCATCGCAGCCGCGTAGCTGCTCAAGACCGGCAAGCACCTTTGCCGCCGTCTCGCTGGTCGCCGAGGTGATCGAAAGCGCCATAAGCGTCTCGTCGGTATGGAGGCGCGGGTTCTTGCTGCCCAGATAATGCGTCTTGAGGCGGCTGATAGGCTCGATCGCCTCGTCGCTGATGACCTCGAGCTCCATATCGACTCCCGATACGGCCTTAAGGGCATTCATGATGAGCGAGCTCGCACAACCAAGGCGTGTGGAGGTCTTGCCGGTGACAACCGAGCCGTCCGGCATGACCATGGCGCCCACGGGAGCACCCGTGAGCTGCTCTTTGGTGAGGGCCGCCGAGCGGGCGGGCGAATAATCCTTGGTGACGCCGGCTTTCTTCATGATCGACTTCAGCCGGTCGATCTGGATCTCACCGGCGCCGGTACGCTTGACGTTCTCGACGGCCGTGAAGTAACGGCGGACGATCTCCATCTTGGAGGCATCGCGGCAGGCATCGTCATCCGAGACGGCGAAGCCGACCATGTTCACACCCATATCCGTGGGGCTCTGGTACGGGCTCTCCCCCAGGATCTTCTCCATGAGCGCGCGCACCACGGGAAACGCCTCGACGTCACGGTTGTAGTTGACCGTGGTCTTGCCGTAGGCCTCCAGGTGGAAGGGATCGATGATGTTCGCATCGTCCAGGTCGGCCGTGGCGGCCTCGTAGGCGATGTTCACCGGATGCGTGAGCGGCAGGTTCCACACGGGGAACGTCTCGAACTTGGCATAGCCCGCCTCGACCCCATGCTTGTGCTCGTGATACAGCTGCGAAAGGCAGGTGGCGAGCTTACCCGAACCGGGGCCGGGAGCCGTCACCACGACAAGCGGGCGCGTGGTCTCGACGAACTCGTTCTTGCCGTACCCCTCGTCGGACACGATAAGATCGACGTCGTGGGGGTAGCCCTCGATGGGATAGTGGAGCTTTGCCGTGATGCCGAGGGATTCAAGGCGGCGGCGGAATACGTCGGCCGCCGGTTGACCGGCGTACTGAGTGATGGTGACCGCCGCCACGGCAAAGCCGTTGCTTCGGAACAGGTCGACCAGGCGCAGCACGTCCTCGTCATAGGTGATACCCAGATCGCCGCGGGCCTTGTTCTTCTCGATATGGTTGGCGTTGATGGCGATGATGACCTCGACATCGTCAGCGATACTCTTGAGCATGCGAAACTTGACGTCGGGCTCAAAGCCGGGCAGCACACGGCTCGCATGGTAATCGTCGAACAGCTTGCCGCCGAACTCCAGATAGAGCTTGCCGCCGAACTGGGCGATACGCTCCTTGATATGGGCGGCCTGAAGCTCGATATATTTGTCGTTGTCAAAACCTTGGCGCACGGGCACTCCTCGTCTTCCCGGTGACTTTGCACGGGGAGATTATATCGAAAGGGGGCATCGTGGCCTCGCCGCAGATGCCCCCTTCACGGTATCTGTGCGCGCAGTGTGCTATGAGCGCAACGCTTCAGGCGACTCGGATCATTCGGTCGTTTCGTTATCGGCGCTCGCTGCCACCTCGACCTTCACGTTGTAGCCGTCTTCGCCCTGAAAAGGTTCATAGAGCGTCTCGACGGCGCTTTTTGCCTGTTCGTCGGCATTCTCGATGAGCTTCGAGGTGTCGACCTTCGCCTTGGCGTCCTTTTTGGCCAGCTTGAGCGCCTCCTTTGTATCGGCTCGATTCTGCCAATTGAACAGCGAGAGCTTCTCGTCGTAGAACTGCAGGGAATCGGGGTCGATCGAAATGCTCGACAGCGTGGCCTGCGGAAGCTCGATCGTGACATCGCGGCCCTCAACCGTCACCTTGGCATGCGACAGGTCGACCCCGGCGGAGACCTCGGCGTCGTAGACCATGGTGAAGCCCTTTTTGTTGATCCAGTCGATATCGCCCTCCTCATAGGTGACGAGACCGCGATATTCGAGCTTGGCCGTCACCAGATCCTGGCACTTCACGAGCTGAGAAGTTATCGTCGTCGTATCGAGCCGCACGGTGGGCGTGGTCATGCGCATCAGGAGCTGCGAGCCCAAAAAGCCGACGGCCATGAGTGCGATCGCCAGCACCACGTACAGGATGGCCTTAGGTTTTTTCATCGTCTCTCCCTTACTCAAGTACATACGTACAAGAGCATGTTGCCCATCGCAGCGTCTTTCTATACCCAAACAAAAGCGCCCCCTCCCGTGCACGGAACGGAAGGGGGCTTAAGGTAGGAGTCCACCCGGTGGGGAGCTACCCCACCGGAAAGACGACGACCGGAAACGCGTCTAGAGGATCATCATGGCAGCCGTGAGAATGACCACGGAGACGATACCGATCACGACGATGACCTTCATCGCGAACTTGAGCCAGGTAGTCCACTCGACACGAGCGAGCGCGAGGCCGCCCATGATAGCGCCGGACGTGGGCGTGAAGAGGTTCACGAGGCCGTTGGCGCCGCCGAAGATCTGGACCATGACCTCGGGCGGGAAGCCCAGACCGCTGGCGAGCGGGCCCATGATAGGCATGGACACGGTGGCCATGCCGGAGCTCGACGGGATCAGGAAGGACAGAACCAGGTAGAGCAGGTAGCTCATGGGAGCAAAGACGATACCGGAGAGGCCGGCGAGGGCGTTGGCGGCAGCGTTGAGCACGTACTGGTCGAGACCGGTAGCGGCCATGAGGACGGAGATGCCGCGGGCAAGCGCGATGATGAGGACGACGCTCATCATATCGGCAGCACCGGCGATGAAGGTGTTGACGATCTTCTTCTCGCCCAAGCCACCGACGATGCCGATGACGATGGCCATGATGAAGAACCACGTCGAGGCCTCATCGAAGTACCACTGGCCGAGTGGCAGACCGGTAATGAACTCGGTCCAACCGAGCCAGATGGTCACGCCGAAGTCCTCCCACGGGATGAACGAGACGATCATGACCACGAAGGTGAAGGCGAAGATGCCGAGCACGGCCTTTTGACGTCCGGTGAGCGCAACGTCCTTGGTAGCGGCCTCGGCGGCGGCGCCGTGGGCCTCCTCGGCAGACTGGAGCTCCTGCATCGACAGGAGGGTCGAGCCCTTGTCGGCCTTGACCTTCTTGGCATAGCTCATGACAAAGACGATGGCGATGGCGGTGGACACGATCCAGAGTACCGCGCCCAGGCCGATGATGATCGACTGATTGCACTCGATACCGACGCCGCGCAGAGAGTCGACGGCGGCACCGACGGCAAACGGGTTGACCGTAGAGCCGAGGCAGCCGCAGCCAGCGCCCAAAAGAACGGTGGCCGCGCCCACGAGCGGATCGAAGCCGGCGGCCATCATCGTGGCGGCGAGCAGCGCGTAGAAGGGAACGGTTTCCTCGCACATACCGTAGGTGGTGCCACCCAGCGAGAAGAGGATCATCAGGACGGGAATGATCATGAGCTCGTTGCCGTGGAGCTTCTTGACAAGCACGGCGATGCCGGTGTCAAGGGCGCCCGTCTCGGTGACGATGCCCAAGAATCCGCCCAGGATCATGACAAAGAGGCAAACCGGCAGCGCGTCCGTGAAACCGTGAACGGGAGCCATGAAGAAGTCGGCGAGCGTTGCGGCCTTCACCTGGTCGGGCGCAACAGCGGAGACACCGACGGTGATCAGGGCGACGATAGCCAACAAAAGGAGAAGAATGGTGAACGACGAAAGCATTCCACGCTTTTTCTTGGTGGAGGCAGTCATGGTACTCATCCCCCTTTCTCAGTAAAAGGATGATCCGCGACTGATACCCCACCCCCGTGCCGTGCTTATCATTTTGGCGGGAGTCGCGGAGACGACCAGAGTCTGCCCCTGATGGCGGGCGCCCTAAAACTGACACTTGGGAGCACCCGCCCAGGGGGAATCGAAATCGGATAGGACAGAATCGCTCAGGAGTTATTACTTGAGCGTTGCGTACATGATGGCCTTGATGGTGTGCATGCGGTTCTCGGCCTCATCGAAGACCTTGGACTGCGGGCCCTCGAAGACCTCGTCGGTGACCTCCTGCTCGGTGATACCGAACTGCTCGGCCTTCTCGGCGCCGATGACGGTGTTGGTGTCGTGGAAGCTGGGCAGGCAGTGCAGGAAGATGGCCTCGGGCTTGGCCATAGCCATGACCTCGGAGGTGACGCGGTACGGGGTGAGCTCCTCGATGCGCTCGGCCCAGACCTCATCGGGCTCGCCCATGGAGACCCAGACATCGGTGTAGATGACGTCGGCGCCGGTGCAGCCGTCCTTGACGTCGGAGGTGAGCTTGATGGTGCAGCCGTTGGCCTCGGCGATCGGCTTGCAGGCCTCGACGACGTCATCGGCGGGCATGCAGTGCTCGGGGCCGCAGGCGACGAAGTTCATGCCGAGCTTGGCGCAGACGACCATAAGCGAACGGGCGACGTTGTTCTTGCAGTCGCCCATGAAGACGAGCGTGCGACCCTTGATGTCGTAGTTGAAGTTCTCCTGAACGGTCAGGATATCGGCGAGCATCTGGGTGGGGTGCCACTCGGTGGTCAGACCGTTCCAGACGGGCACACCGGCGTTGGCTGCGAGCTCCTCGACGTCCGCCTGAGCGAAACCGCGGAACTCGATGCCGTCATACATGCGACCGAGCACACGGGCGGTATCCTCGATGGACTCCTTCTTACCCATCTGCGACGAGCCGGGATCCAGATAGGTGACGCCCATGCCCAGGTCCATGCCACCGACCTCGAAGGAGCAGCGAGTGCGGGTAGAGGTCTTCTGGAAGAGCAGGACGATGTTCTTGCCCTCAAGATAGCGATGCGGCACGCCCGCGCGCTTCATGTCCTTGAAGTTCTTGGAGAGCGCGAGCAGGTACTCGATCTCCTGGGTGGAGAAGTCGAGGAGCTTGAGGAAGCTGCGACCGGAGAGATTAACGCCCATGGGAGTGTTCCTTTCATATATATAACCGTGCGATGTGGGCCCTACCAAAACCCACCGGGCCATAGGCCCTAACGCTTTAGTATGACGGAGCGCCGCGCAGGGCGCCCCGTCGATTCGAAGTTTAAAGATCCTCGCGCCAGAACGGCATGCTCATGCAGCGCGGGCCGCCACGGCCGCGGGAAAGCTCGGCCGAAGGAACCACCAAAAGCTCCATGCCCTCTTTGTAGAGCACGTCGTTGGTGACGGTGTTGCGGGCATACACGCAGATCTTGCCGGGCTCGACGCACAGGGTGTTGGAGCCGTCGTTCCACTGCTCGCGGGAGGCCGCGATGGGGTCGCCGCCGCCGCAGGGGATGAGCTTAACCTGGTCGACGCCCGTGGCGTCCTCGAGAATGTGCTCGAGGGTGTCCTCGATAAGGCGGATGTTCACGTCGCCGGGATTCTTGCCGGGGGTGAGCTCGTAGACACGCAGGGTGCCCATGATCGCCGGATGGATGGTGAACTTATCGACGTCGATCTGGGTGAAGACGGTGTCGAGGTGCATGAAGGCACGGGAGACCGGGATGTCGAAGGCAAGGATGCGCTCGATCTTGGCATCGCTGTTCCAGAAGATGTTCTGGGCCATGATGTCGATGGCGGCAGCCTGGGTGCGCTGGGAGATACCGACGGCGAGCGTTTTCTCATTGATGTTGAGGACGTCACCACCCTCGGTGTGGAACTGGCAGTCGCGACGGAAGTACAGCGAGGCGTCCTTGTAATCGGGGTGGTACTTGAAGACATACTTGCCGTAGAGGGTCTCGCGGTTGCGGGTGACCGAGTACATACGGTTGAGGTTGACGCCCGAACCGACGACGGCGAACGGATCGCGCGTGAAGTAGAGGTTGGGCATGGGGTCGATAATGAGGTCAGACTCCTTCTCGGAGTTGACAAGGCTGTCGAGGGTCGTGGACGCGCTGAGCGGCATATCGATCTCGGCCTTGGTGATACCGGCCATGGTCTTCTTGGCAAACTCGAGGTTGTCGGTGATCGAATCGAGCTTCTCGCGCACGACGGCGGGCATCAGCTGGCCGCGGATACCGGCCTCGGCAAGATATTGATCGGTAAACTCGGCACGGGCGCCGGGAACCTGGTCGAAGACCTCCGCCACAAGGTTCTCGAGATACAGGACCTCGACACCCTGATCTCGCAGAATCTGGGCAAACGTGTCGTGCTCCTGCTGGGCGACCTCGAGGAACGGAACGTCATCGAACAGAAGACGCTCGAGCTCATCGGGGGGAAGGTTGAGGAGCTCCTCACCGGGACGGTGGAGCATGACCTTCTTGAGCCTTCCGATTTCAGAAGGAACGTGCAGACCTTTCGTCATGGCCTCCTACCTTTCTGTCGGGATCGGTTTTCGATCCGTCTGTTAGCACCCCTCCGTGTGGGGTGTTGCTTGCTGACGTCTTATTTATATCCAAATTAAACCGATGCTTCCAGCACACCGCCGAACGGTTATCAAACGCCTGCGAACGGTATAAATCAGATATTCACGCAGTGCACACTTTTTCAAATTAAAGTGCTTTTACGTGCGGTAATAATATTTTCAAGACGTCTTGTATTGCAACTAATCCTCAATAAACTTGGTAATTCATGCATAAATACCGTGCTTCTATGTATAATTTGACCTCATTGGACCAGCGCTCAACCATTTTTGAAAATATTCAGAAACCTCTTCTCCCTATTCATCCATACGCAATCGATAGGCTTATGGAGCTACCGTTTACCTACCGATTGCGACCGTTTACCGCCCGCTTAGTATAAAGCGGCGCCCTCTGCGCTTCCCGCACAGGTAAGCAGTGCGTAAAGAACGACCATTTGCCGAACAAATGCATTGATGTCCGCTTAAATGGAGACAATAGATAAAGCGCGGCGCGGCATCGGGCCCGCCGTCGCGAGAGGATAGGGACAAGATGTCAAGTAAGCCAAGCAAGAAGCAGCAGGCACCAGACAAACGCAAAATGCATGATTTCTCGTATACGCAGAACCGCGAGCTCAGCTGGCTGCGCTTCGACAACCGGGTTCTCGACGAGGCTTTCGATACGACCGTTCCGCTGTTCGAACGGCTCAAGTTCGTCTCGATCTTCGAATCCAACCTTGACGAATTTCTGATGGTGCGCATCGGCGGGCTTTCGGACCTCGCTGAGCTCAAAAAGCAGCCCATCGACAACAAGAGCAATATGACCGCCGCACAGCAGGTCGATGCCGTCATGGCAGAGATCCCCGGCATGATCGATCGCTGGGGATCGATTTTCCACAGCATCGAGGCCGAGCTTGAAGGCGCTGGCGTGCATCGCGCCCGGGCCGGGGCCCTCACGCCCGAAGAGCGCACCTTTGTCGACCGGTATTTCCAGGCCTACGTCTCCCCCGTCATCTCGCCGCTCGTCATCGATCCGCGCCATCCCTTCCCCAACCTGCGCAACGGCGCCCTCTACCTGGCTTGCGCGCTTGAGGGCGACACCGACGAGGAAAGCCTCCTGGGCCTCATCGAGGTTCCACCCTCGATGAGCCGCGTGGTCGAGATCCCCAGCGCCGAGGGCAAACTCTCCTATATCCTGCTCGAGGACGTTATCCTGTCATGCCTCGACACGTGCTTTGGATCCTATCGCCCGCTCGATCGCGCGCTCATCCGCGTGACGCGCAATGCCGACATCGACCCCGATGGCGAGGGCGTGGAAGAGGAGGAGGACTACCGCCAGCACATGAAGCGCATCCTCAAGAAGCGTCTGCGCCTGCAGCCGGTCGTGCTTGCGGTCTCCGGAGAGCTGCAGAAGGGCACGCTCAAGACGATCCGTCGCGCGCTCGAGCTGCCACGCCGCTCCGTCATCAGCTGCACCACGCCCCTCGATCTGGGCTATGTCTTTAGCCTGGAGGGTAAGTTGCCCGAGCACGTGCGCCCTAAGATCCTGTTCAGCCCGTTCAAACCACAGCCCAACCCCACCATCGACCTGTCGCGCTCCATTCGCGAGCAGGTGCTCGAGCACGACAAGCTGCTGTTCTACCCCTACGAATCGATGAGCCCTTTTTTGGACCTGGTGCATGAGGCGGCCTTTGACCCGATGTGCATCTCTTTGCGCATCACGCTCTACCGCGTGGCCAAACAGAGCCGCTTGTGCGAATCGCTGATCGACGCTGCCGAGAACGGCAAAGAGGTCACGGTGCTCATGGAGCTCCGCGCCCGCTTTGACGAACAGAACAACATCGAGTGGGCCGAGCGTCTGGAAGAGGCGGGCTGCACCGTCATCTATGGCTCCGAGGGCTTCAAGTGCCACTCCAAGATCTGCCAGCTCACCTATCGCGAGGGCATGGCGCTGACGAGACTCACGCTCTTGGGTACGGGCAACTTCAACGAGAAGACGGCCAAACTGTACAGCGACTTCATGCTCATGACGGCCAATCCCGGAATCGGCGAGGACGCCAACATCTTCTTTAGGAACCTGTCATTGGGCAACCTGCGCGGCGACTACCGTTTCTTGGGCGTGGCGCCCACGGGCCTCAAGCCGCTCATCATGCGTGGCCTGGACCGCGAGATCAAACGGGCGCTTGCCGGCGAGCCGGCACGCGTGTTCTTCAAGCTCAACTCGCTCACCGATCGCGAGGTCATCGACAAGATCGCCGAGGCATCGTGCGCCGGCGTGCGCGTCGACATGATCATCCGCGGCATCTCGTGCCTCAAACCCGGTGTCGCCGGCAAGACCGAGAACGTGCACGTGCGATCCATCGTGGGACGTTTTTTGGAGCACGCGCGCGTCTACGCGTTTGGCGTGGACTCCGACATGGTCTATCTGTCGTCGGCCGACATGATGACCCGCAATACCGAGCATCGCGTCGAGATCGCCTTCCCGGTACTCGACCCCACCTGTCGCGCGCTCGTACGCGAATACATGGATGCGCAGCTGCGCGACAATGTCAAGGCGCGCGAGCTCTCCAGCGATGGCACCTGGGCCGCGATTCCACGCGAACCGGGCGAGGAGGCCTTCAACTCGCAGGAGTTCTTGCTGGCCCGCGCCTATCAGCAGGCCGAAAACGCCGACGTGCTGGCCAAACGCAAGGCAAAGCACCCCAGGCCGGAGCCTGTGCCGGAGCCCGCGCCTCGCCCGTCCGCAAAACCGGAGCCCGCGCCGAAGGTGACGGATACGCCGAAAGCGCAGGAGGTCAAGGTCGAGGCGACCGTCATCGAGCCGGAGCCCGAACCCCAGGGCACGCCCGAGCAGGCACCCGGCTCCCCGGCTAAGACGCAGACCTCGGAAGCCAAGAAGGGCAAGGCCAAAGCTCGCCCCGAGACGAAGCGCAATCCTCGGGCCATCGAGCGCCACCGACCCGGACGGCTGCGCATGGGCTTGGGGCTTATCGGCCTGGGCATCAAGACGCTTGTGACGGGCAAGACCAAATAGCGCTCCCAGCACGTCGCTTTCAACGCGTTGCCCCTGCTCGCCTGCTACCATAGGTACGTTAAACGTAATGAGGGGCAGGCGAGCATTTTGAAACTCACCATCGAATCGATGACCTATGGCGCCGACGGCTTGGCGCACGCCGAGGACGGCAAGGCGATCTTTGTACAGGGAGGCTTGATCGGCGATGTCGTTGATGCCGAGGTGGTCTCGGATGGCAAATCGTTCTCACGCGCTCGCGTGACAAAGGTTCTAGAACCCAGTCCGCATCGTGTTCAACCGCCCTGCCCCTTTGTAGGTGTCTGCGGCGGATGCAGCTGGGGCGCCCTCTCATATGATGCCCAGCTCGCCGCTAAGGAAAGTAATCTGCGCTCGGCGCTAATGCGCATCGGCAAGTTTTCTGCCGAAGAGCTCGAAACGCTGATGGCGCGCATCCATGTCGCGAAGAACGACTGGGGTTATCGCAACAAAGTGGAGCTTCAACCCGCCGTCGTCAACGGCCGTAACCGCCTGTGCATGCACGGCGTCGACCCCGATCGCTTTGTGGCCATCGATGCCTGCCCCCTCTTCGACAAGCAGTTTCCCCGTGTCATCAAATCCGTGGTGGGCGCCCTCAATTTTTTGAACGGCGGTCACGACCAGCTGGGGCTGGAGCGGGTGGGGATTCGCGCCTCGCGACGCACCAACGCCCTTGAGGTGGCGCTCTGGACGCCCACGGGCGCGTTTCCCCGGGCCCGCGTAGCCCAGATACTCGAAGATGCGGTTCACCCCACGAGCGTCGTCCGCGTCATGAGCAAGGGAGAGAAGGCGGCCCGCCGTGTCTCGAAAGTCGAGGTGCTCGCCGGCGAGGGCTCTTGGACCGAAAACATCGCCGGCGGCGAAATGCGCCTTTCGGCCCCGTCGTTTTTCCAGGTCAATACCAAGGCCGCCGAGATCCTGATCGATCTTGCCTTAGACGCGCTCGACCCGCAGCCCGGCGAGCTCGCCATCGACCTGTACTGCGGAGCCGGCACCTTCACCCTGCCGCTCGCCCGTCGCGCCGACTACGTGGCGGCCGTCGAGGCCTACGGTCCCGCCGTACGCGACCTGCGCCGCAACCTCGAGATCAACAAACTCGACAACGTCGACGTCATCGGCGGCGACGCCGTGCGCGAGTTCCCTGACGAGGATGCTGACGTGCTGCTCGTCGACCCGCCTCGGGCAGGACTCGCGCCCGAGGCCATCGACCTGATCGCGGGGACGAGCGCACGCGATGTTGCCTATGTGAGCTGCGACCCCGCCACCCTCGCCCGCGACCTCAAGCGTTTTCGCGATGAGGGGACCTTCGAGCCGGTGCGTATCACTCCGGTCGACCTGTTCCCGCAAACCTTCCATTGCGAGACCGTCGTGCACCTCAAGCGCCTCCGTTCTCGCGGACCCCTTGCCTAGAAATGTCGCGCACCCGCCGATCCGCGGGCTCCACCCGTGCAGCAGCGGGTATATAGAACCTCAACCGCACTCCGACGAAAGGAACCGCCATGCCCAGCGTTGCCGTCCTTGTTGCCGATGGCTTTGAAACCATCGAATGTCTCACCACCGTCGACGTCATGCGTCGCGGCGGCGTTCGCGCCACCTTGGTGTCGATCATGCCCACCCGCGAGGTCGTGAGCTCGCTTCAGATCCCCATCACCTGCGACGCGCTGCTCGCCGACATCGACTTCAACGAATACGACTGCATCGTCCTGCCCGGTGGTCTGCCCGGCGCCACCAACCTGCGCGCCGATCAGCGCGTCTGCGCCCTGGTCGAAGAGTTCACCGCCACCAAGCTCGTCGGCGCCATCTGCGCCGCGCCCTTTATTCTCGGCGAGCTCGATCTGCTCGAGGGACGTCGCGCAACGTGCTTCCCCGGCTTTGAGAAAAGCTTCCCGGCCGGCACCTACACCGGCGACAAGGTGACCGTCGACGGCAACATCATCACCGCAAGCGGCATGGCTCAATCGCTGCCCTTTGCGCTCGAGATCCTCAAGGCCCTTGCCGGCGACAAGGCCATCGAAAAGGTCGCGGGAGGCATCCAGCTGTGATCCTCGCCTCCCAATCGCCCCGTCGCATCGAGCTCATGCGCGAGGCCGGGTATGATTGCCGCATCGTACCGGCCGATATCGACGAGACGCCACATGCAGATGAGTCTCCGCTCGTCCTTGTCGAGCGTCTCGCACGGTCCAAGGCGGCCGCCGTTGCCAACCAGGCGCAACCCGCAGAGATCGTCGTGGCGGCAGACACCATCGTCACGCATGATGGCGAGATCTTGGGAAAGCCCCGCGATGCGCACGATGCCATGCGCATGCTGCGCGATCTTTCGGGCAAGACACATCAGGTGGCAACCGGCGTCGCCATCATCCAAGCCGCCGATCCCGCCCTATACCAGGCGGCTCAGAGCGAGTCGTTTACCGTTGTGACCGACGTGACCTTCTATGATCTCACCGACGAGCAGATCGAGGCGTATGTCGCCAGCGGCGAGCCGCTCGACAAAGCGGGCGCCTACGGCATCCAGGGGACCGGCGGCCGCATGCTCGTCAAGAAAATCAACGGCGACTTCTATAATGTGGTCGGATTGCCGATCGCCGAGCTCGCACGAAAGCTCAAGGCATATCGCTAGCCATCAACCGCCACCTTGCCCGGCCCCGCAACAGTGGAGCCGGGCTTTTTGATCAAACCCAAAAGGAACAGTATGAACACTTCATCCCTCAAGCATATCAACGTGTCGGACATCGCCGGCTTTAGCGTCGGTCACGCGACCAATGAGCAGGCAGGAACCGGCTGCACCGTCATCGTGGCGCCCCAGGGCGCAACCGGCGGCGTCGACGTCCGCGGCGGTGCCCCCGCCTCGCGCGAAACCGACCTGCTGCGTCCCGAGAACACCGTCGATGTCGTCCATGCCGTCTGTCTCTCGGGCGGATCCGCTTTTGGCCTCGAGGCAGCTTCGGGTGTGGCCCGCGAGCTCGAGAGCCGCAACATCGGCCTGCCCGTCGGCCCCACACAGGTGCCGATCGTATGCTCGAGCTGCATCTTCGATCTTGCCTATGCCGATGCCACCGTGCGTCCCGGCATCGCCGAGGGCGTCGCCGCCACATGCGACGCACTCGACAACGGCGGCCACGCGAATGCACAGGGCAACATCGGGGCCGGCACGGGTGCCACGGTGGGCAAGCTCATGGGCCCCGACCATGCGATGCAGGGCGGCCTGGGTGCCCAGGCGCTGGCACTGGGCGCGTTGCAGATGGGCGCCCTGGTGTCGGTCAACGCTTGTGGCAACGTCATCGACCCCGCCACGGGATCATGGGTAGCTGGCATGCGCGCCACCGCACAGGGCAACGATATCGTCTCGATGGAAGAGGCCGCCTTCGCGGCCGCCGATACCCTCGAGATGCCGCTCGATCGCACCAACACCACCATCAGCTGCCTCATCACCAACGCCAAGCTCACAAAGGCCCAGTGCACCAAGCTGGCCCAAATGGCCGCCGATGCCTACGCCCACGTCATTCGCCCCACACATACCACCAACGACGGCGACACCATCTACGTGCTCGCCTCAGGCCAGATCGAGACGCCCCTTCCCATGGATCTTCTTGGGATGCTCGCCGTTCGCGTGCTCGAGAGCGCCATCGTCGAGGGCTGTCGCTCGGCCACGAGCGCCCACGGCGTTCCCGGTGCCGCGAGCCTCGCCCATTAGACAAGCTCTATCCCCCACCCCATCTCGAAAGACCGTCATGACCAAAGACAACCCACCGTCCACACAGCCCGGCATCGGACTCATGGGCCTTATCGCACTTGTCATCAGCTCTTCTATCGGATCGGGCGTTTTCGCCCTTTCGAGCGACGTGGCAAAAGCCGCATCGCCGGGACCCGCGCTTATCGCGTGGGCGATCGTCGGCATCGGCTTCATGGCCCTGGCCAACACCTTCGGTCGCCTATCGCTCGAACGTCCCGATCTCAACGGTCTGATCGACTACGCCCGCGAAGGATTCGGACGCTTTGCCGGCTTTATCTCGGGATGGGGTTATTGGCTTTCGATCTGGATCGGCGCCGTGGCCTTTGGCGTGATGTTCATCACCGCCCTCAGCTTCTTTATCCCCGCGTTGCAGGGACCGTTGGGCATACCGGGCGTCGTCATCATATCGATTATCAACTGGTTTCTCATCGCCCTGGTCAACCACGGTGTCGAAGAGGCATCTATCGTCAACGCCATCGTCATGGTCTGCAAGCTCGTGCCGATTTTCGTCTTTATCGTCGCCATGCTTTTCGTCTTTGATGGACGCGTCTTTACCGAGGATTTTTGGGGTACGCTCCATAACAATATCGCCGGGTCCGGTGCGGTGGGCACCGGCTCGGTCCCAGCCCAGATTTCCAACTGCCTCATGGTCATGATGTGGGTCTTTGTGGGCATGGAGGGGGCGACGGTGCTGGGACATCGCGCCCGCGATCGTCGAGACGTATCTCGTGCCACCGTCTTGGGCGCCACGGCACTCGTGGTGATCTACGTTGCCGCGTCGATCCTGCCCTACGGCTTTTTGCCGCGCGAGGAGATCGCCCTGATCGGCGCGCCCTCGATGCCCCTTATCTTCTCGCTGGTCGCCGGGGACGTCGGCGGGGCGTTCATCACGGCGGGCCTGCTTGTTTCCATTTTGGGAGCATGGCTCTCCTACACCATGCTGGCATCGGAAGCCATGCTCGAGATGGCGCAGATGGAGCTGCTCCCCCGCAGCTTTGCCCAGCTCAACGTTAACGGTGCCCCCACGCTCAGCCTGATCGCGACCGGCGCTATGACGCAGCTGCTCGCCATCCTGGTGATGTTCTCGAGCGAGGCCTACCAGTTTGCCTATTCGCTCTGCACGGCATCGATCGTGGTCTCGTGGACCCTCGCCGCGGCGTATATGGCGCGCTACGCACACCGCAACCATGCCCGTCCGGGCATGCGTAGGGCGCAGGTCATCGCCGCGATCGCCTGTGTGTTCCTGCTGGTCGCAATCGCCGTATCGGGGTTGCATCTTCTGGCGCTTTGCTGCGTGGCCTATGTGCCGGGCATCTATTTCTATGTGCGCGCCCGTCGCCAATATGGAGATCAGACCCCGCTGAATCGCAAAGAAAAAGCCGCAGCGGCCGTCATCGTGATCGCGGCTGCTGCGGCTCTGGTGCTCCTTGCCCTGGGTTTGATTTCGATCTAGCGCATCGCCCCGATCGAAACACGGGTTAGTTGAACTTGAAGATCTTCGACGCCAAGCGGTACAGGCCGATCGTGGTCTTCTCGCCGGCACGGCTCGGAAGATTGGTGAAGAGACCCATCACGCCAAAGCGGGCATGCTTATACATACGGGCATCGTAGTCCTTCAGATCGCTCCACAAGGCCTGCAGGCGCTCCTCCGCACCCTCCTCGTCGGACAACTTGGTGAAGACCGAACAGATGGCCATCATCATGGTGAAGTAGCCCATCATGTAGTTGCGCAGGCGGGTCGATTCGATATCCTCATACAGATGGAACGCGTCCATCATGATGCGCGTCACACGAAACTGCTGGTCCAAACGCTTGACCATCGTGGCTTCGTTGACACTCTGCCCCTCTCGCCCGATAAAGTAACGGTACAGGTCGATGTCGGCATAGTACATGGTCTTGCAATGCGGCAAGGGCACGTAGGCGTAGATGTTGTCGACATAGAACGTGTGCGGCGGCATGGGAAGGTTCGCCTCGCGCAGCAGATCCGTGCGATAGCATAGGCTGTGCATGAGCAGGTTCTGATCAGGGCGGAAGCGACCGATCTCGTCCCATCCAAAGATGCGCTTGCGCGGCAGAGCCGTTTTGTAACCGATCTCCTGATGGGTTCCCTCGAAGACCTTCTCGTACACGTAGTTCGAGATAAACAGATCGACACGCTGCTCGCGCTCTTCGAAACCGCGCAGCACGGACAGCATGGTCGACAGGGCCTCGCCATCGAGCCAGTCATCGGAATCGACAACCTTGTAATACGTGCCCTGAGCCTCGCGAAGACCCGACAGCACGGCGATGCCGTGACCGCCGTTTTGCTGATGCACGGCACGGATGATGCCCGGATAACGGGCCTCCCATTCATCGGCCTTGACCGGGGTCTCGTCATGGCTGCCGTCGTCGACGATGATGATCTCGACATCGGTGGCATAATCGCTCCCCTCCAGGATGGAGGTGATGCAATGGTCCATGTCCTTGGCGGCGTTATAGGACGGAATACCGAACGTTATGACTTTATGCATGGCAGGCAATAATCTCATCCGAGAGGTCGAGGGCGGAGTTGGTCACGGCGTCCATGTCGTAGTAGCGATACTCGGCAAGACGGCCCACCGGATGGAAGTTAGTGAGGTTTTGCACGCGCTCCAGATAGCGCTCGTACAGATCGCGGTTCTCGGGATCGAGAATCGCATAGTACGGCGTCTCGCCGGAGCCGGGCGTATAGGCCTTGGAGTATTCCTTCATGATGGTGGTCTTGCCGGGCAGCACCTGACCGGTCATGTTCTTGAACTCGGTGATGCGCGTGAAGTCCTCGCTCGTGGTGTAGTTGACGGTACCCACCGGTTGGAACTGATCCTGGTCAAGGGTCTCGAACTTCATGTCGAGCGTGCGGTACGGCAGCGCGCCAAGATCAAGGTCGAACAGCTCATCGAGCGGGCCGGTGTAGACGATCTCGCCACCGTAGACCTTACCGTCGATTTTGACCGTGGTCTCATCGATCTCGAAGATATCGCGGGCATCGACATCGCAGAACACGTCGATGAGGTCGTGATCGAGCATACGCTCGAACAGCGCGGTGTAGCCGTCGGCCGGCATGCCCTGGAACGGCGCCTGTGGGAAGTAGCGGTCGTCATCACCGATAAAGACGGGGACGCGGCCCGTGATCGAGGGATCGATCTGATCGGGTGTCTGACCCCACTGCTTCATCGTGTAGTGCAAAAAGACGTTTTCGTAGACGTAATCGGCAACCTCGGCAAGATCGGGGTCGTTCTTCTTGCGCAGCTCCATGATGGGCACCTTGACGTCGTGCCCGAAGGTGTCGACGAGCTTCTGATAGAGCTGCTCGCCACGCTCCTCGCCAAACGCAAGCAAAAGGCTGCGATGGTTGAACGGCACCGGCATGAGCGTACCGTGAATGTTGGCGAGCACTTTATGCTGGTAATCGGTCCACTTGGTAAAGCGCGACAAGAAGTTATGCACGCGCTCGTTAAAGGTATGGTAGATATGCGGGCCGTACTCATGGATCAGGATGCCGGCCTCGTCTTTGCAGTCATAGGCGTTGCCCGCGATGTGGGGGCGACGCTCGAGCACGGCGACGCGGTAGCCGATGGTCTCGGCGAGACGACGGGCGCACACAGCGCCGGCATAGCCCGCACCGACGACGATCATGTCGTAGGCGCCTGCATTAAACCCTTCGGGTAGACCAGAGGTAATCTGCATCGATACTCCTTGCTCAAAAGCCCATATGCACATCTAGCTGGGCTTTTATTAAACCGTGGCGACGAGCCATATTTATCAGAGCGATTATAGCGCTAATGCGTCCTATAATGACTTTGCCACACAAGGAAAGCTCAAGCACCGCGGCTCACAACTTTGCAAGATAGACCCGCCACCAGCGGGTTTATTTCAGTGGGCACCCACGGACCTGGAGCTTAGAGAAACGCTTGTAAGGAGAAACATGAGCGATTTCCTCAACCGTATGAAGTCCGCCGCCAAGGCCGACCTCAAGACCATCGTCCTTCCCGAGGGCGAGGACCCGCGCACCATCGAGGCCGCCAAGAAGATCATCGACGAGGGCCTGGCCAAGCTCGTCATTTTGGGCAACCCCGACGAGATCGACGTTCCCGGCGCCACCGTCATCGATCCCAAGACCGCCGAGAAGCATGAGGAGTACGCGCAGAAGTTCGCCGAGCTCCGCGCTAAGAAAGGCGTCACCATCGAGCAGGCCCGCGCCCAGGTCATGGACGCCACTTACTTTGGCACCATGATGGTCAAGATGGGCGATGCCGACGGCCTGGTCTCCGGCGCCTGCCACTCCACCGCCGACACGCTGCGTCCCGCCCTGCAGATCCTCAAGACCGCCCCGGGCACCAAGCTCGTCTCGGCCTTCTTCGTCATGTGCACCGAGACCCCTCAGTTCGGCACCGACGGCACGCTGATCTTTGCCGACTGCGGCCTCAATATCAACCCGTCCTCTGACGAGCTCTCCGAGATCGCTATCGCCTCGGCGCACTCCTGGTCCACCTTTATGGGCACCGTCGAGCCGCACGTGGCTATGCTGTCCTACTCCACCATGGGCTCGGCCGGCGGCGAGGTCGCCAAGAAGGTCCAGGAGGCCGTCAAGTTCTGCCACGAGAAGGCGCCCGAGCTCGCCATCGACGGTGACCTGCAGCTCGATGCCGCCATCGTGCCCACCGTCGCGCAGCTCAAGGCTCCCGGCTCGTCTGTCGCCGGCAAGGCCAATGTCCTCGTGTTCCCCGACCTCGAGGCCGGCAACATCGGCTACAAGCTCGTCCAGCGCTTCGCCGGTGCTCAGGCCTACGGCCCCATCCTGCAGGGCATCGCCAAGCCGGTCAACGACCTGTCGCGCGGCTGCTCTGCCGACGACATCGTGGGCGTCGTGGCCATCACCGCCGTCCAGGCTCAGATGGCTGAATAACGCACTGTTGTCCGGGGACCGTCCGGGCCAACCCCTGAAAAC
>DJRP01000019.1:0-48410 GCA_002437815.1 Collinsella sp. UBA6357 | reverse complement strand
GTTTTCAGGGGTTGGCCCGGACGGCCCCCTGCTGCAGCAGGGCATTCAGGGAACCTGGGGTGAACGGCGATTCGACCGCGACTTTTGCTGAAAAATCCGGTAAACGGTAAAAACCGTTGCCAGATATATCTACTCCTGACCGGTGAGGCGTTTAACGTCGAGGGCGATCATGTATTCCTCGTCGGTGGGGATGACCATGACCGTGACGGTGGAGCCGGCGGCGCTGATGACCTGGGGGCCGTTGCCCACGGCGTCGCGGTTCTTGTCGTTATCGATACGCACACCCAGCCACTCGAAGCAGTCGCAGAACGCCTTGCGGATCGACCAGTCGTTCTCGCCGATGCCCGCGGTGAACGTGATGGTGTCCACGCCCGCCATGGAGGCGATCATCGAACCGGCCTGCTGCATGGCCTTGTAGGCAAACATATCGAAGGCGAACAGGCACCGCTCGTCGCCCTCGGAGGCCTTGGTGCGGATGTCACGTGCGTCGTTGGAAATACCCGACATGGCAAGCAAGCCCGACTGCTTGTTCATCATGTCATCGACCTCCTGGTAGGTGTAGCCGCCTTCGCGCTGCAGGTAGCAGACGGTTGCCGGATCGATGGAACCGCAGCGGGTACCCATCATGAGGCCGTCGAGCGGCGTCAAGCCCATCGTGGTATCGCGGCACACGCCATCCTCGATGGCGGCAAGCGACGCGCCGTTGCCCAGATGGCATGACAACAGACGGTGGCAGCGGTGACCCAGGATCTGCTTGGCCATCATCCACTCGTAACGGTGGCTCGTGCCGTGCGCGCCGTACTTGCGCACGTGGTACTTCTCGCACACGTCGCGCGGCAGGGCGTAGGTGTAGGCGACCTCGGGCATCGTCATGTGGAACGACGTGTCGAACACGGCGACGTTGGGAAGCTCGGGGTACTTCTCGCGGCAGTAATCGATCGCGTCGGCCTCACCGTAGTTATGAAGCGGAGCCAACGGGGCAACCTCGCGAATCTTGGCCATGACGTCATCGTCGACGAGCGCGGAATCATGGAAATACCAGCCACCCTGAACGATACGGTGGCCGATGCCGTCGATCGTGAAATCGGTCTTCTCAAGTTCCTCGAGTACGGCGGCGATGGCGGAGCGATGGTCGGGGAACGGGCGCTCCTCGCAGACCTTCTCCTCCCCCGCCACGGCGTGGCCGAAAATGCCCATCTCGAGACCGATGCGTTCACAGTTGCCCTTGGCAAAGACCTCGCGGGTCTCGGTATCGAGCAACTGATACTTGAGGCTCGAGCTGCCGGCGTTAACTACCAGTACGTTCATGACACTCCTTATCTGCGGCCCGTGTGGCGATGGGCCAATGCGTCTATTTGCGTTACTGAGAATAAGTTATCAGAGTATGAGAGAACTCTATCAATCTATCGCCGAGCGATAAGCAAAACGGGGCCGAACGGTAGATCACCGCCCGACCCCGTCACGGCACCTGACTACTTACCGTTGACGATACGCTCGACGTCGGAAGCGATCATGAACTCCTCGTCCGTGGGGATCACGAAGATCTTGACCTTCGAGTCCTTGGCGGACAGGCACCAGGCACCGTCGCCGCGCAGGGCGTTGCGGGCGTGATCCATCTTGACGCCCATGAAGGACAGACGATCGGCCACACCGGCGCGGACGGCGGGCGCGTGCTCGCCGATGCCGGCCGTGAAGACCAGCGTGTCCATGCCGCACATGGAGGTCGCCATCTCGGCGGCCTTCGCGGCGATCTTGTAGACGAACATGTCGAAGGCGAGCTGGGCATCCTCGTCGCCGGCGGCGGCGAGCTCCTCGACGTTGCGGCAGTCGTTGGTCTTGCCGCCGGTCACGGCGAGCAGGCCAGACTTCTTATTCATCATCTCGTCGACCTCATCGAAGGTGTAGCCGCCCTCGCGTTGCAGGTAGCAGACGGTAGCAGGGTCGATGGAGCCGCAGCGGGTGCCCATCATGACACCGTCGAGCGGCGTGAGTCCCATAGTGGTGTCCATGCACTTGCCGTCCTCGATGGCGCAGAGCGACGCGCCGGAGCCGATGTGGCAGACGACGACCTTGCGGGCTTCGCCGTCGGTCATCTCGGCGACCTTCTGGGAGATATAGCGATAGCTCGTGCCGTGGGCGCCGTACTTGCGAATGTGCAGCTTCTCGCACACGTCCTGCGGCAGGGCGTAGGTCTGTGCGACCTTGGGCATGTTGAAGTGGAAGGCAGTGTCGTAGACCGTGACGTTGGGCAGGTCGGGATACTGCTCGAGGCAGTACTCGATGACGTTGGCCTCGGGGTTGTTGTGGAGCGGGGCGAGCGGGGCGACCTCACGGATCTTGGCGAGGACGTCGGCGTCGACGAGCGAGGAATCGCCGAAGTACCAGCCGCCCTGGACGATACGGTGGCCGATGCCCTCGACATGGATGTTGTTGGCCTCGAGGTCGTTGAGGACGGCCTCGATGGCGACCTTGTGGTCGGGGAACTCATGGTTCTCGGTCACCTTCTTGGAGCCGTTCGCGGCATGGGTGAAGGTGCCGCCGGTGAAGCAGACGCGCTCGCAGGAGCCCTTCGCGGACACCTTGTGGGTCTTGGTGTCGATAACCTGATACTTGAGGGTCGAGGAACCCGCGTTGACGACGAGAACGTTCATGTGTCTCCCTACTCAAAGGCGGTGTGGCGCCGCCAGATTACATACGCTTCAATGATAAACCCAAACGCCGGGGGCGCTTGGGTTTATGGGGTTGATATATGAGTCGTGCTCATGCATTCGCTTTTGCGGAATTGTCGCTCGTATGGCTTCGCGTTAAACGAAACAGGGCGGGGACATATATGAATGTCGACAGTATCAACGCAATCAACAGCGTCGAGCGAACACCAAGAACTCCGCACGCAAGCGTATTGAACAGATAGAAGGCGATTGCACCAAAAGATATCATCTGACTTTGCACCGATATGAGTGAACAACGGTACGAAGACTCGATATTGTTTTGGAAAATCGAATATTTGATAGGCGCAAAGAGTGTATAGGCAATGGTTTGTACCACGTAAAACACCGGCAAAAGTGAACTGGGCGTAAACGGAAAAAGGAATCCCATTGTCAGCAATAACCGAATACACGCCATTCCCCGCATAAAGCGCCGGCCATCAACTCTCCCCAGCAGCAAGGGAACGATAAACCCGATTGCCGCAGAAACAAGAAGTTGAATTGCGATAGTCAATCCAGCCGTAACGGAATTCAGCCCCCGCTCGCCGAGCATCATCGCGAAATAATCTTCGAGAGCCACATAAGCGAAAGCTTGAGAAGCATCCATGAGATACGAGGCGATCAAAACGCCGTTCCCCGCGATGGATTTAACCGCGCAGCGAACGGAAATCTCTTCTTCGTTGCCCCCAGCATCATCCGTCACCACCACTTCATGCATGAAGAAAACCACTATGAGCGCAAGAGCCATAGCGGCGATATCGCAGACAAGCCCCGAGCGATAAGCATGTGATACAGATATCCAACCGCCCAGGTAAGCAGAGAGCGCATAGGAGGAGTAGAAGACGAATCGCTCAACAACGTTCAATTTCACGAGAGCGCTCCGCGGGACGCTCTCGATATAAATCGCCTCAAACGATCCGCTCAAAAGCGCAATCGAAAGACCTTTTAGCACAAAAGCGACGATCATGCCCGTCGGGTCTCGGACAACAATAAGTGCCAGATAGTAGGCGAGCATTCCGACCATGCCGAGTATTCCGCTCGCCTTTCGGCCGAATTTGTCGGAAACATAGCCCGTCGGCACTTCCAGCAAGAATTTACTTACCTGATACGCAAGCAGCATGCTCGAGATCGAAACGAGCGAAAATCCAACGAATTGCAGGTAAACCGTCAGGAAATACAGGATGGTGCTGAAATTCGACAGAAAGACAAACGCCATGTAGAGCGGAATGTTGCAGTTCCCCATATCTCTCCCCCAAGATTCGACTGAAGACGATTCCTGAGGAGAGCCTAGTACCTATTCCATCAAGCAGCCGTTTCGCTCCGACAACACTTTGTTGATGAACGGAAAGAGCTCAACGATCCATCACATGGCGCAGCAGATGCCAATAAACGCTTTGATGCCGATCGGACCAGGTGTTTTTTCGACAGCAAAAATAAACGGGAAGCGAGATGTCTTGAGGTCCCTCTATAGGATATTCCCCGATATCGCTACCGACAGAAACGAGCGGGGAATCCAAAAGGGTAAGGATAAACCCGCCCTTGCGTAGAAAGGCGAGCTGCTCCTCAGCGCCGTACCCAACATCGCGAAATTTAAAACTCACCAGCTGTGCCTCGGGACAGAGGTTGAGGGCGTTGAGGCACGGACCCAGATTGATAGGGACGGCGATTTTACCAGAGAGGAGATTGCGTACGGAAAAGGCGGCCTTGCCACGGCAGCCATCAGTCCGGGCGAGCACCCTCAGTGGCTTCTCGCCTATGCATTTGGACGCGAGGGTGTGGTCATGAGGCTCCTCGAACGATACGGCAGCATCGGAAATTCCCAGAAGAAGCGACTCGAAACACGTCGCGGTCGGCTGATGCCATACGTCGAGATGAATGTCTGGGTTCTCGATCGAAAAGGACTCATACCAGTCCTCATCGAAAAGGGTACCTCGCTGATGCAGGTTCGGAACGTAGAGACGAAAGTGTCCATCGGGTGAGATTCCCCGCGCACTTTGGGTCGAGAGACTTTTAAGGTCACCAACCTGTGCGAGGATCATCTGACCCCGTCGAGCGAACTCCCTGCCCGCCTCGGTCAGACCGGCCTCGTTCGACGAACGGTCGAGCAGCGTGACGCCAAACTCGGACTCGAGCTTTCTGATGGCCGAGGAGACCGCCTGGGGCGAAACATGAGCGGCGCGCGCCGCTTTGCACACGCCGCCGCACTCCGCGATACCTTGCAGATATTCAAGTTGGCTCAGCTGCATAAAAACTTCCAGAAGCGCCGCAGACGCGCTCAGATGAGGTTCTCGCCCAAGTTCTTACCGCCAAGGACGTGCATGTGGAAGTGCATGACCGTCTGGCCGGCGTCAGCGCCCTTGTTGGAGATGACGCGGAAGCCTTTGTCGAGGCCCTTTACGCGGGCGACCTCATCGATGGCATGGGCCATGGCACCGAGCGTCTCGACCGGAACGCCGTCGGTGATGTCCGCGTAGTGTTTCTTGGGGATCACGAGCGTATGGACGGGGGCCTGCGGGTTGAGGTCGTCGAATGCCAGGACCTGGTCGTCCTCGTAGACGACCGTCGAGGGGATCTCGTGGTTGGCGATTTTACAGAAGATGCAATCACACATTGCTGGTTCCTTCCTCCAGATAAGCAATTTTAGGACGGGGTCAGCAGTCGCATTCTGTCACCCGGACAAAATGCAACTGCTGACCCCGTCCTAAAAATAGCACGGTTAGAACGAGAGGTTGTCGTCGGTGCTGGCGGCCTCGCCGTCGACGAGTTTGTCGCTGCCGTCGACGTCCTTGAGGAGCACGGAGACCTTCTGCTCGGCGTCGGCCAGGCGGCCGCGCAGGCTCTTGAGGAGCTCGACGCCGCGGGTGTAGCTCTCGAGTGACTCCTCGAGCTCCATGTCGCCCGACTCGAGGCTGCGGATGATGAGCTCGAGCTCTTGGGACGCCTGCTTGTAGGTGAGCTGGTCGACGGGGGTCTTCTCTGCCATATCTGTTTTCCTTTCCTAAAAGGTGTGTTTCGTTCTTAGGGGTGAGATGGTCGGGCTATTGCCGCTCGACGGCATCGACCGTCGCGCTCACGTTGCCGTCCGCCATGCGCACGCGGATCGCATCGCCGGGCTTGAACGATGCGGCACTCGTGGCCACGCCGTCCTCGCCATAGGCGATCGCGTAACCGCGGCCAAGCACCTTGAGCGGCGAGAGCGCATCGAGCGACGCCGCTGCGCGGCCGAGGGCGACCTGGGGCTCAGTGAGCAACGAGCGCCCCTCATGACCCAGGCGCGATGAAGCCATCTCGAGGGCATGACGCTTGCCGCCGAGCCCCGAGGTGCTCGCGCACAACCGCTCGGGCAGCGCGGCGAAGCGCTCCTCAAACACCGCCATCGAGCGCGCTATAGCACCCGAGAGGCGATCGCCCGTGAGTGCCAGCTCGGCCTCGCGGCGGTCGACCATAAACGCCGGGTTGCTCAGGCACGGACGGCGAGCGGCCATATCGAGCGCATCACCCAGGCGCACGGTATACGTATCCCAGGCACGGCGCCCGCGGGCATCGACGGTGTCGAGCGCAAGCGTCTCTGCCGACACGCGCGAGGCCATCGAGGCCGTAAGCCTGCCGGCCCGCGTCTCGAGTACGTCGGCGAGCTCGGTCATGGCAGGCGCCACCGACTCGGCCGCCGCCGTGGGCGTCGAGGCGCGCCGGTCGCTCACCATGTCGCAGATCGAGGTATCGGGTTCGTGCCCGATGCCCGTCACCACGGGAATGGGACTCGCCGCCACGGCGCGGGCAAGGTTCTCGTCGTTGAAGGTCATGAGGTCCTCGAACGAGCCGCCGCCGCGCACGAGCAGGATGCAGTCGGGCGCCGGCGTGATGGCGGCCGCTCGATGCAAACCCTCGATGAGCTCCTCGGGCGCGCCCTCGCCTTGCACCTTGGCCCCCACGCACACAAGCTCGACGAGCGGGTTGCGACGGCGAAGCGTACGTTTGACGTCGTCGATGACGGCGCCGGAGAGCGACGTCACCACGGCCACGCGCGAGCAGAAGACGGGGATGTGCCGCTTACGGGCGTCATCCATAAGGCCCTCGCGGCGGAGCTTCTCGGCCAGCTGTGCCACCTGTTGGCGCAGCAGACCCTCCCCCGCCAGCGAGAACGAGCGCGCCACGAAGCTCATGCGTCCGGTCGCCTTATAGAGGTTGAAATTACCTTTGAAGCTCACCTGCATGCCGTCGCGCAGGTCGAAAGAGCGCTTGGAGTACACACCCTTCCAGATGATGCAATCGACGGCGCACGAATCGTCCTTGATCTGAAAGTAGCAGTGACCACTGCGCGCGTTGGGACCGCGAAAGCCCGTGACCTCGCCCAGCACGCTGAGCTGCGGGATAGCATCGAGCGCACCTGCGGCGATCTCGACCGCCTGGCTTACGCTGAGCTCTTGGCGCTCGCCATCGTGCGCAGCGTCACCCCCGCCTCCATCAAATTCAAACGCGGCGGTTCTGCCGGTCAGGTTCCAACCTGCCACGTGTCCTCCTTTCGTTTACGCGTTGGCCACATGCCGACGCGTCAGTTCCAATCGGCAAAGATAGTACAACGCCGCGGGGACACGAGTGCCACCACGGCGTCGGATATCGATGTGAAATGCCAAGGGGAGCTCCTCCCCTGCCGCTAAACGCTAGTCGCGGCTGCGGTTGCCATAGCGCGCGAGCAGATAGAGCAGCTGAATCACCGAGGTGAGGGCCGCGGCAACATAGGTGAGCGCAGCCGCCGTGAGCACTTTGCGGGCCCCGCGCACCTGCTTGTCGCTCATGCCGGAGGCCTTGATGTAGGCGACGGCGCGACGGCTCGCATCGATCTCGACGGGAAGCGTCACCACCTGGAACAGCACCGAAAAGCCAAAGAACACGATCGCGAGCGTCGTGAGCCCGGCGATATTCATGAACAAGCCCAGCAAAAGCACGATCGTCCATGCGTTCTGGGTGAAGTTGACCACGGGCACGAGCGCCGAGCGCACCTTCATCATGGCATAGCCGCTCGCGTTCTGGGCGGCGTGGCCCGCCTCGTGGCACGCGACGGCTACGCTCGCCACCGACCCGCCGCGTAGGTTGGCATCGGAGAGGTAGAGGTTGTTGTCGCGCGGGTCGTAGTGGTCCGTGAGCTCACCGGCCACGCCTTTGATCCCCACGGCGGCGCAACCGTTGGCGTCGAGCATGCGCCGTGCGACGTTGGCCCCGGTATCGCCGTCCGAGCGCACCTTGGACCACGTCTTATACGTCGAGTTGATATAGCTCTGCGCCGCGATGCCGAGCACCGTGCAGATCACGACGACGATCAGGTACAGCGGGTCCATACCGAAGCCGTACCCGTAACCACCGTAGTAATAAGGCATGAGAAACCTCCGCGTTCGTTTTCACGTTGGGGGCATTCTACCCACCTACAGGATCTCGATGCGACCATCCTTGACCGTAAGGCCCATGTTGCCGCTGAGCAGGTCGTCCAGACGCGAGCCCACGAGCTCGAAGCGCCAACCCTCGCGCAGGCGGCTCTCCTCGGGATGCTCGATATACTCGGCCAGGTCGTCGCGCGACGCGATGACGGCCGTCGCCACGCCGGAGCGCTCAGACACCAAGCGAATGAGGGCGTACATAAGATCGGTCACGCTCTCGAGCTCGGGAGTAAGCACCCGGTGGCCACGCACCATCACGGGCAGGCGGTCGTGGGGGCAGCTCGCGCCACGCTTGATGGCCATGAGAGCGCCGTCCACATCGCGCTCGGAGAGCTGATCGGTACCGCGGATGCTGCGGAACTCCTCGACGCGACTGGGATTGCGTTTAACGAGCGCCAGCAGCGTGTCGTCGGACATAACCCATTTGCGCGGTATGTTGCGCCGCTCGGCGCGGTCTTCCCGCCATGCCGCGAGCTCGCGCGCGATACCCAGCTGATGACGGCTGCACGAATTGATGCGTTTAACACGGCGGAACGCGTCGTGGCGATCGGCGCGATAATGCGATTCGCACGCAAGCGGGCGCAGCTCATCGAGCACCCAGTCCACACGTCCCTGCTCATGCAGGCGGCTCATCATCTCGGTATAGGCAACGATCAGATATTTGACATCGTCGATGGCATACTCGATCTGCTTGGGCGTAAGCGGACGGCGCGACCAGTCGGTCAGCGATTCGGTCTTAGGCAACGACACGCCGCAGAACGTCTGCACGAGCGCTCCATAGCTGACCTGCTGGCGCTCGCCCAAAAAGGCGGCGGCGATCTGCGTATCGAAGATCGGCTCGGGCAGAACGCCCAACGTGTGGAGCAGTACCTCCATATCCTGCGAGCAGGCATGGAACACCTTGGTGATGTTCGAGTCGGCCATAAGCGAGGCCAACGGCGACAGGTCATCGATGACGATCGGGTCGATCGCGACGCTTTCGGCAGGCGTGGCGATCTGGACCAGGCAGAGCCGCGGATGAAACGTCCGCTCGCGCAAAAACTCGGTATCGACCGCGATGGCCTCGAACTCTCGGGCGCGCTCGCAAAAATCGCTCAACGCCTGATGTGTGGAAATGTACATATCAACCCATCGAATAAGGCTAGTCCCGAAAAACACGGGTAGGATATCGGCATTACGCAATAACTATACTCGTATACCAACAGAACGGGAACGTAGACCATGCGCTGCCTTATCATCCACAACCCCGCCTCGGGTCCCAGCTCCGACGAGATCTTCGCCTTTACGCATGCCCTCACGCAGGGCGGCGACGAGGTCGTCATGCGCTTCATCGGCGACGGCATGGAGCCCGAGGACGCCGTGGCTGACGTGCGCGACTTCGACCGCGTGGTGGTCTCAGGCGGCGACGGCACCGTGTCCAACGTGCTCGACCAGCTGCGCGGCTGCGGCGTGCCCACACTCGTCTTTCCCTCGGGCACTGCCTGTCTGTTCTTCAACAACATCGGCAACGCCCCCGAAGCCGCGGCGCTCGCCAAGGCATGCCGCGAGGGCCGCACCGTCAAGACCGATATGGGCGAGCTCTTTTGGATCGATGAGGCCGGCAACGAGCGCCGTCACGGCTTTATCATCATCGCCGGCTCGGGCTTTGATGCCGAGATCATGAGAAAGGCGGCTCCCACCAAAAACGAGATCGGAGAGATCGCCTACTTTCTTTCGGCCCTCGCCACGCCCAGCCCCACCGTGGCGCATTTCAAGATCGAGCACGACGGCATCATCGACGAGCTCGACGGCATCTGCTGCATGGCGGGCAACACCTCGGTCATCCAAAACGACATCAACCTGTTTCCCGATTGCCGCATGAACGATGGACTCATCGACATCGTTGTCATCGAGCCCGTGCGCACCGTGCAGCTGCTGCCGACGGTCATCACCGCCGCGCTCGACCCGGTCGGAAAGACCCTGGGTCGCCCGCAGTTCAAGATCATCCAGACCAAGGAAGCCAAGATCACCTGCACCCCCTCGATGGGCATGCAGTTCGACGGCGAGATCATCTCGAGCAACTCCGGCGTCTTCGGCGCCCGCGCGCTGCCCCAATGTCTGGATATCATCGTCGACGACTTCTCCCCGCTCGCCCGCTAACGCTACGATTGGACCCTTTATGAGCGATGCAAGCCCCTTGTTGTACGTTATCGTCATCGTCTTGGCGATGGTCACCGGCATAGCCGTCAACGTCATCAACCGCCGTAAGAAGAAATAAGCTGGAAATCTTTGCCAAAAAGTTTTTCCACCTTGCACTCCACTGTGCTATAGTGCAGCGCAACAGATAAGCAGACGCCCGAGCGTCACGTAGATCCGAAAGGAGCCACCAAGATGAAGAACACCATGAAGTCCCTCAACAACTGGTGGTGGCGTGATGCGAATACGATCGGTCGATGGTGAGCCCCTCACGCCTGCTTGCTCTAGGTATTGCGTAAAGGCCTCCGGTTTCGACCGGGGGCCTTTTTCTATCTCGAGCCCGACCGCATTCGCATCACGCGCCTCCGTTTTTCTTCTCAACATCCATCCGAAAGGATCCCCGCCATGTCTCAGAACGCTACCCAGCCCCGCACCGTCACCGCCTCCGCCGATCACGGCAAACTCGACGTCCGCTCCCTCGTGCTGCTCGCCATCCTGCTCGCCGCCGGCTTTATCCTCAACTTCACCGTGGGCAAGGCCATCTCGGGCATCTCGGGCGGCATGATCAGCCCCGAGTTCATCATCTCGGCCTTTTGCCTCACCATCCTGGTGGTACGCCCCAATATCGGGCAGGCACTCGTTATCGGCCTGATCTCGGCCGCCGTGATCCAGATCACCACCACCTCGCCCTTCATCGATTTTGCCGCCGAGGGCATCGCCGCGATGCTCATGGCTGCCATCGTCAACGCCGCCGGCAAGAACGGCGAGGTCAAGCCCTCCGTCGCCATCGTCGCCTCGTTCGTGACCACGTTCGTTTCGGGCTGCATCTTCATGGTGATCAAGATGGCCATGATCGGTGTGGTCGCCGAGCTCGCTGCCGCCATGTTCCCCGTCGTCGCCATGACCGCCGTCTTCAACGCCATCCTCGTCGGCGCGCTCTACGTTCCCATCAAGAAAGCTTTGAAGCTTTCTTAAGCTTTCCCAATCCCGGCGGTTGCCTGAGGCACGCCACCTTGGCGTTCATTCGTCGCTCGCGTACCTAAGTACGCTTCGCTCCTCTTTCACGCCAATCTGGCGCACCTCAGGCAGCCGTCTACGTTCTCCGCCTTTCAAGCTTCCTTAACTGAATTCATCCCTTTTTCAATTCAATGACCTGCACTTTTATCGACCTTCGCCCGAAGGCTTAGCTACTGCTTTATCGAAATCTCCCCCGAAAGGACCACCATCATGGCTTCCAACAACACCCAGGCACGTACCGTCTCCGCCACCGCCGCCAACAAGGGCCTCGTCGATGTCAGTTCGCTCGTCTTGCTCGCCATTCTTTTGGCAGCCGGCTTCATCCTCAACATGACCGTAGGCAACGCGCTCGCCATGACCGGCATCAAGCCGCAGTTCATCATCGCCGCCTACGCCCTGGCAATCGCCCTCACTCGCGCCAACACCGTCCAATCGGTCATCTACGGCCTGCTCTCCGCCGCCATCATCCAGCTCACCACCTCCATCCCCGGCCTCAACTTCGCAACCGAGGTCGCAGGCGCCCTGGCCATGTGCGCCATCGTCAAGAGCGGCGTCGGCGGCACCAAGGTCAATCCGTTTATCGCCGGTTTTATCGCCACGCTCGTCTCGGGCGCTCTGTTCGCGGTCTGCGGCACGCTCATCATGGGAGCGGCGCTCCCCACCGCGCTTGCCAAGGTTCCCGTCGTGCTCGGCACCGCCGTCTTCAACGCAGTCGTGGTCCAGGCGCTCTACTTCCCCCTCAAGAAGGTCCTGGGCAAATAAGGATTGCTATCATGTGGGGGCTGCGCAAAGCAGCCCCTTTTTAATGCAGTGACCGTTCTAGCGAACGGCATATTCGAAAGGCTCCCATGGAAGAGATCATCCGCGTCGATGACGTCTCGTTCTCATACGGCACCGCGGACGAGCATGCGCTCGAACACGTCTCGCTCAGTGTCAACGAGGGCGACTTCATCGGCATCATCGGCCCCTCGGGCGCCGGCAAGTCAACGCTTGCCGCATGCCTATCCGGCGCCGTGCCCCATCACTACACCGGCACGTTCTATGGCTCGGTAACCGTCGACGGTAAAGACACCTGCGAGGTCTCGCTCACCGACATCTCCCAGATCGTGGGCAGCGTGCTGCAGGATATCGACACCCAGATGGTCGCCTCGGTCGTCGAGGACGAGATGCTCTTTGGCCTGGAGAACTTCGGCGTGCCGCATGACCAGATCGAACAGCGCGTCGCCCAGACGCTTGAAACCGTCGGCATCGCAGGCCTGCGCGATCGCGAGATCGCCACGCTCTCGGGCGGACAGAAGCAAAAGGTCGCCATCGCGGCGATTCTGGCGCTGCGCCCGCGTGTTCTCGTGCTCGACGAGCCCACGGCGGCACTCGACCCCGCCAGCTCGACCCTTGTCTTTGAGACCCTGCGCGAGGCCCAGCGCACGCTCGGCATCACCGTCGTCGTCATCGAGCAAAAGGTGGCACTGCTCTCGGAGTACTGCAGCCGCGTCATCGTGCTCAGCGACGGCAAGATCACACTCGAGGGCGAGCCGCACGAGGTGTTCTCGCACACCGATACGCTACGCGCCATCGGTGTCGACTGCCCCCGCGTGACCCGCGTCTACAACAGCCTGGTTGCCGACGGCATCTGTCCCTCATCGACCCCCTGTCTGGATGTTGACGAGGCCGAGCGTCTGATTCATAGCGTCGTCGATCCCGCATTGGCACCTCTGGCGGCGGGGGCGCCAGCGTCCTCGCCGCATGCTCCCGCCCTGCGACCGCATGCCAAGGACGCCGAACCGGTTCTCTCCTTTGAGCACGTGGAATTTAGCTACCCCGGCGGTGGGGCCGCGGTGCACGATCTCAACATCACACTCTATCCCGGCGAGCTCGTGGGGATCGTTGGTCAGAACGGCGCCGGAAAGACCACACTCACCAAGCTTCTGACCGGCCTGCTCAAGCCGGCATCGGGCAGTGTGCGGGTTGCCGGACTCGACACGGCAACCGTGCCCACGAGCCGCATCGCACGCGAGGTGGCGACGCTCTTCCAAAACCCCGATCGCCAGATCTGTAAGGACACCGTACTCGATGAGGTCGCCTTTGGCTTGGAGCTCGCCGGCATCGACCGCGAGGAGGCCCTGCGCCGTGCCCGTCTGGTCGTGGACCGTTTCGACCTGCCGGCCGACGAGGCGCCGTTCTCGCTGTCGCGTGGACAGCGCCAGATGGTGGCACTCGCCTCGGTGGTGGTGGTCGAGCCCAAGATCGTGGTGCTCGACGAGCCCACGAGCGGTCTTGACTATCGCGAATGCATGACCGTGATGGAGACGGTGCGCACCATGGCCGAACGCGGCTGCGCCGTGATCATGGTATGCCACGACATGGAGGTCGTCTCGGACTTCGCCGAGCGCATCGTGGTCATGGCCAACGGGCAGATCCTCGCCCGAGGCGCCACCCAGGAGCTCTTTGCCGATACCGACCTCATGCGTCAGGCTTATGTGGAACCGCCCCAGATCACCGAACTCTCGAGACGTCTGGGCACCAGCGTGTCGCCCGCATTCGGCGGCATCAGCGAGGTTTCCGATATCGTCCGCATCACCGAGGAGATGGTCCGCCGTGGTTAACGTCATCGATTACATGCCGGGCGACACGCTGCTGCACCGCCTGAACCCGGTTGCCAAGCTGGCACTCGCCGCAGGCATCATCGTGGCAACTTTTTTGGCCGACACCTATGTCGCATTGCTGGGACTGCTCGCCCTCACGCTGCTGCTCGGCGCCTATGCGGGCGTGTTCGGCCGCCTCTGCTCGTTGCTCAAGCTTTTGGTGCCGCTCGCCCTCATCATGTTCTTGCTGCAGCTCGCCTTTGTGCGCGATGGCCAGACCGTCTTCGCCTTCGCCACGACAACGGGACTCATCACGGGATCCAAGGCGTGTCTGCGCCTGCTGGGCGTGGCGCTGCCGCTCATCCTCATGCTCATGGTGACCAAGCTCAACGACCTTGCAAACGCCTGTGTCGAGGTGTTGCACGTGCCCTATCGCTATGCTTTCACCTTTACCACGGCGCTGCGCTTCGTACCGGTCTTTAGCCAAGAGATGAACGCCATCATGGAAGCGCAGACGGCACGCGGCGTGGAGTACGACACCAAGAATCCCATTAAGAAGCTCAAGCTCATGCTGCCGCTGTGCGTGCCGTTGCTCATCTCGAGCGTAGGCAAGACCGATGCCACCGCGCTCGCCGCTGAGCAGCGCGGCTTTTATCTGCGCACGCGCGCCAGCTCCTTCAAGCGCTATCCCCTCGCGAGCCGCGACGTTGCGATTTTGGCCCTCAGCCTGGCGCTCGTCGCCCTCGGCGTCCTGTTCTAGCAGACAGTACAACCCCACTAAAAAGATTCCGCCCCCGCCGAAAGATATCTCGACGGGGGCGGAATCTTTATGTGAGAAACTCCTACGAGCGGTAGGGCGCTCCGCTGCGGATAATGCTCTCGCGCACGAGCACATCCATGGCATCGAGCGCGATCTCGGGCATCTCGCGATACTTTTGCAGCACCGAGAGCTCCGTGCAGGCCAGGATCACACGGTCACAGCCGCTGCGGGCGAACTCCCACATCACGCGATCGAACTTATCCATATCGGGCTCACGGCCCGCCTTGACGTCATCATAGATAAGCGACATCACGTCAGCCTGACGCCGTTCGCTGGGATAGACGGCCTCCGCGCCCGCCGTCTCGCAGGCCGAACCGTAGACACCGGCGCCCACGGTGCCGTCCGTGCCCATGATACCGATCTTGTGCACCGGCTCGTCGGCACGGCTGCGCGCGGGATCGAAGCCGTTCTCGCCCATCACGACACCGGCCAGGGCATAGCGCACGGCCTCGCGCGGCATGTGGATGATCGGCACACTCGTAAACGACTGGATCTGATCATAAAAATAGTGAGACGTGTTGCAGGGAATCGCGATGTGCTTGCAACCCAGCGCCTCGAGCGCCTGCGCGCACTCCTTCATGGTGGCAAGCAAGCGAGCATGGTCACCGGTCTTGATGGCGCGAGTACGGTCGGGCATGGTCGACTTGGACAGCACGACCATATCGATATGTTCCTGATCGCAGGTAGCTGCCGTATGGCGAACAACCTGGTCATAGTAGTAGGACGTTGCCTCGGCGCCCATGCCGCCGATCACTCCGAGCTTCTCCACAGCTGCCTCCCCAATCGTTCTCGTGGCTTTCTGCGTATCGGGCATACGGGTCTGTCGCCCATCGTACCCGCTGCACGTCGTGCAATGCACAGCACAGCAAAACGGGGGCAGATTTTACCCCCGTTTCAAAAAGTCTACTTGTAGTAGGTCTTGAAGAGTTTGAAGTGACGGAGCTTGGTGTGCCACATGCGCAGCCAACGGTTAAAGACAAAGTCACCCTTCATGAACGAGGGATCGGCACCTTTGCCCTCCTTGGCAAGACGGTGCACCTTCGCACGCAGGTCCGGATCCTTGACATATTTGTCGACCACGCCCATGGGCACGACGCTCCAGAGCGCCTCATCTTGCGCCGTGACGAAATCGGGGTCAAAGGGACGGTTGTAGACGTACTCCTCCACCACGTACTTGGCCACGTTGAAACCGCTGTTGGTGACGTAGTAGTTGCTGCGGCCCTGGCGGGTGTTGAAATCGAAGAACTTGAAGGATCCGTCGCGCTCGTCGTACTTGACGTCGAAGTTCGAGTAGCCCACAAAGTGCATGTCCTCAAGAAGCTTGCGCACGCCGCCCATGAGCTCGTCGTTGGGCTCGGTGATGATGCAGGCATGGTTGCCCACGCCGTGCGGCTGGTGCTCCTCGAGCAGCACATGCCCCAGGCACATCATGTGGACCTTGCCGTCGCGACCAGAATAGCTCGTAAGCACGCGCATGTACTCGTCATTGCCCGGCACGCGATCCTGCAGGATAAGGTCGTCGGTGTAGCCGCTCGCGTACACATCGTGGATGACCTGCTCGAGCTCGGCGCGGTCGGCAATCTCGTACGCCTTCTTCTGGCCCTCGAACTCGTGCTCCCAGTACATGATGCCGTCACTCGGCTTGAGGATCATCGGAAAGGGAAAGTCGATCCCGTCGAGCACCACGGCCCGGGCAGAACCGTCGGCATCGAGCATGGCACGGGTGAAGGTGAACGTATGGGGATAGGGCACGTGATGCTTTTCGCAGAGCTCGTAGAAGTATTCCTTCTTTTGGCACTGTTCCATCACGGAATAGGGACCGTAGGGCGCAACGACATTGGGCTCGAGCTTGCCGGCGTCTTGCGCCTGCGCGACGAGCGCCACGTAGTTGTCGCCGCAGCCCATGGCCACGATCTTTTTGTCTGGGTTCTTGCGCGCGATGCCGTTGACGGTCTCGAGCAACACCGGCATGGTGTCGATCGTCTCGCCTGGTGTGTAGTCGATGATCTGGCTGCGAAACGCGGGGCCCGTCGGATATTTGCCAAAGACGAGGCTTTTGACCTGGTACTCCTCATAGAAGGCACGAGCGACGGAATAGGCGTTGATGTCGCCGCCGAACAGCACGGGGATGAACTCGCGCTCCTTGAATTGCAAAGCCATGCGGATCCTATCGATGATGCTCGCCCCGGATGCGTATGCACAGGGAACGGGCGATGTATAAGCAACCTTTGCATTGTAACGTCCGTACGACAAAGACCGCAAAGTTCCACCGTATCTATCGACAAGCAGGGGCGTATGCTACGATTTTCCTCAATGATTCTCGGATAAGAATAAAGAATGGTGGAGCGTAGGATGCAGATAGACCGGCACAGCCAAGACCCGCTGCTCGAGGCGGCAAAACGCGAGCTCGACGAGCGCGCATCCACCGTTCCCCTTCGCACCCGGGAATGCGACTACCGGGGCCCCGCGCGCGTGGTCTCCATCAACACGTCTCAGCGCAAGGGCACGCGCAAGACCCCGGTTGCCGCAGGACACGACCACGTGATCAAGCAGCACGGGCTCCAATCGGACGCCCATGCCGGCAACTGGCACCGCCAGGTCTCCTTTTTGGCGGCAGAGTCGATCCGCACCGCTCAGGCCCGCGGCCTCGACGTCAAGTGGGGCGATTTTGGCGAGAACTTCACCACCGAGGGCATCAACCTGCTCGATCTGCCCTTGGGGACGCAGCTAAAAATCGGCGACGAGGTGCTCGTGGAGATCAGCCAGATCGGTAAAGTCTGCCACACGCGCTGCGCCATCTACTACCTTGCAGGTGACTGCATCTTTCCCCATGAGGGCATCTTTGGCGTGGTGCTCGCCGGCGGCGAGGTCCATGTGGGCGACGCCATCACCGTTGTCAAACGGGGTGACGGCACGTGCGACTACGCCCCTGCCGAGGCGCTGGCCGAAGTGGAACAAGCTCGTCGCGACGGCGCGCTCTAGCCGTCGCGGGCAGAACCGAGGCGTGTACGGCCAAGTGCCTCTGCCGCATTTTTTGCAAAAGGGCCTAGGGTACGCCCGCCGTCCAACCCTCAACCTTCACTTCAAAGTCTATAGTTTCTTAACAACTCTGTTAAATCTGCAGGTCACGGCCAACGTTAAACCTTCAAGTTAAAGTCTAAGAACCTTTAAGGTTCAAGTTGAGGTCGAATGCGGTAGTAGAATACGTTACGTATGATTCGCCACAGATTGATTGCAGAGGGTTCGGATGCAGCATTCGAAGCACAGCGCCGTCGCGCTCACCACGTCGAAGCCCGCTCGCCTTATCACGAGCGCCGCGCTCGCCGTCGCCCTGACCGCAACGCCGCTCCTCTCCCCCGTAACAGCCTTTGCCGCATCGCAGGAGACCCAGGATCAGATCTCTGCCGCGCAGACCAAGATCGAGCAGGCCACCAGCGCCTATGACGACGCCCGCTCCAAGCTCGAGGATCTGCAGAAGAAGATCGACGCCAACACCGCCTCGATCGAAAAGATCGAATCCGAACTTCCCGAGCAGCAGGCCAAGGCCAGCTCGGCCATGCGCGACCTGTACAAGTATCAAAAGGGCACCAACCCCATCGTGAACTTCCTGGTCAACACGCAGAGCTTGGGCGACTTTATCACCAACTGCAAGTACACCAATCAGATCACGAGCTCCAGCGTCAACGAGATCGAGCAGCTCAACGAGATGCAAAGTCAGCTCGAAAAAGACAAGACCGAGCTCGAGCAGGCCAAGTCGCAGCTCGAGAGCGAGCAGAAGACGGCCGAGGACGCACTCTCGCAGGCCCAGAAGCTCCGCTCAGAAGCACAGGCTAAAGCCGAGCAGGAAAACGCGGCCGAGCTCGCCAAGTTGGAAGCCGATAAGGCTGCTGCCGAGCAAAAGCTGCAGGGCGAGGGTGTCTCGGGCAACAACTCCAACAGCCAGGCCAACAACACCAACACGGTGATCAACACCACGGTCGACAACTCCGCCAATACCGGCAACAGCGACTACGACAACTTCGTCAACAGCTGGGCCTCCCGTATCGACAACTATCTCGCAGGCTCGCCCATGGCCGGCCAGGGCCGCACGTTTGCCATCGCCGCCTGGAACACGGGCGTCGATCCGCGTTGGTCGCCCGCTATCGCCTGTATCGAGAGCACCAAGGGTGCCTATTGCGCCGGCTCCTACAACGCCTGGGGCTGGAGCGCCGTCGGCGGCGGCTGGCGCAGCTTTGGCAGCTGGGAAGAGGGCATCAATGCCCATGTGGCGTATCTGGGCCGCACCTATGGCTCCACGCTCACCCCGGCGGCGGCTCAAAAGTACTGCCCGCCCACCTGGCAGGACTGGTACAACAAGGTCGCCTCGCAGATGAACCGCATCTAGCGCAAAAAGACCGTCTTCCACATGGAAGGCGGTCTTTTTTTCTCATTCCCCGTCGAGTACCCTGCTGGGTCCCGTCTGCCCCGGTCCAACACAAAGGCCGGGCGTGTTTATGTCAGTACACCGCTGGCGTTGGCGATCACGATGACCAGGCAGGTGAGCACCATGGGGACCAAAAAGAGCAGCAGGCTGGCGTATACAAGCCGAGCGCCGCGCAACCCCTCCAGTATTGGTAGGCGCCGGCGCCAGCGACGCTTGTCGAGCAAGACGATCGTGATCGAGAACGCCATGGGCAAGACCATGCCAAAGTACTCGATCACCAAAAACCACCGCGGATAGAAACGGTTGGCTCCCGTCGGCGAGAACGTGGCCGAGATACAGGCAAACACCATAAGGATGAACGTCGCGTACATCATGACGTTCCACATCGCGCCGATAGACGAAGGGACGCGCGAAAGAATACGTCCGATGGGCGCCAGAAGGCGAGCGATCCTGACCGAGGCGGGATGCCGGGCCTCAAACGAATCGTCTACCGGAACGCTCGCCGTTTCCTTGGGGTCTTGCGGCTCGGGTTCCGTCGACGTATCGGGCGCCTGCCGCGAGCGGCTGCGCACGGTCTTTGGGGCAGCTTTTCGCTCCGGTACCAGGCTGCCATAAGCCGTCTGCACAGCATTGCCAAGGGCCGTGGCACACGCAAAACGTTGCTCGGGGTCGAGCGCCATGGCCTTGCAGACGGCGTCGGCAAGCGGCTCGGGCACACCCCGCTCTGTGCACTGCTTGTCCATGGAGACCCCCGGTTTGGGATCCCGGCCCGTCAAGCAAAAGAACAGCAGGGCGCCCAAAGCATAGATATCGCTGCGCACGCTCGTCTGTCCAAAGCCATATTGCTCAGGCGGTGCGTAGGGGCGCGTGCCGAACTTGACCGTGTCGGCGCTCGCCCCCTCGCGCCAGGTCCGTGCGATTCCCAAGTCGATGATCACGAGGGATGAGAACGTCATGCCCCGCTCCGGCGTCCAGCTGACACCGGAAACCATGATATTTGACGGTTTGAGATCGCGGTGGATCACCGGGGCGGCAGGCTCTCCCGGCACGGCGAATCCCCCGTGCAGCTCGGCGACAGCGTCGCAAAGTGCCGGGAACAGATCGCGGGCGTAATCGGGCGTAGCTCCCAAGCGGGCCACGAGCGACTCAAGGGTCTCGCCCTCGATATATTCCATAACCACCTCGAGCTCGTCGCCCGCACGCCAGCAGTCCAAAAGGCGCGGCAGATGCTCAAAGCGCACGCCCGCCCGCTGGGCGGCGAAGAGCCGCTCGTACGCGCTGCCGATCTGCGCGGACGTATCGATCCGCTTGCGCACAAAGGGCCCCAGCGACCCTCCGCCGGCGCCCTCGAAATACACAAGCTCGGTTGTCTCGACCTCCGAGGTCTTGAGCTGCCGTTCCACACGATAGCTGCTGCCCCGATCAAACGAAGCGATATGCTCCGCGAGCGCAGCATCGAGATCATCTGTCATATCCGTGGTATCCATAGCGACCATGATAAAGGAAACCCGCCGACGGGACGCAGGTCCCATCGGCGGGTTTCATAGGCAGTTGTCGACATGAAACGAGTTGCTAGCTCACCGTCTCTTCGCCAAAGCGATACAGCTCCTCGTTAACCTTTTGCAAGCTGCAGCCGCGATCGATGCAGAAGATGATGATCGCATCGCGCCGGTTTTTGCAGTTGAGGACATTGGCCCCTGCGGCGGCAAGGGCACGATCGGTCTCTTTGAGCGTGAGCGCCATGGCAAAGGCGATCTGGAGCACCTTGTCGCGGCTGGGATGGCGCGCACCGGTAAAGATCTGGTAGCCGAACGTCTCGTTGAGGTCGGCCATGCGCACCACGCGCGAACGTTCAAGTCCCTTCTCGGCCAGCAGCTGTTGCAGATAATCCGCCAACGACACGGAGGCAAAGTCGTGCTCCTTGATATAGCCGTCTATGCTTGGGGCATCGAGCAGCTCGTTGAGCAGCTCCTCGGTCAGCTTTTTATCGGGCATCCGTTCTCGCCTCCCCCACTCGTCTCGACATTACGACAGCGTCCAGCTGGCAGTGGGCTTATCCGAGATCATGCTGTCATAGTAGACGACCTTTGCGATGTCGCCCTCAAAGTAGATATTACCCGACACGTTTCCGCCGGCGGACAGCTTGCCGTAGCTCAGCTCATCGGCAGCGTCGGCAAAATAGCCGGTATCGCGCTGGGCGCCTTGGGCATCCTCGCCCTTCCAGTTGTAGGAGTTGTAATCCTTGCTGTCGCTTCCGTTATTGACGATCGACACGTGGACGCGCGTGAACGTTCCATCGACATAGTCGGCAGTCAACCCCGTCTCGACCTGATCGACCGTGATGACCGCACCGTCGCTCAAGGTCACCGATGCCCCAAGCGAGACATCCTGCTCGTCGTCCGTCTTTGCCGCAGATGCATTGGAAGCGTCTTGCTTGTCTGCAGAGGCCTCGGACGTCTTAGCGACCGTAGCACCATTCGTGGCGTCGTCGATAGCCTTGGAGTATGCCCCCTGCGTTAGCAGAACAGCGGCACAGGCCACCACGTTGAGCACGAACGCCACGATCGCCATGACCTTGCCCGCACGCTTGCCGCGCATGCAACCGACAACGCCGACGATCGAAAAGATGGCGCCCAGTACGGCCAGGATAAAGCTGAGGTTGTTAATAAACGGCATAAATGAGGTGACCAGGGCGATGATGCCGAGCACCAACCCGGTGATGGCCATAGCAGACCGCGGGGCCTTTTGCCCGTTTTGAGTTTGGTCGTTCATGGGACTTCCCTTTCCCTTAGAGAACAGCAGAGCGTGCAGCACGGCGGTACCAATCCGCTGAACTCATTATTGGGAAGAAGAGATCGTATTTCATTAGCTCGCAGCTAATGCCCGTTGACAGTTGAGTAAGCGGATGCAACCTCAACTAGAATGCAAAGTGATAACCACAAAAGGGAGGAGGGGCACATGGCCCGTTTGGCCTGCCCGTGCGGCAACATCCTTTCGAATAGCTGCGACGGAGACGAGACGGAATATTACTTCGTTGAGAACAGGGCCCTCGAAGCTCATCAGGATGACTTCGCCTTCTTCGAGCTCCAGTACAACGGACTATCGACCGAGATCTGGAAGTGCGACGTCTGCGACAGGATGATGGTCTTCGATGATCCGAGCGGCCCAGTCTCGCGCTACATGAGGCGCATCGACACCGAATCGCTCGACGCAGACGAGCTCGCTCGCGAGCACAAGAGCGGAATCTGCTTCAACAACCTGCTGTTCAACGAGGTGGATTGGTTTGTTGACAGCAAACACAAATCGAGCGGAGAGCCAGCCTACGCAATTCTCGGTAATCCCGGCGAGCCGGACAGAGACCCGCTATTCACATGCCGCATGATGGAAAAGCAGGTATTCAGCCACAAAAACGGAAGGTTCCGCAACTGGTGGTACGCGGACATGTACGACGACCTCATCGTCTTCTACGCGCCTTTCAAGGATGAGGAGGAGACCGCAGTCCCAGTAAAAGCCTGGAGACGATACGACCAGATCTGGCGGAACGAGGAATAGCTATATAGATCGCTCCCATGCAGAAGGGCAGACGCCTCTCACGTCTGCCGCCACAATTTTAGCTCCGACGCGCCGGTGCACCGCACCAAGGATCGTCGTGCAGTTCTTTGAATCTGAATCGGCCTCAGGGCCGAGGGGACGCTCAGCTGACGTTCCCGCGCAACAGTCTCCCGCCGGGAGGGCCCGCGCCTCGACGCATCGCCGGCGCGCGTTCACGACCTTTTTATGGGCAGCCCAAGGGCCGCGCCCGGGAAAAGACTGGTTTCGGACGAGTGCGCCGGACGGAGAATCAAAATGCGGTGGGGCGCACCCGAAGATGGGCCGCCCGCCATGTGCGCCCGCGAGCCCGCGGATATCAGCTTGCCAGGCAAGCGTCGACTAGACGTGCAACGTGCGCAGGCCCTCCCGACGGGAAACGAAAATGCCCGGTTTCAAACCGGGCTCGAACACATATGCCTATTGACAATGGCTTTCTCATATTAAAAACTAGGCGGAACCGCTTCTGCGACTCCGCCTTACAAACCATTTGGTTTTTTGTCTATCTTAAGTATGAACTATTGAAACCAGCTGTCAATCAATCTGATCAGAAAGGCCAAAGAAGAACGAATGAGATCGTTGTGCGGGACCAAACCAATCATGCTTGCCATTCGTATCTTCAACATCGCCAGATCAGAGCAAGTCCTTTCCCTACCCGAGCCAATAGGCACAAGCTGGCGATGGAGATACAAAAGTGTGGCGATTTGCCTCATACGAGGATTTCTCATCCTGGCAGTTCTCACGCGATGCGAAAGGCCCGTCTCCGCCAATGCGGTCATGACAGCATAGTCGGCCTTGACCACGTTGTCTGTTGTTGCAAGCCCATTCAATATAACCGAAGAGTGAGCACACGCATTTCTTACTGACTTAACCTGGCGAAGCATATAGTGCTCGTGCCGCATTCGACAATCGTCCCAACGGTTTGCGCAAAACAGGTAGAAACTAATGAAACTTCCAAAAGAGAAGAGCTCCATTGCCACCCAAACTGGCGTGCCGTCCAGCTGCTTGTATTTCTCCACAAGCGGGCCGGAGAACACGTCTTGGCGTAGCATTCCAACTTCACTCTCGCGGCGCCTGCGCTCGTTATGATTTAGACCGTCCATGTAGTCGGCAATGATGCTATAGCCGTCCTCGTCTCTTCTCTTTGTGACCGCGCTCACGAGCTTCGTGTGCGCGGCATGCTCTACATCGAGCGTCATAGGTAGCAGAGCATATCTCAAATCGCGATCGAGCGAAGCAAGTGATTTAAGGTGACCGAAATCAAGGCTTGCGTAAAGGCCATCGCTGTTGCCTCCAACACGCTTTTGAAAGAGAGTCCTGAAGGCAGCGAGCTTGAAATAGTACGTATGCTCAGAAAGGTACTCAATAGCTTCCTCCTCAGAACAAAGCTCAAAAGTCACCCCTTTTGACTTCAGGTGAGCAACCTGCTGCTCGACGGATAGCAGTGCTTTCCCTTGCTCGATACCATCATGTCGCTTCATTCCGCCTCCTTGCCAACAACTCCGCTATTAACGAAATGAAATCATTCTACGACAGACATATATCGCATAATTCAGTAAATAAGACAGTTATCAGTCATAGTTATCTTTATTTGAGTCTAACAATCATAATATGATAGTTAGACAGACAAACACGTGAAGGAGCGCTGACAATGGCGAGTTCTCTTCTTGAGCTCAGGAGGCAGGCCGGCTTTTCCACGGCCAAGGAGTTCGCGCAAGCGGAAGGCATAGCGGAGGCCACCTACGCTCGCTATGAGTCCAGCCCCGAGAAAATTCCCACCAAGGCTGCCTGGCAGCTCGCAGACCGCTTCGGCGTGCCCATCGATGTCATCGTGGGTCACACAAGTCTGGACGTGGCTTCCCCCAAGGGCGACGTCCAGGCCATGTTCGACCACCTCTCCGCACGATCGCAGGCCTCGGCACTCGACTACCTCATGTTCCTCGCCAGGCGCGACGAGGACACAGCCCGTATCAAGCGCGAAGAGGAGGCCCGCCGTTACGACGCGGTGTGCTACCGCATGGAGCAGCTGTTCCTCGCCAAACTCGAGCACAACGACGAGGATCTGTTCGCCTTCGGCACGCCCGAGCAGGTTCGCACAGCCTTCGAAGAGTTCGTCGAGAAGCGGGCGGACGAGCGTCAGGACCCCGGCGTGCGCGACTCCGTGGCCCAGATCATGGCCGCCTACGACCGTGCGCACGGCAGCTTCCGTCACGGCGGCATGACCGTACTCACGAGCGAGGTTGACCTCCGTAATCCCCACATACGCACCGAGTGGGAGAAGAGAGGGCACAAGGCATAGGAAAACAAGACGGCCCGCGGGAGCGGCAACTCCCACGGGCCTTGAGTCCCATCCCAGAGGCAAATCCAAGAAAGGACAGGTGACAGTATATGTCATCCATCTCCGTTGCCCGTTCCACCTGCGGCAAAAGAACACTCCAACGCCTGCGCCGCGAGGCCGGCTACCGCTCTGCGAAGGACTTTGCTGCTGTCCTTGGCATCCCCACGTCCACCTATGCACGCTACGAGCGCCAGCCTGAAGGGCCCGACTGCGCCATACCCCTATCGAGCGCTTGGCAGATAGCCGACGCCCTCGGCTGTTCCATCGATCTCGTTGTAGGGCGAACGGACATCGATGCTGCCGAGACGCCGACGCTCGATGAGCGCGCAGGTGCCCTCTCTCTCAACGCGCAGGAAATGCTCTCCGCCTTCATGGACTTCCTTGAGCAACGAGATACAGCCAGATCCACCCCCAGAAGGTCGGCGATCTAGGCATGCTCAAAAAGGAAGTGATGGGCCAAGGCTACTCCAGCCTCAGCAGGCGCTTGTAGACGTCGAGACCCTTAAGCAAGATCCGCTCGTCGAAGAGCATCGTATCGGTGTGCAAGGCGGTCGTGGCGTAGGCGGGGCACCTTTGCGCATCGGCGGGGTTTTCGGAGCCGGCCGGCACGCCGCACCCCAGCAAGAAGAACACGCCCGGCAGATGGCGCTGATAGAACGCGAAATCCTCGGCGATGAGCAGCGGCTCCTCCACAAGCTGCATCTCGGGCAGCAGCGGGGCGACCTCAGCAAAAAGCTCCGGATCGTTATCGACCGGCGGATAACCCTCGGCGAAGTCGATGTCATAGGTGCAACCGGTCTCCGCGCAGGCCTCATCGAGTACGCGCCGGATGTCCGCCTTCGCCCGGTCGAACATACCGTCCGTGAACACGCGCAGGCTGCCGGCGATATGGGCCTCCCCTGCCACGGCGTTGCAGACCGCGCCGGCCTCGACCAGGCCGAACTTGCAAATGCAGGGCTCCTCGGCACCGAGCTCGTCCATCAGCTCGCGCTCGGCCACCAAAAACTTGGCAGCCGCAAGTGCCGCGTCGTGCGATTCGGCGACCGGCACGCCATAAGTCTTGGCGATGTGGATACTCGTCCCATAGATATGGATATGCGTCTCGCTCGAACGGGCAAGCAACGGCCCCGCGCAGCTCGCGAGCGTACCGGCCGGCAAATCGGGCCACACGTGGAAGCCAAAGATACGGTCGGCCCCGTAGTGCTCGAAGACGCCACTCTCGCAGACCGTCTTGGCACCACCGGTGGTCTCCTCGGCCGGCTGAAACACAAAGAGCACGTTGCGCTCGAGCGTAGCGCCACGCTGCAGCGCGCGATCAACCGCCGTGGCTGTGGCAAGCGCCATGGCCATGTGGCCGTCATGGCCGCACGCGTGCATACGTCCAGGATGCTTAGACGCAAACGCAGCCCCCGTGGCCTCCGCAATGGGCAGCGCATCCATATCGGCGCGAATCGCCGTAGTCGCGGCGGCACCAGCATCGAAGTACGCGCACACGCACGACCGGCACGGATGCGTGACCTCGCAGGCAAGCGGCGCGAGCACGCCCTCGATATAGCGAATCGTCTCGGGCAGGTCGAAATCAAGCTCGGGGATACGGTGCAGGTCGCGGCGGTAGCGACGCAGCTCTTCCAACTCGGTCACACGCAGTCCTTTCCAAAGGCTTTTGCAGACAATCATAGCGCCTTTGGAAAGCAATTTAGTAGTGCTAATATATTGTTATAAATCACAAGCTATACAGAGGTATTAGCAATATATGAGCAATCTTGGGCTACTATCCAAACTCATTTCACCGGGCGAGGCGGCCAAAGAAGTCGCACGGCGCGAAAAAACACTGCGTCGCAAAAAACGTCTATCGCAGCAAGAACTGTCCGACCGCTCGGGCGTCTCGCTTAGCTCGCTGCGCCGTTTTGAGCAAACGGGGCAGGCATCGTTCGAGGCGATCGTGCGCATCTGCCGAGCACTCGATTGCGAACAAGACCTTGACGCCCTGTTCTCCAAACCTGTCTATCGCTCCATCCAGGAGGTCATCGATGAGCAGCGCTAAGGCAGATACACACATCAATTGTCGGGTGCTGCGCAAGGGCGTCAGGCAACTTGCCGTTTTTATCAACGACCGTCGCGTCGGAACGCTCGCGCAAACCCCCGAAGGGCTCGCAGCCTTCGAATACGACCCGGCATGGATCGAGGACGGCTTCTCTATCAGCCCCCTCAGCCTACCGCTCAAGCCAGGCGTCTACATTCCAAAGCCCGAGCCCTTCAATGGCGTCTTCGGCGTATTTCAAGACAGCATGCCCGACGGGTGGGGCGCCCTTCTTATGTCGCGCATGCTCAGGCAACAGGGAGTCGATGCCGATGCCATCTCGCCTTTGACGATGCTCGCCCTCGTAGGCAGTCGCGGCCGCGGAGCGCTCCGCTATCGGCCCGAGCTTTTATCCGACAACGGAATGCGCATCGACGATCTCGACGCTTTCTCGAAACTTTGCGGCGAGATTCTCGATGACAAACCGGTTGACAATCTCGATGAGGCCTATGCCGCAGGCGGATCTTCCGCAGGCGCGCGACCAAAAGCCTACATCGATCGAGGTTCAAGCCAATGGCTCGTCAAGTTTCCGTCGAGCATGGACCCCAAGGGGATCGGCTCGATAGAATATGCCTACTCGATCGCGGCCCGTGAATGTGGCATCGTCATGGCCCCGACCGAGCTCCTTTCCTCAACGACATGCGATGGCTTCTTTGCAACCGAGCGCTTCGATCGCGATGCAAACGGAAACGGGATCCATATGGTCACGGCCTCGGGCTTGCTTGAGATTTCGCACCGCTTTCCCGTCCTCGACTATGCGCATCTCTTCCAACTCACGCAGATGCTCACCCACGACCAAACACAGGCGTGGCAGGTCTTCCGTCTGATGTGCTTTAACGTGTTCTCGCACAACCAAGATGATCACTCCAACAATTTCGCCTGGCTTTGCGACAGCGGTTCATGGCACCTCTCCCCCGCCTACGACCTCACCCACAGCACTTCTTTTGGCAACGAGCACGCCACCACGGTGAACGGAAGCGGCGACCCCACAATCGAAGACCTTCTCGCCCTTGCAAAAAGCGCAGGCCTGCCTCCTCGAAAAGCCCGCTGCGTTGCCGAGGAGATTCGAGACCGCTGTGCCCAACTCCTCTCGTCGCTTGGCCTCTAGATACCATCTGTAGCATTTCGAACGTGTTTCCCGAAAATCACGGGGGCTTCGCTCTTGTTAACTAAAGTGAATCATGGTAGGGTCATACCACTTGATAGAGGCGCGGGCACGAAGATCCGCGGGCGAGCCGGCAGGCATCGACCCCGTGGGGAGGCGAAACCCGCCGAACTGAGACTCCCGGGCACGGGTGGCTTGGTGGGCCTGCGGGAAACACCCGCAGGACTGTCTGCAGCAATGCGGGAGCGCTATCCGGACACAGGGTCCACGCTATGCGGACCAGGTGCGCAGATGGCGCCGTCTGGATAGCGAGGTACACACTACATGGCATTGACCCCCAACGAGGCATACGCGACCAAGCAGCCGTTTGTGGACAAAGAGACGCTCGAGCATATCGTCGAGCAGTTTCCCACGCCCTTCCATCTCTATGACGAGGCGGGTATCCGCCGCAACATCCAGGAGGTACGCGACGCTTTCGCGTGGAACCCCGGCTTCAAGGAGTATTTCGCCGTCAAGGCAAACCCCAACCCGGCGCTCATCTCCATCCTCAACGAATACGGCTGCGGCTGCGACTGCTCGAGTTACACCGAGCTCATGATCGCCCGCTCGCTCGGCATCACGGGACACGACATCATGTTCTCGTCGAACGACACGCCGGCGGCGGATTTTGCGCTCGCCAACAAGCTCGGCGCCATCGTCAACTTCGACGATATCAGTCACATCGAGTTCTTCGAGCGCGTGGCAGGCCCCATTCCCCAGACGGTGAGCTGCCGTTTCAACCCCGGTGGTCTCTTCCAACTGTCAAACGGCATCATGGACAACCCCGGCGACTCCAAGTACGGCATGACGACCGAGCAGCTCTTCGAGGCATTCCGGCAGCTCAAGGCCAAAGGCGCCGAGCACTTTGGCATCCACGCCTTCCTCGCCAGCAACACCGTCACCAACGACTACTATCCCAAGCTTGCACGCATCCTCTTCGAGCTCGCCGTGAAGCTTGAACGCGAGACCGGCGCGCACGTGGCCTTCATCAACCTGTCGGGCGGCGTCGGGATCCCCTACCGCCCCGAGCAGCAGGCCAACGACATCCACGCCATCGGCGCGGGTGTGCGCGCGGCCTATGAGGAGATCCTCGTGCCCGCGGGGATGGGCGACGTGGCCATCGCGACCGAGATGGGACGTTTTATGATGGGGCCCTACGGGTGCCTCGTCACCAAGGCGATCCACGAGAAAAAGATCTACAAGGACTATATCGGTGTCGATGCGAGCGCCGTCGACCTCATCCGCCCCGCCATGTACGGCGCCTACCACCACGTGAGCGTCGTCGGCCAGGCGGGCGGGCCCAACAAGACCGCCGCCCCCGTCACCAACACCTACGACATCACCGGCAACCTCTGCGAGAACAACGACAAGTTCGCCATCGACCGCGAGCTGCCCCATATCGACATGGGCGACCTGCTCGTGATCCACGACTCCGGAGCCCACGGCTACTCCATGGGCTACAACTACAACGGCCGCCTGCGCTCCGCCGAGGTGCTGCTGCGCCCCGACGGCTCGGCCGAGCTCATCCGCCGCGCCGAGCGCCCCGGCGATTACTTTGCCACGCTCGACGTGCTGCCCTGCGGCCGCGAGCTGCTCGCCAAGAGCCGCGCGCTCACGGCGCGCCGTCGCGCCGAGGACGAGCGCACCGCCGTCGCCGCCCAATGGAACAAGCGCATCCAGATCGCACAAGCGAAGGAGAAGAACATGGATATCCGCAACCTCGAGGGCTCGATCGTCGCCCTCGTCACGCCGTTCAAGAAGGACGGCAGCGTCGATTTCGACGCGCTCGAGCGTCTCGTCGACTTCCACCTCCAAAACGGCACCGACGCCATCCTCACGCTCGGCACCACCGGCGAGAGCGCCACGATGACCGACGATGAGGACAACTCCGTCGTCGCGGCCGTGGTCAAGCAGGTCGCGGGACGCATCCCCGTCATCGCCGGCTCGGGCTCCAACTCCACGCAGACGATGCTCATCAAGTCCCTCACCTATCAGGGTCTGGGCGCCGACGGCCTGCTGCTCATCACGCCCTACTACAACAAGTCCAACGAAGAGGGCATCTACAACCACTTCAAGACCGTCGCCGATGCGGTGGACATTCCCTGCATTCTCTACAACATCCCGGGGCGCTGCGGCTGCTCCATCAGCGTCAAGAACGTCGAGCGCCTGGCGGCACACCCCAACATCATGGGCATCAAGGAGGCCTCGGGCGACGTGGCCTTCGCCGCCAAGATCGCACACCTGCTCGGGGACGACTTCCGCATGTACTCGGGCGAGGACGCGCTCACCGTGCCGCTCATGAGCCTGGGAGCCTCGGGCACCATCAGTGTGTGGGCCGACATCCAGCCCCAGCTCGTGCATGAGATGTGCCGCGCCTACCTCGACGGCGATGTCAAGCGCGCCCGCGATATCCAGGTTGCGGGCCAACCGCTCATCGCTGCGCTCTTTAGCGAGGTCAACCCGATCCCCGTCAAGGAGGCACTCGCGAGCATGGGTATGATCGAGGCAAACTATCGCATGCCGCTGTGCCCCATGGCGGATGCCACGCGTGAACAGCTCATCGAGGCTCTGAAGGGAGCTGGTCTTGTTGATTAGGACCGTCATTATGGGAACGGGCCGTATGGGCTCGCTCATCCGCACCACCGCCGAGGACATGAGGGACGCCGACGGCAACCCCGTGTTCGATATCGTCGCCCAGATCGGCTTCGACCTGGGCGAGCTCGAGAAGGCTCCGGCGGCCGACATCATCATCGATTTCTCAAACGTCGTCACCTTCGACGCCGTCGCGGCCTATGTCGAGCGCACGGGCGCCGCACTGGTCAGCGGCACCACGGGCTACACGACCGACCAGATGGACCGTTTGCGCGAGCTGGGCGAACACGCTCGCGTCATGCACTCGGGCAACTACTCCATCGGTATCGCCGCCCTGCGCCATCTGGTGTCGCAGGCCACACGCGAGCTGCCGGGCTTTGACTGCGAGATCGTCGAGACGCACCACAACCAAAAGGTCGACGCCCCGAGCGGCACGGCCAAGCTGCTGCTCGACGCCGTGGTGGAGGCCGAGCCCGAGGCCGGCTATCATCCCGTCTATGGCCGCGAGGGCATGTGCGGCGCGCGCGACCCCAAGGAGATCGGCATGCACAGTCTGCGCGGCGGCACCGTGGCCGGCGTGCACGAGGTGAGTTTCTTTGGCCAGGACGAGGAGGTCACGCTCACGCATCGCGCCACGAGCCGCCAGATCTTCGTGAACGGCGCCCTTGCCGCCGCCCAAAAGCTCATCGCACGCGAGCCGGGCTTCTATACCTTCGACCAGGTCATGTTCGAATAACACAGGCGGGGCAAACGAACGGATCGGTTGCCCCGCCTTTCAGGCAGTCAATCATTACCAGCAAAGGAGACACATTCCATGAGCACTGCAGCCGAGATGAATGCACAGGAGATCATCAACTACATCGCCACCGCACCCAAAAAGACGCCCGTCAAGCTCTATGTGCGCGAGAAGCCCGGCATGAAGGTCAATTGGGGCGACGCGCATGTCTACGGCGGCCGCCGCGGCAAGACCGTCTTCGGCGACTGGGACGCGCTCAAGGCCATCCTCGACGCCAACGCCGATTCCATCGATTATTACGATGTCGAGAACGACTGCCGTAACTCCGCCGTGCCCATGCTCGACCTCAAGGGCATCAACGCCCGCATCGAGCCGGGCGCGATCATCCGCGACCGCGTCGAGATCGGTGACCGCGCCGTCATCATGATGGGTGCCATCATCAACATCGGCTCGGTGATCGGCGAGGGCTCCATGATCGACATGGGCGCCGTGCTAGGCGGCCGTGCCACCGTGGGCAAGAACTGCCACATCGGCGCTGGTACCGTGCTCGCCGGCGTGGTGGAGCCCGCGAGCGCCACACCCGTCATCATCGAGGACGACGTCATGATCGGTGCCAACGCCGTCGTGCTCGAGGGCGTGCGCGTGGGCAAGGGCGCCGTAGTTGCCGCCGGCGCCGTGTGCGTGGAGGACGTTCCCGCCGGAGCCGTGGTGGCCGGCGTCCCCGCCCGTGTCATCAAGATGCGCGACGAGAAGACCAACAGCAAGACCGGCCTCGAGGAAGGCCTGCGCCAGCTGTAGCGCTCCGCGCCTCCGTTGAAGTTCGACTTTCCAACGGAAAAGAGTCCTGGTAAAACGAATTACCAGGACTCTTTTTGTTGGAAAGTCGAACTTGAACGTCAGGGGCATCTTGGCGAAATGCGTACCTTCCGTGCAGTCTAACGATTCTCGATACTGCCGATGTTCTTGAGCTCGATCGAGATGAGACCGTTGGGCTCGTTGACGAACTCGATGTACTCGGAGTTCGAGCCCATCTCGGCCGGAAAGCTGATCTCGATACCCGTGTCGGTGCGAATCTTGTGGTTGCGCACAGCGGCACGCTCGACCTGTTTGCGTTCAACGGGCACGCGCTCGGGCAGCTTCTCCTCGGTGAGGGCGGCACGGACGCTCTCTTTGATGACCGGCTCGTCCTCGAAGACCTCATCGACGATATCCCAAGGCGGCAACTCCTCATCGTCCTCGACCTTCTCGGCCACGGCCGCCTTGACCTTGGCAAGCGCCACGGCCGTATTGGCGCCATGCTCCTCGGCAACCTCCTCGACCACGCGCGTCACCGTGTCGATGACCTCCTTGCCCGAGACACCCGTATCGCACTGAAGAAGGCCGTCAGGGATGAGCATGCGGTCCTCGCCCGCGATCTTGCGCTTCTTGTCCACATAACCGATCTCCATGGTGCTCGCGCGCACGATGGCATAGCTCGGCACCTTCTGCGAAGGGTTGGGCAGGATGGCATAGTGGCGCGCGATATCGTTGCGGACCTCGCCCTCCTCGCGGCCCACCTCGTGCATAAAGGCCTGCTTGGAACCCAACAGCATCACGGCAAACCAGCGGGCATCCTCGTCATCGTCAAAATCGGCCACGAGCACATCGGTCGACTCGGCCTTTTCGCACTTGGTAAGCTCGGAGCTGATGAACTCCGCGATCTGCTGAGACAGGTCCACGAACTCGCGCTCGCCGAAGAAATAGCCCTTGAGCTCGCCGCCAAACGCCGAATCCTCGGCAAATGTCGCGCGCTTGTTGTCGGCCGAGGTGCGCGCGCGGCGCAGATGCGTGGTCACGAACGAGCGCACGGTGCGGCTCTCGAGATCGAGCTCGCGCTGGCTCATGACGTTGACCGCGGAGTCAAAGTCCAGGATATGCAGGATGGCGTGGTTGATCTTCATGTATGGGTCCGTTTCGGTTCGGTGTTGAGCACGAACCAGTATAGCCGCAACGCGAGCCTCGATAGAGGATTCTACAGCTCGCCAAGGCGTCTTTGCCATTCATCGAGCTGGTCGGAAAGGCTCTCGCCGCCGGTGACAGACGCCGGGACCGTTTCGGGCATTTTGGGCACAAGCGCGCAACGCGCGACCGCACCCAACGTCTGCACCAAAAATTTCCTCGTATCTGGATCGAAACCTTGGGCGACCTCGAGCATCTTGGGTCCCGCCGTCCTGAGATTTCCTGCGATATCGGCAAAGCGCACGGCCCCGGTCGCCTCGAACAGGGAAAACAGTGCATCGACGAAACGCTCGCGCTCGGCGGGTGTCACCTCATCCATCAGACGCGAGAGCGAATCATCCAGATAGCGGGCGCTTGCCGAAAGCTTTTCGCGATAACGAAAATCGCACCCATCGACCACCCACGAGAACGGATTGTGCTGAAAGAGGCTTACGCCCGTGCTCTCCACGATGGCGTAATCTTCCTGCTTCTCGAATATCATGCCGATGATCGAGGACTGCGGGAGCGTCTTGTCGATACGACCCGCAAGACGGGCAAACGCGCCGCCATCGAGAAACTCCCCGCTAAAACCCGGTCCGTCATGCGAATAGGCGCGCACGATACGCTCGCGCGTTTGAGGGGTGCACATGGCGGCGGCGTATACCGCCAGGTTTCCGCCCTTGGAATGCCCGCCGCACAGAAAGGGCCCATCGAGCTCGGAAGCAGCATCGTCAAGATACACGGCAGCGGCGGTCTGCGAGGCGACAGGACAGCGGAAGGCCATGTTGAAGTCTTCCTTCCAGCCCACGATCGTGCTGTCCGTGCCGCGAAACGCCACATACGCCGAGCCATCCGGCAGACGAAACGTCATGGCCGCGAACTGCTCGGCCTCGGCAACGTCCGTGGTTGCACGATATCCGCAAACCCGGCATCCTCGATAGCGAGGGTTTGCCGTAACGGCTTGAAGAAGCGCAAGGCTGTCCTCTGGATCCCACAGGTCGCCCAGCATGGCATCGAAGCACTCGGCGCGCAAGAGCTCACGCACATCGACTCCGACCCAACCGGCAAGCTTCGGCATATCTTCCGGCAAGTGCATATAGGCCAACCACGAGAACACCAGGCTGTCCACCGCGCAAAACGGTCGATCGCAAAAAGACACGAACGACGTTTGAACATAATCCAAGAAATTGTGCGACGTCGGCATAGCGCTCCCATCGAAGCCAGATACAACCAGACCCATCTTTCCGCATCAAAAAAAGCGCCCGGATTTTACGTCCGGACGCCTTGATTGTAACCCGCTATCGGTACGGAATAATTAGCAGCTGAAGTCGACGGAGTCGATGATGTCCTTGAGCGCCTTGGCAGAGGCGGTGAGCTCCTGCTGCTCGCTCTCGTCCAGCGGCACGGGAACGCGGCAGACGACGCCGTCGCGGCCGACGACCGTCGGCATGGAAATGGCAAGGTCGGACAGACCGTACTCGCCCACCATGAGCGAGGAGACGGGAAGAACGGTCTGCTCGTCGCGCATGACGGCGGTGCAGATGCGCTTGACGGCCATGGCGACGCCATAGTAGGTGGCGTGCTTCTTTTCGATGATGGTATAGGCGGAGTTCTTGACGTCCTCGGCGATGCGCTTCTCGGCAGCCTCATGCTCAAGATGGCCGTGGAGCTCGCAGAAGGTGTTCAGCGGCACACCGGCGACCTGGGCACTCGACCAGGCCACGAACTCGGAGTCGCCGTGCTCGCCCATGACGTAGGCCTGAACGTCGCGCGGGTCGACCTCGACGTGGGCGCCGAGCATCTGCTGCAGGCGACCGGTGTCGAGCACGGTGCCGGAACCGATGACGTGGCCCTCGGGAAGTCCCGACATCTTGATGGCGGCGTAGGTTAGGACATCGACCGGGTTGGAGACGATGAGTAGGATGCCGTCGAAGCCCGATTTCTTAATCTCGGGAATAATCGACTTGAAAATGCTGACGTTCTTGTTCACAAGGTCGAGACGGGTCTCGCCTGGCTTCTGAGCGGCACCGGCAGTGACGACGATCATGGCGCAATCCGACACATCGGAGTAATCGCCGGCGTAGATCTTCATCGGCTCGGCGAACGTCATGCCATGCGCGATATCCAGAGCTTCACCCTCGGCGCGATTCTTGTCGACGTCGATCAGGACCATCTCGGAGAACAGTCCGCTCTGCATGAGGGCGAACGCCGAGGACGAACCCACGAAGCCGCAGCCGACGATGGCGACCTTCTTCTCGTTAACCATTGTTTTGACTCCCATCTCTCTCCACAAGCGAACCGCCCGGGAAGATCCCGAGCGGTTCGATGTAATCCCAATACAAGTCATCGGGACCTTTATTATGCTCCAACTCACGGACGATTATCGACCGTTTGCCGAATTGTTTTGAAGATGTCGTTAAAATCCACCGCGAAATCGGTTTCGGATGCTAGTGATTCAACATCAAAATCGGGAAACGTCTAGTAAAGCCCCGCCTCGCGAATCGCCTCGACGGCCTTGGCGATCTCAGCCGGCGGCAGCACGAGTGCCATGCGCACGTGGCCCTCGCCCGAGGGGCCAAAACTCGCGCCTGGCGTCACCACGACGCCGGCCTTCTCCATGAGCTCCTCGCAAAAGGTCATCGAATCGGCGCGGCCGCCCGGAAGCTTGGCCCACACGAACATCGAGCCGTGCGCGTTGGGGCGCTCCCAACCCAGGCTCTCCAGACCGTCGCACAGGGCGTCGCGGCGCTCCTGGTACTTAAGGCGTTGGGCCTCGACCTCATCGAGCGGGCCGTTAAGGCAGGCGATGGCGGCCTTTTGCAGCGGCAGGAACATACCGAAGTCGATCTGGCTGCGCAGCTTGGTAAAGGCGGCCACCACGTCCTCGCGACCCACCAAGAAGCCCAAGCGGCCACCGGTGACGTTGAAGGACTTGGAGAGTGAGAAGAACTCGACGCCCACCTCGAGCGCACCCGGGTACTGCAGGAAGCTGCCGCCCGGCTCGCCGTCGTAGACGATATCGGAGTAGGCGTTATCGTGCACGATCAGCAGGTCATGCTCGCGAGCGAAGGCGATGATCTCCTCATAGAGCTCGGGGGTGCCCACAGAGCCGACGGGGTTGGCCGGCAGCGAGACGATCATGTACTTGGCACGGTCGGCAACCTCGGGATCGATACCCTTGACGTAGGGCAGGTAGTCATGCTCGGCAACAAGAGGATAGTACTCGAGGTTGGCGCCGGCGATCTTGGCACCCGCCTCGAACACGGGATAGCACGGATCGGGCACGATGATCGTGTCGCCCGGGTCGAGGAGCGCGAGGCCCAAGTGGCCCACGCCCTCCTGAGTTCCGTTGCAGGACTGGACCATGGAGGGCTTGATGCCCTCCACACCAAAACGGCGCTCATAGTAGTCGCAGACCGCCTGCTTGAGCTCGGGCAGGTCGCGCAGGGCGTACTTCCACATCTCGGGATCCTCGGCCGCCTCGGTCAAGGCTTTGACCACGTGGTCGTAGGGCTTGAAATCGGGCGTGCCGACGCTCATGTTGTAGATGGTGCGCCCCTGCTCCTTGAGTGCGATGAGCTTGTTGTTGAGGGAGGCGAAGACTTCCTCGCCAAAACGGTCCAGACGCTTGGATGCTTGCATTTGTCCGCCTTTCGATAAACAAAGCGCGACGACCCGGCCGGGCCGCCGCGCACGATTTCCCATAGGTTTCAAGTGTAACGCCTGGGCGCGACGCGTGGGTTCAATTTAGGCGAGCGGCGTGTCCGATCGCCACAGCGCTACTCCCCCACCGGCGCGAGTGCATCGATCTGGGCCAGCCACAGACGGCTCGACGCGTCGCTGGGCATGCGCCAATCGCCACGCGGCGACAGCGTGACCGAGCCCACCTTGGGGCCGTCGGGCAGGCAGCTACGCTTGAACTGCTGGGCGAAGAAACGCCGGTAGAACGTGCGCAGCCACGTATGGATGGTGGCCTGGTCGTAGACGCCCTCGAAGCTCTTGAGCGCCATGCGGTAGATCTTGCCCGGCTCGAAGCCAAAGCGCAGCAGATAGTAGAGGAAGTAGTCGTGAAGCTCGTACGGACCCACGAGGTCCTCGGTCCTCTGCGCGATCTCGCCGTCACCCGTGGGGGGCAGGAGCTCAGGCGACACGGGCGTGTCGAGGATGTCGAGCAGGGTCTCGGCGATGCGCCCACCGAAGACGTCCGCCGCGTAGCGCACCAGATGGCGCACGAGCGTTTTGGGCACGCTCGCGTTGACGGCGTACATGCTCATGTGGTCGCCGTTGTAGGTGGCCCAGCCGAGAGCAAGCTCGGAGAGGTCGCCGGTGCCGATCACAAAGCCGCCCGCCTGGTTGGCGAGGTCCATGAGGATCTGGGTGCGCTCGCGCGCTTGGCTGTTCTCATAGGTTACGTCCTGGACCTTCGGGTCGTGCTCGATGTCGCGGAAGTGCTGCTCGACGGCCGCATGGATCGAGACCTCGCGAAAAGCGACGCCCAGATCGCGGGCGAGCGACTCGGCATTGGACTTGGTGCGATGCGTCGTGCCGAAACCCGGCATCGAGACCGCCGTGATACCCGTGCGCGGCAGCCCCAACGCATCGAAGGCGCGCACCGTGACGAGCAGCGCCAACGTGGAGTCGAGCCCGCCTGAGAGGCCGATGACCGCCGCCTTGGTACCCGTGTGGGCGAGGCGCGTTTTGAGGCCCGCCGTCTGGAGGTCGAGGATGGTCTCGCAGCGCTCGGCCAGGTCGCCGTGGTCGGCCGGCACGAAAGGCGCGCGTGGGAACACGCGATCGATGTCGAGCGCGGAGCGCAAGGGTGCAGGCGCGTCGGCGCCCTCCCCCGCTGCGAACGAGAACTCCACGACCGTGGCCTCGGGCGCATCCTCGGAGCGCACCCACGTTGTCGAGCGGCGACGCTCGGCGACGAGGCGGTCGAGGTCGACGTCGGCGACTGCCATGTCGCAGGTCAAGAGCTCGGTCGCAGCGAGCTGGGAACCGTTCTCGTAGATAAGGTTCTCGCCCGCGAAGACCATGTCGGTCGTCGACTCGCCCTCGCTCGCGTCCGCGTAGGCATAGGCGCAGTAGAGGCGCGCGCTCTGGTTGGAGATAAGGCTGCGGCGATAGTCGGCCTTGCCGATGATCTCGTCCGAGGCGGAGGGGTTGAGGATCACCGTGGCGCCGGCAAGCGCCATATCGGTCGAAGGCGGTGCCGGCACCCACAGATCCTCGCAGATCTCAACGCCGAGCACGAGGTCCTCGCCGCCTTTATCGCAACAGCGATAGACAAGCCCCGACCCGAGCGGCACCGGACCCTGCCCGGCGAGCTCGACCCATAAGGGTTCGCTCGGTGCCGGCGCGAACCAGCGACGCTCGTAGAACTCGCCATAGTTGGGCAGGTACTTTTTGGCCGTGAGACCCAAGAGCTCGCCGGCGCAGCACACGGCGGCGCAGTTGTAGACGTTCTCGGCCACCGCAACGGGAAGACCGACGGTAAAGACGATCGGCATCTCGCGGGTCTCATCGAGAATACGAACCAGAGCGGCCTCGCAAGCATGCAGCAGCGTACGGTCATGGAAGAGGTCGGCCGCCGTGTAACCGCACAAGTTGAGCTCAGGCAACACGAGCGCGCCCACCCCACGCGCCGCCGCATCGCGGATGGCCGCGAGCGCGACCTCGGCATTGCCCTCGACATCGGCCACGCGGATCCGCGGCGAAGCCGCCGCCACACGCAAGAAACCGTCGTTCTGATTAGCCGAAACGCAGCATTGCCTTGTTGGTCTGGACACTGGAGGCCCCTTCTACCCTGAAATTCAATCTAACGGACGTTCCCATATCTCTAACTAGCCAAAGTCAACTCCCATTTTACTGAAAGGCCAACCTGCGCCAAGAGCATGTATCTCAAAAATATCTTTAATAAAAAAGGAGAAATCGATGATCGACTTCTCCTTTAAGCGAGGCGAGTAAACACTGAAACTAATGGCAGAATTTATCCATGTAGTCCTCAAAATCGAACACTTCTACCACGACGCCCTCTTTCTGAGAGTTTTTTAGTTGCTCCAAGAGATCTTTGTCAATAACGTCCATGCAAAAGCCTCCTCTATCTAATTAATTGTAGTATATCTGCTTTCATGCAATTATCAACCAGTTTGTTTAATTGCTCATCCTTTACCGATAATCCCTCTTTTTTCAAAATGTTGCGCACCTCGTTTTTAGTAATCGGCTTTTCAAACAACGAAAGCAAAGCGAACGAAAAATCATTGACCGCACACATTCTATGGGTGGCACAACTAAGCAGCACTCTTAACCCCTCTTTTGAGCGTCCGGCTTCTTTAACAAACGAGCTTTTAACCAATTGAAAACCATTGTCGTGCATTACATAATCGGCGTCGATATTCGTATTCAGCAATCCATAATGCAACAGTTCTTCTATCGCTTTTGTCAGCTCGAGGTCGCCTTGATCAAGAATAAGAGAAACGCTGCACTCGGCCTCCAATAAACGGGCCAACTTAAGGTAGACCAATTTGGAAACAGTATAGACATGATGATATTCAGAATTATAGAAGAAGGCAGATGACTCGACGAGCACGACAGAGGTCTTGGAATCCAGCCAGATTCGGCCAGCTGGATTTAGACTAGTTAGCCGTCGCTTTACCTTGGTCAAATGTCCCTTATACCTGACAGCGTGAATAGAATCTAGGATCCAGGTCACCTCTGAAATATGAAGCCGCTGGGGCAAGTCGATTGTGTCGCTACCGTTTATGACCTCTTGCATATAAAAATCGATGTGATGCTCATCAGATAAGGATTTTGCTTCATTTGAAGTTAAGCCAGCGCCTGAAGCATAATCCACCTCGAGGCGCAAATCCTCACATTGGGACTTCGGCATTACAGAGACACCGTACTTATCGGGATGATTCCAAACATCCGAGCCCATAACGAGACCAAAATTGGTAAATCCTCTCGTGGAATATGGGACGTCGCATACCTGTTTTGAATAATTCAAAACATTCTCTGTATAAGCCAATGTGTGCAGAGCCTCTTCTTTAGTTTCAGTCGGAAAGCCAATCATAAAGAATAAATGAACAGGAATGCCCGCATTGAGGCAATCATGGATATTACGATCAATCCAATCGATTCTCGTGTTCTTCTTCATTAGATCAAGAACTCTTTGGTTATATGATTCGAGACCAAACTGAATCTGTCTACATCCGCTTTGGTATATCTTGTTGAAAGAGACTGCACTTAGGGTTGGAGAGAACCTCGTTTCTCCATGCCAGAAAAAAGTTTTTCCCGATGCGTTTATTTCATCCGCGAGTTGCTCCATTCTTTTGCCTTCGAATGTTTCATCCACAAAAGAGAAAACTCTCGAGCCGTATTTTTCATTTAACCGACACATTATTTCAAATACTCTCGATATAGACATCTTTCGGTAGCATCCACCGGTAGCACCGGGAATGGTACAAAAGGCGCAGTGATTAAAACACTGCCTAGAGGAATAAATCGGCAATATTAACTCAGGCATAAAATATTTAGAAAGAGCGAAGCCATCGAAATCCGGAACTGTGTCATTAATAAATGTTTGCTCAATCCGATGGTTTTTATATATCTTTCCACCTTTAGCATGGCAAAGGTTTGGAACACAGTCTAGATTGTCGTCACCAGAATCAAGTGCCTCAAGAAGACGTGCAAGCGGCTCTTCGCCGTCATACATCGTTATCGAATCAATGTATTCAAAAAAGGGATGCCATTCCTTCATGCAGTCATCTGCTAAACGAGTAATGTAATTGCCGCCCAATGAGACGTGTTTAACAGATGGACATTTCTCTTTGATCAGTTTCGCTAACGTAATTGCGGAAATCAATTGGAAACAGCCGCTCACCGAAATCCCAATAAACTCGATTTTCTCCCTCTGGACACGCTTGAGAAAAGCAGTTTCATAGAAAGAAATAAACGGATTATGCAAAGTATCGACAAGCGATTTCATTATTTCTGGTGTCGAATAATAGTCATAGGGCAAATCTATGGAGTTGAACGTATATTTAACTCCATATGAGACGTGATTTATTATATAGAGTGCATTTCTAAAAATGTTTTCAGCATATTGTCTTTCTCTTAGATTAAAGTATCTATCCGATCTAAAAATATCTTTTGCCTCGTCAACATTAAGTGCTGACTTTTGTATCAACTCGATTGTTAATTGAACATTCGAGCTAAACGAATCCTTTGATTCCCGATACCTTTTACAGCACTCTTCGACATGTCTAAAAGATAGGAGGTCATCGTAAAATTCCACATTCAAGTCAACAATGTTAACTTTGTATTGTTCAACCTCTTGAAGATATGACTTCAAAACAGGCAAGGCAAGATACGGCCCCACTGGACTCCATCCCGGAGGAAATACTAAAAGCGTCTTGGGCATATCAATGTCATATCTTTCGCAAATAATACAATTGAAACGCAATTACCATCATAATTGAAAATACACCAAGTCCTGTAACAAGAATTGAGAACATCGCGATGCTCGTGAATAGCGAAACAAGGAGTGTTGAAATAACAACGGCAACCGATTGCAAAGACTCCCTAATTGAAAACAGGTTTATCGACTCAATTCCGTCTCTTGCCAAATCCTGCAGCGATGTTATGAGAAGCACATCTTGAATAGCATTTCCGGCACCGACGATAAAAAGGAAAATAAACGATATCCCGGACGCATAGCGATAGCCAAACGCCAGATACGCACCGAGCGCGAGATACGTCACAAAACAATATGATTTAACGCAATCGGTACCATTGATTAAACGACCATATATTGTATTTCCGAACAACAATCCGATTGTTAGACTACTCTGAAGGAATCCATATTGAATCGATGACGAGTCAAATTGCAATTGCGCTATAGCTGGCAAAAGAGAATTCAGCGAGCCGAATGCCACGCCACTAGAAATATCGATTAATAGGAAACCAATTGCCAAGTGCTTCGCGCTAAAATCACTATATGCAGTCCTGTTTTTTTCATTTTTGCTTATCCCATCTTTAACATTAACCTCGATAACCGACGGAACATCTCGCATCAACCAGAACGACGCGGCAAAAGAAAGCGCGTCTAATGCAAGAACAGCCTCAGGCCCAAATTGAGCGACAACAAAACCGCCGGCAATTGGCCCCACAACCATCATCAAATTCTGCAGAAACCCAAACGAATTATTAATTACATCGCGATTGATACTATTCGTATTGGCTCTTAACAACGAGTAAAAGCAGGGCATTTCAACCGTTCGACAAAGCGACACCGCGCACGTAATAGCAAACATACTCCATTTACTATCAACAAAAATATAGCAAACGAATAATCCCGCGCGAATTAAATCTGCCAATCTCATGGCCTGCAGTGTCCCGATACCCATCTTCCGAGGCAGTTGCGCGAGCGCAACTGAAAACAGAGAGGGGACAAATCTGCAGCAGACCATCAAAGCAGTTGCAGAAACATCGTGAGTTACATCGTAAATCAGCATTGGCAAAGCAATATTCGCACACCAATTACCTATTTCGCTTATCCCTCTAGCAATATATAGGACCCGAACCGGACGGCTAGCTCTCAATACCGTGAACATCACGATTAACCTCGTATTTCAGGCCTCGTTCATCCCTTAATAGAAATCCGTAATCAACCAAATATCGCCTCAACACGGCATAATCGGGATAGAGGTGTGACAGCACACGATTAACCTGAAGCTCCGTATAACTAGTATTAGATTTAAAGAAAGAGATAGCCCATAGCAGCATGGCTCTTTTATAGTTTTCCTTTTTTGGAATTGAAACCAGCTCGCCATTCTTGAGAAATCGTTTTTTAAAGTCTACTAGCTGATCCATTCATATCCTCCATTTCATACGCATCTTATTTAAATATGTATACGCTTTAGGTCATCGCATTCAGCTTCTATATTCGAACTAAACTTAAAAAAGTTGCTCAGACATTCTTCGAAGTAACGTTTTTCATCCTGAGTAAAAGCCCCTCCCAGTCCGTCCAAGCGTAAGAAGGAAGCTCACAACGAGCGGAATCGAAACCGTCTGAGGTCGGGCGCTCAAAATGAACGAATACCTTTTCAGTGCCGTCATCGGTCACGAGATCAGAGTGGACAACCTCGGTACCGTCTTCAAAGGTCATGTATGGATACATCATGTCAATCGCCTCCCAGCTCGTGGCTTCAGTTTAGCATCAAGGCCCTTGCGCCAGGATAGCCGCACCCGTGAAGTGCTATTCTCTTTATCGTGTTTATTCGCTCCATAAGATTGGAACGTCCATTGTAATGCTCGGCTAGACAGCTAAATGGCAAGCCCTTCAACCTGCGGGCATGTCTTCCACAACAAGTCTACGGAGCATTCCCATGCCTTTCATAATCTGCCTTTTGGCCATCTTCCTTCAACAGACGATGGTGGCGCTGACGACGCTGTCGATCGCCCAGGCCGCGGCCACCGTGTCGGCCGACAACAACCCATTGCCTCAGCTCATCGTTTTCTGCGCGCTGTTGCTCACCGTCAATCTTCCGGAGATCATCATCGACCTTGAACGTGAGCACACAAAATACTGGCTTCTCGCCCGAATCGTTGAAAAGAGCGCCGGCTCAAATTACGGAGCAACAAGCTCGTTTTTCAACAAACGCATCCGCTCGGAAAAGGAACCGTATATCGAAACTGAGCTCTGGATCACCATCTCGGATGACGTCTCGTATGCAACGGATGCCATAGCGACATTGTTGAACATCGTGCTCAATACTCTCGCCATCGCGAGCTGTCTCGATGCCTCTTTTGTCGTTGCGCTCGCAATTTCAAGTTGCATTTCGCTCATATTCTCCATCACCTCATTTTCCCACATCAGGAAACGAGCATCCCGGTCTCAATCGGCTCGTGCTCGGCTCTTTGCATCGCTACGTCTCTGTATTCCCAACGTCTGGATTGGAAACGCCCTCAATTTCAAAGACTGGAGCGCCCATTTACGTCAAGCAGAGCGAGAAGCGCTCCATATGCAATCGCGCCTTTCACTCGTCCGTAACGGGTTGTCCTCGTTCTCCGTGCTTGCGAGCACCGTCCCGTTCATCGTGGTTGTTACCAGCTACTCCCTAGCCAATCTCAACAACCCTGAGAACTTATCCATGCTCATCGCTGTATTGCCTCGGCAGGTTTCGCTTCTGCAGAATATCGGTACGATCGTGACCTATGCCGCCCAGCTCTCAGAGCGAATCGCCCGGACCAAACTCGTCTATAGCAATCTTATGCTCACCGAAGCGGAACGAAATACTCGTGGCGTCATTAAATGGGATGAGCTGAAACTGAGCACCGAGTCTGTGACGAACCAAAGAAATATTCACGGCATTGAGGATCTCGGGGCGGCTACACACGGATTCGCGCCCGGCAGGATCACGCTGCGGGGGACAAACGGTTGTGGCAAGAGTACCCTTCTCGCACAAATCAAAGAGCAGCTGGGCGACAGCGCGTTCCTGCTCCCCGCCAATCCAGTTCTCTACTTTCCCCAGCTCGACGGTAGAGAGGCCTCGAGTGGACAGGCGGTATCGCGCGCACTGAAGCTCATCGAGAGTGACTATCTTGACGATACCGTCACCACCGTCCTTCTCGACGAATGGGACGCAAACCTAGACAACCACATGCGTGCCTATCACGACCGGCGCTTGAGCGGGCTGGCCCAGCGCAAATGCATTATCGAGGTGCTCCACAACAAGCATCAAGGGGAATAGTCTCGCTCGTCCCACCTCGAATGCCCCATGGGTTTCTCGCGGGTTTTGGTTGATGAGTTGATGTTGGTCGCTCGCGCAACACGTTCGTTTCACATCGGCTGGGTACCCTAGGTGTCGATATCGAAACGCAACACTCAAACGAACCGGGAGGACACTCACATGCCTTCTGAATATACCGACGCACCGCGCACCCGCGTCATGACGCCCGCCGCCCTCAACAACGGCGTGCACGAGAACCAGGCCATCGGCCAGACCATGGCCATCGCACCCAAAAAGAAGCTCTTCGACGACCTGTCGATTCCCCAGATCATCGCCGGCGCCGCCGCGGCCGCGACGTCGGTGGCGCTCTCGTCCAAGATCGGCATCGCCGGATCCGTGATCGGAGCAGCCGTAAGCTCCGTCGTCACCGTCGTCTCCTCGCAGGTCTACCGTCACTTTTTGTCTGCCGGTGCTGAGGCCATCAAAAACACCCACGAAGGTGAGGATTACCCGGTCGGCGCCTACTCCCCCGCCCGCACGCTCGATCCCAACGAGCATTTGGGCGGCGCCGCTGTTACCGCGCAAACCGACGAAAATGGCATGCCCGTCACCACGGCCCGCATGGCACCCGATAGCCTGCGCGCCAAGGCGGCTGCCGAGCGCAGCCAGACGCAGAAGAAAGTTATCCTGTTTTCGGTCATCGCGGCCGTCGCGGCCGTCGCCCTGAGCGCAGGTATCATTCTCGTCACCACCGCAGGCGAGGGTTTGGGCGAGCGACCCGCATCGATCATCGCCACCGAAGATTCGACCAAAGCCGATTCCGACCAAGGCGATTCGCCATCGGCGGACAGCACGCAAAACAATGCTGGCCCGGCCCAAAATGCTTCGCAGTCCTCGAATAGCGCAGCGTCGAATTCCGACAGCTCAAACACTCAAGGCGGAACTTCATCTACTGACACGACCAGTGGACAGGCTTCGGGCGCGCAGCCGTCTGACAGTCAGCAGTCTAGTGGGCAGGCATCCTCAAGTGACCAGAATTCCGACAGCTCCAACACCACGGATTCATCCAGCAGCAGCGACTCGAACACTTCGTCAGACAGTACCTCATCAAACGGACAGGCTGCAGCGACCGGCCAGACGACCACGACCAACTAGCGCAGAGCCATCATGATGGTAAGATTCTCTTTTATGTAAAGAGGAGATTTGCCATGAGCAAGAACGATACCACGCCCGCGCTTTCGCTGGGCAACCATATCTATCTGTACCGTTTGCTGCGCGATGTTATCGGTTGCGGCAAACAGACGTTTATCACCCAGATCGAAGAGGCGCTCGTCGCCGGTGACATGGCTGCGACGGATCTGGGTTTCGAAACCACCCGCGCACTGCTTGAGGAGCTCGACGACTGCGTCAATCTGACCGTCTTCAAGGGTGGTCGCGTTTATGCCACCGTTATCGCCAACGAGGCGTGGGATGCCGCGCTTGCCAAGAACGACGAGCCCAAGCAAAAGGATGCCGGCAAAAGGCGCTCGTACAAAAAGAAAAAGGGTGACAAGACGCTCAAGGCCGTGCGCCCCAAACACATCAGGCGTCCTGAGCCGGAACCCGCCCTTGAGCCCGAGCCTAAAACCGAGCCTGAAGCCCATATCGCTGACGCTGCGCCTGAGAAGGCTGCCGAAACCAAATCTATCGAATCAGCTGTCGACGAGGCCGCCAAGCTCGTCAACAGCGACATTTTTAGCGCCGAGGACGAAACGGCCGATGAATCGATACCCGATGCGCTCGAAACAGCTGGAGAGCCTGAACCGGCCGCCGCACCCGAGACCCCGCAGCCGAAAATCTCCCTCACCGTGGTCTACGACCCCGAGCACGCTAACGCCGGCGTGACGACCCTCGAGTCAACGCCCGTCGAAGACTCCGAGCAGAAAACGATTGTCGAGCCAGTTACCGAGACCGACACGACCGAGACCGAGCTCACTTTGAAGCCTCAGCAAAACGGCGAGGCCGAGAACCCGGTCAAGCCCGTCGACCAGAATGAGCCCAAGGCATCGGCCGATCCTGAGCCCCTGCCCAAACCCGTCTCGAAACCTCAACCGAAATCGACGCCTGCCCCGCAACCCGAGCAGGGCCCTATCCATGAGTTCAAAGAGGAGCCAAAAGCCGAGTCCGCGCCCATGGCCGCAGCGACACCCGCGCCCGAGCTCCCAAACATCCCCGACGACTACCCTGTCGACTTCGCGCTCGAGGTCTTCTGCCCCGGCCCGCTCCTGCACGAGCTCTCGACGTACCTCCCCTACGGCGCCGACGTGCTCGGCATCGTCGGCGAGTACTACTGGATCGCCCGCGAGCGCGGTACCATCCAGGCGAACCGCAACCGCGCGACGTTCCCGCTACGCTACACCCGCGATGGAAAACGCCACGAAGTGACGATCCGTATCCGTCGCAACACGGGTGGACCCGGTGCAACCTGGGCTATCGACAAGATCGAAGTATCTGCCGAATAAAGACCGACCCCGAGCACCCAATGGCCGAAGGGTTCATCTGAAGCTGTACACCAGCGACCAAAACTGCTGAATTTTGGCAAGTTCGGTTGTTGGTGTACAGGATTCACCATAAGGCTCACCCCGACACGCATGAAAAAGGCCGCCATCAAAGGCGGCCTTTCCATTTGCTGTTAGTCGCGCGTGAGCTTGCGATGAATACGGTGCGGCTGGGCCGCGTCCTCGCCCAGGCGCTCCACACGGTTAGCCTGGTAAGCCTCGAAGTTGCCCTCGAACCAGTACCAGTTGCCCGGGTTCTCGTCCGTGCCCTCCCACGCCAGGATATGCGTGGCCACGCGGTCGAGGAACATGCGGTCATGGCTGATGACCACGGAGCAGCCGGGGAACTCAAGCAGCGCCGCCTCGAGCGAGGACAGCGTCTCAACGTCGAGGTCGTTCGTGGGCTCGTCGAGCAGCAAGAGGTTTCCGCCCTGCTTGAGTGTAAGCGCCAGGTTCAGGCGGTTGCGCTCGCCGCCGGAGAGCACGCCGGCGCGCTTCTGCTGATCGGAGCCCTTGAAGCCAAAGCTCGCCA
>DJRP01000017.1:9177-38769 GCA_002437815.1 Collinsella sp. UBA6357 | reverse complement strand
GGGCCGATAAGCCGGGTTCTGTCGTGAACGGTCATTTATCTCGTCTGCACGTTGCCGTACAGCTCCTCGCACGCTACCCGAACGCGGACCGGGCCGGCCCATGGCGTTCCTATTCGCGCTTGCTCCGGATGGGGCTTGCCAAGCCGCCGTGTTGCCACGACGCTGGTGGTCTCTTACACCACCGTTTCAGCTTTTCCCTTTACGCACAAGGCGCAGGTGGGAGTCTTCTTTTCTGCGGCGCTTTCCGTCGGATCACTCCGCCCGGCCGTTAGCCGGCATCCCGCCCTCTGGAGCCCGGACTTTCCTCACGCACGCCGCAAACGGCGCATCGCGCGACCGTCTGGCCCGCTCAGCGGTAGTGATTCTAACACAGCCCCGGCACCCAGCCTCCAAACACACAAAAAGCGGTGCAGACCAAATAACCCGCACCGCTTCATACGCAGAAGAATCGCTTGGACCTTAAAAAGGCGTCGAGAATTCCGACTGACCCTCAGAGACTATCGACCCATGTTCTCGAATTTCTCGCGCTCCTCTTTGAGGCGCGCCTCCTCCTCGGCTTTAAGCTTGTCGCGCGTCTTTGAGTTGGGCACGCTCATACCGGCGACACCGAAGGCGACAAACGCGATCACGCAACCGAGAACGAGCTCGAGAATCGCAAGAATAGGATTATCGCCCGGGTCGATAAAGGCAGCGAGCGCCCAATTGACGCCCCACCACATAAAGACGCCGCAGACGGCGCCCACGACACCGCTCGCGAACTTGAGCGACCCGAACTGCGCACTGTAGCAGAAATACGCCATGAGGCCCACGATCGCGACGCAGGTGATGAGATCGAAGGGACCCGAGGGCAAAATAAAGAACGGATGCATGCAAGCTCCTTTGGATGGTGCGATGATTAAATCGATACAACTCGTCACGTCAAGCCCAAAGGGCGCAAACGGAAACAAAGCGTAGCAGACCATATCGTACCCACCGTTCGCGCGTCAAACCTCGCAAAACGCAAAAGCGTGCCACGGAATCCGGCGGGCAGACCGAACAGGAGCGAACATGCAGATCGTCGACTACAAGCCCTTATATAAAGAGAGCGTTCGCGCCGTATGCCTCGCCACGGCAAGCGAACGTGCCCGCACACAGGCCACGCACCGCGCCTTCACGTACGATATGTACTGCGATGAATACCTCGACCACGAAATCGCCCTCATCCTGGAGGACGGGGGCATTGCTCACGGCTATGTGCTCTGCGCGCCCGATTTCGATGCCTGGATCCAGCACGCGTCCCCCTATCACGAGCGCATCCGGTCGCTCGGGCCCGCCTATGTCGATCGCCTCGCTCGAGAGATCGGCACCTACCGTCGCCACAAAGACCGCTATCCGGCACACCTGCACATCGATATCGAACCCGGCCTTACCGGAAGCGGCTGGGGCGGCAAGCTCATCGAAACCCTAATCGAGCGTCTTAATGACCAACACGTCCCCGGCCTCATGCTCGGCGTAAGCGCCGACAACACAGCGGCGATCCGCTTCTACGAGCGCCACGGTTTCGAGCTGATCGAGAGCGACGATCTTTCTCTATTGATGGGATGCAGGCTCTAAATTACGGCAAGCAAAAGAAGAGGCCGTTCCCATCTCGCTACCATTTCGTGTCGTGGAGCAATGCGTCGTCGTGATTCTTGTAGATCGTGCTATTCCAGCTGGCCCAAACAAACCCGGGATCCCAACGACGAACGGACCCACACCCATCGCACTGCCACCAGGTGTATCGGAAACAATCGTCCAACCTCTGATGAATGCAGGTATGGGTAGTCGTTTTCTTGCAGACTGGACATTTCCCTTCCCATGTCTGACCCTCCCTGAGGTGCCAACCGCTGGAGTTTCCGCCGGAGACCTTTTCGAGCTGATCGTCGCTCAATTCGGGCGCAACGACATCCGAGTTGACATGCAGAGTATCGGGCTTTTTGGCGTCGCTCATGATAGGCTCCTTACTCTCATGACGTGAAACTACCTGAGATCGAAGGCGACGAAGATATTCATGACGGCCGTCATAAGCTCGCGCCTTGAACTTGATGACAGCATACCGAGGCATACGCATCAAAAACGCACCAAGCAATGAAAAAAAGAACCCGTCCGGATAACCGAACGGGTTCTTTGAACTCGCTATGGAAGCTCGGATTCAACCGAATTACTCGGCGTCCTCGTCCTTCTTGTCGGAAGGCAGCGGAGTGACCTCGATCTCGACGCCCAGAGTCTCAGCAGCGGACTTCATGGACAGGGAGATACGACGACGGTCGAGGTCGATCTCCATGACCTTGACCTGAACCTTGTCGCCCACGTGGGTGACCTGAGAAGGCTGATCGACGTGCTTGTTGGCCATCTCGGAGATGTGGACCAGGCCCTCGATGCCCTCGCCCAGATCGACGAACGCGCCGAACGGCACGAGCTTGGTCACGGTACCCTCGACGATAGCGCCGACCGGGTACTTCTTGACCAGCGCACGCCACGGATCCTCGGTGGTCTGCTTGAGACCAAGGGAGATGCGCTCGCGGTTGAGATCGACGTCGAGAACCTCGACCTCGACCTCCTGGCCGACCTTGACAACCTCGGAAGGATGGTTGACGTGGTTCCAGGAAAGCTCGGAAATGTGGATGAGGCCGTCGATGCCGCCGAGGTCGACGAAGGCGCCGAAGTCGACGATGGAGGAAACGGTGCCCTTGAGACGCATGCCAGCCTTGAGCTTGGACAGGATCTCAGAGCGCTCAGCCTTGCGGGACTCCTCGAGCACGACGCGACGGGAGAGGACAACGTTGTTGCGGTTGCGGTCCATCTCGATGACGCGGGCCTCGATGCGGGTGCCCATGTAGGAGGTGAGGTCCTTGACGCGACGAAGGTCGACGAGGGAGGCGGGCAGGAAGCCGCGCAGGCCGATGTCGAGGATCAGGCCGCCCTTGACAACCTCGATAACCTCGCCCTCGACGTTCTCGCCGGAGTTGAACTTCTCCTCGATGCGGTTCCAGGCGCGCTCGTACTCGGCACGCTTCTTGGAAAGGACCAGACGACCGTCCTTGTCCTCCTTCTGGAGAACGAGAGCCTCGATGGGATCACCGAGTGCAACGATGTCTGCAGGGTTAGCGTCCTTGCGGATGGACAGCTCGCGGACCGGGATGACGCCCTCGGACTTGAATCCGATGTCAACGAGCACCTCGTCATGCTCGATCTTAACGACAGTGCCGTTAACGAGATCGCCCTCATCAAAGTCGGTGATCGTATCGTCGATGAGGTTGTTCATCTCCTCTTCATTGACATCATCAAGAGAGAAGATGGACGAGTTCTGAATCTCACTCAAAGGTGGACCCCTTTCGAACTACGGGGCCCCGATTGCTAGGACCTGCAGAAGGGTGCGGGAAGCACACAACGTTTAGGAACACTCGGGAGCCAACAGATACTGATGTGAAGCTTATGCATTCACGTTCGTATAGGTTACGGTGAATCGAATTCGATTTCAAGCGTGAACTGCGAATTTTTGGTGCGCGGCATCATTTTCCGCAAATGGTTAAACCTTACCGAAAGGTTATATGACACGGGGAATTGAACCTCGCGGTTGGGGTACAGTAGCCTGCGTCGGTTCTTTGCCGACCCCACTCTCCAAATGAAAGGATGCCGCGTGCTCAAGGCTGTCGTATTCGACATGGACGAGACTCTTCTCGATATCAACCTCAACGCGTTCATCGCGCTCTACGGACGCGACTACACCGAGTTGCTCGCAAAGATCGGACGGGCCAACACGATGGCGACTGCCGCTCGACTCGGAGGTATCCTGCTCGACATCAACGCCAACCGTCGGCGTGGCACCGACAACCGCACCAACGGAGCATTTTTTCGTTCCGAGGTGGCAAGACGCTGCGACGTCCGGCTCGATGACCCCCTGATCGCCGACGCGTTTGAATATTACGAACGCGAGATCTTGCCGCTCAAAAACAATGCCGCGATCGGGGCCCGTCCCCGCGAGGGCGCCCTCGAGGCCCTCGAGGTCGTGACGGCGCACGGCTTGCGTACGGCGCTGCTCACCAACCCCAGCTTTACCCGCGCTGGCATCGAATGCCGCATGGGCTGGGGCCACCTTATGGACGCGCCGTTCGAGCTGGTCACCCACATGGACAACTCGACGCGCTGCAAGCCCGATCCCACCTATTATCTGGAATGCCTGGAAAAGATGGGGCTCGAGCCCCATGAAGTGCTCATGGTGGGAAACGATCCCAAGCGCGACTTCCCTTCACCGAGCTGCGGCATCCAGACCGCCTACGTGGGGCGCGGCAAGCCCGAGCGCGCAACCTGGTGCGGCTCCATGATGGATTTCGCCATCGAATTCGACCGCGTCGAGGAAGCTTTCTACGACCGACAAGAGGGGCAAACCCTGCAGCACGACCGCTAAAGCATACTCCTCGTACTCCCCTGCACAAACTCTCTTCATGGTAAAACGCTTGATCCAAAAACGCCCGAGCGTTTATACGGGATACGCGCTATGATGCCCAAAGATTGCGGATAAACCTTTAGCACACCCGCACCAACAAGAGAGGATTTGCCCCATGAAGATCGGCATCGGAAACGACCACGCCGCCGTCGAGCTCAAGAACATCATCTCCGAGCACCTGAAGGAGCGCGGCTGCGAGGTCGTCAACTTCGGCACCGACAGCTCCGAGAGCTTCGACTACCCCATCGCCGGCTACAAGGTGGGTCGCGCGGTCGCCGACGGCGATGTCGACCTGGGTGTCCTCATCTGCGGCACCGGCGTCGGCATCAGCCTGGCAGCCAACAAAGTCGAGGGCGTGCGCGCCGTCGTGTGCTCCGAGCCCTTCAGCGCCAAGCTCTCCCGCATGCACAACAACACCAACGTGCTCGCCTTCGGTGCGCGCGTCGTGGGCTCCGAACTTGCCAAGATGATCGTCGACGAGTGGCTCGATGCCGAGTTCGAGGGTGGCCGCCACGAGCGTCGTGTGAACATGCTCAAGGAAATCGACGAGACCGGTCACCTCAAGATCGTCGACGAGGCAAACTAGCACCTAAGCGCACCGTCAACCTTGCGTATCTTTAGACCCGCTGGCGTGCGACCAGCTGGGCAAAGAGCCCGTCGCACGCCATGAGCTCGTCGTAGGTACCGTCCTCAGCGATACAGCCCTCATCTAAAAGAACGATACGATCGCAGTTTTTGATCGTGGAAAGCCGATGCGCGATCACCAGGCGCGTGCACTTGAGTCCGTCGAGCGATTCGGAGACCTTGCGCTGCGTAACGTTGTCCAACGCACTGGTCGCCTCATCGAACATGAGGATCTTCGGTTTTGCGGCGATCGCCCGCGCGATCATAAGGCGCTGGCGCTGCCCGCCTGAGATGCCGCCCGCCCCTTCGGAAACAACGGTCTGCATGCCCATGGGCATCGCGCGGATATCGTCGGCGACGCCCGCGAGCTCCGCCGCCTCCCACGCTTCGTCCAGGGTGAGACCCGGAGTCGAGATCGCGATGTTGTCGAAGATCGAGCCGCTCATGAGCTTTCCGTTTTGCAGGACCACCCCGATATTGCGGCGCACGCCCTGAACATCGAGTCGCGCGAGGTCGCACCCGTCGTAGCACACCGCACCGCGCTGCGGTTTCTCGAACCCCAGCAAAAGACGCATAAGGGTCGATTTGCCGCACCCGGTCTTTCCCACCACGGCCACGTAGTCGCCGGGCCTGACCTTCAGCGAAAGATCGTGCAGGACCGGCCGCTCGCAACCGGGGTAGGCAAACGTCACATGATCGAGCTCGAATCCGCCCGAGATGCGGGAGACGCGTCGGCGGTCGCCGGCCGCCTCGGGAACGGCCTCCAGGATCGGGGACGCCATCTCGAGCACGGGCTTAATCTCGGCAAGCTGGGCCGCCGAGGCCGTGATGCCGGAGAACGCGCCCGATACCATTCCAAAGGCCGAGGTGAAGGCCATATACCCGGCGACACCCACGCCACCAGCGATCGCACACACGTAGATCGCGAGGGTTCCCGCGAGTGAGATCGCGGACTGGATAACGGTGGAGAGGCGCAGGATCGCGGGGCCGTTGTAGTTGAGCCGCGCGATGGCGGCGTATTCATCGGCCCAGGTCGCAAAGGCGCGTTTCTCGGCACCGGCCAGCTTGATCTTCTGGATACCCGAGATAAGCGAATACTGCCGGGCCTCCATCTGAGCGGAGAGCTCGAGGGTGCGTTTGGACACACGCTGCTGGACCACGACGACAAGCAGGCTCAAGACCGTGCTGGCAACGATCACCGCGAGCGCCGGTACCACCAGGGCCGGTGCGATGTTCGCGATCTGGAGGACATAGACGAGCGAGAACACCGAGGTGAGGGTGCCGGCGAGAAGCACCGATTGGAGCGTCTTGGCGACAATCGAGACGCTCGTGATGCGCGAGGAGAGCTCACCGGTCTGATACGCGGCGAAAAACGAGGCGGGTAGCGACAGCACCCGCATCATGATGGCCGCCTCGAGCGGGACATCGATCTTGGTGTTGAGCCGAGCCATGCAAAGCGAACGAGCGCAGTTCAGCAGGACCTGCGAGATGCCGATACCGACCAGCAGGCTGAACACGGGGATGATGATAGACCCCTTGCCCGAGGCGATCACCGGTCCAAAGATGATCCGGTTGAGGGACGGCACGAGCATACCGATCAGCGTGGCCGCGGCCGTCGCGGCGATGACGGCGGCGTAATCGCTGCGATCGAGGGATTTAAGCATGAAGACGACCAGGTCGGGGACCGCCAGTTTTCGGAGCGGCAACGGCCGATAGAAACAGTACGCCTCCTCCTGAAGCCCGGAAATGCCCCGGGCGCCGGCTTCCTCCCCCGCGGCCGTGCCGGCAGTCCGATAGCCGCCGCGCGTTCGGGGCAGCAGCGCCACCGGCGAGCCGTCTTTTAAAAAGCCGAGCATGGCACCCACGGCCTCGCCCTGCCAGCCGCGCGTCAGGCGCACCGGACGGGCCATGATGCCCGTGGTGCGCAGATCGTTGTCGATAAAGTCGGCTATATCGCCCCGCTTGACCGAATCGAGGCCCTCGGGGAGCCGCTCGCCATAGTAGGCGAGCACCGCGCTCAAGGCCGAACGTGCCTGCACGGCGGCATCGGTCCCCTCACGAGTCGAGCGGCCGGTGATCGCGTCGGAAAGTCCGCGGAGGGACTCGGCGAGGCGCCGTTCGTCCTCACGACCACGCTCCTCGATCTGATTCTCGAACCAACCCATCTTCGTCTATTCCCCCGTAATCAGATGCGTGTAGGCCCCGTCGCGCGCAAGGAGCTCTTCATGGGTCCCCCGCTCGACGACCACCCCGCGGTCGAGCACGACGATCTCGTCGGCGTCGCGAACGGTCGACAAGCGATGGGCGACCACGACCAGCGTGGCGCCGCGGCGGCGGACGGCCTCCATGACCGCCGCCTCGGTCTGAGCATCGAGGGCGCTCGTGGCCTCGTCCATGACGATCACCGTCGGGTCCATGGCGAGGGCACGGGCGATCTCGAGGCGCTGGCGCTGCCCGCCCGAAAGATCGCGACCGTCCTCGGCGAGCACGCTCTCGTATGCCCCCTCGCGCGCCATGATGTCATCGTGGATCTGCGCGTCGCGGGCGGCGAGGATCACCTCGTAGTCCTCGATCGTCGAGTCCCAAAGCCGGATATTGTTGCCGATCGTGTCGTGGTAGAGCACGATATCCTGATCGATCACGGCAACCGACCCGCAACGTACCGCACGGGGAATTTGGGCGAGCGGCATACCGTCCAGGCGAATCACGCCGTTCCAGGGCTCATAGAGACCGGCGATCAACTTGGCGATGGTCGACTTGCCGCAGCCCGACGGCCCGACGAGCGCCACGCATCCGCCGGGAGCCACATGCAGGCAGAGGTCCTTGATGATCGGATCGGCGAGTTTGGAGTAGCCGAAGGTCACATGGTCGAGCTCGACCTCGCCGGAGAGCTTCTCGAGTGGAACATCGACGGCAGTAGCCTGATCGGGAAGCGCCAACGGGTCATCACGATAATCCATGACGTCCTTGATGCGCTCCATATCCGTACGCATCTCCTGCATCGTCTGCATCACGCCGACGAGGCTCGATGCGGGATTGGTGAACCCGCTCACGAACGACTGCATCGCCAAAAGCGAACCTACGGTGAAACGGCCTTGGATGATGAGCCACACGCCGATCGACAGAATGGCACCGTTACTCACCGTGTTCACGATGCTCGGGATAAGCCCCCAGCCCTGGGTGATATGGGTGTTCCGCACGTTGATCTTATTGACGCTGGCCTGATAGCCCGCCCACCGCCTGAAGAAACCTGGTTCCACGCCCTGGGCCTTGATAGTCTCGATCATGGAGATACCCGCCATAGTCGTGCTCGCGAGATTGGCGGAGTCGCGCATCATGACGCGCGTCGCGTTGATGCGCCGTCGCGAAACCGCACGCGCCACCAAGACGTTGACCGCCATCGAGGCCAAACTCACCGCCGTGAGCAAAGGCGAGTAGGCGAGCATGAGCACCAGATAGACGATCACCATGGCGATGTTGATCAGAAGCGGCCCCACCTGCGCCGCAAGGCTCTGGGCGACCGTAGCGTTGGAGCCCATGCGCCGGGCGATATCGCCCGCAAGGCGCTGCGAGAAGAACTCCATGGGCATATGGAGCACCTTCCACAGAAAGGCCGCGCTCGCCGAGGCGGCCATCTTGCCCTCGACGCGCCGCAAATAGATGGCGTTCAGGGCCTGGACCGTGACGTTGATAACACCGAAGATGAAGAAAAGCACCAAAAAGGGAACGGTCCAGCTCAGATTCTTTCCCGTGAGCAGGCGATCGGTGAAAACCTGCGACATGATCGGTGACACCAGCCCCATAAGCGCCCCGATCGCACTCGTGATGGCGACGAAGGCGAGAATCGCCTTGGCCCCACGCAGGCGTTCGAAGGCGAAATCCTTGACGGACGCCGGTTTGCCCCCGGGTTCGAAGGACTCGGTCGGCTTGAACATAAGGACCACGCCGGTGAAGCGGCGATCGAATTCGGCGATGCTGAGTTTCTCCTCCCCCGCCCCGGGATCGTTGATAAAGACGCTATCGCCCTTGAAGCCCCGCACGACGACAAAATGGTTGAAGTCGAAGTGGACGATGCAGGGAAACGTGCCGCGCTCGCGCAACGCCTGGGGCTCAAAGCGATAACCATGCGCCTCGAAACCATAGGAGCGCGCGGCTTTGATCATATTGAGGGCGTTCGAGCCGTCGCGGGAGACGCCGCAGTCGCCGCGCACCTGCTCGAGCGGTATCCATTTTCCGTAATAGGCGCAGACCATCGCCAGACAGGCGGCGCCGCACTCCAGCGCCTCCATCTGCATGACCTGCGGAACCTTCGAGGCGAAGCCTCCCGGTTCCGTCACCTTTCCCATCCTGGTCACCATGGGCTACGACCTGTTCATCAAAAGGTCGATAGGGTCGAGTTCGCTCACCGTGACATCGCCCTCATACGAACCGTCGGGAAGATCGATTGAGACCTTGGCCACGACCAGCGAGGAGCTTTTAAGAGCGAGCGATCGCGCCTCCGCTGCATCAAGCGTTGAGGCAGAGACGGTCTCATCCTGAACGGCCAAAACCTGCCCTTGGACATCGGCGATCGTGACCTTGTCACCGGCCCCCAGATCATCGGCGGCGGCCCGATCCATATAGAGCACGGCCTCGCCATTGTCCACATGCAACACGGCTGGCTGGACATCTTCGATATGCCCCAGGACGCACCAGACGCACACACCGACGAGGAAAGCCAAGATGGCGCCCAAGATAATCCAGACGCTCGGATTCGAAACCGCGATATAGTCTTCAAGCTGATCGGGGCGCGCCGCGTGGTCGAGCGCCTTCTCACGATATATCTTCGCCATGGCTACTCGATATCCAGGATGTCGACGAGGCCGGTGATATCGAAGACCTCGCGCACGCTATCGGATGGATTGAGCACTTTGAGCGAGCCGCCATGGGCTGATAGGCTCTTATAGGCGCCCATCAAGACGCGCAGCCCTGCTGAGGAAATGTACTCCAGCCCGGAGAAATCAAAGGCAAGGGAAGCATTACGGACTTGAGCCAGCGCGTCATCGACCACATGCTCAAGATCGCGGGCCGTGGCGGTGTTCAAGGAGCCCGTCACGGTCAAGGTGACCGAGCCGTCCTCGACCCTCTTATTGATATCCATAGGAAACGCCTCCCACGTCACACGAATTCAATCTGAGTTAAACGTAGCACGCCAACCGAATCAAAAGCGCACCAAAAGCGCACCAAAAATCGGAGGGCGCAATAAAAAAGGGCGCCGCGGGAAGGAAAACCCGCGGCGCCCAAGCCACACGCTAACAGCTTTAAGGAGTAAAAGCTGGTTTAGCCAAAGAAACGTTTGATCTCGATCTCGGCGTTCTCCAAGGAGTCCGAGCCATGGATCACGTTGGAGTTGACATCGGTCGCAAAGTCGCCGCGGATGGATCCGGGCGTAGCCTCCACCGGGTTGGTGGCGCCCATGATCGTACGCATCTTGGCCACGGCGCAGTTGCCCGAAACAACCATCTTGACGACCGGTCCGCTCGTCATGAACGCGCAAAGGCTACCGAAGAAGGGCTTGTCCGCCAGATGGGCGTAATGCTCGGCAACGGTAGCATGGTCGAGGGTGGTCATCTCCATGCGCTCAATGGCAAGACCGGAACGCTCGATGCGGTCAACGATCTGGCCGATCTTGCGATCGCGCACGGCGTCAGGCTTGATCATGATAAACGTCTTCTCGATAGCCATAACAAATAGCCTTTCAAGTAGGTTCGCACGCGTCCTAAGTCCCATTCCGGCGCGTGCCTGGACTGCATCGTAGCAGAGTTTTATCTGGGCATAAACACATTTCTGTCTATTGAAACGCTATAATTTATTGAAACGCTTTACTTATGTCCATTCCGTCACGACACCGCTTAAGCCTAACATCCCTGCAGCTCAGGGGGTTTCTAAAGCGAGCAAACGGTCGATTGGAAGCCGTGAGCGTGTCGGCTCGTGCACTCGTCGTGTTTTGTCCATCGCATCTACGCAAACGGGGCACACCCGCAAGCGGGCATGCCCCACCTGAAACCCCGGTCTCATTAACGGGGTCGGATGCATCGTTTGATATGGTTCCGCGTTGAGCAAACACGAAACGGCAAGGGATTACTTGGCCCCCTGTCCCATCTCGACCACCTTGGTCAGTCCGGCAAAATCAGCTTCATCAAGGCTGAGCTGCGTTTCGGCACGCTCGAGCTGAACGGCCACCGCCTGCGGCGCCGTACCGCCCTCGGTGGTGCGGGCGGCCACGATCGATGGGATATCGAGCGCCTCGGTAATATCGCGCTCAAACAAGGGGCTCGCCTCCTCAAACACCTCAAACGGAAGATCCTCAAGGTTGCAGCCGCGCTTCTCGCACATGAGCACCAAATGCCCCACCACGGCATGGGCCTCGCGGAACGGAAGGTCACGCTTGGCAAGATAATCCGCCACGTCGGTTGCCGCCAGATGACCGACACCGCACTCGCGTGCCATCGCGTCCTCGTTGACGGTCCACGTCTCAATCATGCCGGCCATGACGGAGAGACATTGCATGAGCGTGTGGGCGGTATCGAGCGCGCCCTCCTTGTCCTCCTGAAGATCCTTGTTATAGGCAAGCGGCAAGCCCTTCATGGTAACGAGAAGCTGCACCAGGTTGCCGTAGACGCGACCGCTCTTGCCGCGAATCAACTCGGCGAAATCGGGGTTCTTCTTCTGCGGCATGATGGAAGATCCGGTCGAATAGGAATCGGAAAGCGTGATAAAGCCGAACTCCGAGCTCGACCACAGCACGATCTCCTCGGACAGCCGCGACAGGTGCATGGCCATGACCGACCCGGCGTAATGCAGGTCAAGAAGGAAATCACGGTCGGACACGGCGTCGAGCGAGTTGGGAATCACGTTGGCGAACCCGAGCTCGATAGCGGTCATCTGACGATCGAGCGGATAGCTCGTGCCGGCAAGGGCGGCAGCACCCAGCGGACAGTTGTCGGCGGCATCGAAAGCGGCCTTGAGGCGCAGGAAGTCGCGCGTGAACATCCACGAATAGGCAAGCAGGTGATGGGAGAGCAGGACCGGCTGTGCGTGCTGCATATGGGTGTAGCCGGGCAAAATGACCGTATCGTACTTTTTGGCAGCATCGACCAGAACATGGCGCAGATGCAGGTTGGCCTCCATAAGCTGCTTGGCGAGCGCCTTGACCCCCAAGCGCGTATCGGTCGCGACCTGATCGTTGCGCGAGCGACCGGTATGAAGGCGCTTGCCCGCCTCGCCGATGCGACGCGTCAGCTCGCTTTCGATGGACATGTGGATGTCCTCATCGTTGATATCGAAGGTAAAGTTGCCGGAATCGATATCGCGCTCAATGCCATCGAGACCCTCGCGGATCGCCCGCTCATCCTCATGGCTAATGATGCCCTGGGCCGCTAGCATCTTGGCGTGAGCCTTGGAACCGGCGATATCCTGTTTATACAGATGCTTGTCCACGGGCAGCGAAGCGCCGAACTCCTGCGTGACCTCGGCGACCCCAGCCTCAAAACGTCCGCCCCATAGCGCCATAATACATGCTCCTCTCGTTTTTATGCATATTCATGCAAAACGGTCGAACCGCACGCACAGCGCGATCCGACCGATACGTAACCGTTTTTAGTTTCTCATATCAGCGAGAAACTTGTCATGCCAAAGACCTACTCGTCAAAGAAGTGCAGCGTCTGGCACTTGGCGCCCTTGGACTCCCTCCAGCCGTTGCCCTCGGAACCATCGATCCAAGACTTGAGCGTGCAAGGGGTGCTCAAAACCTTGGCAGTGTTGAGCTCGGGGGCAATGTTGAGCAGCGCGTTGGCGATAGCGTTAAACATATTGGACTCCAAAAACATGTCGATGCCCACGGCATCGTAAAAGGACATTTGAGATAGAAAGAGCCCCGCCGGATCACCCCGGCGGGGCCCAGGCTCAACCGAACAAGCGGTGAATCAGGCGAACGTAGGGGTCGCCGTTTGTTAAGCAGTGTCAGCAAGCAAAACGAAAGGTAGAGACCCCTTGCGCCCTATGCATCACACGGACTGGCCGCGTAGATACCAAGAAAAAAGAGTGCTTAGGCGTTGGCAGCCTCAGAGCTGGGGCCCTGGACCTTGGCCCACGTCTTGAGCGACAGGGTGTCGATCTCGATGAAGCCGGCGGAAGCCTTCTCGTCGAACGTGGTATCGCGGTCATAGGTAGCCAGACCGTAGTCGTAGAGGCTGAAGGGGCTCTTGCGGCCGACGACATGGCAGTTGCCCTTGAAGAACTTCAAGCGGACGGTACCGGTCACAAACTTCTGAGTCTCGGCCATAAAGGCATCAAGGGCGTTCTTGAGCGGGCTGAACCACTGGCCGTTGTACACGGCGGTCGCCCAATCCTGCTCGAGTTTGAACTTCTCCTTGAGCACGGCGCCCTCGACGCAGATATCCTCGAGCGCCTTATGGGCGGTCAGCAGCGTCATGGCACCGGGAACCTCGTAGCACTCGCGGCTCTTGAGGCCCACGAGACGGTCCTCGACGAGATCGAGACGGCCAAAGCCGTTATCGCCGGAGATCTTGTTGAGGGTGATGACGATCTCGGAAAGCTTCATCTTCTTGCCGTCGACAGCAACGGGCTTACCGGCCTCGAACTCGATTTCGGTGTAGGTCGGCGTGTCGGGCGTATCCTCGGGATTCTTGGTCATGACCCAAGCGTCATCGAGCGGCTCGTTCCACGGGTCCTCGAGATGACCGCACTCGATGGCGCGACCCCACAGGTTGTCATCAATGGAATAGGGGTTATCGTTGGCGCCCTCGGGCACAGGCACGTTGTGGGCGTGCGCATAGGCGACCTCGTCGGGGCGGCACTTGAGATCCCACTCACGCACCGGGGCGATCACCTTGAGCGACGGGTCGAGCGCCTTGACGGCAGCCTCGAAACGCACCTGGTCGTTGCCCTTGCCCGTGCAACCATGGGCGACATAGGTGGCGCCAAACTGATGCGCAACCTCAACAAGCTTCTTGGCGAGCAGCGGGCGGGACAGGGCGGAGAGCAGCGGATACTTGTTCTCGTACATGGAGTTGGCGGCGATGGCCTTGGTCAGGAACTCATCCGAGAACTCGTCACGCAGGTCGAGAACCTGGCAATCGAGGACGCCCAGATCGAGCGCCTTCTGCTTCTTGGCCTCAAGACCGGTCTCCTCCTGGCCGACGTTGCCGCAGACGCAGACGACGTCGAGGTTCTTCTCGTCCTGGAGCCACTTGACGCACACCGAGGTGTCAAGACCGCCGGAGTATGCGAGAACGACTTTTTCCTTGCTCATGGTTGTTTCCTTTCGCCCTTGATAGCTAATTGAGAACAATGGTCAGATGCAAGTCATAACAAGGCTGCATTGCTGCATATATCAGGTTGTAATCACAAGAACATCCCTAAGCATGCACTCAAGCCATGCAAAAAGACGGTGAACCCGACGAACCTCGAAATGACCGTGATGAAGCGAGCGGCTTCATCGATTCGAGACGAGCGTTATCGTCGTCGGGAGATAGCACGCTGGCGTCGGATGGCTTTGTCTGCATTGGTAATGATGGTTACGATCTGCATCGCCTTCTCCTTTCGCGCATCGTGCAACTTAAATCCGGTGAACGGTTACCTTTGTCCGCCAAGCGGTTGTTTCTCTTGCCCGTTCACGTTGGTAGCTATAGTACGCTAAAGCAAAACCTGCGCAACCCTCAAATTCATTTTTCTGCATCTTTTTTCACAACTTTGATGAGGAACAGCCTGTAGGGTGCAAAATACCTGCTGTTACCCAAAAGAGTTACCCAAGCGGGTTAACCTTTTGGAAATATCGAACCGAACGCTCTGACACGGAGGCTGCATGCAGAACTATACGGAAGACACCCGTCTGGGCGATATCAAGCTCATCGCCGTCGATATGGATAAGACCCTTTTGACCGACGACCGCGTGCTGCCGCAAGGCCTTGACGAGCGCCTGGCCGCACTTGACGCGGCCGGCATCGTCTTCTGCCCCGCAAGCGGACGTCCGGCGCCCCGCCTGGAGGAGATGTTTCCCACCGGACGCGACGAGATGGCCTTCTGCCCCGATAACGGCGGTAGCCTGATCTACAAGGGAGAACTCATCTACAAGAGCAACATAGACGAGTCCCTCTACCACCGCGTGCTCGATTTCGCCGTCAGGCGCAATGAGTGCGCCGTGGTGCTCTGCACCTATAACGATGCCTATATGCTCGAGCGCGACCGCCCCTACGACGCCGACTGCCGTGTCTATTACCCCAACATCAACTATGTCGATTCATTTGACTCTGTGCATGCCGAGGCCAACAAGATCTCGCTGTTCTTTCCCAACTATGATGCCGAGCCGCTGTTCCGCGATGTCTACGCACCGGAGTTCAACGATGTCCTCTATGCGACAAACGCAGGTCGTGAGTGGATCGACTTCATGAACCTCGGGGTCGACAAGGGATCGGGCGTGGCGCACCTGTGCGAGAACCTCGGTATCTCGATCGAGGATGCCGCCGCCGTGGGCGACACCTATAACGATATCCCCATGCTCGAGCGCGTCGGTCATGGCTTTATCGTGGCGAACGCCGAGGAGCATATGCAGGCGCACGCCAAATATATGGTTCCGAGCAACAACGACGGGGGCGTACTGGCGCTCATCGACGCCATCCTGGCGGCTCGGTAACGTAACACGTCGGGCCTGTCCGGGTGGCATGGGGCAACTTTTCGCTCGGTCAAGTCCTGCGCAAGACGAAAGCCACATTAAGTGGCTTTCTTTGCGTGCGGAATCTACGAAAAGTTGCCCCATGCCACCCGGCCAGGCCCTAGGTTTACTTGCTTGCCGCCTAGATGGCGTACTTGGCGCCAAGATACTTTGCTGGGTTTTTGTCGGTGCTATTCGCCGTATCTTGCCAATATCTCTTCTCGGCTCTTTTGTAGGAATTCCTTCATAAAGGGAATCGAGAAGGTCACGAAGCCCGGCGCCGTTGGCTCGATTACCCGGCGCGATATCAACATGCGACGATATGGGCTCAAATAACCTGATGACTTGCCCAATACCTTGGCGATTTCTGCCACGGATGCGACATCCGGCATATCGCTCATGGCAAGGATAAAATCAATTGCCCTCTGAGGCAGGTCGGAAATAGCGGTCTCGAGCACCGCCATCTTAAATTCTTCGAGAGCAGACTCGATCCCCTTGTGGGCATCAGCAAGCGTTATCGTGATCGGCCCTTCTCCATCGCGGCCTCTCAGCCAAGCCGCACGCCACACGTGGTATCCCACCAGCTGAATCAGGTAAGCATATCCCCGCGTTGCCCCAGTTGCGGCATCGAGCGCATCATCGTCAATCGAGAGCCCCGACTCCTCAATCGTCTGAAGCAGTGAATAGCGTACTTCGTCAAGTGGAATGGCATCGAGTTCCTCGGGCTTGGCACGACGCAGGAACGTCAGCGATTTCCCGTTTAAAATATCGAGAACACCACTCGTAATTCCCGCGAAGACGAGGGCGATATTTTGCTCATCGCGAATCATAAACTGCACGGCCGATGCAATGGTCCGAATTGCATCCATCGGAGCATCTTGGACCTCATTGAAAAGGGAGGCCCGCTTGAGTTTTCTGCAAAGAGACTCGACAAGATTATCGGAACCGGCGGCATTGACCACAAGCCAGCCCTATTGTCAAATCGATTCTATTTTCATAAGTTTCATAAATCCCATAAGATTCATAAGACTCATAAGATTGATAAAACCCATAAGACTCATAAACAAATAGGCCCGAGCGTATTGCTCGGGCCCGTCAAACTCTACTTTGCATCCGCCCAGGTGACACCCGTGCTCGCCTCGGCAATGAGCGGGACGCGCAGGTCGACAACGTGTTCCATCACGTCGCGCACCATCGCCGTCAGGCGCTCGACCTCGCCCTCGGGACACTCGAAGTCGAGTTCGTCGTGCACCTGCAGGATCATATGCGCGGCAAACCCCTCGGTCTCCAGGCGCTCGGATACGCGCGTCATGGCGATCTTGATGATATCGGCCGCCGTGCCCTGCATGGGATGATTCATGGCCGTGCGCTCGCCAAAACCGCGCAGCTGGAGGTTCTTGCTCTTGAGCTCCGGAATGTGCCGGCGGCGCCCGAACATGGTCTCGGCATAGCCCGTTTGCTTGGCACGTGCCACCACGGCATCGAGGAACGTGCGAACGCCCGGATAGGCCTCGTAGTAGCGATCGATCATCTCGCGCGCCTCGGCCATCGGAATATGGAGCGACTGCGACAGGCCGTACGCCTGCTGACCGTACACGATGCCAAAGTTGACCGCCTTGGCGCGACTGCGCAGCTGCGGGGTGACTTCCTCGACCGGCACGCCAAAGACACGCGCGGCCGTCTCGGCATGAAAGTCCTCGCCCTCGTTAAAGGCGCGCACCAGATGCTCATCGCCCGAGAGGTGCGCGAGCAGCCTGAGCTCGATCTGCGAGTAGTCGACCGCCAGGAATAGCGAGCCCTCCCCGGCGCTGAACGCCGTCTTGACCGTACGGCCGAGCTCCGAGCGCGTGGGAATGTTCTGCAGGTTGGGATCGCTCGATGAGAGACGGCCCGTCGCCGTGATCGTCTGGTTGTAGGTGGTGTGCACGCGCCCATCGTCGCGGCGCAAGGGACCCAAGGTGTCGAGATAGGTCGACTTGATCTTGGACTTCTCGCGCCAATCGAGAATCAGCCTCACGATCTCGTGGTCGCGTGCAAGATCGTTGAGCACCTTGGCGTTGGTGGAATAGTAGCCGCGCTTGGTCTTCTTGAGCCCCTTGGTGGGAAGTCCCATCACATCGAACAGCACGTGCGAAAGCTGCATGGGGCTGCCGATGTTGAAGGCCTCGTCGCCCGCGAGCTTGCGGATCTTGGACTCGACCGCCGCGATCTCGCCGGCCAGGCTCTCGGAGAGACTATGCAGACGCTCGGGGTCGACGAGCATGCCCGCCCGCTCCATCTTGGCGAGCACGCGCACCAGCGGCATTTCGATGCCGTCGAACACGTTGGCGGCGTTCTCGCGCACCATGGCCTCGCGGAGCGGATCCACGCAGGCAAGCGCCACCGCGACCGTGCGGGCCGCCACGGCGCAAGCAGCGTCGCCGGCGCCGTCCTCACCCTGTGCCGCGGGCAGGGACACGCCCAGATAGCGCTCGGCGATATAGGCATCCGAGAACTCGGACTGGTCGGAGTCGAGCAGATAGGCCGCGACCACCGTATCGAAGATACGGGTCGAATCGGCCGCAAGCGGATCCATAAGCTCTGGCACAGACGAGTCGATCGGCGACAGCTCGTGAAGTAGCGCCTTGATATCGGGGCTCGCCACGCGACCCTCGACGAGCAGGCGACCGAGCACGCCCGCGATAAGGCCATGGGTCAGATTGAACCCGGGAGCATCGACATCGGGTGCCGCCGCACCGTCTGCCTCCTCGAGCTCCCAGACGCCCTTGGTGCTCGCCAGCCACAGCGTATGCGTGAGGCCGAAGAGTGCACCCGCCTCTTTATCGTCATCGACTATAGCGGCGACCCACTCCCCCGCCTCGAGCGCGCGTGCGATCTCGGCGAGCGCCGCCTCGAGCGCCGTGATATCGGCCGGCGCGACCGTCGTCACCGCAGGCATCTTAAACGTCGTCACGGTCGGTGCCGTAGCCCCCTCGTCCCCGATAAGGGCCAAGAATCGATTCTGCATGGCGGTGATTCCCACGCCGCCAAGTGCCGCGGCCACGTCACCGGCCGTAAACGACGGAAAACTCGTGGCGGCAAAATCAAGTTCCACGGGCGCATCCTTGCGGATCGTCGCCACCTTGCGCGAGAGCAGCGCGTCGTCGATATGCGCGCGCAGATTCTCCCCCATCTTTCCCTTGACCTCATCGGCGTGCGCGATGACCTCGTCGAGGTTGCCGTACTGCGTGATAAGTGCGCTCGCCTTTTTGGGGCCGATGCCCGGCACGCCCGGGATGTTGTCGGAGCTATCGCCCTTGAGCCCGTAGAAGTCGGGCACGAGGGCGGGCGTGATGCCGTGATAGAGGTCGTCGACGGACTCGGGCGTCATGATGGCCACATCCGAGAGGCCCTTGCGGGTGGAGACGACGTTCACATGCTCGGTCACGAGCTGGTACATGTCGCGATCGCCGGTGACAAGCAACATGTCGCAACCCGCCTCCTCGCCCATGCGCGCCAGGGTACCCAGGATATCGTCGCCTTCCCATCCCTCGGCCTGGACGATAGGCACATGGATGGCCTGGAGCAGCTCCTTGATCATGGGAAACTGCGCGTGCAGATCGGGGTCCATGGGCGGGCGCTGCGCCTTGTACTGCGGTAGCATCTCCATACGTACACGCGGCTTGCCCTTATCGAAGGCCACCACGACACCGTCGGGGTCGAAGGCGTCGATCATCTTGAGGAACATGTTGAGAAAGCCGAAGATCGCGTTGGTGGGGCGGCCGTCCGGAGCGTTCATGGTGGGTGGCACGGCATGGAAGGCGCGGTGCATGAGCGAGTTGCCGTCGATGACGGCGAAGGTGCGGCGCTTGTCTGACATATATATCTCCTCGACGCTCGGGCTCGGATTTCGCTCATACCAGTGTACACGCTCGCCCGCGAATCGGGCGGGTCCCAAGCGTGCTACGATTGCTCGCGGTACACCGACTGTGTCAACCGATCCGAAAGGAGCATCCATGGAGCGACCCTGCGCATGGAAGAAGTACACGCCCGAACAGCTCGACGAGCTCGAGAACCTCTGCGAGGGCTACAAGAAGTTCATCACCGAGAACAAGACCGAGCGCCTGTGCGTTAAGACCGGCATCGAGATGGCCAAGGCTGCCGGCTACGTCGATCTCGAGCGCGCCATCGCCGAGGACCGCTCCCTCAAGGCGGGCGACAAGGTCTTTGCCGTCAACCACGGCAAGACCCTCATGCTCGTGAACCTGGGCACGGCCCCGCTCGAGCAGGGCTTCAACATCCTGGGCGCGCACTGTGACTCGCCGCGCCTCGACCTCAAGCAAAATCCTGCCTTCGAGGCCGGCGATATGGCCTATCTTGACACGCACTATTACGGCGGCGTCAAGTCCTACCACTGGGTGGCATCGCCCTTGGCCCTCGTGGGCGTCATCGCCAAAAAGGACGGCACCGTCGTCGATGTGAACATCGGCGACAAGCCGGGCGACCCCGTCTTCACGATCTCGGACCTGCTTATCCATCTCTCGGGCGAGCAGATGGCCAAGACCGCCAAGGACGCCGTCGACGCCGAGGTCCTCGACGTGATCGTGGGCGGCCGCCCCGTGAAGTTCGACGAGGACGACAAGGATGCGCCCAAGGAGCCCGTCAAGCAGCTCTTCCTCGATATCCTAAAGGAGCAGTACGGCGTCGACGAGGAGGACTTCCTCTCCGCCGAGATCGAGGTCGTGCCCGCCGGCCCCGCCCGCGACATGGGCCTCGACCGCTCCATGATTTTGGGCTACGGCCAGGACGACCGCGTCTGCGCCTACCCGTCACTGCTCGCCCAGCTCGAAGTCGAGCATGTCGAGCGCACGTCGATCACGCTCATCGTCGACAAGGAGGAGATCGGCTCGGTAGGTGCCACCGGTATGACGAGCCGCTTCTTCGAGAACACCGTGGCCGAGGTCATGGCCCTCGCCGGCGTGGAGAGCCCGCTGGCCCTGCGCCGTGCGCTCGCCCGCTCCCGTATGCTCTCCTCCGATGTTTCGGCGGGCTTCGACCCCGGCTATGCCGCCAAATTCGAGACCAAGAACGCCGCCTTCATGGGTCGCGGCCTGTGCTTCAACAAGTACACGGGCAGCCGCGGCAAGAGCGGCTCCAACGATGCCGACGCCGAGTACGTGGCGCTCGTGCGCGATATCATGGACGAAGCAGGCGTGGACTTCCAGACCTGTGAGCTCGGCCGCGTCAACGCCGGCGGTGGCGGCACGATCGCCTACATCATGGCCAAGTTCGACATGGACGTCATCGACTCCGGCGTGCCCGTGCTCTCGATGCACGCGCTGTGGGAGGTCGCCAACAAGGCCGACATCTACGAGGCCTACCGCGGTTACAAAGCCTTCATCGAGCGCGCATAGCCTCACATCGATCCCAGGCACCCACGAGGGCGGACGCGTCATTCACGCGTCCGCCCGTTTCATGGCATAATACGTATTAAGTACCGGATTCGATACCTGAGGTGGTACCCAATGACGCCAATATATTCTTCAGCAGCCCTTAAAACCCGTCAACGCGAGGTTAAAGATGCCGCTTTGAAAAATGTCGTCCATATCACGGAGAACGGAAACGGTGCATTCGTATTCTGCTCGGAGGAAATCTTCGAGTCCCAGCTCAAACAGGCCGCAGAACAGGCGGCGTACGAAGAGCGCATGAAGGCCGCCATCGAGCGCGGGCGCGATGACTACGCCGCGGGGCGCGTGATCGAGGGCACCGATGCCGCATTTGCAAAGGCCGACGAACTGCGAGCCAGCCATGGCTAGGATGATCTACACCAACGGATTCGTCAAAGACTTGTCGTACGTCTATTCCGATAGGGTGCTCAACGACATCCGGAAAGCGCTCGACGCCATCGAAACATTCCCAAAAATCGGATCGACCGACATCCCGCAATCCGTTGTCGATATGTTCGGCTCGACAGTACTCAAGGCGATCGTAAAGCCTTACGACCTGATCTACGAATACGACGAACCAGCCGATGTCGTGGTCGTATATGCCCTTGTCCCCTTCCGTCGGGCACGCTGAGCGATCGTCGCAACTTTTATACGATTCAAAGAAGCTATACTGGGACCGCTCCGACGGTCAAAGACCGCGGTCCAATAATCACATATCACGGGGAGCTTGCAGGATAGGACGGCAGGCTGAGATTGGGCGGCGCCCGCCCTGACCCGATGAACCTGATATGGGTAATGCCAACGAAGGGAGACGTGCCAATGAGCACACCTACCGAGCGCAAGCTCGTAACGCAGATCGACTTCGCGCGAGCCGGTCAGATCACACCCCAGATGAAGGAGGTCGCCGAGCGCGAGCACCGCGACCCCGAGTACATCCGCGAGCGCGTGGCCGACGGCCGCATCGCGATTCCCGCCAACACCGTCCACATCAAGAAGGGCATGCGTGCCTTCGGCGTGGGTGAGGGCCTCTCCACCAAGGTCAACGTGAACCTCGGCATCTCGGGCGACAAGGCCGATGCCGCCGAGGAGTGGAAGAAGGTCAAGATCGCCGAGGACTTCGGTGCCGACGCCATCATGGACCTCTCCAACTCGGGCAAGACCCGCAAGTTCCGCCAGCAGCTCATAGACGAGACGCCGCTCATGGTGGGCACCGTCCCCATGTACGATGCCATCGGCTATATGGAAAAGCCGCTCGTCAAGCTCACCAAGGACGACCTGCTCGAGGTCGTACGGGCACACGCCGAGGACGGCGTCGACTTCATGACCATTCACTGCGGCATCAACAAGTCGGTCATCAAGACCTTCAAGGAGACCGGTCGCCTCATGAACATCGTGAGCCGCGGCGGTTCGCTGCTGTTCGGCTGGATGGAGGTCACCGGAAACGAGAACCCCTTCTACGAGTACTTTGACGAGGTGCTCGAGATCTGCCACGAGTACGACGTCACGATCTCGCTCGGCGACTCCTGCCGCCCGGGCTGTCTCTACGACTCCAACGACGCCACCGAGACCGCCGAGATGATCGAGCTCGGCAAGCTCTGCAAGCGCGCTTGGGCCGCCGGCGTCCAGGTCATGGTCGAGGGGCCGGGCCATATGGCGCTCGATGAGATCGCGGCCAATATGAAGCTGCAGAAGCGCTTATGCCACAACGCTCCGTTCTATGTACTCGGGCCGCTTGTCACCGACATCGGCGTGGGCTACGACCACATCACCGCAGCCATCGGCGGTGCCATCTCGGCGAGCTCCGGCGCCGACTTCCTGTGCTACGTCACGCCCGCCGAGCACCTGTGTCTGCCCAACGCCCAAGATGTGCTCGACGGCCTCATGGCAACCAAGATCGCCGCGCATGCGGCCGACATCGCCAAGAAGGTGCCGCATGCCCGCGACTTGGACGATAAGATGGGCCAGGCACGTCGCAAGCTCGACTGGGACGCCATGTGGAAGTGCGCACTCGATCCCGTGACGGGCAAAAAGCGCTACGAGGAATCCCCCGCCGCCACCGAGGGCACCTGCACCATGTGCGGCAAGATGTGCGCCGTCCGCACCGTCAACAAGGTCTTCGAGGGCACCACAATCGATCTTGGCATGGAGGATTAGCGCGGCACCGATCGGCAAGTTGCTATCAACTCGATGTTGACTTCCTAACATTTTAAGGATTTCGTAAAAGTTCTGGCATGAGCCCGAGGCCGGCGAGCGTCCGACCTCGGGCTTTTCTATAATGCAGGCAATATTTGATCCATCCGCGTACATCTAGGGAGCGAACATGGACCGCAGCCACATCCCCGCCGTACTCTCGATCGCCGGATCGGACTCGAGCGGCGGCGCCGGCATTCAGGCCGACATCAAGACCATCACGGCACATCGCCTGTACGCCGAGACCGCCATCACGGCCATCACCGCTCAAAACACCACCGGTGTCACCGCGGTCGAGGACATCTCTCCCGATATCGTGGCAGCCCAGATCGATGCCGTGTTCGACGATATCCGTCCCGCCGCCGTCAAGATCGGCATGGTGTCCTCCGTCGCCATCATCGAGAAGATCGCTGAGAGGCTGCACGCCTGGGGTGCCGAAAACATCGTCGTCGACCCCGTTATGGTCGCGACCTCAGGAGCACGTCTGATCGCCGAAGAGGCCGCCGAGGCGCTCACCCACGAGCTCTTCCCCCTCGCCACGGTCATCACGCCCAATATCCCCGAGGCCATGGCCTTGCTCGACTACGAAGTGGATTCCGAGCGCACGCAGCAAAACGCCGCCGTGCTGCTTGCCAAGCGCTACGGCTGCGCGGCGCTCGTCAAAGGTGGGCATTTTGTCAATGAGGCCAACGACGTGCTGGCAGAGCCGGCACCGGCGGACGAGAACGGCAACCGCGTGGGCGAGCCGCTCACCACATGGTTTCGGCACAAGCGCATCGAGACCGCCAATACGCACGGCACCGGCTGCACGCTCTCCTCTGCCATCGCCTGCGCGCTGGCTCAGGGCATGACCCTTCCCGATGCGGTCAACACCGGCAAGGCCTATCTCACCGGGGCTCTGGCCGCCGGCCTCGACCTTGGATCTGGCTCCGGTCCCGTCAACCACATGTGGCAGTATTAACCCCCTGCCCTATCTGATTAGGGAAGGATTCAAACAAGGACCTCAAACGTCCACGATCTCGATGCCGAGCAGGCCCGATAATGCGAGGGCCTGCTCGGCATTGACCTTAAGACCGCGCAGTTCGCGATAGTCGCCGGACACCACGGGTGCCGCAAATACGCAGTCCGATACGTCGAGATCTGCAAGCGACGTCTTGAACACGTCCAACCGCGTCAAATCGCACCCGCTCATACGCACCCGGCTCAATTTGCTGTTCTGCATCGCCGCCTCGCTCAAGCGCGTATCGCCTGCCCTCAGGGGCCCGATCTTGGACTCGGACAGGTTGGCAAACTGTAGGTCGCATGATGCAAACGAAACGCCCGATAATCGCGAACGCAAGAGGTTGAGCCCCGGCGCCGAGCAATCGATAAAGTCGCAATGATCGAGCCATGCTCCTTCCATGTCGCACCGGATAAACCGGCAACCACGAAACACGACGTCTCGAAACGTGGAGTCCGAGAAATCGACACCGTCGAATACGCAGCCTTTGAACAGCACGCTGTCGAACGCGGCTCCGTTCGTTCTGTCACCGACTAGTTCCAGATCCTCAAAGGCCGTACGAGACACGAGCTCATCGCCCAGGGCAAACAGATCGATAAGCTCATCCATAGGCATGTTGCAGCCAAGTTGGTCGCTCACGCGCGCAAACCCATGTGGGGCCTTTCCCATACGAGTAGGCATGTGAAAACTCCTTTATACAAAAAGAGCCGCCGGACATCGCGCCCGACGGCCCCGGCATCTGTCAATAGCGCTTGACGTCAACGCAGCTACAGGTACTTGCGCCAGTCGTCCTCGTCCTCATCCGCTTCGGCAGCCGCAGCAGCCTCCTGGGCGGCACGGTCGGCCGCAGCGCGCGCGGCGGCATCGGCGTAGGACTCGGGGTTCGCATCGGGGAACATCGCGAACGCATGCTCGAACTTGGCGAGATCCTCATCCCAGCGGGTGGACGGGACGGCAAAGAACACCTGCTTGACCTTGAAGTCACCGCTTGCCAACTCGACACGGAACGCCTCAGCCACAGTCTCGGCATCCCAGCCAAAGTTGTCGCAGCCATAAGCGCCGAGCACAACTTTGTCGCGGCCCAGCTCATCGCACACCGCCAGAACAAAGCGAATGCGATCGCGCAGGGCGTCGACTAGTGTCTTCTCGGCCACGTTGTACTCCTGGCGAGCACGCTTGGCGTTGGGGGCGGCGGCCACGATCACGTCGGCATAAGCATGCACATGGTTGCGCTCAAAGCGCACCGCGGGCACCACGAGGGCACGATTACGATACAGCTCGCAGTTGATGTTGCGACGACGGTTCTCGCCATACCAATCACGCTGTCGCTCGAGCACGTTGTACAGGTACGAATCGGAGCATAGCGTTGACTCCTGGCCCATATAACCCTTGATGTAGCCGCCACCCGGATTGGTGAATGAGGCGAAGTCGAGCACGGCGAGATCGCAGAACTGAGCATAGCCGCGGCCGTGGTCGAGAACGACCTGTGTCGCCGTGGCATCGAGCACCGTCACCTCGGGCAGCACGGGCGCCTCGAGCTCCGGGACACCCTCTTCGGGGGCGCCGGCGGCATCCGTTGCCATCTCAGGCTCAGTCTCGGGATCCGCGGCATCGATGCTCTCGATCGGTTCGTCATCGGCTTGCGCAGACGCAGCGGCCCGCTTGGCGGCCATGGCAGCCTTGAAGCTCTCGGGCATGCCCTCGACAGCGTGCACGCCGGCTAGCGAGCGCTCGATATCCTTGGCGCAGGCCGTTGCCACCGCAGTCGTGTGGCGCTCGGCCGCCTTGGCACGTGCCTCGCGTTTAGGATTGCTCTTTCCGTTTGCTGCCATGGGTTCACCTTTCCGTTTTCGCCGCCGTAACGTGTCCGACGGCACTGCCTTTTTGTGTATGATAGCGCCCCGCCGAACGTCCCGATCCCATCGAGTGCAACATCCAAAGCACAACGGGCGCCCCGACGACGATTCGCCGGAGCGCCCGCGCGTCAACGTTCTGCGAGCGTAGTGCCCGCAATACCTAATCGCGCCTGCCGATAATGTCCAGGATGCGCAGGAACACGTTGATGATATCGACAAACAGGTTGGATGCGCACAGCACCGCGTTGGAGACGGTCGGCGGGACCTGCGTGGCCGTATACGTGTCATAGCCTATAAAGCCCGCAAACACCACGACCACGATAAGATCGGTAACGGTCTGCGAGACGCCCATGAACATGAGCACGACCTCGACCAGCACCACCGCCAGCAAGATGCCGAAGCCGACACCGTAGACGCGGCGGAAGAACTGCGGAAACGTCACGCCGAGCGCCCCAAATATAAAGGTAATGGCGGCCGTGGCGGCAAAGGCGGTGTTGATCGTGGGCAAATCATAGGTCACCAGGGCGAGCGAGGCGGTAAACCCGAAGGCACCCGCAAACAGCACGTACCCCACCAGCGACATACCAGCCGATTGCCTGCTGGCTGCCACCGTCATGATCACCATGCCGACGATCGTGACCACCAACGAGCCGAGCATCACGCCAAAGCCCGCACCGGTCGCCATGGTCATCATGAACTCACGCGTGCCGGTGATATAGGTCGCGGCGCCCATGAGGCAAAAACCGGCAAAAATGAGGCCGGACATCAGCAGGTTGAACGCACGGGCAGACAGGGGCTTGCCCTGCGCGCCCACCTCGAATCCGTTTTGCCGGGTCGTCTGTATATCGTTCATGAAAGATTCCTTTCGCTTCATGGCATCCCATGGCGCGCATCGTCTGCGCACCGCGGCTGTGCAGGCCATTATACCCAATGACGGGCGCTCTCTAGCCGCGTCGCGGCGCCTCGAGCGTGCAGTCGAAGGCCCATACCCACCAGCGCAGGGCATGAGCGGCTCGCGCTCCCGTCCCCGCCTCGCGCACGTCCGCACGTTCCTCAAGGTAGATCTCGGTCTCGTGACCGCCAAAACGCACGCTGTAGGTGGCCGTCCTCACCCCCTGCACCACAATCCCGAACGACCCGGCGTGCAGCACCTCGTCGATCGTAAAGGTGCGCCCGTCGACCCAACAGACCGAGACCGGAACGACCTCTCCGCCTGCCAGGATACGGGCGACCACGTCCACATACTGCTTGTGCACGCGTCTGGTTTTGCCATCTGTCTGTCTGTACTCCATACGCTCATTATCGAACACTTGTTTGCTCGCGTAAAGCGAACGCATTGTGATTTCGATGTGACGAAGCGTACCTCAGTCCTCGCCATGCGCTAAGAGACCTTTCTGAGAGCCAAAACCGCCTCCCAGCCCGTACGTACGGTGCGTCTAAACCAAAATAAATCATCGTGCGGACGGGTAAGTGCATCAGCAATCGGTAAAGAGGTGATACGATTTACCATGTTTTTGTAACGTGACGGTAAATATCGAGAAAGCCCACCATGGACGTATCATTCTCAGCATTCCTCATGCAACTCGTTTCCGACCCGATCCTCGCCATCACCGTGGCGCTCGCGTTGGGAGCGATCTTCGTCAACGGTTGGACCGATGCTCCCAATGCCATCGCCACCTGCGTCACCACGCGCTGCATGCCCGCCCGCGCCGCCATCCTCATGAGCGCGGCATTCAACTTCCTCGGCGTGCTCATCATGACGCACATCAATGCCAGCGTAGCCTCCACCATCTCCCATATCGTCGACTTCGGCGGCAATAGCACCATGGCGCTCGCGTGTCTCTGCGCGGCGCTTTTTTCTATCGTGGTCTATGGCGCCACGGCTTCGCGCTTCGGCATCCCCACCTCGCAAAGCCATAGCCTCATCGCCGGCCTCACCGGCGCGGCTATCGCCCTGGGCGGCGCCCACAGCGTCAACGCCGGCGAGTGGATGAAGGTCATCTACGGTCTCGTGCTCTCCATCGTGCTGGGCTTCGGCATGGGCTGGATCGTGTGCAAGCTCGTGTCGATCGCCTTTTCCGGCACGGACCGCCGTCGTTCCAACGTATTCTTCAGGTACGCTCAGATCGCCACTGCCGCGGCTATGAGCTTCATGCACGGCGCACAGGACGGCCAGAAGTTTCTGGGCGTCATGTTCCTGGGCGTCGCCTTCGCCAACGGCCATACCGGCGTGGGAAACATGGATATCCCCGTGTGGCTCATGCTCATCTGTTCACTCACCATGGGCATCGGCACGAGCGTGGGCGGCGAGCGCATCATCAAATCCGTCGGCCAGAGCATGGTGAAGCTCGAGAAGTACCAAGGCTTCTCCGCGGACCTCGCCAGTTCGCTCAATCTTCTGATCGCCACCCTCACCGGTATCCCCGTCTCTTCGACCCACGTCAAGACCTGTGCCATCATGGGCGTCGGTTCGGTCAAGCGCCTCTCGGCCATCAACTTCGGCGTGGTCAAGGACATGATGTTCACCTGGTTCTTCACCTTCCCCGGCTGCGGCCTTATCGCCTTTGTGATGGCCAAGATCTTCATGATGATCATTCTCTAGTCCGGGCACATCCCGCAGCGTCAAACGACAATCCAACAGAAAAGGATCCCCCATGGCAAAGAAACCCGATTCGTTCTATTACGACAACTTCATCGCCTGCGCCGACTACGCCGTCAAGGCATCGGAGCTGCTCACGCACATCATGGAGAACTTCGACCCCGCCAAGATTCACGACGCCCTGGACGAGATGCACAAGCTCGAGCATTCTGCCGACATGAAGCATCACGAGCTCGAGGACGCACTGATCACCGCCTTCATCACCCCGCTCGACCGCGAGGATATCGACCTTATGAGCTGCGCCCTTGATACCGTCATCGATCGCATCGAAGGCGTGCTGCAGCGCATCTACTTCACCAACGTGCAGAAGATGCATCCCGACGCCATCACCATCTCGCACAAGGTGACCGACGCCTGCCGCGCCATGCATGAGCTCATGATCGAGCTGCCCAACTTCAAGAAATCCAAGACGCTGCGCGATCATGTGATCAAGATCAACACCATCGAGAGCGAGGCGGACGACCTCTATATCGAGGCCATGCGCAACCTGCATGTCAATTCCAACGATCCGCTCGAGGTCATCTCGTGGCGCGACGTGTACGCCTTCCTGGAGTACTGTGCCGACTGCTGTGAGAACGTGGCGGATGTCGTCGACTCGATCGTCATGAAAAACAGCTAATCGGGAGGTACTATCCCGGCGGGTGAGGGCCGCCCTGTATTT
>DJRP01000017.1:2337-9135 GCA_002437815.1 Collinsella sp. UBA6357 | reverse complement strand
AAATACAGGGCGGCCCTCACCCTTTGCTACTTGCTCCGGACGATCTCGTCGAGGCATCCTTGGCTGAGGATTTGATCGTAGGGGGCGCATGGCTGTTATGGGCTTTGGTACCCTTAGGGGACTTTAGAACTCGAAGGTTTTTGGAGGCTGTCTATGACTTTTAGCGAACTTACTCGTGCTCGATTCTCTTGTCGAAACTTTGAGAAGCGTGCCGTTGAGGCTGAAAAGATCGCTGCCATCGTCGAGGCGGGGCGCATCGCACCTTCGGCCTGCAACAAGCACCCGACCCGCGTAAAGGTCCTCGATACTCCTGAGCTGCTGGAGTGCGCCGCGGCCTGTCAGCCGCGCTTCGCCCGTGATGGTTCTATCTTTGGCTCACCGCTCATCTTTTTGGTGTGTGCCATCGAGCAGGACGCCTGGGTGCGCCCCTACGATCAGATGAACTCCTCGCAGATCGATACCTCGATCGTTTGCGATCAGATGATGATGCAGGCCGAGGAGCTCGGACTCGGCACCTGCTGGGTCTGCCACTTCAAGCCGCAAATCGCTCGCGAAAAATTCGATTTTGCCGAGGACATCTATCCCTACCATATGCTCGTCTGCGGCTACCCCGCCGAAGCAATAGCCGATCCCGCATCCCGCGAGGAGCGCACGATCAGCTCTGCAGATTTCCTGATTTAGCCTTCCGCACCATACGGTCCATCAATCGGCTGATTATATGCGCCCGATAGCAAAAGGGGCTCCGCACCATCTGATGCGGAGCCCCTTTAACACATAGCTACGTTCGTGACTAGTCCAAATCGTCAGCGGCAAAGTTGTCGAGCGGAGCGAACGGATCGGCCACGGGAACAACCGGCTGCGCCGCGGGGATAGGATCGGCCGCGGGAGCGGAAACAACCGGAGCGGCAGCGGAGCCCACCGGCGTGGAGCTCATCAGATCGCCCGGGAAGGAATTCTGGGCATCGTCCATAAAGTGCTGGATGAGCTTGAGGTACTCGGCCTTGAACTCCTCGCGCGAAGCCTTGAGGCGATCGATCTCCTCGAGCTCGGCCTGCTTCTCGGCCAGGGCCTGGCGGATGACCTCGCGAGCCTTGGCGTCAGCCTCGTTACGGATGCGTTCAGCGTTCTCGTTGGCATCGTTGACGATCGACTCGGCGGTCTGCTGGGCGGCGATAAGGGCCGCGGAGATCTGGCGCTCCTGGGCGGTAAAATCGGGCGCAGGCGTGGCCACCGGGGCGGCCGGCACGGCCTGAGCGGCAGCGTTCTGAGCCTGGGCAAGCTGGGCCTGCGTGTCGGCAAGCTGCTGCTCGGTGGACGTCAGACGACCTTTGAGATCCACGATCTTGGCGAGCATGGCGTCGACCTCAGAGGAGATCTGCTCCAAAAAGACATCGACCTCAGCCGGATCGTAACCGCGCTTGGCCTCGGAGAAGGTCTGGGCCTGAATGTCAGCAGGTGTGATAGCCATATCAATAACTCCTTTATCTTCGCGTGGGCGCAAGGACGCCCCAGCGCAATGCACTTACGCCAGTATACCTATTACAGGCTCACCAAAAGCTGCAGAACCAGCCTTTGAACCAACTGCAACGCAATAATCGCAACGACCGGCGAGAAATCCACGCCGCCCATGGGAGGTATGAACCTACGAAACAGGTTAAGCCACGGTCCGCAGACGCTGTCGAGCACCGCGGCGATATCCTCAAGCAAGCCGCCACGCTTCATGGGAATCCACGTCAGCAGGCAGTAGACGACGATCAGGGTCGAATAGAAGTTGAACAGCGTGTTGACAAGCTGTGCGATGGTGTAGATAGCCATAACGAATGTGTTGCAAAGCTCCTTAGGGCAGGACTACTTGAGGTAGCCGTCGGCACGCAGTTTCTTAAGGTCCGAATCCTTGACCTCGCATCCGGCAGGAAGAACCATGAACACACGGTCCCCCACCTCTTTGACCGACGCCCCCAGACCGCAGGCAAAGCCATAGCTAAAGTCGAGTACACGTTTTGCGACCTCGGTGCGCACGCCGACAAAGATCAATGCGACCGGCTGCTTGGTACGCACGCGACGCACCACCGTCTCAACGTCGTCATAGCTCTCGGGGCGCAGCACGTAGGCGGGCAGCTGCGGCGTCGCGTTGATGATGGAGCTCGCATAGCTGGCCGTCTCGGATGCCGGAGGCACCGGAGCGGCAGCGCGGGCGCGCGTGTTCTCGGCGTAGCTCGAAGGGGTATCGTAGGCACCGGGACGATAGGCACCGGCGGATTCCTGCGAACGGGCGGGCGGGTTATAGGTGGTCGCATGGCGCGAGTCATCGCCCACGAGCTGTCCGGAGCGCGTGTAGACCGCAACCGACTCGGCCTCGCCGCGGCGCGTCTGGCCCAACAGACCGTTGCTCGGCTCGTCCTGCGTATAGAAGCCGTCGCCCGAGGCGGCGGCGCCATAGCCGTTTCCGCCCTGGTTATATCCGTCATCGTAGCCATCGTCGTAGCCATAGTCGCCATCTTGGCCATAACCCTGGTCGTAGCCGCCCTGACCGCCCAGGTGGATCTTGCTCTTAATATCATCAAGGAAGCTCATGCTTGTCCCCTCTCATGAATAATTGCAGGCGCGAAAGCTTACGTCACACACCTTAACGGTTTATTTTACTTCAAACTCCGGGCTAAATACCACCCTGCCAAGCCGGACGAGCGTCGAGCCTTCCTCCAACGCGACCTCGAAATCCTCGCTCATGCCGCAGGACAGCTCGCTCAGGTCGAGCTCGGGATGGGCAGCCGCCAGCTCGTCGCGCAGCCCACGAAGCCCCGCGAAGGTGCGGCGGGCGATGTCCTTATCCCCCCGTGGGGCCATCGTCATAAGGCCCTTCACGGATATTCCGTCAAGTTGGGCGATCTCGTCCAATTGCCGCTTGAGCTCCTCCGGCCCAAACCCGCTTTTCGATGCTTCGCCGCTCACATTGACCTCGATAAGCACATCTTGCGGCACAGAGAGCTCGCCGGCCTCGATCTTGCGGACGGCGCGACTCGAGATGGCTTGCGCCAGATGGTAGCTGCTCACCGAATGAATCAACGTCGCCGCACCCAGCACGGCATTGATCTTGTTGGTCTGAAGGTTACCGATCATATCGAAACGCACGTGCGGCAGCTCGGGATGGGCCTTGAGCCCTGCGAGCTTGCGACCCAGCTCCTGGGGACGGTTCTCGGCAAAATGGCGATAGCCCGCCGCGATGGCGGCAACGGTCTCGTCGACGCCCACCGTCTTGGAGACGGCGATCAGCCGTGCCGCATCATGCGGACGGCCGGCACGGTCGAGAGCCGCATAGAAACGCTCGAGAATCTCTTCGCGGCGGTTGCGTACGAGCTCCAGATAATCTTCCATCACTATCGCCTCCGAGTACGGTATTTCGATCGCATCCATGCTAACGCAAGAACGCGGCCCCGCATGCGCGCGACCGCGTCCCTAAAGCGCTTTCCACGAACGAAGCTCCGGCGTCCGTCTGATATCAGCTATTCGTCGTCCACATCGTCCTCGAAGGTATCGGAGCGCTCGATAAGCCCCTTGAGCTCCGGGCTCACCTCGTCAAGCGAAAGACGGGCAACATAGCGTGCGTCCTCGGCCGGCTTCATGATCACGCCCTCGCCCGAAGGCACGCGCATGGCCTCCAGCTCCTCCTCGTCGGCCTCGGAGATATCACCCGACGTCATGCGCTGACCGGTCAACAAAAACGTCAGGCGGCAGGCGGCGTCGATCGAGATCGAGGCGATGCGGTCCAGATAGCGCGAAACCATGATCGCGCGGCGAAGATCGTCATAGTTCTCCTCGTCGACCGAGATCTCGGCAGTATCCATACGGTTGAAGGTGCGGAAGAACTGCTCGTAGCTCTTGTGGACAGGTTCGTCCTCGAGCGCCAGATTGCAGATAGCGGCCAAATCGTTGCAGACAAGCGCCGAGATCGATGAGCCCAGCACCTGATAGACGGCCTCGGATTCGACCTTGATGAGCTCGACCAGGTTGGCAGGAAGCTCGATATCGGCCTTGACCTTGTGGCGGGCGGCACGGGCGATCTGGCGCACCTTGTCGGTCATGCGTTGCAGGTTGAAATCGATGTAGATGATCGTCTGCAGCATGCGAAAATCCGAGGCGACCGGCGACTGGGTGGCAATCAGGTTGTAGCACACGGCCTCGAGGTTGGCACAGCGCGCATCGATGGCCAGCGTCTCCTTCTTGGCGCGCGAGGCGAGCTTGCGGTCATCGGTCACAAAGGCCGTGACGGCTTCGTGCAACGTCAGATCGACGGCTTCGAAGATGCCGAGCATCTCATGGCGCGCCTCGATCAGCTGGCGCGAAAACAGTTTGCGCATGGTTCTCTCCAATCAGAAGGTGCGGTCATGCAGCCCGCACAACGGGTGGGCACCGGTCAGAGCGCGGTAAAACATCGCGACCATCAGCCAAAACGACCGGTGATATAGTCCTCCGTACGCTTATCCATCGGACTAGTGAAGATAGCGTCGGTTTGACCATATTCGATGAGGGTAGCAGGCTCACCTGCAACTTCTTGTAAGAAGAATGCAGTGAAATCGCTAATTCTTGCCGCCTGCTGCATCGAGTGGGTGACGATGATGATCGTCATCTCGGGCGCGAGCTCGGCCATCAGGTCCTCGACCTTCTGCACGGAGGTGGGGTCGATGGCGGAGCACGGCTCGTCCATCAAAAGGACATCGGGCTGCACGGCGAGCACGCGTGCGATGCACAGACGCTGCTGCTGGCCACCCGAAAGCGCCAAACCGTCCTTATCGAGCTGATTGGAAACCTCTTTCCAGAGGTTGGCGCGTTTGAGTGACTCTTCCACGATGTCATCGAGGTCGCTTTTGCTAGTCACGCCCTGCAGACGAGGGCCAAAGGCGACATTCTCGTAGATGGATTTGGGAAAGGGATTGGGCTGCTGAAAGATCATGCCCACGCGACGGCGTAGATCGACCGGATCGACGCCTTCGGCATAGATATCGTTGCCGTCGAGGGCCATGATGCCCTCGGTCCGGGTGCCCTCGATCAGATCGTTCATACGGTTCATGCAGCGCAGAAACGTCGACTTGCCGCATCCCGAGGGACCGATGAACGAGGTGATCTTGTTCTTGGCGATGTTGAGGTTGAGCCCCGTGAGGGCGTTGAAGTCACCGTACCAAAACGAGAAGTCTTGGGCGGTGATGGCACTTTCCTCGACGGTGGGTGCTTGCTGGTAGACGGACATGGGACTCCTTAATTAGCGGCTCTTGCGCGAGATAAAGCGCGCGAACAGGTTGAACGCCAAAATGATGATCATCAGCAAAAGCGCGGTGCCATAGGCGGCGTTCATATTGATGCCATCGTTGGCGAGCAGATACAGGTGCACCGTCATGGGGCGGCCCGAATCGAGCGGACTGATGGGAAGGTTGATGGCCTGACCCATGGTATAGAGCACCACCGCGGTCTCGCCGATCGCACGGCCGATGGCAAGGACGATGCCCGTGGCGATACGGCCGAACGCACTCGGCAGCACGATCTTCGAGACGACCTGCCATTTGGTGGCACCGAGCCCATAGGCACCCCATCGGATGTAGCGCGGCACGGCGCGTATGGCCTCCTCGGTGGTGCGCATGACGATCGGCAGCATGAGCAGGGCGAGCGCCATGGCGGCCGAGACCATCGAGAGCCCCAGCCCCATCGCCTCGACAAACAGGGCGTAACCGAACAGGCCCATGACGATCGAGGGTACCGAGGCGAGCGTGTCGGCCGCATAGCGGATGATGTTCACCAGGCGTCCTTGTTTGGCGTATTCGGCCAGGTACACGGCGGCAAGCACCGCGATCGGCGTGCAGATGAGCATGGCGAGCGCCGTGACGTAGACCGTCGACACGATCGTGGGCCAGATGCCGCCCTCGGCATTGACACCTTCGGGCCATCCGAAGATAAACTCCGGGGAGATATGCGGCAGCCCGTTGACGACCACGTAGGCGATGATCGTCACGAGCACCAGGGTGGTGATATAGGCAGCGGCGCGAAACACGCCGAGCATGATCTTGTTGGACGTATCCTTGTCGATGCGCCCTTTCTTGCCATGGCTGAGCGCACGCTTGATGCGGTCGCGCGAGCTGAGCTCGCCCGGCGTCTCAACGGTATCGATAGGTCGAGCCATGTCCTAACCCCTCTTCTTGTTGGAAAGCAGACGCACGATGCCCACCAGAGATGCCGAGATGATAAACAGCACCACGCCCATGCCGAAGAGAGCCGAGCGATGCAGCCCCGACGAATAACTCATATCGAGCGCGATCTGGCTCGTGAGCGTCGAGATGGGGCTCGAGATGCTGTCGGGAATGACGGGGGCATTGCCCACCACCATGAGCACGGCCATGGTCTCGCCGATCGCGCGGCCCATGCCGAGCACGATGGCGTCGACGATCCCCAACTTGGCCGCCGGCAAGACGACCTTGTAGATGGTCTGCCACTTGGTGGCGCCCATGGCATAGGACGCCTCGCGGATACCCATGGGTATGGAGTTGAGCGCATCGATGGTAAGCGTGGTGATGGTGGGGACGATCATGATAGCGAGCACGAACCAGGCCGTAAGCGCGCCGAAACCCAACCCACCGGTAAGCTGGGCGATAAACGGACGGATGATGACCATGCCGAANNCGTAAATGATGGACGGAATGCCGGCAAGCAGGTCAACGGCGGGGCTGATGATGCGACGCACGCGATCGCTCGCGATCTCGACCAGATACACCGCCGTGCCCACGCCGAGCGGAACGCCCATGACGAGCGCGCCCA
>DJRP01000017.1:1600-2269 GCA_002437815.1 Collinsella sp. UBA6357 | reverse complement strand
ACCGATATCGGTAAAAACCGGCAAGGCCGAATAGGTCGTGAAGGCAAAGATCAAAATGACCGTAACGACTGCCAAAAAGGCACAGGCAAAGAAGAGCCACTGCAGGGCGCGCTCCTTGATATAGGTGCTGCGCGAAACCAAGGCGAGTTCACGTTTTTTGGTTGCCGGAGCCTCCGCTGCCGAACGTTCGTCCCTATATGTGGTGGCCACGCTACTCGCCCCCCTTCTCATCGTTGGTGGTCGGGATAAAGCCCGCATCCCTGATCTGCTTTTCCATCTTGCTCGAGGTCACATAATCGATATAGCCCTGTGCCTCGGCGCTGGGGCTGCCCTTCACAAAGAAATACAAGTCACGCGATATGGGATAGCCGCCGCTCGAAACCGTTTTCTCGGACGGTTCGATATGGTTGACCGAAAGCGCCTTGACCGCCGAGACGGCATAGTCGCTTTTGACAAAGCCCAGCGAGATATAGCCGATGGCGCCGCGTGAGCGCGAAACGACATCGCGGACCTGCCCGGTTCCCGAAAGCACGGCAGAGCGCCGATCGAACGGCGCGCCGTCCATCACGATGGTGCGAAACGCCTCGCGCGTGCCGGACGCCTCGTCGCGGTTGATGACCTGAATCGTCAGGTCCTCTCCCCCGACTTCCTTCCAATTGGTGATCTTGC
>DJRP01000017.1:221-1536 GCA_002437815.1 Collinsella sp. UBA6357 | reverse complement strand
TGACGATCACGGCGATGCCGTCATGCGCGATCACGATCGGGGTGAGGCCCAGATCCCGCTCATCGGCGTTCAGATCGCGTGATGAGCTTGCGATATCGGCCGTTCCGGCGCTCACGGCCTCGATGCCTGCGGAGGAGCCGAGACCCGACACAAGCACATCAGTGCCGGTCTCGGCCTTGAAGCCCTCGGCGGCGATCTCGGCGATGGGCAGACAGGTGGTGGAGCCGGCGACGGTGATGCTCGAGCTCGATGTCGTGGACGAGCAACCGCAGAGCGCAGCGGCAAGGATGCCCGCAGCGGCCGTGGAGAAAAATCGTCTTAGCACAGCACACCCACCGCCGCATGACGCCCGCACGTGCCGTTCTCCGCCCGATAGGAATAGAAGCGGTCATTGTGGCGTACGGTCGAAAGACCGAGGTCGTGCATATCGCACGGTTGAACCCCCGCCTCGATGAGCGCCTGCTCGATGCACGAGGAAAGGTCGAGCAGGCGCGGACCGGACGGGTTCACGCTTTCGAACGAGGCGGCAAACTTCTCGATCAACTCCATCGAGACCTCGTACTCATCACCCAGAATATGAGGGCCGATATAGGCCTTGACCTCTTCCGGCCCACAGCCGACGGCCACGCAGAGCGCCGTCGCGGTCTTGCCGGCGATACGGGCGAACGTGCCCTTCCAACCGGAATGCACGATCGCGAAACCTCCGGGGACCGTGAGGACCACGGGCACGCAATCGGCGAAACAGAGCATGACGGGAACCTCGGGGGCCGTGCATACGATCGCATCACAGCCTCGAGCGATTTGCTCGCGAATATCCTCAAGATAGTCGGCACCGTTCTGTTCAACGGCGACGATCGTGTCTCCATGCACCTGGTTGGGCACCAGCAGGTTATGGGCATGAGTGTCCGCCCCCAACGCGCACAGCACACGCCGACGGTTCTCTTCAACGGCAAAGGCATCATCGCCCACGTGCGTGCCCAGATTCAGCGACGCATACGGCTCTTCCGACACACCACCCGTGCGCTCGGTGAACGCAAAACGCACGTCAGGGGTTCTACCCTCGACCAATGTCACCCCGTCATGGTCAATACGTGCGACCATGTCCGAACGAGCTGGCATACTTGAGCCCTCCTTGAAAACAGGATACGACCTATCCTCTTTGTTAACGCTAGGTTAAGCATACCCGTTAACCCAATCGCTAAATGTAAGGGCTCCGTAAGGGCTCGAGCCTATAAAAAGGCCTCCAACCCAATGGTTGAAGGCCTTCTTCAAAATCCTGCGAAGCGACAGACGCGATTAGAAGCTGCCGCGCTTG
>DJRP01000017.1:0-141 GCA_002437815.1 Collinsella sp. UBA6357 | reverse complement strand
GGGCGGCCTGGGCCGGGCTCACCGAGGGAGCGGCATGCGTGGCCTCGGGGGCCGCTGCAGCCTTGTTCTGGGACTGCTGTTGGGCAAAGAGCTCGTCCTGGCGGTTAACGTTGGAGTCGGAGAAACCGGTCGCGATGACGG
>DJRP01000015.1:17910-20190 GCA_002437815.1 Collinsella sp. UBA6357 | reverse complement strand
GGTTGTTGCGGTTGATGACGCGACGGTACAGATCGTTGAGGTCGGACGCGGCGAAGCGACCGCCGTCGAGCTGGACCATCGGGCGCAGATCGGGCGGAATGACCGGGATGACATCCAGGATCATGTTGGCGGGGCTGTTGCCGCCCTTGAGGAAGGCATCGACCACCTCAAGGCGCTTGACGGCCTTCTCGCGCTTCTGCTTCTGGGAGTCCTCGTCGGCGATGATAGCCTTGAGCTTCTCGGCCTCGGAGGGCAGGTCGATGGCCTCGAGCAGGTCGCGAACGGCCTCGGCGCCCATGCCGCCCTTGAAGTACATCGAGTAGTAGCGGGTCATCTCGCGGAACAGCGGCTCATCGGAGATGAGGTCGCGCTCGGTGAGCTTCATGAAGGCATTGAAGGCGTCGGTGCGCAGCTGCTTCTCGTCCTTGCACTCTTCCTCGATGTCAACGATGCCCGATGCGATCTCCTCGGGAGTGAGGGGCTCCTCGTCGGAGAACTCGTCAAAGTTCTCGGGGTTGCCCTGCTCCTTGAGGCTCTCGATCTGACGAGCGCACTCGGCATCGATCTCTTCGAGATCGGCGGCGAGCTCCTCGCGCAGATCGTCGGCGTCGGCCTCGCGGGCCTCGTAGTCGACCTCGGTGATGATATAGCTCGCGAAGTACAGGACCTTCTCGAGGTCCTTGGACTTGATGTCGAGCATACGGCTCATCGGGAAGCTCGTGGGGCTCTTGAAGTACCAGATATGGGACACCGGAGCGGCAAGCTCGATGTGGCCCATGCGCTCGCGGCGCACCTTGGCCGAGGTGACCTCGACGCCGCAGCGCTCGCAGACGATGCCCTTGAAACGGATGCCCTTGTACTTGCCGCAGGAGCACTCCCAGTCCTTGGCGGGACCGAAGATCTTCTCGCAGAACAGGCCGTCCTTCTCGGGCTTGAGGGTACGGTAATTGATGGTCTCCGGCTTCTTGACCTCACCGTGCGACCAGGAACGGATCTGGTCGGCGGAGGCAAGGGAGATCTTTACCGAGTCAAAATCAGTAGCTTCGAAATCTGCCACAGTCAACTACTCCTTATCAGTGGTCGTGGCGGCAACGGCCTCGGAGGCCTCGTCGGTCTCGGCGTCCTCGGCAGCGATCTCGTCGGTATCGCCGGCAAGAGCGGCAAGGTCGTCGAGGGCAGAGCTCTCCTCGGTGGTCACAGGAGCGGACGTGTCCTCTTCGACATCATGCATAGGCTCGATGTCGAGTGCGAGCGAGCGGATCTCCTTGACGAGAACCTTGAAGGACTCGGGCACGCCGGGAACGGGCACGTTCTCGCCCTTGACGATGGACTCGTAGGTCTTGACGCGGCCCACGGTATCGTCGGACTTGACGGTGAGCATCTCCTGCAGGACGTTGGCGGCACCGTATGCGTACAGTGCCCAAACTTCCATCTCGCCGAAGCGCTGACCGCCGAACTGGGCCTTACCGCCCAGAGGCTGCTGGGTAACCAGGCTGTAGGGGCCCGTCGAACGAGCGTGAATCTTGTCGTCGACCATGTGGCCGAGCTTAAGGATGTAAGAAGTGCCGACGGTGATGGGCTCGCGGAACTCCTCGCCGGTGCGGCCGTCGAACAGACGGGTCTTGCCGCGCTCGTCGAGCTGCGTCACGAATTCGGGACGCATGTGCTCGCCATAGGCCTCAGAGGCCTTGTTGAGCATGTTCTTGTTGGCGCGACGGATGACCTCGGCGATCTCGTCCTCCTTAGCGCCGTCGAAGACCGGCGTGGAGACAAAGAACGGACCGGGGACGTACTTGTCGGAATCGGCGTTCTCGGTATCCCAACCGCTGGCGGCAGCCCAGCCAAGGTGGCACTCGAGCAGCTGGCCGACGTTCATACGCGAAGGCACGCCCAAGGGGTTGAGGATGACGTCGATGGGGGTACCGTCGGCCATGTAGGGCATATCCTCGACCGGCAGGACGTTGCAGATGACGCCCTTGTTGCCGTGGCGGCCGGCGATCTTGTCGCCCTGCTGGATCTTACGGCGCTGCGCGACATAGACGCGCACCTGCTCGTTGACGCCGGGGGCCAGGTCGTCACCGTTCTCGCGGCTGAAGCGCACGACATCGATGACGCGACCGTAGGAGCCGTGGGGCATCTTGAGGGAGGTGTCGCGGACGTCATGGGCCTTGGCGCCAAAGATGGCGCGCAGCAGGCGCTCCTCGGCGGTAAGGGCGCTCTCGCCCTTCGGGGTGACCTTACCCACCAGGATGTCGCCCGGGCCGACCTCGGCGCCGATGC
>DJRP01000015.1:13541-17830 GCA_002437815.1 Collinsella sp. UBA6357 | reverse complement strand
TGGTGTCGCGGGCGTCGATCTCATGACGGGTGATGTTGATGGTCGTCAGCAGATCCTCGGCCACCAGGCGCTCGGACACGACGATACCGTCCTCGTAGTTGAAGCCCTCCCACGGCATATAGGCCACGGTGAGGTTCTGGCCGAGCGCGAGCTCACCGTGATCGGTCGAAGGACCGTCGGCCAGGGGCTCGCCCTCCACCACGGTGTCACCGACGCGCACGAGCGGACGGTGGTTGATGCAGGTGGACTGGTTGGAGCGCTGATACTTGGGCAGATGGTACTCGTCCATGCCGCCGGCGTGCTTGACGATGATCTTGGACGCATCGGCGAAGATGACCTCGCCGGCGTTCTTGGCCAGGGTGACCTCGCCGGAGTCCAGGGCGGCACGACGCTCCATGCCGGTACCCACGTACGGGGCGGCCGGATGGACCAGCGGCACGGCCTGGCGCTGCATGTTGGCGCCCATGAGCGTACGCTTGGCGTCGTCGTGCTCCAGGAACGGGATCAGCGTGGCGGCGACGGAAAGCATCTGACGCGGGCTGACATCCATGTAGTCGACGTCCTCGACGGGCACGTCGGCAGGGGCGCCGAAGGAGCCGTCGAAGTCGCGGGTACGGGCGATAACGGTGTGCGGACGCACGAGCTTGCCCTCGGAGTCGGTGGTCACGAACTCGTTGGTCTTGGGATCGAGCGGCGTGTTGGCCGGGGCGATGACGTGCTTCTCTTCCTCGTCAGCGGTCATCCAGTCGATCTGATCGGTAGCGACTCCGTTCTCGACACGACGGAACGGGGCCTCGATGAAACCGTAGTCGTTGACGCGGGCATAAAGAGCCAGCGAGCCGATCAGGCCGATGTTGGGGCCTTCGGGGGTCTCGATCGGGCACATGCGGCTGTAGTGCGAGTTGTGGACGTCGCGGACGGCCGTAGGCACGTTGGTGCGGCGGCTGGAGCCCGACTTATGGCCCGCAAGGCCGCCAGGGCCGAGAGCCGACAGACGGCGCTTGTGGGTAAGACCCGTCAGCGGGTTTGCCTGGTCCATGAACTGCGAGAGCTGCGAGGAACCGAAGAATTCCTTGATGGAGGCCACGATCGGGCGGATGTTGATCAGCGACTGCGGGGTGATCTCATCGATGTCCTGGGAGCTCATGCGCTCACGGACGACGCGCTCCATACGGCTCATGCCGATACGGAACTGGTTGGCGACGAGCTCGCCGACGGTGCGGATGCGACGGTTGCCGAAGTGGTCGATATCGTCGGTCTTGAAGCCCTGCTCGCCGGCGGCCAGCGACAGCAGGTAGCGCAGCGTGGCGACGATGTCCTCGTCGGTAAGGACGGTGACCTCTTCCTCGGTGGTGAGGTTGAGCTTCTTGTTGACCTTGTAACGGCCGACGCGGGCCAGATCGTAGCGCTGCGGGTTGAACAGCAGGCCCTCGAGCAGGCTGCGGGAGGCATCCACGGTGGGAGGCTCGCCCGGGCGCAGACGACGGTAAATCTCGATGAGGGCGTCCTCGCGAGTGAGGGCAGTATCGCGCTCAAGCGTGCGCTTGATGACATCGGAGTTACCGAGCAGCTCGATGATGTCGTCGTTGGTGACGGCGATGCCCAGCGCGCGCAGGAACATCGTGGCGCTCTGCTTGCGCTTGCGGTCGATGGAGACCATGAGTTGATCGCGCTTGTCGACCTCGAACTCCAGCCACGCGCCGCGCGACGGGATGATCTGGGCCTTATAGATCTGCTTGCCCGAATCCATCTCGGAGCTGTAGTACACGCCCGGGGAGCGGACGAGCTGGGAGACGACGATGCGCTCGGTACCGTTGATGATGAAGGTGCCCTGCTCGGTCATCATGGGGAAGTCGCCCATAAAGACGAGCTGCTCTTTGATCTCGCCCGTCTCCTTGTTGGTCAGACGAACATCGGTGAGCAGCGGGGCCTGATAGGTCATGTCCTTCTCGCGGCACTCCTCGACGGTGTGCGCGGGATCGCCGAACTGATGCTCGCCGAAGGTAACCTCGAGAACATGGTTCTGGCTCTGGATGGGGCTGGACTCCTTGAACGCCTCGCGAAGACCCTCGTCCTTAAAGCGCTCAAAGGACTTCCTCTGAACGGAGATAAGGTTGGGGAGCTCCATGGCCTCCGGGATCTTCCCGAAGTTGACTCGCGTGCGCTCGGTGGCAGTGATTGCGTTAGTCACCAGGTTTTTCCTCCTTCACGGAAATGCTCGGTGTGTTGGCGAGGCATGGCTTCGCCAGTAATCGCAATCTCATAGTTTATCAGTTGGAAACCGCTGGGCAAGAAAACTCTTGACGGAGACTCCTATTTGGAGTAGCAAAATATTTCGATAGAAAAGGCGCAGGTAGATGCAGCCGTATCGAACATCTGTTCATAGGCTTTATGTGATGGAGATCAACGTACGCTGCTTTTAAACAAAAACAGGACGTGGGTTTGCGCCCACGTCCTGTTTCAAAGCACCTGTCGTTATGTGTTATCGGGTAAGACCGCCGCGCTCGTCGATGGCGTCCCAGAAAGCAGCCGAGAAGCGCGGATCGCTCGCGGCCATAAGGGCATTGGTGGCCATCCAGCCAGAAGGCGTACCGGTATCATAGCCAGAGAGCGGATCGATAACCACGGCATACATGGCCTCGCGGTCAAGGGAACGAGCCATGGCATCGGTGAGCTGGATCTCGCCGCCCTTGCCGGCCTGCTGATCGGCCAACAGGTCCATGACCAGCGGGCTCAGCAGATAGCGGCCGACGATATAGAGGTTGGAAGGCGCCTCATCGGCGGCGGGCTTCTCGACCAAGCCGTTCACGCGCCAGACGGCACCGGGCTCGTCGTCAGCGGCATCCTCCGAACCGGCCAGAGCGCCCACGCGCTCGCCGGCGATGACGCCATAGCGGCTGACCTCCTCGGGTGCGCACGCGGCGACAGCGATGACGGAGGCACCACCGTGCTCCTTGGAGACTGCAAGCATCTTGTCGCAGATGTCACGGTTAGGCACAACATAGTCGCCCAGCAGGACCAAGAAGCTCTCCCCGGCAACGGCGTCGGCAGCAGAGCGGATGGCATGTCCCAGGCCCTTGGGCTCATACTGGTAGCGGAAATCGACGGGCATATCGCCGGCATGGGCGACGGCGTCCGCATAGGCATCCTTGCCACGCTCGCGCAGCAGGTTTTCGAGCGAGCGATCAGGCTGGAAATAGCTCAGCAGCTCGGGCTTGCCGGGAGAGGTGACGATGATGGCATCATCGACTTCCTCGGGATCAAGAGCCTCCTCGACCACGTACTGGATGACGGGCTTGTCGAGCACGGGGAGCATCTCCTTGGGAGTGCACTTGGTGCCAGGCAGAAAACGGGTGCCGAGGCCGGCGGCGGGGATGATTGCCTTCATGATATACAGGGTTCCTTTCGCAGGCGCACGCCGGTGCGCCCTCAGCCTTGTTCTGATCTTCGAAAAACAAAGCGATGAATAGCGATACCGAAGTATCTTAGCGCCGTGCACTCCCCTATGCCCGCATTGAAAACGATTCTTCAGCAGGTCAACGCAAATAAAAACGGGAACGGTGCAAAAAACGGCTTAAACGGCATAACGTTTTAGCATTTTATATGCAAAGGCGCTATTCGGATATCGCGTCAATAAAAAGTGGGGCCCGCATAAAGCGGACCCCACTTCAAAGAAATCTGGCGAGAAAGCCTGATTACTTGAGAGTGACAGCAGCGCCAGCAGCCTCGAGCTTCTCCTTGGCAGCCTCGGCGTCCTCCTTCTTGGCGCCCTCGAGGACGGCCTTAGGAGCGGACTCGACGACCTCCTTGGCCTCCTTCAGGCCAAGGCTGGTGAGCTCGCGGACGGCCTTGATGACCTGGATCTTGTTGTCGCCGAAGCCCTCGAGCACGACGTCAAACTCGGTCTTCTCCTCGGCCTCGGCAGCGCCGGCAGCAGGAGCAGCCACGACGGCGGCAGGAGCGGCAGCGGAGACGCCGAAGGTGTCCTCGATAGCCTTGACGAGCTCGGAAGCCTCGAGAAGGGTCATTTCCTTAAGAGCATCGATGATCTCATCGGTGGTAAGCTTAGCCATTTCTAAGTCCTTTCGGTTTCCGTGCGCAGGGCACGGAGATCATGTAAACAGTGACGCGATTGCGTCTGGGTGCGGCGATGCGCCGCGGGGCGAAGGCGTCGACTATGCAGCCTTCTGCTCGGAAACCTGCTGGATCGAACGGGCGAGACCAGAGGAAACGCCGTTGACGCAGACAGCGATGTCGCGAGCGAAACCGGAGATAAGACCGGCGATCTG
>DJRP01000015.1:0-13520 GCA_002437815.1 Collinsella sp. UBA6357 | reverse complement strand
AGCTGATCCTTGGTGGGAAGCTCGGCGATAGCCTTGACCTCGTCTGCGGTGACGGCCTTACCGTCGGAGATACCGCCCTTGATCTCAAGGACGCCCTTGGACTTCGCGGAGAAGTCCTTGAGGGCCTTAGCGGCCTCGACCGGCTCGGTCTCATAGAACACATAGGCAACGGGGCCGGCAAGAAGCTCGTCGATCTCGGGCTGCTCCTGGTTCTTGAGAGCGATCTTGACCAGGTTGTTCTTGTAGACCTTCATCTCGGCGCCGCACTCGCGAAGCTGATGACGCAGCTCCTGAGCCTGCTTAACCGTCAGACCGTTGTAGTTGACGACGAACAGACCGGCGTTGTCGGCGATGCGGGACTCGATCTCGGCAACCTTGTCGATTTTGTACTGCTGGGGCATGAATTACACCTCCTCGTTTTCCTTCCGGGCACGGTCCGCCACAAGGACGTGACGGGGGCATGTCCAAAAAGAAAGCCCCCGCGCTGCATGAGCGACGGGGGCGAGAAGACATATCTACTCGACCACCTCGGCTGGCGGGATACCCCATTAAGCTTACGGGTAAGACCCGTTTGCGCCGGCTGTCTCTGGCAGCGGATTCGTGCGTGAACCGAAAGCATTATGGCGGGGACCTCGGTGCCGGTCAACGGTCATGCAAACTTGCACACAATTCCACCATCCCCCGCCGTCACGCTTCGAGCTTACACGCTGCCGCCTCAGGCAAGCAGCAGGCTACAGGGTCGAGACAAACTTGGAAAGGCGACGGAGGCCCTCGTCAAGGTCCGCATCGGCAACGCAGTAGCTCAGACGCACATACCCCTCCGCGCCAAAGCAGTCTCCCGGAACAAGCGCCACCCCGGCCTCTTCGATCGCCCTGATGCAGAACCGTTCGCTCGTCATACCGAACTTCTTGATGCTCGGGAACACGTAGAAGGCGCCCGCAGGCTCGACCGTATCCAAGCCCATGGCATCAAGAGCCGCAAGGACGCGCTTTTGGCGCATGCGATAGGCATCGAGCATCGGGGCCGGATCGACACCGAGCGCCCGGGCCGCGGCATCCATCTCGAAGGACACCGCACTCGAGACCAGGTATTGGTGCGCCTTGGCGATCTCGGCCTCGACGGGGGCCGCTGCCGCAAGCCAGCCCAGACGCCAACCCGTCATGGCCCACGGCTTTGAGAAGCTGTCGATGACCACCGTCTGCTCCCGCAGTTCGGGATGCCGCTGTGCAAAACGCTCATAACCGTCTGCATAGACCAGACGATTGTAGACATCGTCGCAGACCACATACATGCCCGTTTGGGAGGCGACGCGTGCCACCGCATCGAGCGAAGCGCCATCGAGCACGCAGCCCGTGGGGTTGTTGGGCGAGCAGATGACGATCGCCTTGGTTGCGGGCGTCACGCAGCCTCGCAGGGCCTCCTCATCGATCTGGAAACGCAGCGGCTCGGTATCGAGAAACACCGCCTTGGCATGGTTGGCGACGACGATGCTCTCGTACAGGCCAAACGCCGGTATGGGAATGATGACCTCATCGCCCGGGTTGAGCATAGCCATCAGGGTCGCATGCAACGCCTCGGTGGCACCATCGGTGAGGATGATCTCGTCTGCCGCGTACGCAAGGCTCGCGTCGGTCATGTAGGCAGCGATGGCCTGACGTGTCGCGGCCCTGCCGTTGTTGGGCGGATAGTGCGTATCATCATGGCCGAGCGCACGCACGACCTCGTCCTTGATGGGTTCGGGCGTGTCGAAATCGGGTTCGCCGAGGGCAAGCGCGATGCAGCCCGGGTGTTCGGCGGCGAGCGCGTTGATGCGACGGATGCCCGAAGGTTTGAGCGTCGCAAGCGATGTATTCATGGGAAGACGCATAAGGGTCCTTTCGCGCGGTTGCCGCAACAGGATAGCGCCACACACCCGCAAGACGTGGTGTAACCTAAACGGAAACCTCAAGATTGGAAACCGTTCATATGACAGCAGACGACGATCGTCCCCAGACGTTGCGCAAGATCACCATCATCTGCGACCCCCAAGATGACAGCCTCGCGTTTCTCGCTCACGATATCGCCGATGCGACGCTCGCGTATGCCCACCTCTCAGGAACACGCGCGCCGGCATTTCATATTGTGGGACCCGATGAGGACGCTCCCGGCACATATGGCGACGGCATCATCGTTGCTAAAACGCTTTCCCCCGACGCCGACGTCATCGACCTGAATCGGATGGTCCTGGGCGCCATCGGGCCCAACACGCCTGTCTATCTGCTTGTCCACGATACCGGGGACGACCGCGCCAAAGCGGTCGCGCTTATCCAGCACGCGTGCAAATCCTGCACGGATGCGGGGCTTGCATGGAAAGGCGCCCTTCATCTGCGCGTGGGAGCACCGTTTGCCCTCCTTGCCCACTCACCGCGGCTGGGCCTGCTGCGCCGGCCCTTCTCCGAGTCCATCGACAAGCTGATCGGGGCCCTCCGCATGGGCTGCTCAATCCGACGCGCACAAGAACTCGGCGGTGCGGATGTCTCGGATATCGGTAATCTCGGCGTGATCGCCGCGCAACCCGCTCTCCCCGCCCCACTCTGGCGGGCGACGATGCGCCTCTTTGCCCGCAGAGTCAGCGGCATGCACACGCCGCTGGTCAGTTAGTTCAAATACGTATTTTTTCGAACGACATTTCGCGGGCAGAGGGCATTTGCTCGACCAGAACACGGGCTTTGACGCTCTCCGAGAAGTCATTAAGCCCCCACAAAGAGCGCCTTTCAACGTCGAACCGGCCCCAAATGACCCCAAGCGGACAAAAACGACCGCCAACCAAGCCACCTGGTCATACATATCTGAACTAACGGGCCAGCCTGTTGCCACGGGGGCAGGTTTCGGCATCCTGGAGCCAGTCTATGGCCGATTCCCACCGATCGATCAGACGGTCGAGGCGCCACGCGGCGTTCGCCGGGCTCGTCGAGGGCAGAACGATCGCCGGGATGCCCGTCTTCGCTTGCAGATAGCGCCTGTAGAATCGCCCGGCCGTGCCGCCGTTGCAGACGACGATCTCGATGGGCGCGGCGTTGGTGATGCGCTCGATGCGGGCGGGCACGATATTTTTGATGCTCGCATCGGAGGAGCCCTTGATGTCGCAGCTCTCGATCACATCCCAGAGCGCCACCCCGCCCGCAAGCAGCATGTTGCGCTTGGTCGCGATCGAAACGTCGAGCGGGGCCGGCGCACCCGCGGGGCATCCGCACGACGCGGCGATGGCAGCCGGCACCGGATCGCCCTCGTTGGGCGGTGCGGCACAGCCAAGACACGCTGCCATCACACGCCAAAAGCGGTTTTGCGGGTTGCCGTAGTAGAAGGCGTTTGCACGCGACAGCACCGATGGAAACGAGCCCAGCACGAGTACGCGCGAGCGGGTGTCGAAGACGGGCTCGAACCCGTGCGAGATATGGCTATAACCAGGTTCCAACTCGTCCACGGCGCTATGCCCTCAGCAGATAGCGAACATCATAGGGAGCGATCTCGAGTGAACCGGAAAGGTCGATCGCGGGCGCCCCGGAAGCGAGCAGATCGACAAACGTGCCCGTAAGCTCCCCTGCCTGAAAGACAAAGGGCTCATTGACCGCGTTGACGGCGACATAGACGCAAGCATCCTCGCACGCGCGCTCGAAAAGCAGCTGCTTGTTTTGAATGACAACGTTACGGTAGCCCCCGTAGCAAAGCGCGCGGGAAGCCGCCGCTCCGCCTGCACGCACCCGCGCGAATTGGCCGATAAACGCCGTGAGATCGTTGGGGGCCGGCTTGTCGAGTGCCGGGCGCAGCGCCCAATCGCCGTCCGCACCACCCTTCTCTCCCTCGATGCCCCATTCGCTGCCGTAATAGAGACAGGGAATCCCCGGCATACCGAAGAGCACGCCATAGGCCGGGCGCAGGCAGTTTTTATCCACAAGGATACTCGCCAGGCGCGTCACATCGTGGTTGTCGACAAAGCTCAGCAGATGCTTGCCGCGATAAATGCACCACGGGTCGCCGCCAAACTGGCGATGGAGCGAATGGGCGATCTCAAACATATTGCACGAGTTGAAGCTCGAATAGAGTCCCTTGTAGCACTCGTAGTTGGTACACGAGTCGAGCATCTCATCGTTGACGATCTGGTTGTAGTCCCCGTGAAGCGTCTCGCCGATCAAGACGAAGTCCTCCTTGACGTCACGGGCAAAGACGTGCAGGCGGCGCAGGAAATCATGGTCGAGCATATACGCCACGTCGAGGCGCAGGCCGTCGATGCCGAACTTGTCCACCCAACCCCGGACCGCACCGAGTAAGTAGTCGACAACGGCAGGGTTTTGCAAGTTGAGCTTAACGAGCTCGTAGTGACCCTCCCAGCCCTCGTACCAAAAGCCGTCACCGTAGCACGAGTCACCATCGAAATTGATGTGGAACCAGTCCTTATACGGCGAGTCCCAACGCTTTTGCCGCACGTCTTCAAACGCCCAGAAGCCACGTCCCACATGGTTGAAAACGGCATCGATGACCACGCGGATGCCGCGAGCGTGCAGCGCATCGCACACATCGGCAAAATCCTCGTTGGTTCCCAGGCGAGTATCTATGCGCGTGAGGTCGCGCGTGTCGTAGCCATGGCTGTCAGATTCGAACGGCGGATTGATGAGCACGGCGCCCACGCTAAGCGACTGCAGATAATCGGCCCAATCCGCGATTTTACGTATAGGGGCCGAGTCCGCAGGCCCACCCGAGCACTCACCACCCTCGGCATCGTGCGCGCGCGGGGCACCGCAAAAACCCAACGGATAGATTTGATAGAACGCCGTCTCATATGCCCACATAGCGACCTCCCTGAGCCAATTCGCAGCAGAGCTCATTGTAGACCGCAGTAAGCCACCATCCGTCCTTAGGAATGGCAGCGACGGATGGCACCAAACAAGACCGTCACGGCAAGCAGCACGCCCACGGCGGCGATGGCGCCGCCCGCATAGCCAATCCAGGCGATGCCGGGACCCGAGACCACCGCGCCGCCGATCGCGGTGCCCGTACCGATCCCAAGGTTGAACAAGCCCGAGAAGATCGACATGGCGACGGCCGATTCGCCAGCGGGCGTGTACTTGATGAGCTCTGCCTGGAAAGCCACATTGAACGCCGTGGCGCAGCAGCCCCAGACGGCGCACACCACGAAGACTGCGGCGGGCACGACGGCGGACGCACGCATAAGCAGCAGCGCCGCCGCGACGCCCGTGAGGGCGACGGCAAGAAACGGAAAGCGGTGGCCGTCGAAAAGGCGTCCGAAAAGCCAGCTGCCCACAAGTCCGGCAAAGCCGAACACGGTAAGCGACATGGTGATGAGTCCCGGCTCGAACCCGGCGACTTGCTGCATGAACGGTTCGATATAGCTGTAGCCGGTGTAATAACCGGTCGCCATAAAGACCGTCACCGCGTAGAGGGCGATCAAGAACGGATTCTTGAGCAAGCTCGGCAGCTGGGACAAGTTGAAGCGCTCCCCCGCCGCCATGGGCGGAAACACGAACGCCTGGTAGATGACCACGGCGGCCGAGACCATGCCCACGACGCCAAAGGTCATGCGCCAGCCCACGGCAAGCCCGATAGCGCGCCCCAGCGGCAGACCGAAGATTTGTGCGACCGAGGAGCCCGTCGCGATCATCGATATGGCAAGCGCCCCGTGGCGTGCATCGACCAGCCGTGACGCCATGATCGAGGCGACCGACCAAAACACGGCGTGGGCACACGCAACGACCAAACGCGCGCAGACAAGCACGGGATAGGTGGGCGCGATGGCCGAGAGGAACTGCCCGAGCGAGAACAGCGCCACCACGCCGAGGAGCATCCGCTTGTACTCGAAGCGTGACGCGAACACCATGAGCGGCAGCGACAGGATCATGACGCCCCAGGCATAGACCGAGATCATGATGCCGGCCTGGGCCTCGGTGAGCGAGAATGACCTCGCGATATCGGTGAGCAGTCCGATGGGCATGAACTCAGACGTGTTGAAGACAAACGCACAGCACGTAAGGCCGATGAGCGGCAGCCATTGTTTGAGGGTGATGGATCCGTTGTTGGATGTGGTCATAGGGGCGGCGACACCTTTCCGATTGATTACCAAGGCGGCGATTATAGCAAGCAGGGACATCGGGCCTCGGCAAAAGGCGAAACGTTAACGCTCGCTCGTCGGCGCCACCCGGCACGTTGCCACGCCCAATGCGCAAAAACAACCCCGTCCTAAAATGAGCTACCACCCGCGGCAGACGTCGACCCAGCCCTGGGCGTCCGATGCGCACTCAAGCTCAGGCACCGAGAGTGCCACGCCGCTGTGGTCGTCGCCGCACGCCGGATAGACGGTATCGAAGCGCTTGAGCGACTCATCCAGATAGACCGCCACGCCCTCGTTGATGCCGAAGGGGCACACGCCACCCGGCGCATGCCCCACGGCGGCCTCGACCTCGCCGCCGGGGATCATATGGGGCTTGCCGTGGAAGAACTTCTTGAACTTGGAGCTGTTGACGCGCGCGTCTCCCGCGCAGAGCACGAGCACCGCCGCACCGTCGACATCGAACGCCATCGTCTTGGCGATCTGGGCGGGCGCGGTGCCCAGTGCCGCTGCCGCCTCCTCCACCGTCGCCGTCTCCTCCTTGGGCACGATCACGCGATCGCCGAACCCCTTGGACACCAGATGCGCCATCGCCTTGTCAAACGCCATAACAATAAACTCCTCTGCCAAACGATATGTGTGACAGAGGAGTATAGGCAATCGAGGGGCTACAGACCGATCAAAACACCGGCTCCGTGAACGATGAACGCGCATATCCACGCGACAGCGATCTGGAAAGCGAAGACTGCCGCAGCATAGCGCCCACCGAGCTCGTTTCTCACCGTGCCGATTGTTGCCACGCAGGGTGGATACAGCAGCACAAAGACCAAGAACACGTAGGCCGTGAACGGCGTGAGCATCGTCGAGAGGGCCGCTGTTGTGGTGGAGCCGAGCAACACGGTGAGCGTTGAGATGACGCTCTCCTTAGCGATAAGCCCCGTGACGAGCGCCGTCGAGATACGCCAGTCACCGATACCGAGCGGCGCCAACACGGGCGCGATGAAGCCGCCCACGCCCGCAAGCAGGCTCTGCGATTGGTCGGAGACTACGTTGAAGCGGATGTCGAACGTCTGGAGGAACCAGATCACGACCGTCGCCGCAAAGATGATCGTGAACGCCTTGGTGATGAAGCCCTTGGCCTTGTCCCATGCGAGCATGACCGTGGTCTTGACGCTCGGCAGGCGATAGTTGGGAAGCTCCATGATAAACGGGACCGGGTCGCCCTTGAAGGCCGTGCGGTTGAGGACAAGCGCCGCAATCATACCTACAAGGATACCCACCACATACAGCGACACCATCGCCGGCACCACCGCGTGCGGGAAAAACGCCGCGCAGAGCAGCCCGTAGACCGGGAGCTTTGCCGAGCAGCTCATAAACGGCGTAAGCATGACCGTCATCTTGCGGTCGTGCTCGGAGGGCAGGGTGCGCGTGGACATGATGGCCGGCACGCTGCAGCCAAAACCCACGAGCATCGGCACGAAGCTGCGGCCCGACAGACCGAAGCGACGCAGGACCTTGTCCATGACAAAGGCGACGCGTGCCATGTAGCCCGAGTCCTCGAGGATCGACAGGAACAAAAACAGCACGACGATGATGGGCAAAAACGTAAGAACGCTGCCTACACCGGTAAGCACGCCGTCGACGGCAAGTGAGCGCACCACGGGGTTGGTACCGAAGGCCGCAAGCCAAGCGTCGACCGCCGCAATGAGCGCGCTCACGCCCTGGTCGAGCAGATCCTGCAGCCCCGCGCCGATCACGCCGAAGGTGAGCCAGAAGACGAGCCCCATGATGAGGATGAACGCGGGGATCGCCGTGAAGCGACCCGTGAGGATGCGGTCGATCTTGACGGAGCGCAGGTGCTCACGGCTCTCGTGCGGTTTGACCACGCAGCGAGCGCAAACGTCGCCGATAAACGTGAAGCGCATATCGGCAAGGGCCGAGAGTCGATCGCTGCCCGACTCGCCCTCCATCTGTCCGATGATATGCTCGAGCGCATCGAGCTCATTCTGGTCGAGGCGAAGCGCCTGGGTCACGAGTTCATCGCCCTCGACGAGCTTGGTCGCGGCGAAGCGAACCGGGATGCGCGCCGCCTTGGCATGATCCTCGATAAGGTTCGCGATGCCATGGATGCAGCGATGGAGCGCACCGCCGTCGGGACCGTCGGGGTCGCAGAAATCCAGACGGCCGGGGCGCTCGCCATAGCGCGCCACCTGCAGGGCATGCTCCACGAGCTCGTCGATGCCCTCGTTCTTGGCGGCGCTGATAGGCACCACGGGCACGCCGAGCAGACTCTCGAGCAAATTGACGTCGACGGTGCCGCCGTTGGCCGTGACCTCGTCCATCATGTTGAGGGCGACGACCATGGGGCGATCGAGTTCCATGAGCTGGAGCGTAAGGTAAAGGTTGCGCTCGATGTTGGTCGCATCGATGATATCGATGATGGCGTCGGGACGCTCGTCAAGGATGAACTGGCGGCTCACGACCTCCTCGCCCGTGTAGGGCGAGAGCGAGTAGATGCCGGGCAGATCGGTGACGCTCGCCTCGGGATGGTTGCGGATTTTTCCATCCTTGCGGTCGACCGTGACACCGGGAAAGTTGCCCACGTGCTGGTTGGAGCCGGTTAACTGATTAAAGAGCGTGGTCTTGCCGCAGTTCTGGTTGCCGGCGAGGGCAAAGCGCAGCGGCTCGCCCTCGGGCACCACGCGACCGGCGCGACGGGGCTTGAAGCCACGCTCGCCGATCGCCGGATGGGCGGTCGTGCCCACGGCGGCATTCACACGCGGACCGGTATCGGTGTCGTGTACGTCGGCGAGCTCGATACGCGCCGCCGTGTCCTTGCGCAAGGTGAGCTCATAGCCACGTAGGCGGATCTCGACGGGGTCGCCCATGGGGGCGTACTTCATCATGGTGACCTCGGTACCGGGTGTGAGCCCCATGTCGAGGATGTGTTGATGCAGTGCGGGATCGTCCGAGGCCACCGACGAGATGATGGCGTCCTTGCCGATCTCCAGCGAATCTAGTTTCAAAACCGCGTTCCTCCCCGGGGCCGGCGCAGCCCCATACGGTTTGCCTGAGCTAACCGTTTGCCACGGCTAACCCATTTGAAACCGCATCATAGCGCGAAATGGTCCCTTGGGACCGGAGGAAAACGGATCATTTGCGGTGGCCCTTGAGTTCGATGGAAAGGGCGCCAGAGCGCGCAACGGCCGACATGGCATCTCCGGCAACAGAGCCCTTGCATTCAAAAGGCGCCTTACCCAGCAGCAGATGCGAGATCGTGCCCGCAAGTTCGAACTCGTCGCCTGTGCATGCGGCGCGGGTAAGAACGATGTTAAGACCGCTCACCTTGAGCGCGGCGCGCATCCGCCCGTCAGTGCCCGTCGCAAACGTCAGCTCGCCGCGTTTGGCGCCGATCGGCGTTGCGGCACTTACCACATACGTTCCGTCGAGCATCGTCTCTTCCCCTCTGTTCGTCCGCACCAGCGGGCCAAATCGAATTCCGCGCGTTAGACGCCGTGGCGCTCCAAAAACTTGAACGCCAGGCGGATCCACGGACGCACGGCAACCTGCTTGTCCTCGTTATCGACGCAGGTGTTGGCATTGCCGAGCGAAAGCCCGTGACCACCCTGGTCAAAGACGTGCAACTCGCTCGCCACGCCCTCCTGCGCCATACGCTGTGCGAAGGGATAGACCTGCGCGATGGGCGCGGTCTTGTCATCCGTCACGCCCCAGACAAACGTCGGGGGCATCTGCCGCGAAACATGTGTGGTGGGGCAGATGTCGGCAAGATGCTCATCGGTGGCCTCGCCGCCGGTCACCATCGACAGATAATCGTTGAGCAGGTCGCGGCCGGTCTTGCCGCCCGTCTTGGGCACGCGCAGATCGATACGAGGGTCGCGCGTCTGCATGTCGCGCACGTAGGCCAAATCGAGCAGCGGATAGCCGAGCACGACGGCATCGGGACGAATATCGTCAGCACGGGCGCCGGCAAGCGCTGCAAAGGGGCCATTCTTCCACTGGGTAGCGAGCGACGCGCAGATCATGCCGCCGGCAGAAAAGCCCACGACGCACACGCGTTTGGGATCGACATGCCACTCATCGGCATGAGCGCGCACCGTGGCGACCATCTTGGCAAGGTCCGTCTGCGGGTGCGGATAACTCACGTCGCCGCTGGCGCTCGTCACGTAATCAAGCACAAAAGCCTGGTAGCCGCGATCCAAGAAGGCAAAGGCCACCGGGTCCTGCTCGTGAGGGGCGATATGGGTAAACCCGCCCCCGCCGCAGATCACCACGGCCGGTCGACGTGCCTCGGGCTTATCGGGCAGAGGCTCGGCACCCAAAAAGGTAAACGTAGCGGGGTGTTCCTCGGTCGGCTCCTCGCCCCATAGGGCCCGCTTCTCAATAATCATATCCGCTCCTCTCGCATGCGCCGCCCGGACGCACGGACGCTCCCTTTCTCTACCTAGCGTACCCCACTTGGCGCCTTCGTTCAGAAATCAAACGGCAATATGCGCGCTCCAACTGATATATCACGAAATCCCAGCTCAGAGTACCCATATGACAGCGTAGAATGACGATGCTGATACCGTCGGGAAACAAACCGGAAACACTCTCGACATCGACTCGCACGCGCTCACCCGGCGCGCGCCCGTATTGCAGGAGGCAACCATGGGTCTGCTCGATTCCCTCAAGTCCACGTTCAGCTCGACCGGAGACGCCACCGTCCCGCCCGCGGCAAGCTTCGCCACCCGCGCCGGTGTCATCTACGCCCCGGTCAACGGTGTTCTGGTCGACCTCGACCAGGTAAACGATGAGACCATCGCATCGGGCATGCTTGGCGAGGGCTACGGAATCGAGCCCATCACCGGCACCGTCTACGCCCCTGCCAACGGCCGCATCGGCGCCACCACCGTCACCAATCACTCGATCGGCATGATCACCGAGGACGGTCTGCGCGTCTTTATCCACGTGGGACTCGGCACCGTCGAGATGAACGGCAAGGGTTTTGCACGCTTTGTCGAGATGGGCGACGAGGTCAAAGCCGGCCAGCCGCTCATCTCCTTCGACGCGGAGGCGATCAAGGCAGCCGGCCACGAGGACATCGTGACCGTCATTGTCTCGGAAGCCGATCATCTCAAGAGCATCGACCATGTGGGCGAATCCAACACCCTGCTCGGCGGAAGCCCTCTTGTCAAATTGGGTGATCCGCTGTTGGTGGCCAAGCTCAAGTAGTCATCTGACGTATCGCAAGCGCAGCCGTCCCGAATATCGTGAACCCAGGCGTCCGAGGCTCAGGCCCGGGCGCCTTTTCTTGTAGAAGATCCGCGGCGATGAATGCCCCGGGGGCAGAGCAAGCCGCCCCGTTCAAAATCTTTATACGGCCCTCATGCACCTTGCGGTATCTGTCCATGCGAAGCGCTAGACTACCTAGTCGCTTTGAAGGAGATATAAGATGCTGCAAACATCCACGGGCGCCGACACCAAAATCGCGCCCAAACGAACCAAACGCATCGCCGCGCTCGACGGGCTCCGTGCGCTCGCCATCGCCGGCGTCGTCCTCTATCACATGCGCCCCACGCTGCTCTCGGGCGGTTTTCTGGGCGTAACCGTATTCTTCACGCTCACGGGCTACTTCGCCACCAAAAGCGTTATGCGGGCCATGACAAGCGAACACGGATTCTCGTATCGGCAATATATGGTGCGCCGCATCGCGCGCATGCTGCCGCCGATTCTCGTGACCATCGCCGTCACGGCGATCGCCACCTACCTTGTTTCGCCGAGCCTGTTACCCAAGGTGCAGCAGGACAGTCTGCCGTCCGTGCTGTTCTTCAGCAACTGGTCCTATATCTTTCGCAACGTATCGTATTTCGCCGCCGCCGGGCTCCCCTCGCCCCTCACCCACCTGTGGTTTTGCGGCGTGACCATGCAGTTCTATATCGTCTGGCCGCTCGTACTCGTGGCGCTCACCTCAAAGACGCACTCGCGCAACACCGCCATCGGGCTCACGGCAGCGCTCGGACTCATCTCGTCTGCCGCCATGCTGTTCTTGTTCGACCCTGCGGCAGACACCTCTCGCGTCTATTACGGCACGGACACGCGCGCGGCCGAGCTTCTTGTGGGCGCACTGGCCGCCATCGCTGCGCCCCGCCTGCGCAAGTTCTTGGGCGGGCGTGTGAAAATCACCCGCACCGGAAGAGGGCTTTCGAAGGTCAACCTTGTATCGGCCGTCGTTCTCGTGGCTTTCATCGTTGGCACAATAACGCTTACGGGTCAAAACCCTTGGCTCTACCGCGGCGGATTTCTTGTCATCGCCCTGCTCACGGCACTTCTCATCATCTGCATCCAGAACACGGGCTGCGCCGCGCGCCGTCTACTCTCGGCCAAACCTCTCGTCTATCTGGGCAGTCGGTCATTCTCGGTCTACCTTGTCCACTACCCTATGCTCATCCTCATGAATCCCGCGACGCGCACCACGCATACCGCCTGGTGGGAGCAGCTGCTGCAGATCATCGCGATCTTGATTGTCGCCGAGGTCTTCTATCGCCTGGTCGAGCGTCCGTTCGCCCACGGCCTTGCCGCGCATAAGCCTGCTGCGGGCAAGACGCACCGCCCCTCCCCCGCATTCGTGCTTCCTGCACTCGGAGCTGCCTGCGTGATCGTGCTCGCCGTGGCACCCGTCGACTGGAACGGCATCGCCACCGCCCGCGCCCAGCAGCTCCGTCCCGAACTCGTGCAGGCATCGACCGCGGCGGCCAAAAAGAAGGATGCCGCGGCGGACGGCTCCGACGATCAAACTCAGGGCCAGAGCTCGAACCAAACGAGTAAAAAGCAAAAGAAACCCCACGAGGGGCCCATCGCCGAAAAAGTCCCCAAAAATCTGGATTGGAAGAGCTTCAACTATGACGAGCAGGCAGGCACGTGCGACGCGCATGTTCTGATGATCGGAGACTCCGTAACGGCCGGAGCCCAGCCCGGTATTCAGGCCGTACTGCCCAACGCCTACATCGATGGGCAGGTGAGCCGTCAGTTCTATACGTTCCAAGACGTCTATGCACAGGACACCGCCAGCTATGACCCGAGTGTCGTGATCTGCGCGCTTGGTACCAACGGCCTTATCCGCGATCCACAACAAGTGCAGGACGTCATCGATGCCGTAGGCGGAAAACCCCTCTACTTCGTGACCGTGCGCGTGCCGCTCGATCTTCAGGACGCCAACAACCAAACCTTGCGAGATGTGGCGGCCAAAAACGACAACGTCGGCATCATCGACTGGAACGGTGCGTCCGAGGGCCACAGCGAATACCTCGTCGACGACGGTACGCATCTCACCGCAGCGGGCATCGACGCCTACGCAGCCCTTATCCGCCAGGCAATCTGCGGACACTAGACAGCAACCCCACCTGCGATTGGGGACGTAGC
>DJRP01000024.1 GCA_002437815.1 Collinsella sp. UBA6357 | reverse complement strand
AGCTGGGGTTGGGATCGGCGATCTGGGTGTACTTGCCGCTCGCCTTCCAGTCGAAGTTGCCGCCATCGACGATCACGCCGCCGAGCGAGGAGCCGTGGCCACCGATAAATTTGGTCGCGGAGTGGACGACGATGTTCGCGCCGTGCTCGAGCGGACGGAAAAGGTACGGGGTGCCGAAGGTGTTGTCGACGACGACGGGCAGGCCGTGCTTCTTGGCGATCTCGGAGATGGCGTCGATGTTGGGGATATCGGAGTTGGGGTTGCCAAGGGTCTCGAGGTAGATGACCGTGGTGTTCTCCTTGATGGCACCCTCGACCTCCTCGAGATCGTGGGCATCCACGAAGGTGGTCTCGACACCAAACTGGGACAGCGTATGCTCGAGCAGGTTGTAGGAACCGCCGTAGATGGTCTTCTGGGCCACCACATGGTCGCCGGCCTGGGCAAGCGCCTGCAGGGTATAGGTGATCGCAGCGGCGCCGGAGGCGACGGCCAGGCCGGCCACGCCGCCCTCGAGAGCAGCGATGCGGTCCTCGAAGACGCCCTGGGTCGAGTTGGTCAGACGACCGTAGATGTTACCGGCGTCGGCAAGACCAAAGCGATCGGCGGCGTGCTGAGAGTTACGGAAGACATAGGACGTGGTCTGGTAGATCGGCACGGCGCGGGAGTCGGACGCGGGATCGGCGCTCTCCTGGCCAACGTGCAGCTGCAGGGTGTCGAAACCAAAGGTGTGCTCGGGGTTGTTAACAAACTGGCTCATGATGTTCTCCTTTTCCGGACGAGCCGCGAAGCCGTCCGTCAAATTACCTATCGGCTTTGTGTGATTAGAATAGTACGAGCGCCCACCCCTATCGTCAATCACTTAAATGCGTTAGCCTGTTATCGTTTTGATAGATAGCTATCGAATCGGAGGAAGACATGACCCTGCAGCAGCTTCGCTTTCTTATCGCCGTAGCCGAGTCGGGCTCCATCAACGGCGCCGCGCATACGCTCTATACGGCACAGTCCAATATATCGAGTGCCATCAAAAGCCTCGAATCCGAGCTCAACATCGAGATCTTCACGCGATCGAGCCGCGGCGTCATGCTCACCAACGAGGGCACCGAGCTGTTAGGGTACGCCCGCCAGGTGGTCGAGCAGGCCGATATGCTCGAGGCCCGCTATGCACAGGGCGGCACGCCCCAGGCGCGCCTGGCCATCTCGGCGCAGCACTATGCGTTCTCGGTCCAGGCGTTCATCAACGCCGTCGAACGATGCCGGGACCAAAAGTACGAGTTCATCATGCGCGAGACCACCACGGCCCAGATCATCGACGACGTCCGGGCCTTTCGCAGCGATATCGGCATCCTCTACCTTGACGACTTCAACCGTCGCGTGCTCGAGAAGGCCTTTGCCGACGCCCGGGTCGATTTCCACCCGCTGTTCGAGGCGGCCGTGCACGTCTTCGTGAGCGAGCACCATCCGCTGTCGCGCCGCCCCGAGCTCACCTTGGCCGAACTCACCCCCTACACGCGCTACAGCTTTGAGCAGGGAACCTCGAACTCCTTTTACTATTCCGAGGAGCCCTTCAGCTATATCCCGAGCGACCGCAACATCCGGGTGTCGGACCGCGGCACGCTCACCAACTTACTCATGACCTCAAACGGATATGCGCTATCGACCGGCGTGCTTTCGAGCGAGATGCAGTGGGGCATGGCTTCGATCCCCCTGGCCGACGCCCCTATCATGCAGGTGGGCTACATCATGCACGACGAGCGTCGTCCCTCGACCATCCTCGAAAGCTACCTCACCGAGCTCAAGCGTATCATCGCGGAGAATCACCACTGAGACGCAGCCGCTCCATCCCGGGGCATTACAATGAACGCTCGCACGCACGTCAATATCGAAAGGAACCACGTGAAGGTCACCATATATACCGACGGATCGGCCCGCTCCAACCCTGGACGCGGCGGCTACGGCGCCGTGCTCATGTACACCAACCCCGCCGGAAAGACCTTCACCTCCGAGCTGTCACGCGGATACGCCAAAACCACCAACAACCGCATGGAGCTCATGGGCGTTATAACCGCACTCGAAGCCCTCAACCGCCCCTGCGAGGTCGAGGTCCACTCCGATTCGCAGTACGTGGTCAACGCCTTCAACAAACATTGGATTGACGGCTGGAAAAAGCGCGGGTGGAAGACCGCCAACAAGCAGCCCGTGAAGAACCGGGATCTCTGGGAGCGCCTGCTGGCCGCCAAGGCCCCGCACCAGGTGCGTTTCATCTGGGTCAAGGGCCATGCCGGCCACGAATTCAACGAGCGATGCGACGAGCTCGCCACCACGGCGGCCGATGGCGGCAACCTCGATATCGACACCGGCTTCAGCGAAAACGACCTCTAGAAACGCACCGGCTCCACAGAGCCTCATTACGGCAGCGACACTCGGCGCGCGCAAATCGACCTGACGCGATACACTCTTAGACCATCCAAGCTTTATGTTTCAAGGAGTGCCCATGCTGCGTATCGCCACCATCGGAACATCCATGATCACGAGCGACTTCATCGAGGTCCTCAACACCCACGAGCGCGCGATGTTCGTGGGAACGCTGTCCCGCAACGCCGAACGCGCCGCAAGCTTCACCGCCGAACACGGTGGCACCAAGTCCTTCACCTCGCTCGAGGAGCTTGCTGCGTCATCCGAAGTCGATGCCGTCTATATCGCGAGCCCTAACGCCTGCCACCATGAGCAGGCGCTTGTCTGCATCGCGGCAGGCAAGCATGTCTTGGTCGAAAAGCCCTTCTGCGCCACCGAGGCCCAGGCGCTCGAGGTACTGCGCGCCGCCGAGGCCGCCGGCGTGGTGGCCCTTGAGGCCATGAGACCGCTACACGACCCCGCCTTTCACATGATCGAGGATGCCCTGGGACAGCTCGGTCGCATCCGTCGCGCCAGCTTCCGCTTTGGCAAATATTCCTCACGCTATGACGAGATCCTCGCCGGTCGACCCACCAACATCTTCGATTGCAACATGGCCTCGGGCGCCCTCATGGATATCGGCATCTACACCATCGAGCCCACGGTCGAGATCTTCGGCGCTCCGCAGACGCTTGCCTGCTCGGGCGTCCTGCTTGATCCGGCCACGCAGCCGCTCACCCATGGCCCCATCGATGGCTGCGGAACCCTGTTGCTCGGCTACGGCCCCATCACCGTCGACCTGTCGTATTCAAAGATCACCAACGATCTCATGCCCTCGCAGATCGAAGGCGAGCTCGCGACCCTCACCGTCGACAAGATCTCGACTCCCCAGCACGCCCGCATCGACCGTCGCGGAACGGCCGTGCGCAATGCCGCCAAAGCCGGCTACTCCGCCATCGATACCAGCATGTGCGAGCTCGACCTGCCGCAATGTTCCAACACCATGAGATATGAGCTGGACGACTTTGTCGAGGCCATAGAGGGTACACCAAACATCGATACCGAGATCTGGGAAACCATGGCAGGCCGCCATCAGCTGGGACACTACCGCGATGTCACCCTCTTCTCGCTGCAGATCGCCGATGCCGCCCGTCACAGCATGGGCATCACCTTTCCCGCCGATAAATCGAAAGAGGGTTAGGACGCCATGGGTTTCTTCGATAGCATCTTTGGCGGCGCGTCACGCGAACCCGAACCGCTCTCTCCCGTCGAGCGACGTCTGCAGGATCGCTTGAGCGTACTCGCAGACGATCCGGCCACTGCAAACGAACCCGTTCGCCTGTTCTTGCGCTGGACCGGCCAAGTGCAAGGCGTGGGCTTTCGCTTCAACAACACCAACATCGCCAAGGCCCGCTCGCTCACCGGCTGGGTTCGCAACATGGCCGATGGCTCGGTGGAAATGGAGGTTCAGGGGCCGGCGTCAGACATCTTAGACCACCTGCGGGCGCTCCATGAGTCATATGCAAACATGGGGGCACGCTTTAAGCTTGCCGAAGAGCGTACGCGCGCCATCGTGCCCGACGAGGCTTCTTTTGAACCACGCTACGAATATTGACATCCCATTGATTAAGACTATCAGTATCAATTCTCGATATTTTGTCTTAGCTGGGGTATCATTTATTGAAAACAGACAGGTCAGGTTGGAAAGAGGCGATATCCATGGCAACTCAGCGGCGGAACACCCGACAGCGAAAGCTCGTGCTCGATGCCGTGCTTCAAAGTTGCAACCATCCTACCGCCGATGAGGTCTATGGCATCGTACATGCCCAAGACGAGCGCGTGAGCCGCGGCACGGTCTATCGCAATCTCAACCTGCTGGCAGACGAGGGCACGATCCTCTCGATCAAGACGCCGGGAGGCAGCCGCTTCGATCGCACCGTCAAACCCCACGCGCATGTGATCTGCACATCATGCGGGGTCGTGGTCGATGTCCCGGTCCCCTTCGATGCCGCACTCGACAGCGACGCCTCCGAAGCCACGGGATGGGCAATCGCCTCGCACTATACGATCTTCGAGGGCCTTTGCCCCGCCTGCCAGGCGCAAAGCGGCCAGCTTGACGTTCAAGACGGGTCGCGTTAGCGAAGCAGGTCGCGCAAGCCCTGCTCGACGGTGTCGACGTAGCGAACGCGATCGTTAAGCCCGCGCATAACCGGGTTACAGCTTTCCATGAGAAATGGATGTCCCACGGCCTCGAGCATGCCGCGGTCGTTCTCGTTGTCACCGAAAGCAGCCATCTCATCAGGTTCGATGCCTAAAATCGCGCCGTATTCGGCCAACGATGTGCCTTTATCGGCACCCGGAACGATAAAGTCCGTCCAGGTATAGCCCGATGTCACCAAGTCGATGTGGCTCCCAAACAGCTTCTCGAACTCCGCACGAAAACGCGGTTGCTCCTCATGCGACGTCTGATACGCGACCTTGACGATATCCTCGTCCACCTCGTCCATGCGATCGACCACCTTGATCACGCAATGGTTGACGGCGGACAGGTTCTCGGCAAACGCCTCGTGACCTGCGAGCACATAGGCCACGCGCTCGCCCGAGACAAAACCCTCCACCTCGGGTCGGTCCTCCATCGCACGCCAGATGTCCATGGCAAGGTCACGGTCCATCACGCGCTTGACCACCGGTCGGTCGTCCTGCATGACCACCCCGCCGTTTTCGCACAGGTAGGCGATATCATCGGCAATCGGCGCAAACAGATGGCGAAGGCTCAGATATGGTCGACCGCTCGCAGGCATAAAGATCACGCCGCGCCGATGCAGCTCGGCAATAAGATCAAAAGCCTCCAAAGAAGGCTTGGACGCGTGATTGAGCAGCAGCGTTCCGTCCAGATCGCATGCGATCAGCTTGATTCCCTCGATATCACCCAATGGCCACTATCCCCTTATCGATCCCCACGAACGATGTTGATATTGAAATCCGGTGCAAACCCCACCACGACGTCGGCAGCCGCCGAGGTAAAACGCATCGCCGGATCGAGTTCGACATGGATGCGCGTGAGCCTGACCCCCGGAATACCTGCCACCATGCGGTCGACGATCGGCATGGCGGGCGTAAGCAAACGCACGGTATGGTCGTCCGATGCTCCCCGGAACAGCGGGGCATGCATGTTGCCGATCTCCCAGCAAACATGCGCAAGAGCGATCGGATCCATGCGATCCACCTCGACCAGGTAGGCTTCGGTGCTGCGCAGGCGTACGACAACCACCAAGGGCACGGCGCCCACGCGATCGATTCCGATCACGTCGCCGTCGGCCAGACGGCCCCCGTCTCCCGAACCGCCGGCGTCATCGGTATCAAACCTGAGCTCCACGGCCCTGCCGCGCACCGTTGCGGCATGAAGCGTGCGCGCGGCCGTCTCGTCCCAGTCGAGCATGAGCTCGTCGGTCTCGAAAGCACCGCCGAGCTCGCGGCGAAGCACGAGCTCGTAAGATGGATCGTTGAGGTTTCCCAGAACCGCGGAGCACAACATGGGCTAACCCTCGACCTCGACGAGCTCGATATCGAAGTTGAGATCCTTGCCGGCCAGCTCGTGATTGGCATCGAGCGTCACGGCCTCGGCCGTGACATCGATGACCACGGCGGGCACGGGCATGCCGCTCGGGGTGGACAGGTAGAGCTTCTGGCCCTTCTCGATCTGATCGATGTTGGGAACCTGCTCCGCCGGGAAGGTGATGACCATTTCGGGATTGTGCTCACCATAGGCATCGGCTGCCGGGATATGCACGGTCTTCTTCTCGCCCACCTGCATGTCGACGACAGCGGCATCAAAGCCCTTGATCATCTGACCGGCACCACAGGTGAATTCCAACGGCTCGCCGCGGTCGTACGAGCTGTCGAACTGCGTGCCGTCGTCGAGCGTACCGCGATAGTGGGTCTTGACCTTCTTGCCTTGGTTGGACATGCGATCCTCTTTCATAAAGCGGGCGGCGCCGGACATGTCCCGCACCGCCGTGAACATATGGCGCTAACTATACCCCAGTCCTACAATCTCATAACAGACTGCACAGAGAACACCACCATCCCAGGAGGCACCATGGCATATCCCGTATTCGATCTGCACTGCGATACCGCCGACCGCATCGGCTGGGCAACGCTCGACCTCGATCTGCGGTTCGCTTGCAAAAAAGAAGGATATGCCGCAGGAGACGAAACGCATCCGCAGGATTTCGATCTCATCGAGGGCAACGCCTGCGCCATCTCGCTCGCCAAGATAGACAGGACCCCATGGGCACAATGCATGGCGACATTCATCCCCGACGAGCTTACGCCCGCTCAGGCCGTACGCTTCCAGGCTCAGATCATGGCCCACACCAACGGCCAGGTCATGCTCAACCATGAGAAGATGGCCTCGGTACGCTCCGGCACCGAGATTCGCCCCGCCCTTAAGGAAGGCAAAGTCGTAGCCGTCCACACTATCGAGAACGCCACCTTGTTTGCCGATGACCTGTCACTCGTAGGGATGCTGCGGCAGCTCGGCATTCTCATGGCGAGCCTCAGCTGGAATGCCGAGGGGCCGCTTGCAAGCGGCCATGACAGCCATGCCGGCCTAACACCAGCCGGTCGCGAGGCGCTCGCCCAGATGGAGACGGCGGGCATGATACTCGATGTATCCCACCTCAACGACGAGTGCTTTGACGAGATCGCTGCACTCAGTAAACGTCCCTTTATCGCCAGCCACTCCAATGCCCGTGCCGTCTGCGGTGCCCCGCGCAATCTTACCGACGATCAATTCCGTCGCATCGTCGATGCCGGCGGCATCGTGGGCCTCAATTATTACGGCGCCTTCATCAAGGACGGCGTAGACGAGCAGGGTTGCGCCGACGTAACGTTCGATGACCTCGCCGTGCATATCGAGCATTGGCTTGATCTGGGTGGCGAAGACGCCATAGCGCTCGGCAGCGATTGGGACGGCGCGGCAGTTCCGCGCTTTTTGTCTGACGCCGGCAAGATGCCGGAATTCCAGAACATGCTCTCGCGTCGTTTTGGCAAGACCGTCATGCACAAACTTTGCAGCGACAACGCCCTCGCCTTCTTCGAGCGCTATTAAACGAAGGGCGACCCCGATTTTCCATCGGGGCCGCCCTTCGTTCTTACGCCAGCTTCGTATCGATCAGCTCGGAGAGGACGTCTCCCAGCTCGCGGCCGGCAACGCGCATCATCTGCGGAAAACGGCTGTAATAGGTCATGCCGGGTGTGGAGTTGACCTCGTTGAAGACAACCTCCCCCTCCGGCGTCACGAACAGGTCGACGCGCGCGAAGCCGCTGCAGCCGAGCGCCGCATACACGGTCTTACCGGCCTCGCGCACGCGCTCGAGCACATCGGAGGGTAAATCGGAGGGGCAGCGCAGCTCCGTGTTGGCCCCGGGGTCCTTCTCAAGATGAATACGGAAAAACCCGTTGCCATGGACCACGATCTCGTCGACCTCACCCATTTCCATCCCGTGCACGGTATCGCCGATGATGGAGCACCCGACCTCTACTCCCGTGATAGCCTCCTCGACGGCGACCTTTTCATCCAAAGCAAAGGCGGCATCGAGCGCCTCACGGTACTCGTTAGCGTCGTTGGCCTTCGATACGCCGATCGACGAGCCGCCGCGGGCAGGCTTCACGAAGACGGGGTAGCCCCCACATGCCTCGACCACGGCCCCGCATGTCGCCTCGTCGGCGCCGCGCCAGAGAACCTCGCACTTGGGCGAGCGCACGCCGGCGGCAGCGGCCAGCCGATGCGACGCATCCTTATCCATGCACACGGCGCTCGCCAGCACGCCGCAGCCCACGTAGGGGATCCCGCAAGTCTCAAGCGCGCCCTGGACGGTACCGTCCTCCCCGCCCTGGCCATGGAGCACCGGCAGTGCCACATCGACCTCGAGCTCACGGAACTCACCATCAACGAGTTCCAGCATGCCGCCACGCGCCTCGGTCCCGCGACCAGGGATCAACACCACCGGGTTGACATCGTGCTCCTCCCAGGCGCCCGTCATGATGTCGGCAACGTCTCCGCTGTAGTGAAACCATGCGCCATCGCGATCGATGCCGATAAGGATGGGACGGTAACGGTCTGCAGATAAAGCAGAGATCACGTTGTCGGCCGACTTGAGTGAGATATCGTGCTCGGTGGAAATGCCCCCGAAGATAATGGCGACGTTAGTCATAATAACGAGTCCTTTCCTCACGCGGACAGGGCCGCATGACAGTCTGTGACAGTTGCCCATTATACTGTCTGGGGCGGACACCCCGCATGCATCGGGGCCGCCGCTTTAATCCATGGCTAAGGAGCGTGCGTGGCGCAGACGTTCATCATAGATATCCCGGGGGCAGACGGGACGAGCATCCCCGTCCTCGTCGCACGCAAACGCGTCAAGAATTACAACCTGCGCGTCACCCCCACCGGTGCGGTCCACGCGAGCATACCCCTCTCGGCGACCCGTGCATCGGCTGAAGATTTCATCGCTCGAAACCGATCTTGGATCCTTGCTCGGCTCGCCCACCAAGCCGAGCAAGGGACGGGTCTTCGCGCGCACGGTCTTCTCACCGCCACCTCAACGGTCGCGCTGTGGGGACGGGCCGTAAAACTCGGTGACGCTCTCGCCCGCAATTTCGAACCCCCGCGCGTGCAACCTCCCCAAACGACGTTCGCGACCTTTTTGGGAGTGCAATCGACGGCTGCGCCCGCACGGCAACGTCCACGCGTCGATATCACGGGGCTCACCCAAGACGAGATCACCCGCCGCATCGACGCTCTTTACAAAGACGAAGTTGCACTCACCGCCCCCCAGCTTATCCATGGCTACGAGATAAAAATGGATGTCAAGGTCACGCGCCTCACCGTGCGCTCCATGAAGACACGTTGGGGATCTTGCACGCCGCGAACGGGCACCATACGTCTGGCACTCGAACTTGCCGCTTACCCACCCGAGTGTCTCGACATGGTCGTCGCGCATGAGCTCACCCATCTTTTGGAGCCGAGCCACAACGCCCGGTTTCATCAGCTCCTCGACGCCTTCTATCCCGATAACCGCGCCGTCGCCGATCGCCTCAAGCATCCAGCTCTTGGCTAAAAGACGACACATCCCCGTTGAAGTGCGACTTTCCAATCAAACGTTGTTGCTAAAACGCTTTAGCTACCGACGTTTCATTGGAAAGTCGCACTTCAGCGATATGAATCGGCACCATGAAGGCCGGCAACCTTAAACGCAGCCGAGCTCGAGCTTAGGCGCACCCTAGAATCTGCCGAGCAGCGTCTGACGCCCCATCCTCCGCGGTATAACCCCAACACCAACCGATCCAAGGAGGCAACCATGAAACGCCAGGGAAACACCGCAGACCGAACCTCCGCACGCAGACGCACCGCGCTCCATATCACCCATCGCACCATTGCCGTCATCGCCGGGCTCTCGCTTCTCACCGGCGGCGTCGCGGGCGCCGGCACCGTCGCCATCACCGCGCCCGCACAGGCCCAAGAGCAAATCGCTGTCCCTGATGCGCCCGGCGCGTCGGCAGGCGCCCAAGGCGACGGGGCGGACACCATGAGCTTCGACTATACCGGGAGCTATACGGGCACCATCACCGCGAGCGGCGAGGACATCACGTCTGACGGTGAGACCCACACCGCCACCCAGAGCGATTGCAACGCCGCGCTCGTCGAGGACGGTGGCTCGCTCACGCTCGAGAACGCCCTGCTACAGAAATCGGGAGACGACACCGACGGAGACCGCTGCAACTTCTATGGCGTCAACTCCATTCTCACCGCAGTGGGCGAGGGCTCCACCGCCACCGTTTCCAACTCGTCCCTCGCAGCGACGAGCGCGGGCTCCAACGGCATCTTCGCAACCGACGGAGCCAAAGTCATCGTAAGCGACACCTCGATCGACACCGCGGCCGATAATTCGCGCGGGCTCGATGCGACCTACGGTGGCGTGATCGTCGCCGATACCGTCGACATCAGCACCGCCGGCGACCATTGCGCCGGCATCGCCACGGATCGCGGCGGCGGGACCATCACCGCGACGGACTCCACCGCCACAACCCAAGGCTCAGGCTCCCCCATCCTCTATTCCACAGGCGATATCGAAGTCGATGGGCTTACCGGTACCGCAATCGGCAGCCAGATCGCCGGTATGGAGGGCCTCGACACCATCTCTATCGAAAATTCGACGCTCAAGAGCACCATAACCGGCAAGACGGCGTCCGACCCCATCGCCAACGGCATCATCATCTATCAGTCAACCTCAGGCGATGCCGAGTCCACCACCGGCGAGACCGCGACATTCACGGCAAAGAACTCCACGCTCTCGTCGGCGATCGAATCAGGTTCGATGTTCTACCTCACCAACACGACCGCCAAAATCACGCTCAACAACACGGTGCTCGACTTCGACAGCTCCAAAGCCGCACTCATCACGGCCGAAGGCAACGATTCCAACAACTGGGGAGACGCGGGAAACAACGGGGCCACCGTCACGGTCAAAGCCGTCAAACAAACACTCGAAGGCGATATCGTCGCCGACACCATCTCAAGCGTGAAGCTCTCCCTTACCAAGGGCAGCACGTGGACCGGCACCACGCACATCGAGGAGAACGCAAGCGGTTCCCCGACATCCGACTCGCCCATATCCATCACTGTCGACGGGTCATCGCGTTGGATCGTGACGCACGACTGCACGGTATCGAACCTCACCGTACATGACGGCGGAACCCTCAAGGACAGCAACGGCCAAACCGTCACCATCAAGGCAAACGGAAAGACCGTCGTCGAAGGCACCGGCAACGCTACCGTCACGGTAACGGGAGCCTACAAGGCCGACTGATGGCGCCTGCGTCAGACGCTCCGATGCCCTTAGCGCAGACGCTCGATCTCGACGCCACACGAACCGAGCGGTAGGCCCACAGGCGCCCACGGCTTCTCGAGCTTCACGCGCACACCCAGAAGTGCACCATAGCGAGCAAGCAGCATGCGAGCGACGCCCTCGGCAGCCGCTTCGATGAGCTTGAACGTATGATCGCGCAGATAGGCATCGACATCACGGCACACCGCACCGTAGTCGATGGAGACATCGAGGTCATCCCGCTCACCCGCGGTCCTCAGGTCGGCATAGAGCACGAGCGATACGATGAATTTCTGCCCGAGCGCATTTTCCTCGGGATAGACACCGTGGTTGGCGAAAACCTCGAGGCCGTCGACCGTGATGCGATCGGCGTGATCGAGATCGTCATGGGTCACATGTGCCAGCGTGGTATGCGCCGTGATATCGCCCTGTCCGCGTCGAGCGAGCTGCGCACCCTCCGTGCACGTCGCGTTCTGGGGCAGTTTCTTTGCCGTCATGGCCGTCGTCTCCTCACATGGATCCCGGTCGTATGCGGCCCGTCTGGCTACACGCGGATCGAGAGATTCTTCTTATCGTCGCTCCAGTTGCAAGCGCTACGTGCAGGACAGGCAAAGCAGGGACGCGAGGCCTTGTCGGCTGAGTACAGCAGACGCTCGAGAGGTTGGCTGTTTGCGCGCAGGCTTCGGTGACCCGCGACCGCCGTCTTGATCGCCCCGGATTCCGAAGGGTCAAACGCCAGCTCGGGCGGCATCCCGTCCAAAATCGCAGCCGCAACGCTTTCACTTGCGACATCATGAGGTATACCCGATTCGTACTGCTCATCTTTGCCGATATCGTGAAGAAGCGCCGCAGCGTAAACCACCTCACGGTCGAGCCCCAGATCGTCCTCCAGGTTTCGAATCCACATGATGCGCGCGACGTCGAGAAGATGGTCGATGCCGTGACGGCAGAAGATACGGTTCGTCTCAAGCCGAACGATATTGGTCAAATGGCGGCGAAACAGACTGTGATTGCAGATGTAATCCACACGCGGCATCTTGCCGAACATTCCAAGACCAGAAGCCATAAAGCCGCGGCGAGAAGTCCCCTTATCGGTTTTTGAGACAAAGTCGTTCACTACGCGCAAAATCAACGTCCCAACATCTTGAAAAAGCGCTCTTCGAGCGACGGATCGTCATTGAACACGCCACGGCGGGCAAGCGTCACGGTCTTCGTACCGGGTTTCTGAACGCCGCGCATGGTCATGCACATGTGCTCTGCCTCCATAAGCACGATGGCGCCCTGAGGGGCGAGCTGGTCCATGAGCGCGTCCGCCACCTGGGAGCACAGCTGCTCCTGCAGTTGAAGACGGCGCGCATAGACCTCGACGGTTCGGGCGAGCTTGGAGAGTCCGGCCACGCGACCATTGGGGATATAGCCTATGGCAGCTTTGCCGTAGAACGGAAGCAAATGATGCTCGCACAGCGAATAGAACGTGATATCGCGTTCGATGACCATATCGTTCGATGGCACGGCAAATGTTTTGGAAAGATGTTCCGCCGCGCTCGCGTCCCCGCCACCGACGAGCTCTCCGTACATGCGGGCGACACGTGCCGGCGTCTCGACAAGTCCCTCACGCTCCGGGTCTTCACCGATACCCTCAAGCAACAACCTGACGGCTGCCTCGACTTTTTGCTGATCGACCATGTGACCTCGCTTCATCCAACGTGTTCGGGCTATGGTACCACGCGGTCGACACAACCCGACAGGCTACATCGTATGCGTGGAATACACCGGATCATCGTGCCAAAGTTCGACGGCATGCGCTAGGTCGCACCCCTCACGCTCAGCCCGCTCGCGCGTGGCGACCATATCGATAACACGCTGATTGCTCGACCCGCGAAAACGCAGGGTAATATCGTACAGTTCCTGCACGAAGGGCCCATCGACGAGCATATCAAGGCATGCGAGGATGCGCTCCGTCACATTCGTATGGTGCTTTCCGTCCGCCATGAGCTCATCGAGTGTATCCCCGGTGTAGAGCCAGATGGTCTTGCCCGACTCACGCGGATAGGAGGCGCGTACCCGCTCGATGAATTCGACGAGCCCCGCCTGGTTCTCGGGTTCCATGGGCTCGCCGCCGAGCACGGTCAAACCGTCGATAAACGGATGGTCCAGGCTCTCGATGATTTTATCCTCGACCTCGCGGGTAAAAGGTTCGCCCGCGGCGAAATCCCAGGCAACCGCGTTAAAGCAGTTCTTGCACCCACGCCTGCATCCACTCACAAAGAGCGAGGTGCGAACGCCCTCGCCGTCAGCGATATCGAAATACTTGATGTTGGCGTAGTTCATCGAAACTCTCCCGAAAGGCCGAGACATAGCATCCCGCCCTCAAACAATCTCGGCCTTCCTCTTGCACAGGACTGTCCGAAAAATCGACCCCTCGTCTCCGGACAGCCCAGGCGGAAACTACAGATGCAGCACGCGATCGCGGATCTCCTCGGTCCGGCCCTGGTTCCAGAACTGTGTACCGATATAGCCGCAGGTGCGGCGCGCAACGTTCATCTTCTCCTGATCGCGGTTGCCGCAGTTAGGGCACTCCCACACCAGCTTACCGTCGTCCTCGACGATGCGGATCTCACCATCGTAGCCGCACACCTGGCAATAGTCGCTCTTGGTGTTGAGTTCCGCGTACATGATGTTGTCGTAGATGTACTGCATGACGCGGATCACAGCCTTGAGGTTGTCCTGCATGTTGGGCACCTCGACGTAAGAGATGGCACCGCCGGGTGACAGGGGCTGGAACATGCTCTCGAACTTGAGCTTATCAAACGCATCGATCTGCTCGGTTACATGCACGTGATAGCTGTTGGTGATGTAGCCCTTGTCGGTCACACCGGGAATGATGCCAAAGCGGCGCTGCAGACATTTGGCAAACTTGTACGTCGTGGACTCGAGCGGCGTGCCATACAGCGAGAAGTCGATATCGCTTTCGGCTTTCCACTCGTTGCATTTGTCGTTCATGTGCTGCATAACGGCCATGGCGAAGGGCGTGCCCTCCTTCTCGGTGTGGCTGTGCCCGGTCATGTATTTGACGCACTCATACAGGCCTGCATAGCCCAGGCTGATGGTCGAATACCCGCCCACGAGAAGCTTGTCGATCGTCTCGCCCTTCTTGAGACGCGCCAGAGCGCCGTATTGCCACAGGATAGGCGCGGCATCCGATAGCGTGCCCTTCAGGCGCTCGTGACGGCACATGAGCGCCTCGTGGCACAGCTCCAGACGCTCATCGAAGATCTTCCAGAACTTGTCCATGTCCTGATGGGACGAAAGGGCCACATCGGGCAGGTTGATGGTCACGACACCTTGGTTGAAGCGACCGTAGTATTTGGGCTTATCGGGATCGTAGTTAAGCGCGCCCGCGACGTTACCGTAGCCGTTGCCCGAGCGATCGGGCGTCAAGAAGCTGCGGCAGCCCATGCAGGTATAGCAATCACCGTTGCCGGCAGTCTCACCCTTCGAGAGCTTGAGCTCACGCATCTTCTTCTCGGAAATGTAGTCGGGCACCATGCGCTTGGCGGTGCACTTCGCGGCAAGCTTGGTCAGATAGAAGTACGGGCTATCCTCATGGATGTTGTCTTCCTCGAGCACGTAGATAAGCTTGGGGAAGGCAGGCGTGATCCACACGCCCGCCTCGTTCTTTACGCCTTCATAGCGCTGACGAAGCGTCTCCTCCACGATCATGGCAAGATCGTGCTTCTCCTGCGGGCTGCGAGCCTCGTTGAGATACATGAACACGGTCACGAACGGCGCCTGGCCGTTGGTGGTCATAAGCGTCACGACCTGGTACTGGATCGTCTGAACGCCGCGGCGAATCTCGTCGCGCAGACGGTCCTCGACAACCTCGCGCACCTTTTCGGCCGGCGCCGACACACCGAGCTCCTCGAGCTCACGGGCGACCTCACGGCGAATCTTCTGACGGCTGACCTCGACAAAGGGGGCGAGATGCGTCAGCGAGATGGACTGTCCGCCGTATTGCGATGACGCCACCTGGGCGATGATCTGCGTGGCGATATTGCAAGCGGTCGAGAAGCTGTGCGGCTTCTCGATCAGGGTGCCCGAGATCACCGTGCCGTTTTGAAGCATGTCGTCGAGGTTCACCAGGTCGCAGTTATGCATGTGCTGCGCAAAGTAATCGGAATCATGAAAATGGATGAGGCCCTCGTTGTGGGCGTCGACGACCTCCTGGGGAAGCAGGACGCGCTGCGAAAGATCCTTGGACACCTCGCCGGCCATATAGTCGCGCTGAACGGAATTGACGGTCGGGTTCTTATTGGAGTTCTCCTGCTTGACCTCTTCGTTGTTGCACTCGATGAGCGACAGGATCTTGTCGTCGGTGGTGTTCTTCTGTCGCTTCAGGCTCTGGACATAACGGTAGATGATGTAATGGCGAGCGACCTCATAGCAGTCGAGACGCATGATTTCATCCTCGACCATATCCTGGATCTCCTCAACCGACACGGTATGCCCGGCGTTATCGCATGCGTCGGCCACGTTCTGCGCCGCGTAGATCACCTGACGATCGGTCAGGCGAGAGTGCTCCTCGACCTCCAAGTTGGCAGCCCGAATGGCGCTGATGATCTTCTCGATATCAAAATCAACCTCAGTGCCGCTGCGCTTGATGATCTTCATGCCCTAGCCTCTTTCTTCCTCAACATGTCCATACCGTCCATTCGCGTTTTGACGCCAAAAACCACCTGACAGGGCCCAGCCCTGCCTTGCGGCGCCAGCGCGCGAATCTCTGTACATCGATTACCATATGCTCCCGTGCGGACGTTACGATCATGTCGAAGCGTCATTCGCACGAAGGGCAAAAGGGATCTCGCTCTTTGTTCGACATCTATGATACGACAAAGAATCTTCCATATCCTGTATTCATTTTAAATTGAGAACACAACATATAGTGTTTTTGCAGGTCAAACTAATAAGTATCCTACTTCGCGAAACACCAAGCGGACACAACGCAGATCTTAAAATGACCGCCATACCGCGATGACCTGCGCGAGCTTCAAAAGCTCAAAGCGGCCGTCCGGAAAAGCATCTTACCAAAACGGAAGACCGTGCCCTAAAAGATTACAAAAGTTGACCCTTGACCAAGATATGGGGCGAACGATCGTGGATGCTTTAAAAAGCTACGACACCGATAGGCCGGGTCTTAACGGGGATAACCGGAGATGCTAATCGCAGAATGATCGATAAAGAAAAACAGCCCAGAGACAAAGCCTCTGAGCTGCATAACATTTGGTGGGCGTTAGAAGATTTGAACTTCTGACCTCTTCCGTGTCAGGGAAGCGCTCTCCCCCTGAGCTAAACGCCCCAATGGAGCGGACAACGGGGCTCGAACCCGCGACCCCAACCTTGGCAAGGTTGTGCTCTACCAACTGAGCCATGTCCGCCTGCGAGGAATTAGTATGCCGGAAACGACTCATGCGCGCAAGAACTTTTTTAAAAAAACTTTCACTAGCCCAACGCCGTCCGTTTGGGCTTCCCTCCTTACGAGAAGGTCAAGCCTCCCTAAACGAGTAACGACAGCGAGCGACGTCCCGGTGCCCCATATCGACCCGAAGTGAGCGGACGCTGGCCGGACGGCCGCGTCCGTGAAGCTGAGGGCCGAGATGGGGTGCTGGGGCGCCGCGCAGCGTCAATAAAAAACGCGGTTCGTTAGAACCGCGTAAAATAGTTGGAGCGGACAACGGGGCTCGAACCCGCGACCCCAACCTTGGCAAGGTTGTGCTCTACCAACTGAGCCATGTCCGCATATATAAAAAGAACGAGAACGGGCGCCGGAGCGCCCGGTAAGTTCCTGGAGGCGAAGCCCGGATTCGAACCGGGGGTAAAGGCTTTGCAGGCCTCTGCCTTACCACTTGGCCACTTCGCCGAATAAAAGAGCCGCATTCAAACGGCTCTCTTACAAGCAATGGAGCGGACAACGGGGCTCGAACCCGCGACCCCAACCTTGGCAAGGTTGTGCTCTACCAACTGAGCCATGTCCGCTTGCAGGAAGATAATTTACGCGAGTCAGCCGATTCGCGCAAGTACTTTTTTCTAAATTCTTTTTCTCATAGCTATTTTTGCAGGTCGAAGGGCAAAAATAATTCTCTTCGCGTTATCCTCGATCATCGTACAGCTTTACCAGCTGCACCTGGGTACCCTTACCACCTGGCCTCCGCGACACATCAACGCTATCGACGAGCATTCTCATGAGCTTGATACCCCGACCACGCTCCTCGCTTTCCCGCGGATCCTCATCGACCGCGATCGCATAGCCGACGCCCTCATCGGTCACTTCGATCACCACGCGATCACCGTATGCCAGAACCGTCAACACGCATCGACAACCGGTGGCGTGATCGTACGCGTTTCCCAATGCCTCGCTTGTCGCAAGCGCCATGTCGTAACGGGCCTCACGTGTCAGTGGCAGCTTTTCGAGCAGCGCTGCCACTCTGTGGCGATAATGGGCCAGGTTCTCGACCCCCTCAAGAACAGAGACGCTCTTACTCCAGCGAGGAGACTCAGATGGATCGAGTACGGGCACCTGGGCCCGATCCGCACTTGACGCGTGAAGGATATCTACCAGGCGCGCGATCTCCAGAAATCGCATGATCGCCGTCGAGGCATTGACGAGCGTCAAGAGCCCCTCGACACGCATGAGGCGCCGTGCGCGTGAAAGTAAAAAAGCCAGACCCGTCGAATCGATAAAGCTTACCGCCTGGCAGTTAATGACGATACGGCGTACGCCATGTGCCACGAGACCATCGACCCGGTCTCGCAGGCGAGGAACCGAGGCGATATCGATATCGCCCGGGGGCGTAACAACGGCTATGTCGCTCCATTCATTCATATACGCATGATTCCCCTTTGTCGTATCGGTCAAACAGAGATAATCCTCGATCGGCGCCGAAACGCCCTTCAACGCTATACACTGCCTCGCAAAAATTGAAGGGCAACGAGAGCGATATCATCATCAAGCGCCGACCCTGCGAACCGATCTAGATCGGCAAGAACCGTTTGGCAAAGGCCCGCCACACCGTCATCGGCATGGGCCAGCAGCAGATCGCGCAGACGTTGCTCTCCATAAAACCCTCCGGATGCGTCTCGCGCCTCGATGGCACCATCGGTATACATGAACAGCATGTCACCGGGCGAAAAAGAAAAGCTCCCCGATTCATACACCATGCCATCGAAGGCACCGATCACGCCGGATTGTCGGCTTAGAAGTTCCACCTCGGCAGACGAGCGCTCGGGCTCGCCCAAAACCCCTGACGAGGGCCGTATCAACATCGAAGGGGGATGCCCGGCCGAACAATACGATGCGCGACCGCCCTTGAGATCGATCTTGGCTATAAAGGAAGTGACGAACGTCTCCACGCGCGAGAACCCCATAAGCATGCTGTTGAGGGAACGCGCCATATGCGCCGGGGAAGCCCCCTCCCATGCATATGCGGTCAGGGCCGTCTTGACAAGCGAAGCCATGGAAGCGGCCTCGATGCCTTTTCCCGAGACATCGCCCAGAACCATCACCGCCCGATCATCCGGAAGCCGTATCAGCGTATAGAAGTCACCGCCCACCAACGCCGAGTTGGTAGCCGACGAGTACACCGAGTCGGTAACGATGCCCGGAACGTCCCCCAGCGAGTTTCTCATACCCACTTGAAGGGTCTGGGCAATATGCCGCTCTTCGCGCTTTTGGGACTCCCCTTCTGCAATCAATTCATAATCGCGTGCTAGATGAACGAGATAGTCATATTCAAGGTCATCGATCGGCTCTTGCGAGCCATCACGCAACAACAAGGCATAATCGAATTCCCTAAATGTCTTGCTTGAAAGAACGACCTCATTGCAACCGGGCCTGCGGGACCGCTTGTCAGAATGCGGAAGAAACGGTTCTCCCACATCGATAAAGACTCCCTGACAGGGCATGCCATGCGAAAGGAGCCACGACCCCATATCGGTCGTCGCATCGACGCGCGTAATGCGAACACGTTTAAGATCCTCGACCGTCGCCGATCCCAAGACCGATGCCTCAAGCCCATCCGCTACTGATCCAAAATGAGCAGCGGGCGCACTGGTCGAAAAAAAGAGAGCCTCAGGATCGCCCGGAAGGCGGACTCGGCTACCACCATCGAAAACCATGACAAAGGAATCGAGACCGGCATCGAAAGAAATGGGGCAGAAATGGCAAGATAGCGTCTGGCAGACTTCGCTGGTCACATCAGACAGCACGGTGCCGGGATCATCGGGATACGAAAACAGTAAATCACGCGTAACGTTAAGAGAACGGTTGAGCTCGGCGGTACGGCGCGAACGAACGGCCGAAACCAGGCCGACCAGTTGGATGGAAAGGTACTCGCAGATGACCTCAAGCACATTGACGTCGTAAGCACGTGGGGTCTGGGGGCGTTTCCATCCGATTTCGAGCACGCCCAAGACTTGGGTACCGTAGAACACGGGAACCGCGATCTCGGAACGATACGAGGGCATGTCTTGAACACGAAGCAAATGTTTCGAGCGGTTGTCAAGATCGATAAATAAGCCCGAGACCCCCCGGTCGCCTTCGGGATCCTGCTGGATAGATATACGGCAGGCGCGAGATTCGCGAAGCACATACGTGGGAATACCGGCGCCGTAGGGAACAAACTCGGGAAGGTAGGAATCCCTCATACCCCGAGAAATGCCACGTAGTTTGAAGCCACCACTCTCCGAGAAATAGAGAGCCGCGCCCGAGGCGTCGAGTGTATCGACCAATCTGTTGAGCACTGTATCCAGGAGAGCCGAGAGATCTTCAGACCCTACCGTAGACATTATGACCGACAGCGTACCCGAGAGACGCTTATTGGCAGTCTTAAGCTCCGAGAGCACACGATGCATCTGACGTTCATGAAGATACTCGTCCTCGACGCTCTGAAGCGCAACGAGTGCCCGCTCCTCGACCCCGGCATCACTTGTGGAGGGAGCTATACCAGCTCGCACCTTAACGGGAACGAATGAGCCATCCCTCAGCTTCAACATGAGCTGAGACTCACTGCCATCTGTCTTGAATGGAAGGCGATGATGCGGAGAACGCTCGAAATTCGACGAGTACAGTAGATCCTTGATATCGGCACCGATGATTCGGGAGCGCTCATCGCAGACAAACGAAAGGAAACGACGATTGACATGAAGGATGGTGCCATCGAGTTCACAGACCGCAACAGCATCACTCGTGATCTCAACGAGCTGTGAAACCTGAGACCAATCATGGTGCTCAAATGTCTCCATCGTCATCACCACCGTAAATCGGTAATAAAAAAGCCTCCGAAGAGGCTTAAAATTCGATGGTGTCGGAGGCGGGACTTGAACCCGCATGACCAAAAATCGGTCACTAGCACCTCAAGCTAGCGCGTCTGCCAATTCCGCCACTCCGACATGCTTTTGTTGAATTCGCTTTGCTGTCTGTTTGCGTCTGCGCTTTCAACGAGGAAGATAATAACCCATAGCCAAAGAACCTTGCAAGCACTTTTTTGAAAAAAGTTCTGAGAAAGTTAGAGCGTGCAATCTACCTGCTGGTTTGTTGGATCCCGGGGCGGTTTGGGGTTTTACTCAGTGCTCAAACAGTCCTGCACAAGACGGACAGCACATTAAGTGCTGTCCTTTGCGTGCGGAACTGCGCCTGAGCAAAACCCCAAACCGCCCCGGGATCCAACTCGGAGTTTGTTACTCCCCCATTTCTGAAAGGTGCTTGCAAGAACCTCGTCCAGAAGGAGAAACTGAAAAGAAAGAAAGCGTCCCGGATGCTGGGAGACCAGAGCAAAGCTCTGGTCTCCCTCAATTTCTTTTAGCTATAACAACGATTGGAAGTTGGTCGATGTAGGGCCTCCCTCGGGAGTTGCCCTCCAAAACATTCCGCAGGACGCAAGAAGCCCTCGCCGCACGAAGTGCGGCGAGGGCTTCTTGCGTGTCCGAGGACGTTTTGGAGGGCAACTCCCGAGGGAGGCCCGAACAACCACATCAACCTTACAGGTCGATGTGCGACTCTTTGATCGGGTGCGGCTCGGCGAAGTGGCAGGCACAGAAGTGACCATCGGCCACCTCGCGCCACTCCGGTAGTTTCTCAGAGCAGACGCCCTGTGCGATCGGGCAGCGGGTATGGAAACGGCAGCCGCTCGGAGGATCAAGCGGTGAAGGCGGATCGCCGGCAAGAACGATACGCTTACGGGACTTCTGCACATCAGGGTCGGGAATCGGCACAGCCGAAAGCAGCGACTGGGTGTAGGGATGGTACGGATCGGAGTAGAGGGTCTTCCAGTCAGAAACCTCGACCATCTTGCCCAGATACATTACGGCCACACGGTCAGAAATATGTTGAACGACGGACAGGTCATGCGCAATGAAGAGATACGCCGTACCGAACTTATCCTGAAGCTCCTTGAGCAGGTTGAGAACCTGTGCCTGAATAGAGACGTCGAGGGCGGAAACCGGCTCATCGCAGATGATCAACTTGGGCTTAAGAGCAAACGCACGGGCGATACCGACACGCTGACGCTGTCCTCCCGAGAACTCGTGCGGATAACGATTGATGTGCTCAGGGTTGAGGCCGACGACATCGAGCAGCTCGCGAACGCGCTCGATGCGCTCCTCCTTGGTGCCGACGCCGTGAATGGCCATGGGCTCCGAAACGATCTCACCGATCGTCATGCGGGGGTTGAGCGACGCATACGGATCCTGGAAGATGAACTGCATATCGCGGCGCATATTCTTGAGCTCGGACTTGCTCATCTTAGAGACGTCCTTGCCCTGGAAAAAGACCTTGCCAGCCGTAGGCTTGGTGAGGCGCATGATGGTGCGACCCGTGGTGGACTTGCCGCAACCGGACTCGCCTACGAGGCCGAACGTCTCACCGGGATAGATCTCAAACGAAACGTCGTTCACAGCGGAGACGACGCGCTTGTTGAGGTGGCTGGCGATCATGCCGGCCTCGGCGGGAAACTCCTTGGACAGATGCTCAACCTTAAGCAGCGGTTCGGAATGGGGATCGAAGGCCATTTACGCCACGCCTCCCTTCTTGTTGGACTTGCGAGTACGGGACGTCTCGGGCGCGTTCTCGCGCACGAAGGCATCGTCATCGGCAAAGTGGCACATAGAGTAGTGTCCAGAGGACATCTGGAACTTCTCGGGCTTCTTCTCATGGCAGATCTCGCACGCATAGGGGCAGCGAGGCGCAAACGCGCAACCTTTGGGAAGATTGACGAGCGAAGGCGGATTGCCGTGAATCGGGGTGAGCGCCTTCTTCTCATCAATGGCCTGTTCGGGAATCGAGCGGATGAGGCCCCAGGTGTACGGATGGCGAGCGTTATAGAAGATCTCGTCAGCCGAGCCAAACTCAACAGGATGACCGGCGTACATAACCATGATCTTGTCGGCCATGTCGGCGACAACACCCAAGTCATGGGTGATCATGACGATGGCGTTACCGTTCTTCTGCTGCATCTCCTGCATGAGCTCGATAATCTGCGCCTGGATGGTGACGTCCAGAGCGGTCGTCGGCTCGTCGGCGATCAGAATGTCGGGATCGCAGGCGAGCGCCATCGCGATCATGACGCGCTGGCGCATGCCGCCGGAGAACTGGTGCGGGTACTCGTTGACACGCTTCTCGGGCTCGGGAATGCCCACAAGGTCGAGTAGCTCGGTGGCGCGCTTGAGCGCCTCCTGCTTGGAATAACCACGATGCAGGCGCAAGCCCTCGCCTACCTGCTTGCCGATCTTGTAGACCGGATTGAGCGACGTCATCGGGTCCTGGAAGACCATGGCGATATCGTTGCCGCGCACATGACGCATCTCCTCCTCGCTCATATCGAGCAGGGATTCACCACGATATAGAACTTTACCGCCATGAATCTGCCCTGGAGGCATGGAGATGAGCCCCATGATGGTCATGGCCGTCACAGACTTACCGGAGCCGGACTCACCGACGATACCAAGCGTCTCTCCACGGTCAAGGGTGTAGGACACACCGTCGACGGCATGAACGACGCCATCCTCGGTATGGAAGTACATCTTGAGGTCGTCGACCTCGAGCAGGTGATGGCCCTCGGGGATCGGCTTGGTCTTAAGGTCCACGTAGTTGGTGTCTTGTTTCTTAGCCATTCGATTACGCATCCTTCATCTTGACGTCGAGGGCGTCGCGCAGGCCGTCGCCCAACAGAGTGAACGCAAGAACGGTGGAGAGGATCGCCAGGCCGGGCATGATCATCATCCAAGGGGCGTTCATGAGGTAGGTCTGACCGTCCTGGATCATCGATCCCCAGGAGGGCGTCGGCGGAACGACACCCATGCCCAGGTAGGAAAGGGCGGACTCGGTCAGGATGGCGCCACCGATGTTCATCGTGGCGTAGACGACGATGGAGGCGACGGAGTTCGGCAGGATGTGGCGAACGATGATACGGAAGTCAGAAGCACCCATGGCACGAGCGGCATCGACATAATCATTCTCCTTGACCGTAAGGATCGCCGAACGGAAGACGCGTGCGATCGAAGGCCAGCCGAGAATACCGACGGCGATGAAGACATTGGTGAGCGAACGACCGATAACAGCGATCATTGCGACGACGAACAACACGTACGGGAACGCCAGGAAGATGTCAGCGAAACGCATGATGATCGTGTCCCAGATGCCACCGTAGAAGCCGGCGAGGGCGCCCATGACCAGACCGATGGCCGTTGAGATGGCGGTCGCCATGATACCGACGGAAAGCGAAGCGCGTGCGCCGTAGATAACGCGGACAAGAATGTCGCGACCGAGCGAGTCGGTACCAAAAGGATGCTCGGCACACGGGGCGAGCAGAGCTTGGGACGCCATCTTGGTCGAGTCGGCAGCCGTCGGTGAACCGAGCCATTGCTTGGCCCACAGATCCGCGGTCAGAGCGACGAGGACGACGAAGATGATCCAGCAGATGCCGAGAACGGCAAGCTTGTTCTTGCGAAGACGCTTGAGGGCGTCGCCCCAAAGGGTGCGCGTCTGCGCAGGGGCGGACGCGTTGACCGCAGGCTTCGCGGCGGCGTCATGCCCCTTGGTTGCATATTTCTTGTATTCCATTACTCTCCCCCTACGCCTTCTCGCTGGATCCGCCAAGACGGATGCGAGGATCGAGGAACGCGTAGCTGATATCGACGATGAGGTTCACGACCATGACAACCACGACGACGAGCGTGACGCCGCCCATGACGATGGGCCAGTCGCGCTGGCTGATCGCGCGATAGATCTCATAGCCGACACCGGGCCAATTGAAGACCGTCTCGGTCAGGATGGCGCCGGAGAGCATCGCGCCGAAATCGACACCGATGTAAGTGACAACGGGGATAAGCGCGTTCTTGAGAGCATGATGGATAATGATCGAACGGTTGGAAAGACCCTTGGCCTTTGCCGTGCGAATGTAATCCTGATTCATAACGTCGAGCAGCTGCGAGCGCATGATGCGCGCCGTGTAGGCCGTCGACACGGAAGCTAGCGTGATGGCGGGAAGCACATAGTGCATCCAGTCCTGATACTGCGAGGACGCACCACCGGCGCCGGAAATGGGCATGCATTTAAGATACACGCCAAAGAAGAGCTGAAGCAGCATGCCGAGCCAGAAGGCCGGCACGGAAACGAAGACCGAAGTGGTCAACGTCACGAGCGTATCCCAAATGGAATAGCGCTTGATGGCTGAGATGATGCCCGCGCCGATGCCCATAATCGCCTCGAGGACGATCGCACAGCATGCGAGCTTGATGGTGTACGGATATTTTTGCGCGAAGATATCCGTCACCGGGAGCTTACGGGAATACGAGGTTCCCAGATCGCCGTGAAGCAGGTCGTTGATGTAGATGCAGTAGCGCGTTACCAGCGATTCCTGCACAGGGTTGCCGTCTTCGTCGAGGACGGCTTCGCCCTTGTCGTCGACCTTGACCAGATGATACTTGATGCGAAGCTGCATCTCGACCGCAGGGTCGAGAGCTTTGTCGCCCGCGATCAGCTTGATCGGGTCGCCCGGAACGATGTTCTGCAGCGCAAACAGGATGAGCGTGACGCCCAAGAAAACCGGGATGAACTGCAGTACACGTTTGAGGATGTACTTTCCCATACCACTCCCCTATCGTAGGGACACAACTTAAACGGGATGCCAGGCGCAAAAGACTGACATCCCGTTACTACTAACTCTTAAGTGTAACTCAAAAAGTTAGCTACCTGATAATTTGTCACCAGATTTACGCAAGCTCGGCCTGATTGAGGTAAGCGTGCTTCTGGGCGTCCAAATAGAAGGACTTGATGCGGTCGGAACCTGCGCAGGTGTGGGTGTAGAACATGATGGGGATAACCGGCATGTCTGCAGCGATCTTGGCGTCGGCCTCCTGCATCTTGGTGATACGCTCCTTGTCGTCGACCGTGGCGCGGGCCTCGTTGATCATATTGTCAACATCGGCGTTGCTGTAACCGGAACGGTTGTCGCCACCGAGCGAATCGCTATGGAACAGCGGGTACAGGAAGTTGTCCATGATCGGGTAGTCGGCGATCCAGCCCAGACGACCAAACTGATAGTCGCCATCGGTGTACTTCTGGAGAACAGCCTTCCACTCGGGGGTATCGGACTCGACCGTGACGCCGACCTTCTCGAGGTCACCGATGATCGACTCCATGATCTCCTTGTGGCCGCCATCCTGGTTGTAGGACAGGGTGATCGTCAGGCCGCGGTCGCCCTTGTCGTTGGCGGGATAGCCGGCCTTGTCCAGATACTCCTTGGCGGCGTCGACGTCATACTTGGAGAACTCCCAGGCGCCCTCTTTGTAGCCGTCGATGCCCGGAGGCACGATACCGTCGGCCGGGGTGCGAGTACCCTTGAAGATGGACTTGCAGATGGCCTCGCGGTTGATAGCGAGCGAAATGCCCTTACGGAAGTCAGCGTTGTTAAAGGGCTCCTTGTTGTTGTTGCAGGTAAGGTAATAGGTGGAAGGCTCGGAGCCGAGCAGCATGTGCTGGCCGTCCTTCATGTGGTAGCCGTCCTCGGACTCACCGAGATCCTTCTTGGCGGCATCGATCTGAGCGACGGGAACGTCGCAGATGTCGAGGTTGCCGGCCTGGAACTCCTTGTAGGCAGTCTCCACGTCCTTCTGGATGTTGAAGTGGATGCCGTCGACCTTGGCCTTGTCGTCGCCATAGTAATCGTCGTACTTCTTAAGGTCGATCGACTGACCGTCCTCCCACTTGCCATCCATCTGGAAGGGGCCGTTACCGATCGGTGCGAGGTAATAGTTCTTGGCGTCCTTCTCGGCGGCCTCGGGCACGGGGGCCAGGGCTGGGTGGGAAGCAACGTAAGCGAAGTCGGCGTACGGAGCGGAAAGCTTCACGACGAAGGTCTCGTCATCGGGGCACGAAAGACCGGAAAGCTCGTCGGTGTCACCGTTCTGCAGGGCATCGTAGCCCTCGACAAGAGACAGGTGATAAGAAACCTCGGAGGGCGTGTAAGCGGTAGCTACGGCACTCTTGGGGTTCACGACGCGCTCCCAACCGCGCTTGAAGGACTTGGAAGTGACCTTCTCGCCGTTGTGGAACGTAGCCTTCTTGAGCTTGAAGGTGAACTCGGTGGCATCGTCGTTGGCCTCGAAGGACTCGGCAGCAAGGCCCACGATCTCCTTCTTGTCGTAATCATAGCTGGTCAACGAATCGAACAGCTGGAACTCGACCTGGGTGCCCTGGTCCTCCTGGACGTTGTAGGGGTCGATGCAGACCGGGTTGTTGATATAGAAATTGAGCGTCTTGCCGTCGCCAGCGGAGTCGCCGCCCTTCTTGCCGCACGCGGCAAGAAACGCCATGGAGCTCGCCGCAAGGGAGCCGCCGATGAATGCGCGACGACCCATAACGGGCTGGTGGAACTTGGAATCAGCCATGCCATCCTCCTTGATAGTCAGGATAATCGGGGTCGATCGGACTTCACCGTCGAGACCGTCCTTCTTCCCCCTCAAAAACGCATCCCGCTGTGTTGGCTGTTCTTTGCACAACGAGTCCACGTTTCTCAATACAGTAGCGTATTTTATGCATAAAAGGCCCCTGATTCCGGTCAACGGTCGAGAAATTCTTTAGCGAAGCGGAGTATATGGTAATTTGCGGTTGAATATTTCCAATATGTAACAAAAAAGGCTTCGCAACGCGAAGCCTTCATACCCATGCTACGAGAAATATCGGTCTAGTAACCGACGATGCCCTGCGGGAAGAAGAACATGCAGAGCACGACGCAGACGGCAAACACAACGGCCATGATGACTGTAAGACGATCGAGATTCTGCTCCATGACGCCCGTAGCTGAACTCGAGTTATACAACGTGCTGGCAATCATGTCTGAAACGCCCGTCCCCTTACCCGAATGCATGAGAACGAGAATCGTCAGCGCGACGGCGGAAACAGCCCACACAACGAACAACAAAATCTGAAGCGGACCCATAGGGATACTCCTTACCTACAACAAATCAAAACTCCCGTACTGTACCACATTCCCCTGCGACCACCGCCCCATCGATAACCCAACAGGCAGAAACGTCAGAAAAAAGGACCGCCCGGACAAGCCGGACGGTCCTCACAAAACCATGCGAACGGGGAAACTACTCCTCGCTGGCGAGGACGCGACCCGTCATCTCGGCGGAAGGCTCAAGACCGGCCATGGTAAGCATGGTCGGGGCGATATCGGAAAGACGTCCGTCCTCGATACCGGTGAGCTTAGCCTTCTCATCGACGATGATGAAGGGAACACGGTTCGTTGTATGCGCCGTAAACGGATGCTTGGAACCGTCGGCAGCAACGTCGAACATATGGTCCGCATTGCCGTGATCGGCGGTGATAAGGGCAAAACCACCCTTGGCGAGAATCGCGGGAACCACCTTGGAAAGGGCGGTGTCCACGGCCTCGACGGCCTTGACGGCAGCATCGAAGACGCCGGTGTGACCGACCATATCGCAGTTAGCAAAGTTAACGATATAGAAGTCGGCGCGGTCCTCATTGATCGCAGCGACGAGCTTCTCGGTGACCTCGGGCGCGCTCATCTCAGGCTGGAGATCGTACGTGGCAACCTTCGGCGACGCGACGAGCACACGCTCCTCCCCGGCCTTGGGCTCCTCGATACCGCCGTTGAGGAAGAACGTCACATGGGCGTACTTCTCGGTCTCGGCGGTGTGGAGCTGCTTGAGGCCGTTGGCGGAGATAACGTCGGCCAGGACGTTCTTGGGGAACGTCTTGGGGAAGGCGACCTCGACATCGAACGTCGGGTCGTACTCGGTCATCGTGACAAAGTGCGAGAGTTTAATCTGCTCACGCTCGAAGCCGTCGAACTCCTTGTCCGTGAACACGCGCGTCATCTGACGGGCGCGATCGGGACGGAAGTTGAAGAAGATGGCCGCGTCGCCCTCGTGGATGCCCTCGTTATGGGCAGCGAAGGGCTCTACGAACTCGTCGCCACGCGGATCCTTCTCGTAGTAGGCCTTGATACCGGCAACCGGATCGGTATCGGAATCGGCAGCGTTGACCATGACATCATAGGCGCGCTGGATGCGCTCCCAACGATTGTCACGGTCCATGGCCCAATAACGGCCGGAGACGGTGGCGACGCGAGCGTCACAGCCGGTCTCCTCGGAGATCTTAGCCAGATAAGCGCAGAATTCACTCATATAGCCGGCACCGGACTGCGGGTCGACATCGCGACCGTCCATGAAAGCGTGGACGCGCACCGTCTTGACACCGCGCTCGGCGGCCATCTTGACGAGCGCCTCAACGTGATTCATGTGCGAATGGACGCCACCCGGGCTCATAAGACCCATGAGGTGCAGGGTTTTACCCGATGCCTTGACATCGTCCATCGCCTTGACGAAAACCTCGTTCTCGGCGATAGAGCCATCCTTGATGGCGTTGTTGATGCGCGAAAGCTCCTGGAACACGATGCGACCGGCACCGATATTCAGGTGGCCCACCTCGGAGTTACCCATCTGGCCGTCGGGAAGACCCACATCCTCGCCCGAAGCGCCGAGCGTGGTGTGCGGATACTTCTCGTACAGGCCGTCAAGGAAGGGGGTCTTGGCGGCGGCGACAGCGTTCTCGCCGTCGGCCGGAGCCAGGCCGCAACCGTCCATGATGATCAGGATTGCAGGAAGATGACGGTTTGCCATGTGTCCTACTCGCCTGCCTTAACGACCATCGAGGCGAAATCGGCAGCCTTGAGCGAAGCGCCGCCGACGAGGGCGCCATCGACGTCGGGCTTGGCCACAAGCTCGGCGATGTTACCGGGCTTAGCGGAACCGCCATAGAGTACACGGATGCCGTTGGCGAGCTCCTCGCCAAACATCTCCTTAAGGGTCTCGCGGATGGCACCGCAGACCTCCTGGGCGTCCTCGGCGGTAGCGGTCTTGCCGGTGCCGATGGCCCAGATGGGCTCATAGGCGACGACAATCTGCTTCGGGCAGGTGATCTCGAGACCCTCGAGACCAGCCTTGACCTGGCTCACGACGTGCTCGACATAGGTGCCGGCCTCGCGAACCTCAAGGGACTCGCCGCAGCAGAAGACCGGAACCAGTCCGGCGGCAACGAGCGCCTTGGCCTTCTTGTTCTGGTCCTCATCGGTCTCGTGGAAGTAATCGCGACGCTCGGAGTGGCCGATGATGCAGTAGGTGCAGCCAGCGGACTTGAGCATGTCGCAAGAAGACTCACCGGTATAGGCGCCCTTGGCCTCCCAGTACACGTTCTGTGCACCGAGGGCGATAGGAGCAGCCTGGATACGGCTGTGAACGGTCGTGATGTCGATGGTCGGCGGGCAGACGAGCACCTCGACGCCGGCCGGGACCTCAGGCAGGGCCTGAGCCAGCTCGTCAGCGAGCTTGGCGGCATCGGCGACGTTGTTGTTCATCTTCCAGTTACCAGCAATGAGAAGGGTGCGATTAGGCATCGAGAAGCGCCTCCACTCCGGGCAGAGCCTTACCCTCGACGAGCTCCATGGAAGCGCCACCGCCGGTGGAGATCCAGCTCATCTTGTCGGCCAGGTCGAACTTGTTGACGGCAGCGACGGAATCGCCGCCGCCGATGATCGAGGTGCAGTCGGCCTCGGCAACGGCCTCGGCGACAGCCTGGGTGCCGTGAGCGAAGTTGTCGAACTCGAAGACGCCCATAGGACCGTTCCAAAAGACGGTCTTGGCGCCCTTGATGGCCTCGGCATAGAGGGCCTCGGTCTTGGGGCCGATGTCCATACCCATGCGGTCCTCGGGGATGGAGTCAGAAGCGACGACCTCGCCCTGAGCATCCTCACCAAAGTGATCGGCTACGACGTTGTCGATCGGGAGCAGGATCTTGACACCCTTGTCCTCGGCCTTCTTGAGCATCTCTGCTGCGCGCTCGACCCAATCCTCCTCTTTGAGGGAGGTACCGACGGTCTTGTAGCCCTTGGCCAGGAAGAAGGTATAGGCCATGCCACCGCCGATGATCAGGGTGTCGGCGGAATCGATCAGGTGATCGAGGACACCGATCTTAGAGGAGACCTTGGAGCCGCCGACGATAGCGACGAACGGACGCTCGGGATCGGCGAAGATGCCGGTCAGCGTGTCGACCTCCTTCTCAAGCAGGAAGCCGGCGACGGCGGGCAGATAGGCAGCGGGGCCAACAACGGAACCCTGCGAACGGTGGGCAGTACCGAACGCGTCGAGAACGAAGACATCGCCGTAAGAGGCAAGGGTCTTGGCGATCTCGGGATCGTTCTTCTTCTCACGCTTGTCGAAGCGGACGTTCTCGAGAACGAGAACCTTGCCCGGCTCGACAGCGGCGACGGCCTCGGCGGCCTTCTCGCCGTAGGTGTCGGCCACGAAGGACACATCGAGACCGGAAAGCTCGGCAAGCTTCTTGGCGACGGGCTCGAGGGAGAGCTCGGGCTGGAAGCCGGTACCCTCGGGACGGCCGAGGTGGCTCATGAGGATAACGCGGGCGTTATGCTCGACGAGATAGTTAATGGTGGGGAGAGCCGCCTTGATACGGGTGGTGTCGCCCACGACGCCGTCCTTGATTGGCACGTTGAAGTCAACGCGAACAAGGACGCGCTTGCCGTCGACATCGATGTCGCGGACGGTCTTCTTGGTAAAGGCCATGTTGCTTCTACCTTTCGTACGTGTCTGCCTCCCATTCAGGCAGACGATTTCCTATAAAAAGGGCGCGACCCTAGGGTGTAAGCCCTATAAGGCCGCGCCCTTCTTTAGACGCTCAACGAGCTATTCGCTGAAGTTGGACTTAAGCAACGAACTTCTCGAAGTACTTGATGGTACGGACCATCTGAGAGGTGTAGGAGTTCTCGTTGTCGTACCAAGAGGTAACCTGGACGAGGGTCTGGCCGTTGCCGAGGTCAGAGCACATGGTCTGAGTGGCGTCGAAGATGGAGCCGTGGGTCTCGCCGACGATGTCGCGGGAGACGATCTGATCCTCGTTGTAGGCGAAGGTCTCGGGGATGGTCTCGGCATAAGCCTTCATAGCAGCGTTGACCTCGTCGACGGTGACCTTCTTGTCAACGACGGCGTAGAGGTTGGTGAGGGAGCCGGTCGGCGTAGGAACGCGCTGGGCGGCACCGATGAGTTTACCGTTGAGCTCGGGGAGAACCAGGCCGATAGCCTTGGCGGCACCGGTGGTGTTGGGGACGATGTTCTCGCTGCAGGCGCGGGAGCGACGGAAGTTGCCCT